>JAFZLL010000032.1 GCA_017551505.1 Eubacteriaceae bacterium
GCACAGGAAGGAGTATTTCGCAAACATATGTTCGATTTTCTGCCTTATACATGTCAAAAAGAACAGAGAAAGCAGAACTCAGGCAATGTTTGTTAAGCACTCAGAATCACTGCTCAGCTTTCAGCAAGACTCTGATGCGATTCATCTCACCGCTTACAGAAGCGGGAGTATTCTCGCTGAAGCTTGATAAAAGTGGGGAAAAACCGTGCCATAAGGGATCCGGCAGATTCCTGTTACCATATGAATATATTGAAGGGAGAGCCCGTACTGGACCTACTGAATTATACCACCTACGATTGAAGGAACACTAAGAGTTTGTAGTTGCGTTAGTATTATTGATTGTCAACATCATAATCTGATATCATAAGCGAGGAGCAATACATCACTTTTAAATCAGAAAGGACATTTATGAATAAAAAGTTTCCGGATGGTTTCCTTTGGGGCGGAGCCACAGCCGCCAATCAGTTGGAAGGAGCCTATAACGAAGAAGGCAAGGGTCTGTCAACTGCCGATGTCATGACAGGCGGTGCAGTGGATAAGGCCAGAAGGATCACAAAAGAACCGGAACCCGGTACCTATTATCCGTCTCATGAGGCAATCGATCATTATCATCGCTATAAAGAGGACATAGCACTCTTTGCGGAGATGGGGTTTAAAGTATACAGACTCTCGATCGCATGGACAAGGATATTCCCTAACGGCGACGATAAGGAACCGAATAAAGCAGGAATAGAACACTACCGTTCCCTGTTTGAAGAATGCCGTAAATACGGCATAGAGCCGTTGGTAACGCTCTCTCATTATGAAATGCCTTACAGCATGGTCACAAGGTGGAACGGCTGGGCTGACCGGCGTTCCATTGACTGCTTTGTCAGATACGCTGAGACAGTAATAAAAGAATACAAGGGCCTGGTCAAATACTATCTGACCTTTAACGAGATAAACATGCTCACAAACGCATTCGGTTCCTTTATGGGCGGAGGCATACTTCCCACCGATGAGGAACAGGAAGCGATAAATAGAGGTGAGGACCCTGTTTCATTTAAGAATAAACGTTTTCAGGGACTGCATAATATGTTCTTGGCCAGTGCACTTGCTGTCAAGGCTGCACACATGATAGATCCGGAGATAAAAATGGGCTGCATGCTGGTCGGAATGTGTCAGTACCCCTATACCCCTAATCCTGCGGACGTTCTTGCTGCTCAGGAGAGCATGCAGATCGGGGATTACTACTGCGGAGATGTGCAGGTGAGAGGCGCGTATCCCCACTTTGCCGAACGTTACTGGAAAGAGAACGAAATCGAACTTGATATAAAGCCTGATGATGCAAGGATACTCAAGGAGGGAAAGGTAGACTTCTTCTCATTCAGCTACTATTCTTCGGGCTGTGTCAGCGCTGATCCTGAGGTTATAAGTGGTGCGGGAGGTGGATTGCACGGTCTTAAGAATCCTTACCTCAAAGCCAGTGATTGGGGTTGGACTATCGACCCGACAGGCCTCAGATACCTGCTTAATGCGTTATATGACCGTTACCAGATCCCGCTCATGGTTGTGGAAAACGGACTCGGCGCCGTGGACACTGTGGAGGCTGACGGTAGCATCCATGATACCTACCGAATCGACTATATCCGCGAGCACATCAAAGCGATGAAACAGGCTATCGGGGATGGAGTGGAGCTGATGGGATACACTTCCTGGGGATGCATCGACTTGGTTTCTGCAGGAACAGGAGAAATGAAGAAGAGATACGGTTATATCTACGTCGATAAAGACAACGACGGGAACGGCACTCTGGACCGCTCCCGTAAGGATTCATTCTTCTGGTATAAAAAAGTGATAGCTTCCAACGGCGAAGATCTTGGTTGAAAAACTCAAGAATAATCAAAGGACGGTCTTTATAATGAAGACCGTCCTTTTTATTTTACACTTAGATTTTGATTATTCCGCCAGCCACTCACCGAGTTCTTTTGCCTTGGCCATCGTGGCTTCGTCTTTGGCAGCTGTTTTTTTATCGGCACATTTTCCTCTGAGCACTGTTTTCAGTTCGTCGGCTCCGGTCATCCTGAAGTAACCCTTGACTTTTTCAGCCAATTCCTGTGCGGCTTCTTCAGGTGTGCCTCCGAAGGTCAGCACTACACCGAACTTCTTCTTCTTTGTGGCAAGAGGACCTTTGGCAGGATTCATCAGGCAGTAGAGCCTGTCTACGAAAGACTTTGCAGGACCGGAAATATAGCCGTAATAGATGGGAGAGGAAAAAACGATTCCGTCAGCTTCCAACAAAGTGGGGAGAATGCTTGAAAAGCCGTCATGCCATTTGCATTTATAGGCCATTTTTTCGGACTTGCAACGTCCGCAGCCCGTGCATGGCAGCAGGTTGGTCTCCCTCAGCTTGAAGTCGATGACTTCAGCACCTTTTGCCTTCGCGGATTCCATCGCGGCTTTCATGATTGCGTCACCATTGCCGCCCGTTCTCATGCCGCCGTTGATGAATAAGATCTTTTTCATATTGATGCATACCTCCGATATTATGTTTATACAAAAAAAACCCGGTCAAAGGTTTTTTTTAGTCGTCAACAACGATATGCCCTGTGAAGTAGGGCAGAAGGTTATCCCAATCCGGATTCAGTGATTCTATCAGCGCAACCCTTTCTGCGCGGCTGAGATCCGATATCTGCTTGGCGAATTCAAAGGCATCGTTACGTTCAGGAAATTCTTTGAAATACACGAGCTTGGTCATCGGAGCCTGTTTGTTTTCGCCGTCTTCGTCTATCTGCTGCTCTTTCTGTTTATTCACTGATGCCATAACGTTATTAGTTCCGCCGACGATAAAAGAGCGGTGCTGTCTGTCGGTCATAATGTAAACGTAGTACACGGTATTTCTCCTTAAAACACTTTCACATGATAATTATATATCAAACAGCGTTTATTGTATATTCGCTTTCACTAAATTTGTTAATTTGCATTAATATATTGGTTTAACATGCAGAATCAAAGTATTGTTATTCTGTCACCTGTCCGCTTAAGATATCCGTATCTGTACTGTTTTCAGTACATCACGGACTTACTTTGATATTACGGTTCCCTTTTTCAGGTAGATCTTCCTGACCCTGTCGCCCAACATGCATAACTCCTCCTCCGCAACCGAATGAGTTGCTTCTGCGATCTCGTCCAGATGGCGGTTCCCTGCGATTAGCACAGCTTCGTCGCCAGTGCTTACCGCCTTATCGACCTTTGCCAATGTTATATCCATCGTGACGGTGAGCAGTTTATATCTTTTGTCATTGATAAAGATATCCCTGCCGGCATTGGCCTTGTAGAACCCGTCGCCGTATCCGATCGGCAGAACGGCGATCTTTTCGTCATCTTCTCCAGCGGTATATGCACCTCCGTATGCAATGGCCTGTCCTTTGTTCAGTGTCACCACCTGCTTGACTTCGGTAGTGAGTAAAAAAGTATCCTTAAGCCCCAGATCGGCATTTTCTATGCCGTATATCATATTTCCTATTCGGCATGCATTGCAGTACTGTTTTTTCGGGAACCTCGGCAGACTCAGGCTGTTGGACGTGCTGACGATATCGAGAGAGCTCAGATTTATGCTGGAGACCATCTCTTCAAATACGGCATATTCTGCAGCAGTGACATCCTTGTCTTCAGGCAGATAGTTGTGAAGGAAGATTCCTGTGAGTGCGCATTTTCCGTTTTTTAATATGCTGTAGATCTCTTCAAAACCTTCCCTGTTCATCGGCCCGCCAAAGAGATCTCTTCCGCCGTTTGCCCTGATAAATACCTTAAGGCCATTTATTCCTGCAGCTTCGATCGCCTGCTCCTTAACGGCAACAGTAGCGCAGATATCATTTTTAGCGCAGATCTCGAGAGCCTCCGGTTCAGAAGGAACAAGCAGCATCAGCGGGATATCCTTATAGATTTTTCTGATGGCCAGTGCTTCCTCCGTCAGACTCACGGCCAGATAGTTTATTCCACCTTCCAGAAGGGCAGGTATCACGTCCAGCGCACCAAAACCGTAAGCGTTCGCCTTGATGACCCCGATATAGTATTTGTATTCCGGATATGACTCTACGATCTTCCTCGTGTTGTATTCTATGGCGGATAAATCAATGATTGCTTTTGTAGGGCGGTATTGTGTGGTATCCATCATGCAAGTTCCAGACCCGGTTTCTTGTATTCTTCCTTCTTTACATCGTAAGCTTTGACCATGGCTTCCTCATAGGGGATCGTGTCCGCAGGACGTCCGATTTTAGCGAGAAGTTTTTTCGTGAAATAGGGATTTGCTATGAGCAGCGGGCCGAGTGTGTAGGTTGCCCATACGTTTTCCCTTTCTATGCCTTCCTTCTTGGAACCGGGATTCAGTCCGCTGCCGAGGGTCACCTCAAAAAGCGGTGTTTCACTGCATTCGAAGGTATGTGAGAATCTGCTGGTGTAGCCTACGATCTCCGTGTCACTGAAATTACCCATTGTCAGAGAGTTGAAGCGTTTTGGAGATTGGCGGACGCTGTAGCAGTCGAAAACACCGAGTCCTGCTATCTCGCTCTTATCCTCGCGTAGGATTCTTTTCCCGAAGATTTCAAAAGCGTTCCCGGTCATGAGAAAGAAGGTATTTCCTGCAAATGCTGCATCTAATTCCGCCCTTCTTCCGTTCAGTTTTTCGATCACCTTCTCTTGATTTTTCTCACTCATCGAGCAGATGTAGACAACGTCGATATCCGCATTAAGAAAGGCGGGGTATTCGCTTATCGGTGTATAGATGAACTCTTCCTGAGGCAGGCATTCCTTAAGATAGCGCCCGTTGGCTTTGTCGCCGTAGAGCGTGCATATTTCGGGGTACAGAATCTCTATTCGCATTTTGCTTCCTCCCTTTTTAGTCTTGCAATAAGCTTTTCTTTTACTTTGACAGCCAAGTTGTATGTGGAAGTGTCATAGAGAATGTAGATCTTATCCACTCCGTCAGTTCTCACCAGTTCTGTGCATTGCAGTTCGTCCAGACAGCAGAGGATATTGTCTTCCTCTACTCCTGCCATGAGAAGGCGTACCCTGTGATCCCAGCAGCGCGGCCCGGCAGCTGCAACCTGAACCACACCGGGTCTTGCCATAAACTCATAATCCACGTCGTATATCCAGCCAATGAATTCCACCGAATTCTTCCTGTCGTAATAATCGTCCAGTACCAGCATGACCACTTTGTTTCCGGGCTCATTTGAAACATAGTCGAAGGTCCTGCAGGAAGATATGCAGCTCTGTCCCTTGGACATGGCCATAATAACGCTGATGTCTCCGATCTTTTCTTCCTTCAGCCTTGTATCTGGAACTGCGGTATTGCGCATGATCTCCTGGATCTTCTCATTGGTCAGTCCGACCTCGCTGAGGCACGCGATAACTGCCGATTCGTTATAGATGTTGAACACGATCGATGAGATCAGCGGGTATTCAGTCTTCTCACCGTTATGCTCGTCATAGATCACATTGCCGTGTACATCCGGCACAGTAAAGAGGTGATCGGCAGCCGGGGAAGCAAAGCCGCATTTGGGGCAGTGCACGTGTCCGATATGATGGTATCTCAGGTAATCATAGACCAGTTTCGTGTCGCATTTCGGACACGTGGAGTTGTCGGATACCAGGTTTATTGGTTCAGTGATATCGCCTTCCAGAGGAGCTACGCCATAGTAAGACCTCGGATTATCTGGCCGGAGGGCTACGCTGGCGAGGTCGTCGGCGTTAAGGATCAGTTTGGTGGTCGCAGGCGTATAGTCGTTTATGATAGAAAAAATATAATCCGGATTCGCGTTTCGTTTGAGGGAATCACGGAAAATGTTCGTCACTACCAGGAAGTCGGGTTTGACGTAGGGCAAGATCAGGCGTGAAGCCCTTTCATCCACTTCGAAGACTGTGGCATCCGCCTTGCATGCACCGAACCAGTTAGTTGAGTTTGTAAGCGCTGCCGCTATCCCTGGGGCTATGTTCGAGCCAAGTCTGTTGCTCACTGTTTTGTAGCCTGCGGCTGTCAGACAGTCAGTCAGCATATTCGCTGCGGTGGTTTTGCCGTTTGTGCCTGTCACACAGATGCATATCCTGGCTTTCGGCACCATTTCCAGATACCTTGGGCATATCGCCATGGCTACTACTCCGGGGGCATGTGAGGCATTGCGGCCAAGCAGCCGTAAGAGAGTGTACGTCAGATGGGAGAAAAATACCGCGATATGATAGAGTATTCTCATGTCTTGTCCTTGCTTTTATCCGTTATGATAGTATTTGTTTCTAAATTGGCACTATTATACAATATAAAGTGCCTGATACAAGCACAGGAGATAATAGAGCTCGATGGGTAATGATATAGACGGGAAAGTTTTCGGAGATATTACGGAGGAATATGACAGATTCCGGCCTGAGTACTGCAGCGGGCTGACAGAAGCCATATTTGCATGCAGCGGTATCGGGGAGGGAAGCGTGATCCTCGAGATCGGAATAGGGACCGGTAAGGCTACAGTCCCCTTTCTTGAAGCCGGCTGCAATGTCGATGCTGTCGATATATCGGAGAATATGATCGAGTTTTGCCGCGAAAAGTTCGCGGGGTATAAGAATCTGTTCCTGATGACGGCCGACTTCGCTGTGTTTGATACTCCCCGCCGATATGACCTGATATATTCCGCCACTGCCTTTCACTGGATCCCTTCTGAGATATCCTACATGAAGGCGCTGTCGCTGCTCAGACCCGGCGGTACGCTGGCGGTCTTTCGTAATTATCCCGCCGCAGGGGAGTCCGGGAGCTCTGTGGATCAGAAGATTCAGGCTGCCTATGAAGCCGTACGGGGACCTTCGGGACCGCGCCCTTCCGCACTCGATCGCATGAGATCGAGCGAGATCGAAATGTCCGCACACGGTTTCCGTGATGTTGTCTCACAGATGTTTTATTCTCAGAGGAAGATGACCGCTTCGGATTATATTGGAGTCATGCGTACTTATTCCGATCATATTGCATCACCGCCTGATGAACGTGTACAACTGGAAGAAAAAGTATTCGATGCGATCGAAAGCGAAGGCGGAATGATAACGGTCTATGATTCCCAAGCCCTCGTAATGGGGCATAAATGATCAGCAATAACCTTGAAACAGAAAGCCTGCAGAAATTAAACAGGGCATGCAATACGCCTTTGCCCTGTGTTTTTTATGAATGATGTTTCAATCCTGCGTTTCCTGCGTACCGCCCTCATCCCCTTTCTTTATCTTAAGCGGAGTCAATTTCGGAATGGTGATCTTCGGCATGGCCAGCTTCGGTACGGCAGACCTGAAAAACATCTTCATGACATGCTTCATCATATCTTTTTTCGTATCGTCCAGCTTGTTCATGTTTTCGGCCAGGGCTGCAAATTCCCTGAAGCCTCCGCGGGCAAGATCCGTCAGGGTCTTGGCGCCTGTGGAGGAAAGCAGCTCGAAGAAATCCATGATGAATTCCCGGCGTTCCTCTATGGTGAGACTGTTCATCCACCCGGTGATCGTTTTATCGAGGTATTTGCTCCCTTCGGTGACCGTCTCCATGTGCACGAAATGATCTCTTTGTATTTCCCAGGAAAAGCCGTCATGCTGGTATACGCCCGACGCATCGGATCGCACAACGTCGTAGTCCTCCTTGCGCTCCATGAGCATGCCGATTATGGAGCCCTGTGGCACGATCGATCTGAGCTTGCCTCTGATCGCGGCGAAACGCGCCGTATCGATGACCTCTCTTCGGAAACCGGGACCGTCGAAATTATAGATCTCGATTATTCTGGAGAGCACCTCCGGACTGCTTTGGGCAGCTGCGTAGATGGATAGATTGCCCCCCTTTGAATGCCCTGCCAGCTTTATAGGCTCGGGATACTTGCCTGCGATCATGCCCAGATAAGCGGCAGCATCCCTCTGTGCGGGGATGGAATCCAGAAATGACATGTTGAAGTTTTCCTTCCAGCCTACGATGGTATCGTCGGTACCCTGATAGATAACGGCACGTGTGCCGTCCCCGAGATTTACACACATGGCGCAAAACTGTTCTTCAGCCACACTGTCTACCTTGTATATGTAATCGCTTACGGACATGTCCATAAAGCGTGGTGTGTCTTTCAGCATTTTGAACATCGAAAGTACTTTTTCCGGCTGGAGCGCTCCGAGCCGTTCTTTCTCGTCTGCTCCGCCTGAAAAATACTTTTCGGAGAGTTCGCCGATCGTGAGGCTCTTTTCCGTTTCGGTGAAAAAAGGCGTCATATCGACGCAGATAACGTTGCAAAGTATCATAAAGTCCACTTCGTTCATCGGTGAAACGTATAAAGAGAGATCGCCCCTCCATCTCAGATATTCGATTATATCCACTGTCTTCCTGCTCATGGCTTTTCCGTCCTGTATTACCTGACAGAATTATAGCACGATCAGTATGATCCGGGTCCCGGACAGCCATTAAAAACGATTCGAAACCGTGAAAACCCAACTGATCATGATCATCCGCTGGCGGTCGTTTTTTTGTGATATTCTCTTGATAAATACCCTGTGAGGGTATATAATACAGATACCCTAATAGGGTATAAATGCCGAAAGGTACTGGTATAAATGGAACACGAAACTCATCATAAACATAAGGCGGATGAACGCACGCCCGAGGAGGTCAGTCTGCTGATGAATCGGTTAAACCGAATCGAAGGTCAGATACGAGGCATCAGGGGGATGCTGGAGAAGAATATCTACTGTGTTGATATCCTGACCCAGGTGGCGGCAGCCAGGGCCGCACTCGATTCTTTCAGCCGGGAGCTGCTGGCCGACCATATAAGGACATGCGTGGTTACTGATCTAAAGGAAGGCAGGTCCGAGACAATCGACGAACTGCTCTCCATCTTGAAGAAACTGATGAAGTAATACTTTATCCAAGGAGAAAATGGATATATGGAACAATATGCGATAACGGGCATGAGCTGTGCAGCCTGCAGTGCCCGTATTGAAAAGGCCGTTTCTGCAGTCAAAGGTGTGGCTTCCTGTTCAGTGAGTCTGCTGACCAATTCCATGGGAGTCACCGGCACTGCTTCGTCTGCCGATATCATCAAGGCTGTTGAGGATGCAGGCTACGGAGCTTCTCTTAAAGGCGCGGACAAAGCAGTTTCAGCGGTCGATCAGGATGAGCTGGTCGATAGAGAGACTCCTGCTATGATCAAAAGGCTGTGTGTTTCAGCCTGTTTTCTGCTTATCCTTATGTATTTCTCCATGGGCCACATGATGTGGGGATGGCCATTGCCGAAGTTCTTTGATGGCAACCACGTTGCCATGGGCCTCATCCAGTTGGTCCTGGCGTCGATCGTCATGGTCATCAACCAGAGGTTCTTCATAAGCGGATTTAAGGCAGTGATCCACCGTGCTCCAAACATGGATACCCTGGTGGCCTTAGGCTCTGCTGCTTCATTTGTTTACAGCCTCTGGATGCTTTTCAAAATGACTGATGCACTGGCTGCGGGTGGAACGGAAGCTGCAGCTGCCCTGATGGACGAGCTGTATTTCGAATCAGCTGCGATGATACTGACGCTTATCACTGTCGGAAAGACGCTGGAATCCTATTCCAAAGGACGCACGACCGATGCCCTGAAGAGCCTTATAAAGCTGGCTCCTAAGACAGCCAATCTGGTCAGGGACGGGATCGAGACCGTGGTCCCCGTGGAAAACATAATGATAGGCGATACTTTCGCTGTGCGTCCCGGGGAGTCGATCCCGGTGGACGGGATAGTCATTGAAGGTGAAAGCGCGGTAAATGAGGCAGCGCTGACAGGGGAGAGCATCCCCGTGGACAAGGCCCCGGGAGACAGCGTTTCGGCCGCTTCCATCAACCAGTCGGGATACCTCCTCTGCCGTGCTTCGCGAGTCGGGGAGGATACGACTCTTTCGCAGATCATCAAGATGGTATCCGATGCGGCGGCAACAAAAGCCCCGATTGCCAAGACCGCTGATAAAGTTTCCGGAATCTTCGTCCCCGCAGTGATAGGCATTGCTGTGGTCACGTTCATCATATGGATGCTGAAAGGTGCGGCGGTCGGAGAAGCGCTGACATTCGCTGTGGCGGTACTGGTCATCAGCTGTCCGTGTGCGCTGGGTCTGGCTACACCTGTGGCGATAATGGTCGGCAACGGAAAGGGCTCAAGGAACGGTATTCTTTTCAAGACATCAGCGTCCCTGGAGGAGGCGGGCAGGGTCAAGATAGTCGCGCTGGATAAGACGGGGACTATCACAAAGGGCGAACCTTCGGTTACGGATGTCATCACGGTTTCTGCACAAAGCGAAAGTGACCTGCTCACCTATGCTTATTCGCTTGAAGCAAAGAGCGAACACCCTCTCGCAAAAGCTATCGTCAGAAAATCGGAGGATGCGGGGCTTGAAGCGGAGGAAGTCAGCGGTTTCACTGCTCTTCCCGGCAGCGGCCTGACCGCAGAGCTGAACGGCAAGGTGCTTTACGGCGGCAATTATAAGTATATTTCCACCGTAGCGGATGTCCCAGAGGAAGCTCTGCGTATTTCCGAAAAACTGTCGGAAGAAGGCAAGACGCCGCTCTTTTTCGCAAAAGACAAAGAGCTTTTAGGCGTGATCGCTGTGGCCGACATCATCAAGGAAGACAGCTCTGAGGCAATCAGGGAGCTTAAGGATATGGGGATCTATGTCGTCATGCTGACAGGTGACAACGAACGCACAGCAAAAGCAGTCGGAGCCCAGGCAGGTGTGGATGAAGTGATCTCGGGCGTCCTCCCTGACGAAAAGGCGGGAGTTATCGGGATACTGAAGGAAAAAGGCAAGACGGCGATGGTCGGGGACGGCATAAATGATGCTCCTGCGCTGACTGCGGCGGACATAGGTATTGCGATCGGTGCCGGCACTGACGTAGCAATCGATGCCGCCGGGATAGTCCTTATGAAGAATACGCTTTCTGATGTGGCCGCAGCTGTGCGGCTGAGCCGGGCGACACTTAAGAATATCAAGGAAAACCTGTTCTGGGCCTTCTTTTATAACACGATCGGGATCCCCGTTGCCGCCGGCCTTCTGACGGGAATGGGCATAAAGCTCAGCCCGATGCTGGGAGCGGCGGCTATGAGCCTATCAAGTTTCTGTGTTGTGACGAATGCGCTGAGACTAAACTTGTTTAAAATGTACGACACAGCGCATGACAGGAGATCAGGCGAGACGATAACCGGCCCGATAATCGGGACGGTCGACAGCGGATGCGGAATAAATACTGAAATAGGAGAAAAGGAGAAGACAGAAATGACAAGAACGATCAAAGTGGATGGTATGAGCTGCGCGCATTGCGAGAACAGAGTCAAGAAGGCTCTGGAGGCTCTTCCTCAGGTGGACGAAGCAGTCGTCAGCCATGAGGCTGCCAACGCGGTCCTCACCCTCAATGCCGAGGTCGAAGACGCTGTATTGAAGAAGGCTGTTGAAGACGAAGGCTATACTTTCGTGGGATAGGCCCGTCATCGACCAAGAATGCTGGACAGGTCAAACCGACCTGTCTTTTTTTATTTCCCGTGCTATAATAGGGAAAAAGGAGCACGGGATGGACAGCAGGTGCAGACTTATTATCCCCACAGAAGAATATCTGGATCAGATTGCGGATTACCGCCGGGAATTTCTTGACGCAGGAAGTTCGATGGACGGCACTACTTCCCTGAAGAGGATCGCCGACCCTGGAGAATGGCTGGAGGACTGCCGTAGGTATATGGATAAGAGCACCGTTCCCGAAGGAATGGTACAGGCTACACAGTTCATATACGTCCGTCTTTCAGACAACCGCCTGACAGGAATGCTTCAGGTGCGGCATTATTTCAACGATTATCTGGAAAAGTATGCCGGCAATATCGGATACTCAGTCAGGCCTAGTGAACGGAGGAAAGGCTATGCCAAAGCCATGCTGAGGGATTGTTTCCCATTCTGCAGGTCTGTCGGTCTGAAAAGGATCCTCGTCTGCTGTCGGGACGATAATGTCGCGAGCCGAAAGACCATACTTGCCAACGGCGGCGTTTTTGACGGTACGGTCAATGAGCCCTCAGCGGAGGGCACGCTGGAGAGATACTGGATAGAATTGTGAACCGCCTATCGGCTGAATAGCAGCAGTGATTCTGCTGCCTATGGCGGCGCTGAAGTTTCAGATGGCATAAGAGGATCTATTGCTGAGAGAAAGCAATAAAAAAGTGAGTCAGTATATAGAGGGCTTTGCCTTTTGCTGACTCACTGTATTTTATGGCCTGATCATGTCTCTTATAGTTTTTCCATTAAGTAGGCGGGATGATTCTGATAACCTGCCAATACGGCGATGCGCTCGAAATCAGTGGATCTGGTCTCGTCGCTGACCCGGTAGGAAAAGTTGCCGTCATCGGAGATCTTGTCCAGCCGAACGCCAAGTCTGTCCTTGAGCGATTTGGGCATCCAGATTATCCTTTTAACGCCGCCGGAGGCGTTCATGAACTTCCCTGATACAAGGAAGTCGGCAGATACGCCTTCTATCCCTTCCGCAGTTTCTCCTCTGTCAGCCGTGTGCGCGGCTTCGTCGTAAGAGGCGATGTTTCCGGGGACGGTACCGTCATAATCCTTATAGGCGATGATGATCCCCTGCCTGTCCGGGGAAGTGATTGCGTAACACTCGGCAAACGGAATCTGAGGGGTACCGGGCATGACTGAGTCGTACAGTGCCGCTTCGCGCTGCGTGCCGGCGGCATCCTTCAATGCTCTGTTGACGTCGGGGCAGATACCTCTGTCCTTATCGGTGAATTCGGCGGAAACTTCCTGGAAACCGGACTTTTCACTGGATCTGTATGAAGTCATGGCTGTTATGTAATCTATCCTGCCGCATTCTCCCTGCCTGGAAGGGGTTATGACGCAGTACCTTCCCGGGCAGCGGGCAGAACACTTCGCGCATATATAGAATCTGTCGCAGTTATCATCGCGGATGCTTCCTGTCTTGTCGTCTGTCTGGAGCAGCTTCGGTCTGCCGACGCGGTCGATGAGTTTTCCGACCTTTTCTTCGTCAGAAATGACCGATATCTGGGCTTTGTCGACGATGCCACCAAATTCGGCCTTGATGCCGTCGTAAACGATCCTTCCGAGGATATATGGAGTAAATCCGTTCCTTAGTGCTGTATTGGAGACCTTCAGCACCATTTTGCCGTTTACGATCCTGCAGGATACCCCTTCTGCACTGTCGATCCATTCGGGGATCTTCCTTTCAATGACTGCTTCCGCGATGTCATTGAGCTTTTCTCCGCAGATCTCAGCCATTATGAATAGATGCTCGTCTATTTTGCCGGAGATGAATCGCTCCGAACCTACGGTCTCCACCATCCTGTCGGTAATTCTGTCCGGCAGGCGGGTAAGTGCCATCGCCCATGTTCGGCCGATGTCTGTCCCTGCTGCGTAAACGGTCTCTTTATCCGCAATATCCGCAAAACGGAAGGCATCGTTAGTGCCTACGGGGATATCGGATCTTTTGTATTCCGGCAGTCCGTTTATTTTTACCGAGCGTTCAGCAAAGCTGTAGAATTCGGACTCGCTCTCGAAGGATCCGGGCAGTACGCATTCACCAAGAGGAGCATTGGCAAGCACGGGTATTCCCAATGTGATTAGTCCTGCGCATACGGCAATGTCTTCGCTGTTAAGCTCACCGAATACATTGGCGCAGCAGTATGCTTTTTCGTCGATATACCTGATGACGGAAGCCTTATCACCGGGAGCGACACTGCCGAACATCATAGCCATGCGTACAAGGGCGGAAACAGCGTAAAACGCGGTCTCCTTGTTCTCTCCGCAGGGAAGCACCCACTCAGAGCCATGCCCCGGGGAGTATTTGGCTTTTATGGCTGAAGGAACGAAGACTCCTGCGCCCTGCCTCAGGTACTGCTCCGCTATGCGGTTTACACCCTGCTCGTCCGATATCACCCCGGAAATAATATACACGCCGTACATTTTAAGGCTGCAGAAATCAAAACCTATCTTTCTCAGCTGATAATCCGGAATGAACCCTTGTGTTGTAGCAGGATCCGCCAGGCCGCAGCAGTAAGCGGTTATCTCGTTAGCCATGAGAGCGGTGAGGCCGTATTCCAGACCGTCCTTTGTGTCATCGGTTATATCCGCCTCGTTCGCAGGCAGGTTCTTTTTTATATCCTCCAGTACATTCAGAAGATCTTCAAGCGTATGGCATTTTATGCCTGTAAGTGCGTATATGATAGGCAGAGAATAAGCGGTTTTGCGGAAAGGCAGTTCCGATCTCGCGCCGTATTCCTCTATCGCGCTGACGATGGCATTCTGAGCATTGTGGATGCAGGCTTCAGTTCCCCCGTAAACCAATCTGGTAAGCAGGCTCATATTGTACTCCGTTAATGGTTAATGAATGTATGATAGAATTATAACCGTATCATTAAGATCAAGCAAGCCGAAACCCCCAATATTGCTTACAAAAGAAGGTATAATGTTCATGGAGAAAAGATAATGGAAGAGCGGACATACCGGGAATACTGCATCGCTGAAGACCTGACTTATTATAACGTGACGCTGGGAGAGAGCGACCTGATGATCGCAACAAAGGAAGACATGAGCGCACTTTGCCGGCGATTCATCAGAGACTGCAGGGAAGAACTGATCGGATATATCCGAAAGGAGCCTTTCTTTAAGGAATCCCTCGCGCCGATGGAATGCCCTGAGGATTCCCCGCGGATCGTCAGGATCATGTGCGCTGCTTCCATGAAAGCTCATGTCGGGCCTATGGCCGCCGTGGCCGGAGCCATATCCGAACTGCTTTGTGAATATCTTGCGGACTTTACGGATGAGATTATCATCGAAAACGGCGGGGATAACTGCATCCTGACATCCAAAGGACGCACTGCGGGCATATACGCCGGGTCCGGGTTCCCTGAAGGCTTAAAGATAGCGGTCGATGCGAAAAAGACCCCTTGGGGGATATGCACCTCTTCCGGCACTATGGGCCATTCTTTCTCTTTCGGAACGGCGGACGCGGTGACTGTCATCTCGGATTCCGCCGCCCTTTCCGATGCCTCGGCAACGTATATTGCCAACAATATCAGGGATTCATCCGACATTGAAAGCGCACTTGAAAAAGCCATGTCCATTGACGGGATCAGAGGGGCCGTTATCATTGCTGGAGGCAAACTCGGTGCGATCGGTGAGGTGCGGTTCGTCTGAAAGCTCTGTGTCATCCCGTATTGAAACGGACGCCTTCAGGCGTCCGCGGTCGTTTATGATTTTTTGCTTTGTGCTTTGAGTCTGGATTCCTTGTTCAGTATCCCCTTGCGCATCCTCAGGTGGTGCGGTGTGACCTCCAACAACTCATCGTCCGCAAGGAATTCCAGACACTGTTCCAGGCTCATCTGCTTGACAGGGACCAGTTTCAGTTTATCGTCATGTCCGACTGCCCTCATATTGCTGAGCTGCTTTTGTTTGCATACATTGACGATGAGGTCTCCGGGCTTCGAATTGATGCCGACGATCATTCCTTCGTATACTTCTTCTCCCGGGCCGATGAACAGAAGTCCCCTGCCTTGGGCATTGAATAATCCGTAAGTCACGGCCGTACCCTGTTCCCACGCTACCAGGCTCCCCGTTGTCCGCCGTTCTATCTCCCCCTTATACGGCTGATAGTCGTGGAAAACGCTGGTCATTATTCCTTCGCCTTTTGTGTCGGTCAGGAATTCGCTTCTATAGCCGAACAGGCCCCGGGAAGGAATGAAGAATTCCAGTCTGGTGCGCGAACCGGCGCTGGTCATCTTGTTCAGCTCTCCCTTTCTTTCGCTTACTCTCTGGATGACGCTGCCAACATAATCCAGCGGCACATCGCAGACCAGCTCCTCGACAGGTTCGCACTTTATTCCGTTTATTTCCCGGGTGATGATCCTGGGGGGCGACACCTGGAACTCGTAGCCCTCGCGGCGCATGGTCTCGATAAGTATGGAGAGATGCATCTCGCCGCGTCCCGCAACGCTGAAAGCTTCTGTGGTTTCTGTGTCGCTGACTTTGAGGGAGACGTCTTTCAGGAGTTCCTTATACAGCCTGTCGCGTATATTGCGCGATGTCACATATTTGCCGTCCCTGCCTGCAAAAGGGGAATCATTGACGGAGAATGTCATCTCCACGGTCGGGTCGTCTATCTTTATGAACGGGATCGGTTCGACGTGATTGGGGGCGCAAATGGTATCTCCGATGGTGATATCCTCGATGCCGGAGATGGCGACGATATTGCCTGCTTCCGCTTCATCCACCGGGACCCTCTCCAGTTTGTCGAAAATATATAGGTTCACTGCTTTTGACCTGCGTATGCGGGAAGGGTCGTGGTAGTTGCATACGGCGATTTGTTCGTTGGCTCTGATCGACCCGCATATCACGTTCCCGATGGCGATCCGGCCTACGAAATCGTTGTAGTCGATGGCTGAGATGAGCATTTTCAGCGGCTTGTCAGGATATGCGTCGGGAGCGGGGATATATTTGATGATGGTATCGAAAAGGGGTTTGAGATCCTTGCCCTGCTCATTTATGTCATATGAGCAGATGCCCTGGCGTGCCGAGCAGTACAGCATTGGGGAATCCAGTTGGCTCTCGTCAGCGCCGAGGTCGATGAGCAGATCGAGTATCTCGTCCATGACCTCTTCGGTCCTGGCGTCCGGACGGTCGATCTTGTTGATGACTATTATTACCTTATGCTGCAGTTCCAGAGACTTGGAAAGGACGAAGCGGGTCTGAGGCAGAGGCCCTTCCGCAGCGTCCACAAGAAGGATGACCCCGTCGACCATCTTGAGTATCCTTTCTACCTCGCCGCCGAAATCGGCATGTCCGGGCGTGTCGACGATATTTATCTTGTAGTCGCCGTAATTGACCGCGGTGTTCTTCGAGAGTATCGTTATGCCGCGCTCACGCTCGATATCGTTTGAGTCCATGACCCGGTCCACTATGACCTGGTTATCCCTCCATACCCCGCTCTGCTTGAGCATGGCATCTACCAGAGTGGTCTTTCCGTGGTCGACGTGAGCGATGATTGCAACATTTCTGATTTTTTCGGCTTCCATTATTATTCCTCTTTAAAAGCTTACCAACAAAAGAATATTATCTTCTAATCCGACTTGCCTGTCAAGATGTTTTTCTCTCTCCTCCGGTGTTTCACGCCGGACCCGGAACGGGCTGCTTTTTTTCTGTTGGGAGATGGCAACTATATTCAGTTTCTAGTCAGTCGTATTAAAATCTGTTTGATAGAGCCGTTTTTCAGCGTGCATACCTGCGTATTCTGAGGCTGTTTTACTTGAAAAAAAATCTCTTTTGTGTTATAATACACAGGATATTAGACTGGGTGAAAAATGTTTGTAGATTCCCTTGCTCTGGATAATTTCAGGAATATTAAAAACGCATCCCTGTCCTTCGGGGATGGCTGCAATGTGCTGACCGGTTCCAACGGACAGGGCAAGACGAATACCGTGGAAGCGATATATCTGGCCCTTTCGGGCAAGAGCCACAGGGAGAGCGTCACTGCGAACTTTATCGGTCCTGTGTCTAATAAAGCCACTGTGGCCTGCACCGTGACGGACAGCTTGAACGTACAGACTCTCGCGGCGGTCTCCATGGATGAGACCGGTAAGCGGCACTTCATCGGAGGGGATCCGGTAAAGAGCCGCAGAGAACTGCTTTCGGCTTACAGCGTCGTTTTCTTCACCCCGGAGGATCTGCGCATCATACAGGATTCCCCGGCAGCAAGAAGGACGTTCATGAATGACGCGATCAGCTCACTGTACCCCAGATATGCGGCACTGGTATCCGACTATTCCACGTTGCTGCGCCAGCGGGGATTCCTGTTAAAGGACTACGGGCCATCAGCCAGAAGCATGATGGAAGTGTACGACGAACAGCTCGTCGGTATCGGATCGGCCATTATCGCTGCCAGACTGAAGTTTTTAAAACAGCTGAGTGAAGCGGCCAAAGCAAAGTACGCCGAGATATCGGAAAAGGCGGAGGATATATCCTTCAGTTATCTCACCGATATCGATGTTGCCTCCGGCGAACTGCAGGAGCGCTACCGCAGGGCGCTGGAGGAAAGCAGGGCGGCGGATATTTCCTCGGCAGGCACCAAGGTCGGCCCTCATCATGATGACATGGATATTTCGGTATCCGGCAGGAGTGCCCGCAGGTTTGCTTCCCGCGGCCAGCAGAGGAGCGTGGCTCTGGCCATGAAGCTTGCCCTCTGCGACATGATGAGATCGCTCAGGGGGGAAGAGCCGGTGGTGCTGCTGGATGACGTTATGAGCGAGCTGGATGTCTCGCGCCGCAGTCAGGCGGTGAAGCTGTTCTCGGACAGGCAGGTCTTCATAACTACAACGGAAGTGTGTTTCGACATCCCGCCGGATACGAGACTGTTTAAAGCGGTCAGCGGCGAGATATCGCCGATATAAATAAAAGAAAAAGAGGAATTCAAATGGCAACTAGCAGCAATTATGACGCCAGCGGCATCAAGGTCCTGGAAGGGCTGGAAGCGGTACGCAAACGTCCGGGCATGTACATCGGCTCCACGGGAAAGGACGGACTCCACCATCTGGTCTACGAAATAGTCGACAACTCTGTGGACGAAGCGCTGGCCGGAGCCTGCAAAAACATAGACGTCATCATAGGAAAGGGCGATATCATCACCGTTATCGACGACGGCCGCGGCATCCCCACGGGAATACATCCGCAGTATAAGAAAAGCGCCGTGGAAATAGCGCTCACCAAACTGCACGCCGGCGGAAAGTTCGATGACACGAACTATAAAGTCTCCGGAGGACTCCATGGTGTCGGTGTTTCCGTGGTCAATGCCCTGAGTGAGTACCTGAAGGTCACAGTGTACCAGAACGGTCAGATATTCACGCAGACCTACCACAGAGGAACTCCTGATGCGGATCTCGCGCCGATCGGCAAAACGAAGCGCACCGGCACCACGGTCGAATTCAAGCCCGACGGCGAGATATTCTCCGAGTTGGAATACTCTTTCAGCACCCTGAAGCACCGCCTGCAGGAGCTTGCTTATCTGAACAAAGGCCTGCGGATCACCCTGAAGGACGAGAGGGGCGAAGAGGAGGTCTATGAGGAGTACAAATACGACGGTGGCATCATCGAGTACATCAACCATCTGAATCAGGGAAAGAGCCCTCTTCCCGATATGGCAGGCAAAGTGATCTACTTTGAAAAGCAGACGGATAAAGTTGAGGTCGAATGTGCGATGCAGTACACCGACAGTTATACCGGCTCGATCTATTCGTTCGCGAACAATATCAATACCATAGAAGGCGGAATGCATGTCAACGGCTTTAAAAGCGCGCTGACCCGCTGCATCAACGCATACGCCCGCAAATACAATTTCATCAAGGAGAATGAGGACAACCTTTCCGGTGACGATATACGGGAAGGACTGACCGCAATTATATCCGTTAAGCTCAAGGACCCGGAATTCGAAGGCCAGACTAAAACGAAGCTGGGCAATCCGGAAGTGCGCGGATTGGTGGACGGAGTGGTCTCCGACAACCTGACAGCCTATCTTGAGGAACACCCTTCGGAGGCACAGCAGATACTGAACAAGGCCGTGCTCGCAACCCGCGCCAGAGCTGCCGCACAGCAGGCCAGGGAAATGACGCGCCGTAAAAGCCCTCTTGAATCCTCTACGCTTCCGGGGAAGCTGTCCGACTGCTCGGACCGCAACCCGGAAAACTGTGAGATATATATCGTGGAGGGTGACTCCGCAGGAGGCAGCGCCAAGAAAGGGCGCGACCCGAAGACTCAGGCGATATTGCCCCTTAGAGGAAAGATCCTCAACGTCGAAAAGGCCAGGTTCGACAGGATACTGAACACCGATACGATACGCTCCATGATCACCGCCTTCGGCACTGGTATAACCGACAGTTTCGATATCAGCAAGGCCAGATATCATAAAATAATCATCATGACGGATGCCGATGTCGACGGGGCTCACATCAGGACGCTGCTGCTGACCTTCTTCTTCCGCTACATGCCGGAGCTCATCGACAACGGCTATGTATACATAGCTCAGCCGCCTCTTTACAAGGTGACCAAAGGCAAAGATGTGCGTTACTGCTTCACTGACGAGCAGCTCGAAAAGATATACAGCGAAATAGGGCGTGACAAGACTGACCTTCAGCGCTATAAGGGGCTTGGAGAAATGAACGCCGAGCAGCTCTGGGAGACGACGATGAATCCGGCAAACAGGACCCTGCTGAAAGTTCGGGTGGAGGACGCCATCGAGGCGGACAGGATCTGCTCCATACTGATGGGCGATCAGGTACAGCCGAGGAAGGATTTTATAACCGAGAACGCAGGGCGCGTCAGCAATCTGGATATTTGATGGGGTAAGGATATATGAGCAAAAAGGACGATAAAGAGAAAAAATCGCAGATCAATGTGGTCAGTGATGACGCAGGCATACAAGACGTGGATTTTTCCAGCGAGATGCAGAAATCCTATATCGATTACGCGATGAGCGTAATCGTCGGTCGTGCCCTTCCGGATGTCAGGGACGGCCTTAAACCGGTGCACCGCAGGATACTCTACGCCATGGATGAGCTCGGAGCCAGGGCGGGTACCCCGTACAGGAAGAGCGCCCGTATCGTTGGCGATGTAATGGGTAAATACCATCCCCACGGTGACGCGGCTATCTACGATGCCATGGCCAGACTCGCACAGGATTTTACGATAAGGTATCCTTTGGTCGATGGCCAGGGAAACTTCGGAAGCGTTGACGGTGATTCTCCTGCTGCTTCGCGTTACACCGAAGCAAGGATGTCCCGGCTGTCCTCAGAACTGCTGCGCGACATTGGCAAGGACACGGTCGATTTCACGAGCAACTTTGACGACACTCTGAAGGAACCTGCCGTCTTGCCGTCCAGATTCCCGAACCTGCTTGTCAACGGCTCCAACGGTATCGCTGTCGGCATGGCGACAAATATACCCCCGCACAATCTGGGGGAAGTGATCGACGCCACCGTGGCCCTGATGGAAAACGGCGATCTGACGCCCAGGGACCTTATGAAGTACGTCAAGGGACCCGACTTCCCGACCGGAGGCATCATTATGGGCAGAAGCGGCATCACCAATGCCTACACTACGGGAAGAGGCCGCATAAAAGTACGTGCAAAAGCCAGGATTGAACAGGTAAACGCCAACAAGCATCGGATAGTCATCACTGAGATACCGTACATGGTCAACAAAGCCATGCTGGTGCAGAAGATCGCCGAACTGGTCAAGGATAAGAAGATAGTCGGAATATCGGATATACATGACTTCTCCGACCGCAACGGCATGCAGATAGTCATCGATCTCAAAAGGGACACGAACGCCAATATCCTGCTCAACCAGCTGTACAACCAGACGCAGCTGCAGGATACCTTCGGGGTGATAATGCTTGTTCTGGATCACAACCATCCGAAGGTCATGAACTTAAAGGAGATACTCCAGGCCTACATCGCCCATCAGGAAGAAGTGATAATACGTAGGACGAAATACGATCTGGACAAGGCTCTCGCCAGAGCTCATATCCTGGAGGGCTACCTGATCGCTCTGGACAACCTGGATGAGGTGATACAGATCATACGCTCTTCATATGACGACGCTGAACAGCGTTTGATGGCTCGTTTCAATCTTTCCGATATCCAGGCCAAGGCCATCGTCGATATGCAGCTCAGGCGCCTGCAGGGGCTAGAACGTGAAAAGATCGAGACGGAATACGCGGAGATCGAGAAAAACATCGCATATTACAAAGCGGTGCTCGCAAGCGAGCAGATGGTGAAGGATATCATCAAAACCGAACTGCTTGAGATCAAGGACAGATACGGGGATCCGCGCCTCACTGATTTCGAAAACGATGAAGATGATTTTGAGGCGGAAGACCTTATAGAGGAAGAAGATGTCGCGATCACTATGACCCATGTAGGCTACATCAAGCGCATCCCTTCCGCTACATATAAGCAGCAGAGGAGAGGCGGTAAGGGCATCTCCGCACATTCCACGAGGGAAAACGATTTCGTGGAGCACCTGTTCATGACTACCACGCACAGCTACATAGTATTCTTTACGAACAAGGGCAAGTGCTACAGGCTCAAGGCCTACGAGGTGCCTGTGGGCGGACGCACCGGCAAGGGAACAGCTATTGTCAACATACTTCCGATCGAGCCGGGAGAGAAGATCACGGCCGTGCTCTCGATCAAGGATTACGAAGAAGGCAAATATCTCGTAATGGCGACCAAAGGCGGCATCATAAAGAAGACCGCGCTCAGCGAATACGATTCTCCGCGCAAAAGCGGGCTCATTGGAATCAATCTTGCTGAAGGGGACGAGCTCATAAGCGTGAAGCTGACCGACGGCAGGATGGATATCATAATGGGTACCGCGAGCGGTCAGGCGATACGCTTCAGTGAAGACGGCGTAAGACCGACGGGCAGGGTTTCTATGGGAGTCAAGGGCATCAGCCTCGGCAAAAACGATTCGGTTATAGGCATGGATATCGCTGATAACAGCAAGTTCGTGCTCTCGGTTACCGAATACGGCTACGGAAAGCTTACGAAGACTGCTCTCTACCCGGTGCAGAACCGCGCAGGCAAAGGCGTCATAAACTATAAGATCACCGGCAAGACAGGAAAAGTCTGCGGGCTGTGTTCCATCAACAAGGAGGAGGACGACGTGATGATGATCTCCGACGACGGTGTCGTCATCCGCATGGACTCCGCCGATATCTCCACCATGGGGAGGAGCACGTCAGGTGTAAAGGTTATGAAGTTGGACGAAGATTACAGGATCTCAGCCATCGCCATTGCGGGAAAAGAAAAGGACGACGAGGAGGATCAGGGCCAGCAGATTTCGTTCATGGAGGTTGAAAAGAAGGAATAATGGCTATTCGTGAATCAGGAGAGGATTATCTGGAGACGATTTTCATCCTTAACCAAAGGAACGGCTCCGTGCGCTCCATCGACATAGCTTCCCACATGAATTATTCCAAGCCATCAGTCAGCCGGGCAATGAGCATACTCAGGGAAGCGGGCATGATCAGTATGGATGATAACGGCAGCATACGTCTCACCGAAAAAGGGGAGCAGAAAGCTTCCGGTGTCTATGAAAGGCATAGGATATTGACCGAATTCCTCATTTCAATCGGAGTTTCTCCCGAGACGGCAGAAAAGGATGCCTGCCGCATAGAACATGATCTTAGCGAAGAGACTTTTGACAGAATAAAGCAGTTTAAGAGAGAGTGATGGGCTCATACAGCGTATCCGTAAGGGAAATATGCGAATTTTCTCTTCTGAGCGGATCGATCGACAACCGCTTCGCGGCAGGGGTCCGCATGCAGGAAGGCATCAGGCTCCATCAGTATATACAGTCTGCCTATGGGCCGGATGACGAGGCTGAGGTCGCATTAACTGGGGAATACTCCCGGAATGAGATCACGATGCATATCCTGGGAAGGGCGGACGGTGTTCTCAGGATGTCATCCTCTCCGACGATAGAAGAGATAAAATCCACATCTCTGGCATACGGGGAAGTAAAAGAACCTTTGGCCGTACATCTGGCACAGTGCCGGATGTACGCCTATCTTTATGCTGTCTCGAATAATCTCGCATCGATGGGCCTGAAGGTCACATACGTGCATCTTTCCACGCGCAGGGAAACGTCCTTTGAGTACAATGCGAGCTTTGCTGAATTAAAAGGATGGTTCGAGGAGCTCTGTGCCGGGTACGCGGATCACCTTGTTTTCATCGAGAACCTGACAGACACACGCAACGAGAGCATACAACTCCTGCGTTTTCCGTTTGAATTCCGACGTTATCAGAAAGAAACGATCAATTATATCTACCGGTGCATAATAAAAAAGACGAATGTATTCATGAACGCGCCGACTGGCAGCGGCAAGACTCAGAATACGCTGTACCCTTCCATCAAGGCGCTGCCCAGCCTGGGCTCCCGCGCCAAAGTGTTCTATCTGACCGGCAAATCCACCCAGAAAGCAGTTGCCTTGAACGCTATGGATATATTGGCCCGAAAAGGGCTCAAGGCAAAGACCGTGGAAATCACTGCAAAGGAAAAGGCGTGCATGATAGGCAAGCCCAAATGCAACCCGCGGGATTGCCCGTATGCCCTGGATTATTATGAGAAATCAGCGCGGGCAATGAAAGAATTCATATCCTCAAACGATATTTTCACATTTGAGGTCTTCAAAAAGGCAGCTGAAGAGTATACGGTCTGCCCTTTCGAGCTTTCGCTGGATGCTTCGCTGTACGCTGATGTGATAGTCTGTGACTATAACTATGTATTCGATCCCCACGCTGCCCTGAAGCGTTATTTCGAGGACGCTAAAGGTATGGATTATATCTTCCTTGCAGACGAGGCGCACAACCTTCCGGAAAGAAGCCGGCAGATGTATTCCGAGGAAATGACCTGCGAAAGGCTGAGATACATGCAGCGTCACGCAGGAAAGCTTCGGCGGCTGAATGAAGCGATGGACAGCCTGTATGATTGCCTCCAGGGTTATTCCCTGCTGTGCGACAATACAGGGTCGTATATCTTTGATGAACCGACGACAGACTTTACATCAGCGGTAACAAATGTTTCCCAGCAGCTGGAAAACTTCCTTGAGCGGGCCGATTCCTCCGATGAGAGGTATTCCGACCTGCTCGATTACTACTACGAGATGATGCGTTTTTCCTCTCTTGTTGAGATGAAGGGGGACAGCCACGTTTTCTATTACGACAAGGAAAACGAGATGCTCAAGCTGTTCTGCACCGATGCGAAAGGATATCTGGCAGATACCCTCGCAAAAGGCAGAGCCGCTGTCTTCTTCTCCGCCACCCTGACTCCGCTGGAATACTACCGCGATATCCTCGGAGGCGGTCCTGACGACAAGATGCTAAATATCGACTCGATATTTGCCAAGGAGAACTTCAAAATCGTCGTGGATACGTCGATCGAGACCACTTACGCACGCCGCGCGCTCTATTATAAAGAGGCTGCGAAGAGGATCAGAGCGACTGTGACTGCCAAACCCGGGAATTACATCATATATTTCCCCTCATACGCATATATGCAGAGCGTTTATGATGAGTACAAAAAGGCATTCGGAGAGGAAGGCTGCCTGATTCAGAAACGCCAGATGCGTGAAAAGGAGAGGGAAGAGTTCCTGTCGCATTTTACTCTTGACAGCGTGACTACGGCCTTTGCCGTCATAGGCGGTGTCTTCGGAGAAGCTGTGGATCTTGTCGGCGATAAGCTGATCGGTGTGGTCATATGCGGTGTCAGCCTGCCGATGATCTGCACGGAAAGGGAGCTCATACGCAGTCATTTCGACAAACAGGGCAGGGACGGTTTCGATTACGCCTACGTATATCCCGGGATGAACAAGGTCCTGCAGGCGATGGGCAGGGTCATACGAACCAGCGATGACAAGGGATGCGCGGTACTTCTTGACAGACGCTTTAATTACACTGCCTACAAACGCTGTTTCCCGCCTCAGTATGATCAGATGGTATTCGTCAATTCGTTGTCCAAGCTCCAGATGTTCCTGAAAATGTCCCCTTCAGATGACGGGTATTATTATCCCGACGAGCCGTGAGATCAGAGTACGAACGACCCTTTTGCGACGACTGCTGCTGGTCATTTATGCAAAAACAGGGATACGATCCCTGTTTTGCTTATATGACTGAATGACAGCTTATCCGCGCATCAGGCATGGCTTTGGTGAAATGAGGCAGATCAATTTATCGGATACATGATATCCTGCCGCAGGGGGATCTGAATTCCGTGAGGCTTATATATTTGATGTATCATCCTTTTTCCGCCCGCTGTTTCCTCCTCAATCTCTTCCTGACGTGCCGGCGGTTTCTTTTCGAGGAAACAGTGAGATACAGCAGCCACAGGATAACGGCTGCCGAAGCTACGCACAGCGCTATATGTGCCAGCGGGGAATAATCCTTTTCGGGCTCCGGAATGAGCCTGTTTTTTGCAAGAGCAAAAGCGGTGTCTCTGCGCAACTGTCTCAGGTAGTTTTCTCTGGCGATGCGCTCCTGTTCGGCGTATGGGACGATGTGTTCCATAAAATCGTTCTGTCCCATGTCCGGGCCGACTGTGGATCTGTACAGCCCGAAATAGCACGGGTTGTAACTGGATATCTGGGAGGCACGGGTTATGCGGTTTCCTCCCGTGCCGTTGAGCCACCCTGTATACCAGGTGCCCTGCTGAGTGATATGGCATGGATAGCCCAATTTCTGCGACACCTGGAAGGCTGTCATCCCGCCGAACCGATCGAGCGGCTGATCGTAATCTATCACCACTTTATTCTTCGTATAAAGATGGATATATAGTTTTGGTATCTCCCATGTGCCGTACATCTGGGCGGATTCCGGATACTGTGATGCATCCGCAGTGACATCAAGGGATTTGATGAGAAGATCGGCGTAAACCCGGTGCATACCGTGGCCGTATTCGCCGTTGATGTCATGCGTCACGGCGACCTGAGGTCTGAACCTGCGCACCTGGCGCACTACGTATTCGAGCAGGACGCTTTCGGAAATCCCCATATTGCGGTAGCGCTCATATGTCTTTTCCCGATCATCTATCCGAAAATCCGCGAAAGGCCCCAAGACGGGATAATTGCGCACTCCCACTGCCCATAGGCCGTTGACCATCTCGTGCGCCCTGCGGTTTGTGGCGTTGCGGTGGTCGGTCAAATAAACGACCTGGACGTTTAGTCCCTTCTGTCCCGCATACAGTGGCAGCAGTCCTGCAAAAAACAGCTGGTCGTCGTCAGAATGGGTAGAGAACAGGACGATATCCGCCCTGCCTTCCAATGGGGGCTGCCAGATCTGTACATAATCGGGAGGTGCGCCTGATGAAAAAAGCATGATCTCGCTCAGTCTCACGGTGCCGTTATTGAATCTTATCGTGATGGAATCCGGCAGGGCTGTAAAACAGGTTGAAAGATCTATATAGTCGTGCAGATATGAATACTTTCCGACACTGGCCGTCTCAGCCGTATCGTTATCGGTGATGATGTATTCGCCGTATTCCAGATCGAAGATGATATAAATCCCGCCGATGGGGGTCTTGCTGTCAAACCGGATATCGGCGTTGCCCGCCGAATTGCTGAAATTGCCCAGATTGCCGTCAAAAAGGAACCTGAAATCCGAATACCCGTTTCCGGTGACTACCGCGTCGGACGTGATGTCGGCGGCTGGTTCATCCGCCGTGACTGTTGGAGGCAAAAAAGAAAAGAGCAGCAAAAACGCTGACAAAAGCCATAGAAAACGTTTCTTGTCGCTCTTCAGAGAATCACTGTGCATGTCTACGCCCAAAATACTTCTAAAACGGCGGAAGAGGTGGGATTCGAACCCACGCGCCGGTTGCCCGACGACCGCATTTCGAGTGCGGCTCGTTATGACCACTTCGATACTCTTCCGCTTACAGTCCTAATAATATAACCTTAAGGGTGTTTATGCAAGCTCAAATATTAAGTAAATTGACCAGTGCGCGGGCGTATATCTCGATGGAAGAGGTTATCTCGCTGATAAGCACGCTCTCGTCAGACATATGGGCTCCGCTTTCGCTCCCTGGGTATTCTGCTCCGAAAGCGACTATGCTGTCGAAATGCTTGGCGTATGTTCCTCCGCCCATCGTATAAGGTTTGTTCTCGGTATCTCCAGTGACATCGACGTATGCCTTGTACAGGGCCTCCACCATCGGGGAATCCTTCTCCTTATAGAGGGAGGAACCTACGCGGGATTCAGACACATTCAGGCCTGCTTCCCCAAAGCGCTTCTCCATCACGTCCGACAAAGCCTTAAAATCGTTTTTCTTGATCGTCAGGGGATAGCGTATATCGATGGTAGCACTGACATTGTCAGCGTCACCATTGATTACACCGACATTGAACGTGAGGTTGCCGAACTCATCCTCCATCTTCATCCCGCAGTTTTCTCCCAGATAACTCAGTCCTATCACTTCGTTATAGCCCTGTGCGAAGGGAGAATCGAAGAGCGGGCAGGAAGCGATGAATCTCATCAGATGGCTGATCGCATTTATGCCGAGCTCTGGGGTCGAAGCGTGGGCTGCTTTTCCCCAGAGAGTGAGGGTGAGTTTTCCGCTGTCGACGGATGTTTCGAACTGCAGATTGTTTCCATTTGCGTAACCGGAGAAAGCGGTCATCAATTGGTCTTGATAATCGTCCGGAGTTACGGTCATGACTACCTTGTTGCATACAACGTTTACAGCCTGGCCTCCGCTGATTGAATCTATCATTACCTTGGCGGAACGTGTGTTGGCGGGGGCTGAGAACAATCCGTGATAGCTTCCCTTTTCGCCGAAACAGATGGGGAAGCCTGCGTCAGGCGTAAAGCCCATGTCGAAATCCCCTTCCTTCTCCAGATAATAATCGACACCTTTCATTCCTGTTTCCTCATTGGTGCCGAAAACGAAACGTATCCTCTTATTGAGCGGCATGCCCATCTCATTGACTATTTTCATGGCGTATAGTGCGGCGACGGAAGCGCCTTTGTCGTCCGAGGTGCCGCGTCCGTACAGCCTGCCATTCTCGATCTCTCCGCCTAGGGGATCATGGGTCCATCCTTCGCCAAGAGGCACGCAGTCCATATGCCCGACTATGCCGATGAGCTTTTCACCCTGTCCTATCTGAGCGTAGCCAGCATAACCGTCCACGTCCTTTGTCTCAAAACCCATCTCCTCGGAGATCTTAAGAGCTTCCTGCAGCGCATTATAAGGCCCCGGTCCGAAAGGCTTGCCAGGCTCGGGAGCACCCTCGGAGCTTTCTATTGCCACCAGTCTTTTGATGGTATTGACCGCTTCTTCAGTATAATCTTTGGCAGCTTTCGCTATATCGTATTCCATATCGTCCTCTTTCAATGTTTTTTTATACATTTTTATTATACTGCTTTTTGCCTGATATGCAAAAAACGTATATGAACTTCTTATATCAGAATCTTGCTATATGATCTCAAATGCGTGATCAGGCACTGCTTAAGTTATGAAACAAAGGCATTTCGCAGCGTACGCGTTGTCTGCGGCGGCAGATATGTATTTTTTACTTTTTTTTAATATTATATTGACTTATCCTCTCTCGTAAGTTAATATTTTAGCAATCTATACAGAAAGGACGGCGGGAGCATGAATAAACAGTACAACTCATTACCTTTTCTTCCGGCAGTGCTCTTCGCCATTATTATCCCCGCCCTCGGCCTTATTGGCTCAGGGCTTATTCTGATTAGCCTGATCATCATTATTAGGATCACATCGGCAAAACCTCAGAGGGAATCGCTTGAATCCAGTATGTAAAGATAACTGAACGGTATTAATTGAGCGGTTCCTGAAAGGGACCGCTTTTTAATTAATAACAATGAAAAACAATTAATTCAGGGGGAAAACTATGAAAAAGTTCTTAGCTGCTGTTCTTGCCGCCATGATGCTCTTCTCCTTCGCTGCCTGCGGTGGTGGCGGGGGCAAAGAGGAAGGGACTATAAAAGTCGGTATCCTCGGGCCTCATACAGGCGATCTTGCCGTTTACGGACTGGCAGTCCGCTACGGCGCTGAAATGTATTTCAACAAAGTCAATGAAGCCGGAGGAGTAAACGGCAAGAAGGTCGAATTAGTGGTTTATGACGACCAGGGAGACTCCACGATGGCAGTCACAGGCTTCACCAGCCTGGTGGATTCAGGCATCGTTGCTCTGGTAGGGGAAGTAACCACCGGCAACTGCCGTGCTGTTGTCGACGAAGCTTACCCGATCAATATGCCGATGGTAACAGCTTCTGCGACCGCCACCTCCATCACTTATGATGAAGATACCAAGACCGTATTTACAAATGTGTTCCGCACATGCTTCATCGATGCTTACCAGGGATCCAAGATGGCTGACTTTGCCTTCAATGAACTTGGAGCCAAGACCGCTGCAGTCTTCTACCTCTCAGGCGATGATTATACCCAGGGTCTGGCTCAGGCATTTGTCGATAAGTGCGTAGAGAACGGCATGAGCGTCGTCGCACAGGAAGCTTTCTCTTCCGGAGACGTGGACTTCAATGCACAGCTGACAAAGATCATGAAGGCTGCTCCCGATGTGGTATTCCTGCCCAACTACTACGAGGATGACGGCATGATCGTTACTCAGGCCAGAAAGCTCGGTCTCACCTGCACTCTGCTCGGAGGAGACGGCTGGGCCGGCATCGAAAAGTACGCTTCAGCGGAAGATCTGGAAGGCTGCTTCTATGCTTCGGCTTACGCTGCCGGATCTACTCCCGAACTGAAAGCTTTCGAAGATGAATTCAAGGCTAAATACGGCGAGGATTACCTGAACACATTTGCGGCTACCGCTTATGACGCAGCCATGGTCGTATGCGCTGGTCTTGAAGCCGCCGAAAAATCCGGTGCTGAGGTTGGCAGCGATGAGTACAAGAAGGCTGTTATCGAGGGCATCCGCACAGGCAGCGGAAGCGTCAAGGGACTTACCAGCCCCAGCGGATACTCTTTCGATGAATTCAACAACCCGGAAAAGGATGTCGTCATCATCACCCTCAAGGACGGTGTTCCGACATACCACATGAATTACTAATCACAGACGATCAAGACAGTACTTGATTCTAAAGGGATCGTGCAAAGCGGCTTAAAGCCGCTTTGCACCTTTTGTGTATAAAAAACCGCAAAGGAATAATATCCGGCATGTCCACATTTTCTCTAATTATAAAACAGATTATCAACGGACTGCAGCTGGGCAGCATTTTTGCTCTAGTGGCTGTCGGCTACAGTATGGTATATGGGATAATCCGCCTGCTCAATTTCGCTCATTGCGACATTATTATGGTGGGGGCATACATTGCATGGTTCTTCATGGCGAATTTTGCGAATATGCCGCTCATTGCCGTAGCAGCCTCTATCCTCGGATGCACACTTTTGGGCGTGACCATAGAAAAAGTTGCATATAAGCCGCTCCGTTCTTCCCCGAGGATATCCCTACTCATTACGGCCATAGGCATAAGCTACCTGCTGGAGAATACAGCGCAGCTCATGCTTGGAGCCGCGGCGAAGAAAGTGCCCGGATTCTTCACCGTCGAGACCATTCGCATCGGTCAGGTCACAGTGTCTACGGCTTCGCTCGTAACAATAGCCGTGCTGGCCATTTCGATGGTCCTTTTAACGCTTCTGGTCCAGAAAACGAAACTCGGAAGGGCGATGCGCGCCGTGTCCGAGGATGCCGAGACAGCCCAACTGATGGGGACCAACATCAACGGCACTATCTCCTTCACCTTCGCTGTCGGTTCCGCTCTGGCTGGAATCGGCAGCGTGCTTTACTGTTGCGCATATCCGCAGGTCTCACCGACGATGGGCTCAATGCTAGGATTGAAAGCATTCGTAGCCGCGGTGCTCGGTGGCATCGGATCCATCCCCGGGGCGATGATCGGCGGATTTATGATCGGATTGACTGAGGTATTCGTATCCGCCATCGGCCTTTCCACATGGAAAGACGCGGTGGTGTTTCTTATACTCATTATCATATTACTGGTCAAGCCCTCTGGAATACTGGGAAAGACTGTGAGCGAGAAGGTGTGAGACATGAAGAAGAAATTCAATCTCCCTGTACGCCAACTTGCAACTGTAGGCGCATTCGCGTTCTTCCTAATTCTGGGAAATTTCCTGATGGAAAAGAAAGTCATCGGGCTGTACTATACAAAGGTGCTGATGGTGGCTGCGATAAACATGATCCTGGCAGTCTCCCTGAACATCGCTACAGGCTATCTTGGCCAGCTGCCCCTTGGCAGTGCAGGGTTTATGGCAGTGGGAGCTTATACCAGCGCGATCATAATGCGCAAGGTCACCTTCGTAAGCCCGGCACTGGCTTTCCCTGTATGCATCATCATCGGAGGTCTGGCCGCAGCCCTGTGCGGGTTCATTATCGGTGTGCCTGCGCTACGCCTCAAGGGCGACTATATAGCTATCATCACTCTAGGGTTTGCCGAGATCATCAGGATAGTGATACTTAATATAGACAGCGCTCTAGGGATCACTCTTACTTACGGAGCGAGCAACCTGAAGAATATCCCGAAGACTACCACATTCACGAACGCTTTTATATGGGTATTTATCGTCTGCTATCTGGTCAACGCGCTTATGAAATCGCGTCATGGACGGGCGATACTTTCGATCAGGGATAACGAGATCGCCGCGGAATCCTGCGGCATCAACCTGACATATTACAAAACGATGGCTTTCATCGTGTACGCGTTCTTTACCGGCATCGGAGGCGCCCTTTACGCCGGTTACCTTGGGATACTCAACCCTTCCGGCTTTTCCTTTGCCAAGTCCATAGACATACTGGTCATGGTCGTGCTCGGGGGAATGGGCTCTATGACTGGCTCTGTGATCTCAGCAGCGGTGCTCACCATTGTGCCGGAGATACTGCATGCTTTTTCCGATTACCGAATGATCGTTTATTCCCTGCTTCTGATCGTTGTAATGATCTTCAGACCTGCGGGACTGATGGGCAATAAGGAATTCAGCATGGATATGCTGACAGGCATGTTTAAGAAAAAAACGAAGGGAGGGCAGAGGAAGAAATGACCAGGCTTGTTCCCACACCGTCTACCGGCGTCATCCCCGAGAGGGATCTCGGCAAGAATCCGGTATTGGAGGTCGTCCGCCTCGGGATCGATTTTGGCGGGCTCACCGCTGTTGACGATTTTACGATCACTATCGGTCCTACCGAAATATGCGGACTTATCGGACCAAACGGTGCCGGAAAAACGACAGTATTCAACCTCCTGACGAACGTTTATCAGCCGACCAGAGGGACCATACTGCTCAATGGCGTTCCCACACAGGGAAAGAGTGTCTATGAAGTTAACAAAATGGGCATTGCCCGCACATTCCAGAACGTTCGCCTTTTCAGGGAGATGAGCGTAGAAGATAACGTATTGATCGGACTTCACAATTCGATGGATTACAATATCTTCGAATCATTCTGCAAGATGCCGCGCTATTTCAGGGAGGAGAAAAAAAGTCACGAAAAAGCCATGGAACTGCTCTCCATCTTCAATATGGAACACCTTGCAGAAGACAAGGCAGGCAGCCTCCCTTACGGCGTGCAAAGGAGGCTGGAGATCTTGAGGGCATTGGCAACTGACCCTTCGATCATCCTGCTGGATGAGCCTGCCGCAGGGATGAATCCAAACGAAACAGAAGCTCTCATGCAGAATATACAGAAGATAAGGGATACCTTCAGGATCGCTGTCATGCTTATCGAGCACGATATGAACCTTGTCATGGGTATCTGCGAAGGCATTGCTGTGCTCAATTACGGACGGATCATCGCCAAGGGCACTCCCGACGAGATTAAAGCCAATCCCCAGGTCATCGAGGCCTATCTGGGAAACAGGAGGGGCGAAAGTGCTTAAAGTAGAAAATATCAACGTTTACTACGACAATATCCACGTGATAAAAAACCTCTCCTTCGATGTCAACGATGGGGAGATCGTCACTTTGATAGGTGCAAACGGAGCCGGCAAATCCACGACTCTCAAGACTATCTCCGGGATCCTCCGTCCGAAGACGGGGAATATTGTCTTCGAGAACGAGGAAATACAATCCCTTGCTCCTCATAAGATCGTCTCAAAGGGACTTGTGCAGGTGCCGGAAGGGCGGAGGATGTTTCAGAATCTGACGGTGGAAGAGAATCTGGAAATGGGAGCGTATACGCTGCCTAAAGGCGAAATACCCGATATGATCGAGGATATCTTTGCCCGTTTCCCGCGTTTAAAGGAACGCCGCAAACAGGTTGCAGGCACTCTTTCTGGAGGCGAACAGCAGATGCTTGCCATGGGACGTGGCCTTATGAGCCGTCCTAAGCTGCTGATGCTGGATGAGCCTTCCATGGGTCTGGCGCCTCTTCTTGTCGATCAGGTATTCGATATCATTTCTGAGATGCACGCGGCCGGAGTCACGATCTTATTGGTCGAGCAGAATGCCAGCATGGCTCTTCAGGTTGCTGACCGGGGATATGTCCTGGAAACCGGTAAGATAGCTCTTTATGGCAGCGGGAAAGAACTGAGCGAGAGCGAACAGGTCAAAAAAGCTTATTTGGGCGGCTGACGGAATAAAAGAAGTCAGGAAAGCACTGGAAATCCGAAAGCAGAGCTTGATAGACGAGAGCGAAAGTGTATTCTTTCGCTCAAATAGCAAACAGTTTACAGAATCGGCTCTGCGTGCAGTTAGTGCACCTGGCTCGTTTAGAATGTCACTTTTCTTCATTGCAGGAGACCTTCTTTAAGGAGAAGGCCTCCTGTTGTTTTTAGATTAACATCATGCCTTGTTGTTGATCCCCGATGCACTGAGCAACGGGTATATCAGGCAGGCCAAGACACCGCCGATGCATGCGGTGAACAGCTGCATGATTCCGAAATTCACGGCTAGGACAGCCTGAGCTTTTTCGGGGAGGAACGAAGGTGCGATCCATTTTACAATCAGCATATACTGGATCCCGAACTTGCATACCGCAGCGATGACGACCGCTGCCAGATTCTTGATGAATCCGAGCAGTTTCTCATTGGCGGTGGAGTTTGTTCCTTTCAGAATCCTCGCCAGCAGAGCGGTCACGAGAACGTAAGTCAGATTGCCGACAGCAATAGCCGGAACGACGAGGATCTGAGCGTTGATTCCAAGAAGATAGGCGATAAAGGGTGAAACTATAGCGGCGGCTGCGCCGACGCTCCAGCCAAATAACAATGTCACAAGTGCCAGGACCAGGTTAACCAAAGATCCGGTTATCAGCTGCTGCCCAAGACCTCTGGTGGCGAGCTGTATTACGATTATCAGCGCGATGGAGATAGCACTGCGGGTGATCCATTTTGTCTTGTTGTTCATCATAAGCTCCTTCGGGCGGTGCGGAAGCATGCTTCCGCACCGTCACAATTGAATGTTTTACTGCAGATCGGGATTGAGAGGCACGGACCATTCGGTAATATCCGTATGCAACAGATGGTGAGACTTTTGGCCGAGAGGCTTTTCCAGATACTCCCTATACAGAGCGATGACATCTGAGTTCTCATGAGAATAGCGGATTTGGCTGTTTTTGTCCAGAGCCCAAAGGATCTGGCCGCGGGTATCCGCCAGTTCTTCTCCTTCGTGGATAGGCTGGCCTCCGCCTCCGGAGCATCCGCCGGGGCATGCCATTATCTCCACGAAATCATATTCCACTTCGCCTTTTTTTACGGCTTCCATCAATTCACGGGTATTTCCGAGACCGCTTGCCACAGCAACTCTGACAGTGCCTGCTCCGGGTACTTCGAAGGAGGCTTCCTTCCATCCCTTCATGCCGCGGACCGCTGTAAAAGCATCAGCGGGCGGATTAGTCCCGGTTACAAGGTAGTAGGCGCTGCGCAGAGCAGCGTCCATAACGCCACCTGTGGCTCCGAAGATCACAGCGGCTCCTGTGCCGCTGCCGAGAGGTGAATCGAACGGGGTCTCTTCCAGTTCTTTTACGTTGACATGATAGCTCTGGAGGAGACGGCTCAACTCACGGGTAGTTATGACCACGTCCACGTCAGGATCGCCGCAGGCGTCTTTCAGGTTGGGAATGTCGGCTTCACTCTTCTTCGCTGTGCATGGCATCACAGAGATGACGCGCATCTTGTGCGGATCCACGCCAATCTTCTCGGCAAAGAAGCTCTTGGCGATTGCTCCGAACATTGCCTGCGGGGACTTGGCTGTGGACAGGTTGGTGGTGTACTCGGGGAATTGTGATTTCACGAAACGCACCCAACCAGGGCAGCAGGAAGTGAACATCGGCCATTTGTACTGGTCTTTATGAGTAAAGCGCTCAATGAATTCACTGCCTTCTTCCATGATGGTAAGGTCAGCGGTGAAGTTTGTATCGAAAACATAGTCGAAACCTAGCGCGCGCAGCGCGGCAGCCATCTTTCCGACTGTTGCTTCTTTATGTGTGAGACCCAGCTGCTCAGCCCAGGCTGTGCGCACAGCCGGAGCTACCTGTACGACAGTAGTGATCTCGGGATCTTCCAGAGCTGCTGTGACCTTGGCAGTGTCATCCCTGACTGAAAGAGCACCGGTTGGGCAGTGCGTGATGCACTGGCCGCAGAGCGCACAGTCTGCCTCAGTGAATTCACGGTTCAAGCGCACTCCTACTGTGGTGCGCGAACCGCTGCCTTTGACGTCCCATATCCTCAGACCTTGGATCTTGTCGCACACCTGAATGCAACGCATGCACTTTATGCATTTGCTCTCTTTGCGGATCAGGTAGCTGTTTTCCGGCCATTCATTCGTCTTGACATTTTTTTGATAGGGATTGTCGATGATATTCAGTTCGGCAGCCAGCTTCTGCAGCTGGCAGTTCTGGGAACGCACACAGGTGGTGCAGTCGCCGTCATGCTCAGAGAGGATCAGCTTGAGGTTTGTTTCGCGGGCGGTCTTTGCTCGTTTGGAATTCGTATGTACAGACATGCCCTCAGTGACCTTTTCGGTGCAGGCAGGTACAAGGCGCTCAAAGCCGTCTACTTCTACCACGCAGATCCGGCATGCGGAGATCTCATTGATCTCTTTCAGGTAGCAGAGAGTCGGGATGATTATCCCGATAGATGCCGCGGCTTCCAGGATCGTAGTGCCTTCTTGGACGATAGCTTCTTTCCCGTCGATCGTCAATTTTACCATTTTGTTTCTCTCCCTCCTCTGAAGTTGCCGAAACCGAAATGATCGCAGTGCAGGCAGCGTGCGGATTCCTTGTTTGCCTGCAGGCAGGTCATCTCATGTTCGATGGCGTCAAAATCATGTTTCCGTTCACTGGCCTCCCTCTCGGTCAGATTCACTCTGCCGTGCTGGGCAACGCTGTTGATCTTCGGTGCGGGAAGGACTACATCCACGGATATTTCGTGATTGAAGCCCAGGAATTCGTCAATGTTTGCTGCAGCTACTTTGCCTGCTGCGATGGCACGGATTGCTGTGGCGGGCCCGGTGACGCAGTCGCCGCCAGCGAAGACCTTATCATCGTCTACGGTAGTGTCATCGCCTGCAATAATGGAGCCTCGTTTGATGGCGATTCCTGATTCTTCGAAGTGGCGGGATTCGATTCCCTGTCCTACGGCGACAACTATAAGATCCGCAGGGATTCGAACTTCGGGCAGATCTGCTTCCTCCGGGGAAGGCCTGCCTCCAGAGTCGAAGGCGCCGGATACCTGCGGTTTGGCCCACAGTGCTACGGCGTTGCCTTCTTCATCCGCTTCGATGCGTACGGGGGCCATCATGGTGAGCAGCTCGACGCCTTCCGCCAGTGCCCCTTCCACTTCTTCAGGAAGAGCGGTCATATCTGCCTGACGGCGTCTGTATACACAAGTAACTTTCTCCGCTCCAAGACGAACGGAAGAACGGTTTACGTCCATAGCAACATTGCCGCCTCCGATAACGACTACCTTTTTGCCGGAAAAATCTGGCATCTGGTGGTCGCCTATCCCGCGAAGCAAATCTACTGCGGAGATCACATGGCCGCTTTCCTCGCCTGGGAGCCCTGCCTTGCGGTCTGTCTGTGCGCCGATGGCGATGTATACTGCATCGTAATCGTTTTTGAGCTGTTCCATTGTGATATCTTTACCGACCTCGAAGTCAGTATGGGCTTCAATTCCAGTTGACAGGATCGAAGAGATTTCCTGATCAAGTTTTTCTCTGGGGAACCTGTAGCTGGGGATGCCATAACGGAGCATGCCGCCAAGCTGTTTGTGCTTTTCGAAAACAGTGACGGAGTGTCCCATAAGACGCAGATAGTAGGCCGCGGAAAGACCGCTGGGTCCTCCTCCGATGATAGCGACCTTTTTGCCCGTATCCTCAGCGCAGGGTGGGTTCGGAACGTCTCCTGCCTGGCAGACCGCGAATTTCTTCAGGCCGCGGATATTGATCGGTTCGTCGATCATGCTGCGGCGGCAGCGGCTTTCGCAGGGGTGCTCGCATATATATGCGCAGGCTGTGGGGAAGGGATTGTCCTTGCGTATCAGCCTGACTGCGTCGGCTGGACGCCCGTCCGCAATCAGTGAGATATAGCCAGGGATGTCCACGCCTGCCGGACAAAGGGATATGCATGGAACTGTGTTGTTGTGGGAAGCAAGGCACTGATGATGGAGGATGTGTTCTTTGAAATCGTCCTCAAATCCGGCCATACCGTTAAGGACCAATGTGGCGGCGTTGAAACCGATGGCACAGTCAGCGGAATCGACGATATTCTTTGCCGTTGTCTTGATCCTGTCCAAGGTCTCCATGGTCGCTTTGCCGTCAAGTACCTGCTCGAGGAGCTCGGATAACTGTTTCAGTCCGATCCGGCAGGGAGTACATTTCCCACAGGATTGGGCATGGCACAGGCTCAGGAAGCTGCGCGTGATGTCGATAGGGCAAAGTCCCGAGGGACTGGCAGCGATGCGGCGCTCCATCCCCGCATACATGTTGTCCACCAACTCCTGAGCCTGGCTTTTAGTTCTGATCTTAAGTCTGCTCATAGTCACTCCTAACATAAAAATTTTTGTGTTAACTGTGGTCTCGATCAAAAAACCAGGCTAACAAAAGCAAATCCTTTCGCCGCCGATACACAATCGTTTTCGAAAGGAATTATCCCTTAACGAATGCTGTCCAGGTCATTCTTGCCCTTGCGATATGAAAAGGGATTGATTTTATTATTCAATATCCATATAATGAATGTCAACAAACAATTTCCGACAAATGTCGGGATTTCTCGCAGGGGAGGCAATGCGATGGATAAAAGAAGAGTTCGGTCAGAGAAAAGCAAAACCGCAATAAAACAAACGTTTCTGGACCTCTTTCGGACGAAAGAACCTGAAGATATCACTGTTGTCGAGTTATGTAAAAGAGCGGGCATAAACAGGTCCACATTCTACGCTCACTACGAATACATAGAGCTCCTGATCGAAGAGGTGCTTAGGGACAGCGTTCATGAACTGCTTGCGGGTATGGATACTCAGTGGGAGCTCCCTTTGGAGGACGGAGGTGTCAGCCGGAATAGCATTGCCCTGTATCTGGATAGTTTTTTGAAAAACTCGACTCTACGGCGTTTCTGCACCTGCGAGAACAGCGGTAAATATATAGCGTCCATCATTCGTGCGCACGTAGAATACTCGCTGGTTCCTATAGAAGATACCACCAGATACTATGTCGCCTATTTCCATTATGCCGGGGTAATGAATTTTCTTCTGGAATGGATCAAACGCTGGCTGCCGATCTCAAAAGAACGTGTGGTAGAGATCATTCATGAGTATTCAAAAAACATGTATAAATCCTGGGAGTAAACAGCTTTCTGTAACGCACTGCTGAAAGAAGGCCCATATGAGGCAGCATCTGTATTGGAGGAGAAGATGACACGGGATTATCTGCCGCATGCAGTTATACGGGAATGACGGTTCGTTTGAACGACATTTATGGGGAAAACGTGAAAGCAATGACGGGATCTGCGGAAAACAGATATTGGAAGGATGACGGCGGATTATTGAGATACCAAAACGCGGAGGCAAAAACCTCCGCGTTTTCCATATGTGTTTTATTCCCGAATCAGCCCTGGCGGTATTTGGCAAATTCTTCAGGATTCTCTCTGGCCTGTTTGGCGATTTCGGTATACAGGCCGTGATCAAATTCATTGACCAGCTCGGTATAGGCCTTGTCGACCCTGTCGTTTCTCGGCAGAGGAACGTTCTGGTCTACAAGTATGTCCTGAACCTTCTTTATATCGACGTCATGGGTCCCTGTATGGTCTGCGACAGCCACGGCAGCGGCTACTCCCGCGGCCTGGCCGGTACCGATGCACTGCGGTATCAGGTTCATCCAGTCGATGGATACGGCGTCCGCGGAGACGTGGCGGCCGGGGCAGAGCAGGTTGTCGACCTTCTGCGGAAGGATCGTTCCGTAGGGGATTTCAACAGGGGCACAGTCATTGATGCGGCAGATGGTGGAATGCCATGCGATTGTATCCGGCTTCTCGATGGCGAAAGCCCAGTCCTTCGGACTCATCATATATTCGCCCTTTAGACGGTGCGAGCATCTTACACCTGTCTGCGGGGAGATGCTCATCAGATACATATCTCTGTAAGCCCCGGGCACGGCTTTCTTGCAGTATTCAATGACCTTTCGGATTGTTTTGCGCGTATTGATCTCTGTGTCTGTGAGATCCTTGACCGTGGAGCAGTCTTTGGCAGGATGAGAATTGAAAACAAGACAATTGTTGTTCGGTTCATCCCAGCTCGGGGGGGACATCCTCATTCCGGCTATCCTGGTGACTTCCTGGCCTACTGCTCTCCATTCATCCGGATGAGCGTATTTCCATTCAAGCAGATAATCGTTGTTCACGCCGCCGACCCTCCAGGCCAGAGTGGTGGTGGTTGAACGGGTCTTGGGATCCGAAAGGCTCTCATAAGGAGCCCCGCTCTGACGGAAGATATCGCCGTCACCGGTGGCGTCTATGACTACTTTGGCAAGGACGGCCTTTCTTCCTTCTTTGCTTTCAAAAATGACGCCTTTGATCACGCCGTTTTCCATTATCGGGGAAGTGCCCCAGCTGTGGTACATGACTTGGATCCGATCGGATTCCTCCAGGAGCATGTCATCAAGCTCGATCTCCAGCTGAGGTCCGTCAAAATAGACGCTCCTCACGAGCATTCTTGGATCGGAGGGGCTTACCGTGTCCATCTTATGCTGCCATCTGAACATCAAAGCCTTGTCCTGCTTTCCTATATCGCCCATCTCCGGGCCCCAGACGCTTCCCGGGGCGTTTTTATCCATGCGGTCGAACCATTCCTCTTGCAGTCCGCGAACGAAGGGGAGTGTTTTCCATGAGAGCTTGGGCACCATCAGAACATATGCTCCAGTGACATCTCCTCCGGAATAGCCGTAGCGTTCCATAAGGATGATGTTTTTCGCTCCGGCTCTAGCAGCCGCTATCGCGGCGCTGTGCCCTGCGCTGCCCGAACCGACGACCAGAATGTCGCATTCAGCGTATACCGGTATGTCTCTTGCGCTTTCATGGTACATTTTCTCTGTCATATAAGCCTCCTTGAATACTGGATCATCTGTTTTCGTTATTAAACTGACATATACCGAAAAACAGAATAAATCGCTGCTTAAACAAATTTACCGATTTCAATGTAGCACTTTACTATATTAATGTCAACAGACTGACGAACTTGTTATATTAATCCGTACGGCAGTTTGATTTTAGACATGGAACGTATGATGACGCTGTGCTGCGGAGAATAATTAAAGAAAGGTTAAAAGGAATATTTTTAGCACTCACTGCTTGACAGTGCTGATAATTCTGTTATAATACAATCGTAAGTTAAATAAATAAAACATACGGAGGGTATGAAGATGCTTAGAAGATATTATGATTTCGATGATTGGATGGACAATTTCGGGTTCGGAAAGAACACCAGAGAGAGGATGAGCACCGATATCGTAAAGAAGGATAACGGTTACGAGCTGACGATGGATCTTCCCGGATACGAAAAGAATGACATCAGCATAGATGTCAAGGACGGATACCTTACGATCAGCGCGGAAAAGAAGAAGGACACCACCAAGGAATCAAAGGATTACGTTTACAAGGAGAGGTTCTTCGGAAAGTGCCAGCGTCAGTTCTACATTGGCAACGGAATCGATGAGAACCAGATAAAGGCAAAATATGACAACGGCGTGCTGACGCTCGATATCCCCGGCTATCAGGAGCCGCAGAAGAAGATGATAACAGTCGAATAATCAGTTCTTCGATAAGGATCTCGGTAGGATCAATCAAAATATGAAAGGGCGGACAAATAAGTCCGCCCTTCTTTTATTATGCTTTAATTCCCGCCTTCTCCGCCGGTATCTCCTCCGTTCTCTCCTCCTGTCTCTCCTCCGTTCTCTCCTCCTGTCTCTCCGCCGTTTTCTCCTTCGTTTCCCTCTGCATCGGGGTCAACGGGAATATCATCCGTTTGAGGGTCCTGAGGGAGCAGGGGTGTTGTGATCCCATACAGCTGTTTGACGATCTTTACTCTTTTGGCCTGGTTCACGATCCAGTACGAGATTCCGTTCCGGCTTCCGAACATGCCGGGAAATGTCTCGGTATCTATTGATGAGTGGTCAAATTCCATTACGGAAAGAGAAAAAGACACTGCCGTTTTGATATCGATGTTCGTCTTTACGCTTTTGTAGGCGAGTTCTATGAGTTTTGGTATTTTGCTGATCTTTGTCTGCTTGAGCTGTGCGAACAGCGCTTTCAGAAGTTTTTGCTGTACCTTGGTCCTGTCAACATCGCCATTGGGATAATCTCTGATTCTTGCAAGCCACATAAACTCCCTGCCGTTGTAAACACGATGTCCACCGGGGAAAAGGTACTTCCGGTGGAAGTAGATGGACTCCTGATCCATCTCAACATAGACCCCGCCGATCTCATTGATAATTTTTGCGGCGGTATCCATGTCCAGGCCGATGTAGTAGTTTATGTTTATGCCCCCCAGAAGGGCGCTGACCGTGTTTTTGAGATATCTGACCCCATGGTCGTAGAGCTCCTCCTGGTTTGAAAACTTTTCCCTCCAGGAAGCGTAAGCGAAGCATGAATTTATCTTGTCCTTTCCGGTGGAACCGTTTATATTGACGTAGGTATCCCTCGGGATGGAGAGTATAGTTATCTGTTTGGTATTGAAATTTATGGACAATACCATTATGGTGTCAGGGCGGAATACGGTCCATTTGCCTTCCCGGCTCTCGGATTTGTCGAGCCCGAACAGCAGAATATTGATCGCGCTGGTATCCCCCAAAAGGATGGATGAGTCTATGTTGTCATAAAGAACTTCCTTTGTTGAGAGTACGCTGAACTTTACATTATCTGCCTGGCCTGCAGAGAAATCATCCTTCAATCCCAGGACTGAGAGCAGCTTTTCGTAATTCTTTGCGGCATAAACAGCCCCTCCTCCGATAATGGCAAGGACAAGAAATGCGGACACGATTCTTAAAGCGAGAGGCTTTTTCTTCTTTGTCCGGCGCTTTGCCGGTCTGGAAGGTTTATGAGCTGCAGACCTGCTTTTCGCGGATTGAGCAGATATTGCTTTCTTTGATGACTGTCCGGAAGGAACGGTTCTTTGTTTTGATGCGGATGATTTTACCGATGGCTTTCTGCCGTCCGATGGCGCAATGCGGGAAGACATTAACGTTCCGGCAGGTATATTCGCGGGTTTATTTGCCGCACTGCTGGCCTTCTCCGCGTCATTGACTGTTATATCAGTATGATCAGACATATCTCTCCTCAATATATTTATTCTAGCACTGCAATTGCACCTGAACCAAAACAAATGGAAATTATAATGATTATCTTATGATTAGAGGCTGTCAGAGAATTCCCCGAAACATACACGCGGAGCTGCTCTGTCAATGGACTTCAAGCCTTATGGCCGAAGGAAAATTTCCTGTATGGGCGGCATCAGCATCACATTATCGGCTGACAGAGCCGTAAGTGGAAGTTCCTAACCTGATCGCAAACGGTTGCCGTTGGATATGGAATGATATATAATCCAGATATGGCAATAAAAGAAGCAAAACCGGCTGACGCCAGATCGGAAGTCTGGGAATGGATCAAGACCCTGCTTCTGGCGGCTCTTACCGCACTCATCATCAGGATGTTTATTTTCGAGATAGTCGTCGTAAAGCAGTCCAGTATGTTTCCCACGTTGGAGGAGAATCAGAAACTTGGCCTTCTGAAGACGGCATACTGGTTCAGTGAGCCTGCCCGCGGGGACATAGTAATCATAAGAATCTCGAAAGAGAAGGATTATGTGAAGCGCGTCATAGGGCTCCCCGGGGAGACAATTGAGATCAAGGACAACAGAGTCTATATCGACGGCGAACTTCTGGAGGAGGATTATCTGCGTAAGGATCTCGTTTATCCCGATTATGGTCCTGTTAACATCTCGGAAGGCGCCGTTTTCGTTCTGGGGGACAACCGGCCCAACAGTGTGGATTCCCGAAGCATCGGTGAGATAAAAACGGAAAGCATCAAGGGAAAGATAGTTTTCCGCATACATCCGTTCAGCGGTTTCTGATTTTCCGCTTAATCTCAATATAATCTTGACATTAATCTAAAGGTCGTGTTATAGTTGTATTTGCTGTGTTGATCACGGCTTGTATCCGCATGCGCAGGGCTTTAAAGTCTGGAATCAGGCGCCCATCCGCAGCGAGGTTGGACAGTGGAGGTACATTTTAATGTATGCAGTCATCAGGACAGGCGGTAAGCAGTACCGCGTGGAGAAAGGCGATGTGATCAGGGTCGAGCGCATCGCTCTGGAAAATGAAGTTCAGCAGACCTATTCTTTCCCGGAAGTCCTTCTTCTGGCAGACGGTGATAATGTCACCGTCGGGAATCCTACAGTCAAAGGCGCCAAAGTCACAGCCAAGATCCTCGGGCAGGGAAGAAGCAAAAAGGTGGTCGTTTTCAAATTCAGACCGAAGAAAGACTACAGAAGGAAGCAGGGGCATCGTCAGCCGTATACCGAACTGGAGATCACCGATGTAGCCCTTGAGGGAGAAGAGGCTTGATAAAAGCTCATTTCCGCTTCGAATCAGGCACCCAAAAGATCATAGGAGTATCGGTCTCAGGGCATGCAGGAATGGCGGAATATGGAGACGATATCGTCTGTTCAGCTGTGTCGGCGCTTCTCATCGCAGCGATCAATGGGCTTGACGAGTACGTTCAGACCCAAACAGATGTGACTGTGGAGAACGGCAGCACGTCCTTTACGATAAATGAGGAGGACGGCTACAAAAGCATTCAGGCCCAGACGATTGCCAATACGCTGTATCTGGCCATGTTGGGACTGGAAGACGAATATGAGGACTATATCGAAGTAAGTGTAACGGAGGAATAAAGATGATCAGATTTACTATTGACAATTTACAGCTTTTCGCTCATAAAAAGGGAGTTTCAAGCTCGAAGAACGGACGTGATTCCCATGCCCAGAGGCTTGGTGCGAAGAGGAGCGACGGACAGTTCGTGCTGGCGGGGAATATCCTTGTACGCCAGAGGGGAACTCATATCCATCCGGGTCTCAACGTCGGCAAGGGCGGAGATGACACTCTATTTGCAAAGGAATCCGGCATAGTCAAGTTCGAAAGGCTCGGCCGCGACAAGAAGATGGTAAGCGTTTATCCCCAGAAGGAAGCATAAACAGCAATACCGCATGATATTACTGCACCGCAGGATAGTTCCTGCGGTGCTTTTTAATTGACGATGAAATCTTGTTTAAGCCCGCTCGTTTGCTATACGGCTGAGGATCGCAAAAAATAGTACTATTTGGATTATTCCGGCTGATCAGTTGATAAATCCCAGGCTTCTAAGGATCTTCATTGCCCTGATATATGGCAGGCTCAGTGTCCCGACAGGGTCGCTGTATGTGATGTCAGATTTGTATTCAAGGAAATTCTTAATATTTTCCTTAAGATCAGCGGGGAGCTTATTGCTTTCCAGTGCCCGTGCAAGCGGCTCGATTGCAGAGTAGCCCAGATCACGGAAAGAGCGTATGTCCAGATGACGGATTTGTCCGGAAAGATATGCGTTTACGTTGTAATTCGCAATGAGTCTGGCTGGAGAAACAAGGCAGAGAATAACGAAAGCAGCTGTGCAAAGATATACTATCGCTTTCGTGAGCTTAAAATCCGGGACGAACTGCTTGACGGCAGCCAATACAAAGCATGCAGCCAGCACTGAGAGGAACCATCCCGCCAGCATACGGCGAAGAGTCATGCCATATATCGATATATACAGCATCAGCTTGGCAAATGCTGTTGACATCAGGATAAGAGTCACAAGGATAAAGATAACGGCATTTACTTTCTTAAAAGTTGAAGCCACTTCTGTATCCTCTCTGCCGAAACGCTCCACCGCAAGTATCACTGCAGCGTTAATGACCGAGACCTTCACCAGTTCGAAAAATCCTTCGACGGCATAGCTCGAGTAGATGTATCCTTTGGGCAGCTGCCCCGTAAAGGCGGAAAGATAAAGTTCCTTCTGGGAAAAGAAGAATACGGCGTACACAGCTAATATGGGGATGGAGAAGGCTGCGCATGCTGCCGGTGCTACTGATCTTGCGTTCATCGACGCAGCTGAGCATCTCTCGTGGGTCAGTACATCGGATTTCCTCCCGTCTTTATTCCCTATCAGACAGCCGAAGATATACATGGAGCATGGAATGGAAAAGAGAAAAACAGTGAACTCACTCCAAAAGTCTATGTCGAAAGCTTCGCAGATCCTGTTCATTATACGGGCAAATTCGCTGTCATAACTGAGCAGGGAAATGATCATCGCGCACGGGATGAGTGATGCGGCTAAGGCCGCAATAGCGGTAAGGATCTTTTTTGTGCTTCCTTTGTCTTTCACAGCGGAAGCAAGAGCGCCGAAGACGCTGCCGAAAGCCGAGAACGGCATGACGAAGATCGCCTTAAGACTGTCGGCGAAGAACCAGTCGCTTACTGCCTGCCCTCCTGAAAAAGAAGTAAAAACATATACACACCAGCCCAGGACTGCCGCACAGTAGGCGTAGAAACTGATTATGTTCTCTCCGTTGATAAATATGCTCACAGCCATGATAGCAGCGAACAGCATGTAAATAACATTGCTCTTTTTGCCGTTCATGCGGATAAAGAAAGCACCGTAGGCATACATGGCAATTATCATCAGGCTACCGTAAAACGGCGTATATGTCGGATCTGTCTTTATGAAGAGATATCCTGCCAGGATGGCAAGAAGTGCGAAAAACGCCTCATATGCCTCATAGACTCGGCTAGTCTTTTCCGGCGGGGTATATGAACGGTATCCGGATACTTCCGTTATGTTTTTATGCTCCGTTGAGGGAACTGTTTGTGAATTCTGATCTTCCATGTCAGTCATGTTCTCTATAATCATTGCCCAATCTCCTCATCATCTACGTATTCCAGTATATCGGCCACACTGCAGTCCAATGCCTTGCATATCGCGTTCAGCGTTGACAGGCGCACAGCTTTGGCTTTATTGTTCTTTAGTATCGAAAGGTTGGCCGCCGTGATGTCCACCCTGGATGAAAGTTCACCCAGCGACATCTTGCGCTTGGCCATCATCACATCCAAATTCACGTTAATCATCGTTTATACCTATATCGTCCCGTCGTTTTCCTCTTTTATCTCTGCAGCCTTTGCAATGACGTTCCGTACCACTGACAGTACGGCTCCCATAAAGATCGCAGCGAACGCAATCGCAGCTGAAAAGATGAAAAAACTGGCCAGCGCGGCATAGCATACCGCTTCTGCAAAACAGCACGCTGAGAGCATAGTGAGTTTGGACACGCTTTTGGCTGAGAATACTTCGCCGGTCTTGACGTCCTTCAGCAACTTAAAAAGCGCAATATCCGCTACATACGCTATCATATCGGAAATATAAAGAAGAATGATGATCAGCGTTCTGTGTTCTGTTCCCATGCCTTTATAGGCAAGGTAGCGTTCCGTGGCTCTTGGGATAACTATGGCTATCATAGTCAGAGCAAGGAAAATAATCACAGTAAGTACAGCCGATACGTTGATTGCAAAAGATTCGTTGGATTTATTCAATATGGCCTCCTGTATAACACAGCTACACTTTAGCATCTGATATATCGAATGTCAATATCTATATATCGTAAAACGATAAATAATTATTGTTTCGCATTTAATCTTATTTTAACCGGACTGCCTCTTTCACGGGTTGACAAGATGGTTTGATTGGTTTATAATATTTATGATATCGCGGGGTGGAGCAATAGGCAGCTCGTCGGGCTCATAACCCGGAGGTTGGAGGTTCGAGTCCTCCCCCCGCAACCAATGAATGATTGCCACCGGCTTAGTACTGGTGGCTTTTTTCTTATCGTAATTATATGCTTATGTTTGGTTAAAATGGAAATAGCCGCATTTGATTCAAGAACCTCTTGCGGATACTTCGTTTTCATAGTAAAGTGTTTATTGTTAAAGGTCTTTTATACTAATCGAAAAAAAAGGAATATCTTGGTCATGGAAGAAATCAAAGAGGGCAAAGAAAAAGAGCAGCTTGCGCAGAACGCACAAATCGAGGTTAAAAACAAAAAGAAGAGAACCGCAAAAAAGCTGAAAAGAGCTATAGCGATCGTCACGTCGATCATCGTAGCCTGTGTCGTGTCCCTGATCGTGCTGTTCACGGTGATTATTCCAAAAGTTAAATATAATAAGGCGATGACTTTGCTCGAATCCGGCGAATACGAATCTGCATATATGCTGCTTGAGGAACTCGGCAAAAACGATGTTATCACTTCAAATAAATATGACAGGGCGGTGGCTCTGGTCGATTCCTGCGAATATGAAGCGGCGTCTGAATTATTGGAGGAGATCGACGCCTCGTACAGATACGATAAGGCATTAGTATTGATCGATTCCGGTAAATACGAGCATGCTTATATGTTATTGAAAGATCTCAACTATAAAAACAGCGCTGATATTCTGGAAAGCATTAGGCCGCAATGCAAGGAATTGCTGCTGTCCATAGCTCAGGTCGGAGATTACGTTCTTTTCGGGTCATACGAACAGGACAACAACTATTCCAATGGCAAAGAGGACATCGAATGGCTGGTGCTTGCGAAAGAAGGAAACCGAATGCTGCTGATAAGCCGGTACGGGCTTGACTGTCAGGAATATCACACTACTACGAAGTTGTATGATGACGTTACATGGGAGACCTGTTCAGTGCGCAAATGGCTTAACGGGATCTTTATCAGCAGTGCTTTCAGTTCTGACGAGCAGGCGATAATCCAAAGCACAACTGTAACGGCGGATAAGAATCCGGAATACAGCACGTCTCCCGGGAAAAATACGACGGATAAGGTGTTTCTTTTGAGTATCACTGAAGCCAATAAATATTTCAATACGGACAGCGCTAGGCAGTGCAGACCGACGGAATACGCAGGAGCGAAAGGTGCTGATACACTATCCTTAAATGGCAACTGCTGGTGGTGGCTGCGGTCGCCGGGTATGTATTCCAACACCGCCGCGGATGTTCCCGATGACGGATCGATCACCTATTTCGGTAACTTTGTCTACAGCGATGGCTTCGCTGTCCGCCCAGCTTTGTGGGTTGAACTCAAATCCAATGATAGCAATACCGGGCTTGGAAATGACGTTATCGACGGGCAAGAAGGTTCCGACTCGACCGACAGTACTGATACTTCCAGATACATAGTCGGAGAAACATACACGGTGCAGACGAATCTCAGAGTGAGAAAAGGTCCTGGAAAAGAATATGGGATCCTTAAAAGAAGCGAGCTGACTTCGGAAGATTATGCGAAGTCTGTTGATACTAAAACAGATGCCGTAATTGCAAAGGGCAGCAGAATCACCTGCCTGGAAATGTCCGGCAATTGGATGCGTATATCTTCAGGATGGGTATGTGTCGAGGATGAAGGAGAGATACTTGTAAAGTAGATCGTTTCGATCAGATAACGTTATACTGTATTCATCAAGTAGCAAAGAGAGGGGTAACATGGTCATTAATGTTTACGAACGCTATTACAAAGCAGACGCAGTATTCTCGGATGTACAGCGTAACGGTGCGCTGGTCATGCTGATCAGCGATTCTGAGGACGGTTTCATTACCTATAAGGCTGCCGTCACGTTTTTCCCGCACAGAGATGAGGAGGATTACGCAGTCTCTTACGATGCGTATTTCGAAAAAGAGCTGTATAGCGGAAAAGGCAGAAGATCCGGGAAAAGAGAAGCCATTTATATTGATGAGCTTCAGGAAACGATCGACCAGATTGCGGAGGAACAGAACGCTTCTGTGCTTTGGGACGAGCCGTTGACAGAGGAAAGAAGAGGCTGAATCGATAATAGACGGAAATAATCCGGTAAAGGTTTAAGGGCTGTCTCTCAAACCCATTATGTCATTATGATCCGTTTTTGGCGGGAATAGTATCAGTGACAAACGTAACCCCGAAGATGATCTATCTTCGGGGTTACGTCTATTTAGTCTTTTCTTCTTTACAGATTCTTAAGAAGAACCGCCAGTGCAAGCAATACTGCTCCTGCAAATACGAGCCAGAATGCGTATCCGGCAATTGATGATACAACGCCAAGTTTTGCAACTAAGCCAAGAGCGACAAGAACAAGTGAGATGATAAATGTAACGTTTTTCGGTGCGCTGAGTTTCATTTTGTGAATCCCCTTATTTATATCATAATTTAAAGATAGCACGGGATGGAGATTTTGTCAAATCTATATGAAATAGACAAAAACATGGCTTACTGAAAATAGGATCGGGCAGTTGGATATGGGGAGAGAAGAAAATCCGGAGACAGAAATATCATCAGCCTGCAGCCATACCCTCGGGTGCGTCCTGTGAATCCGAATTAGAAAACCGTTCTTATGAGGTCATAAGCAACGTTTTACCAGTGCTTGAATATTTACTTCGATTCGAGTATGTGTGAAATAAAAATGGTCGGAGTGAGAAGATTTGAACTTCCGGCCTCTTGAACCCGAATCAAGCGCTCTACCAAACTGAGCCACACCCCGACGCGAAAGGTATTATATCTGAAATTCTCCTGAAATGGAAGTATATTTTGACTTTTTCTTGCTGCAAAGTATTTCCATCCGGATATTGCTGACCTGCCGTTGTCTTGACTGGTTATGATCTGGACATGAGATACATAGGATGTAGCTGTCCTCAGGCTATACAAAGTAGCAGAACCAATGGTCATGTACCGAAGATATCTTGGTCTGGACTGAATACAAAGGATTATATGCACAGCGGACGTCACGCCTACGGATGAAAGAACAGCATAAGCATCTGATCAGCGGTTCCTGAGGGCTTCCTGATATGCCTTTGATTGTCTGAGGATTTCCCTGTAGATACTGACTAAATATTCTGCGGTGTCTTTCGGAGACGATTCCCTGGTTTTGTTCAGTATGGCTTCTTCCCTGGAAGAGTCCAAGGTAGCCTTGCCTGATCTGGCCTTGACTGCGGCTGCGGCCGCTGAAAGCTCCATTCGCATGACCAGCAATTCTCGAATCTTTATATCTGTCTCATCGATCTTTGCGCGTACTTCAGCTAGATCCATATCATCCCTCCGTGCTGCAGGCAGTACTCGATCATTTTTCGCTGCGATAAACTGATGAGGCGCCTTAGTGGCGGCCATATCACATAACATTGCAGTCTCTATCGTCTCGGAGAATGCATTTGCAAAGGATCGGCCGGAGCCATTATAGCAGTATTCATTTCGTTTGTCATTGGCCAGCTTTCATTTCAGTCAACAACCCGGTTCATTTGCAAATGGGTTTCAATCGATGAACTGTCATGCCGGTGATAGGCATTAATGAATGATGATATGATCACAAAACGTATTATTGTGTTGGCTTAAGGAGCATAGGCGTGCTCTTCCTTTTCGCCTTGCTGTTCTTGATATAAAACCATACTGTGATAAAATGTAATATAATCTGTACGTTATGGGCAGGGTATACGTGTTATATAATTCGCAGCAACTGAAATGGCGGTTCTGGGATATTTAGGAAAAACAGGCGACCATGCTAAATAACAGATGCTGCCTCCGCTGTGAATACCTACAAGATGACAAGGGCGAACACCGGCAACGAGAAAAATCAGAAGGCGGATTATCCTGCCGGGTGATTGTGCACTGTTAAGAGGTTAATAAGGAGACCTGATAGATAATGTACTGAGTCGTTATTTTCTGCACATTTTCAACTGATAAGATTACAGCCGTGAAGACTATGTTATTTGCAGTCAGCACGGTTTTTATAAGGAGGATTGTCATGAGAGGAATCGCTTATGGTGTTGGAGTCGGCCCCGGAGATCCGGAGCTTATGACTCAAAAAGCTATCCGTTTGATCAGGGAAAACGATGTGATTGCAGTTGCAGGCAAAACAGCTACAGAAGCAGTTGCTTATCAGATCGCTGCCGCCATGGTGCCTGAGATCCAGGATAAAGAACTGCTGCCGATCTATATGCCAATGGTCAAAGACCGGGATCTGATCGATGCTGAGCATCAGAAAGGCGCAAAATTACTGGAAAGCTATCTTGATAAAGGGCAGAATGTTGTCTACATCACTTTAGGTGATCCTACCATTTACTGTACTTTCAGTTATCTCCAGCACATATTGGAGAAAGACGGATACACGGTGGAACTGGTGCCTGGTATCACCTCCTTCTGTGCTGCATCTGCCAGGCTGAATCTTCCGCTGGTAGAGTGGGATGAACCTCTTCATGTCGTTCCTGCAGTACATAAAACACACGAAGAATTGGATCAGCCCGGAACATATGTGCTGATGAAGTCCGCCAGCCATATGCAGGAAGTTAAAGAGATGCTGCGGCGCAGCGGACTGGATGTTTCCGCTGTTGAGAATTGCAGCATGGAAACAGAGAAGGTCTACCGCAGTGTGGATGAGATTCCTGATGACGCTGGTTATTTCTCATTGATAATAGCCAAAGAGCACCATGATTGAGATTAGGAACCTGACAAAACGGTTCGGGGATTTTACAGCGGTTGATCACTTAAACCTCACGGTCAATACCGGAGAGTTCTTCGGATTGCTTGGGCCTAATGGAGCAGGGAAGACCACGACCATCAGCATGATGTCCACGGTATTGCTGCCATCTGAGGGAGAGATACGTATCGATGGACAGCTGTTGGACCGTAAGGCGTCGAACCAGAAGAGAAAACTCAGTGTCATAACGCAGGAGTACTCCATGCGGCAGGATATGACTATTGACGAAGTGATGGAGTACCAGGGACGTCTGTATCATCTTCCAAGGAAGATGATGCTCGAGAAAAGCGACGAACTGTTGGAATTCGTTGGACTTAAAGAATACCACCGCCGCACAGTGCGCCATCTTTCGGGAGGGATGAAGCGCAAGGTGATGATCTGCCGAGCTCTTCTTATCGAACCTGAGATATTGATTCTGGATGAACCTACCGCGGGAATGGATGCCCTATCCCGCCGCCAGATGTGGAATCTTCTCAGGCAGGTGAATGGGAGAGATATGACCATCATCCTGACGACTCATTATATAGAAGAGGCTCAGGCTCTCTGTGACAGGGTCGCGCTGATAAATCGGGGATCTCTGCAAAAGCTGGATACACCATTAAATCTAATAGATGAACTTGGCGCATATGCGGTGGACGAGACGACAGAAGACGGTCTTAAGAGCAGGTTCTTCAGTAACAGGGACGAAGCGATCTCGTATCTTTCTCAGGCAGGCGAAATGGCTTCTTTCCGCGCAACCACGCTCGAAGATGTATTCGTGGAATGCGCCGGACGCAAAATAAGTTAGGTGGTAATACTATGGGTATAATAACTGTGTTATGGGAAAAGTGGGTGGAGTTTCGCCGTGATTTCTATAAGATTACTGTCTCAGCCATGATATCACCGCTTATGTATCTCGTGATTTTTGGTATGGGGATACAAACGACATCGCACGGAGAGCCATATCTTCATTTTTTAATCCCTGGGATTGTTTCCATGGCCACTATGACCGGTAGCTTCAGTGCGATCTGTCAGAATATGAGCGTCCAGCGTCTTTATGAAAAGGCTCTGGATCAGGTTATGGTCTCTCCGACTCCTTTGTGGCAGTTTATACTTGGGCAGATCATAGGCGGAAGCCTCAGGGGGCTTTATGCCGGCTGCATCATTTTATTCCTGACGTGGCCTATCCGTACGGATCTTATATTCAATGGGCTGTCCATTCTGATAATGTTCCTCAACGGCACCGTTTTTTCTACCATCGCTCTGGTCCTTTCCTTCCTTGCAAAGAGTTATTCTGATGCTCCGCGCTTCACGTCTTTTATCATTACTCCGATGTCGTTCCTGTGCAACACGTTCTTTTCGACTGAACAGATGCCTGCAGGCTTCCGGCAGCTCATATCTCTGCTGCCGTTGTCTCAGACAAGCGCTATGATAAGGGCCATCGCAAATGAGGAGTCACCGGGCATATTTGGATTTTTGGTGCTCGGGGTTTATCTTGTCGTGTTCGGGATCATATCGGTGGTCTTCATCTATAAGAAAAAGAATCTCTGAGGAGAAATGCGATGGAAATAAAGAACGGAAAAAAGGCTCTGCTTGTCGTCAGTTTCGGTACTACATATTCCGATGCACAGTCCCATATCACTGATGTGGAGACTTCACTGCGCAACGCTTTCCCGGACCATTCTTTTTACCGCGCATGGACAAGCAATGTGCTGCGGAAAAGACTTGAAAAAGAAGGCGAACATATATTTTCTGTAGAAGGCGCGCTGGAATGCATGGATTCAGAAGGTGTGGAAGAAGTAGTCGTTCAGCCTACTCACATGCTTTACGGGGAAGAATATCGTCGCACAGAAGAAACGGTGCGCTTTTATGCGGAACGGTTCAATAAGCTCTCTGCCGGAGCCCCGCTGTTGGCTGATGAGGATGATGTGACTGCGCTGACCGGTATCCTTGAAAAAGAATATCCGGTAGAATCCGGGGAGCTCCTTGTTCTTATGGGCCATGGAAGTGCCAGTATGTCTTTCCCTGTATATGATCTGATGGAACGGCAATTCAACCTTGATGGGTTTAAACAGGTGTGTATAGGTACTGTAGAGTTTGACCCTGGTATTGAACCAGTTCTGACCCGCATTAGACGGGCAAAGCCTAAACGAGTGCATTTGGTCCCTCTGCTGGTTTCGGTAGGCGGACATGTCATCAACGATATGGCAGGAGACGGAGAGGATTCCTGGAGGAATCAGATCTTAAGGGAAGGTACCGAAGTGAAATGTCACCTGACAGGACTTGGGGAAGTTGAAGCGGTGAGGGAAATGTATATTCAGCATGCAAGATGCGCACGGGTCATAACGGAGGATGTATCGAAATGAAACTTAAACGATATATGCTATTTATTCTGATCGTTTTCTTTGCTCTCTCCGCTGTTTTCCCTTCCTGCGCAGTTGCAGTGGACGCAGAAGAAGACGATTTCGTGCAGCGTGTAACGGATGCCAAAAAGGAGATATCGACAAAAAGTGCGGGTTATTACGGTATGGTGCCTATCTACGGGCGTGATATCACGGACGGAACATACGAGATCAAGGTCCACTCATCATCTCCGTATTTCCGCATATCAAAGGCTATTCTGACAGTCAACGGCGATGAAATGACTGTCAGATTCACCATTCCCAGTATGAGCTATACTTATGTATACCCTGGTACAAGGAAAGAAGCAAGCGAGGCTGACGAAGCCAAGTGGATAGGATTTGAAGAAGAGAACCGTCAGACGACGTTTACTTTTCCTGTGCCTGCTCTAAACGCAGAACTGGAATGCGCGGCGTACAGCAAAAGGAGGAAAATGTGGTACAGCCGCATATTGGTTTTTGATGCATCTTCATTGCCAAAAGAGGCTTTAGCTTTCGACCTTCCAGACTATGAGCTTATAGAAAAGGTTCTCAGAGAATATAAAGCTGTAGGAAGTGAGGAGCTCAAAGAACAGCGGCAGCTTGCAGCGGAAGCTCTGGTACCGGTGACTATGGATCTGGATGACGGAGAGTATTCCATCGAAGTCAATATGACAGGAGGCAGCGGAAGAGCCAGCATCAGTTCGCCTACACTTCTTACGATCCGTAACGGAAAGGCATATGCGACACTGTTGTGGAGCAGTGTCTACTATGATTACATGATCATTGATGGAGGATACTTTTATAACATGACAGAAGGCGGTGGACCGTCATCCTTCGAGATCCCCATCACCGCAATGGACGAACCTATGTCAGTAATTGCCGATACTACAGCAATGGGAGAACCGGTAGAGATACAGTATACATTGACTTTTTATGCCGAGAGCGTGGGTGATAAGAGTCAGATACCCCAGGAATCAGCCAAGATGGTGCTGGTCACAGCCTGCATAATCATCGTCGGAGGCGGGCTGCTGGATTATTGGGTCAAGAAGAAAAGAAAAGCATAGATGAATGCGATGCGTCTCTACACTTGAATTGATCGATTCGTGAATACGGCAATGTCAGTGAAATACTGAAGATGCACGATATGAAAGGGGCTATGGATCAAAATAACCCCTACTCAGCCAATTGCCTCAAAACGCCAGAATAAACGAAACATGACGCAATCTCTTTCATAACGGGTATATCTTCATCTGCCTGAGAGGTATGAAGAATACTAATTTTCTATAGGGATTTTTTGTCGCTGCTCCGCTTTTGTTATAGAAAAGAACGATTCTGTCGTAATTTGCCCTCAGCCGATGTCTTTTTCGGAATCAACTGAGCAGCCTTTATCACCAGTCCTTTCTTTGATAAAACTGATCGATAAAGAACAGTGTTGCTTATCCAGATGCTGTTGCAGGTCAATGTCGGTAAAGATCGGCAAGACGATAGTTCTGTCTAATTGGTGCAATTCAGTTACGCTCATGGAGATTGGGAATAACTTCTGTATTGATAATATAAGAAGGGTGTCTATGAAAAATGGTCAATGAGACTTTAGGTATTGTTCGAAAAACAGACAGGAGCATTAACATGAAGATTGCCTGGGACAGATAGGCGTCTGAGAAGGAGACAGAGAAATGATTCTGTTAGTTATTGATATGCAAAAAGGCTTGGTTAATGAAGATCTGTATGCCTTTGATACTTTCATTGAAAGGACGACACAACTGGTAGATGTCGCGAGAAAATACAGTGTTGAAGTAGTTTTCATTCAGCATGACGCAGGCCTGAACAGCGGTATGACGGTCGGAGACGAAGCCTTTGAAATCATCGATCGAATCGCGCCGATAGAAGGAGAAAAAGTATTCGTCAAGACGATCAACAGCTGCTTCGGAAATAAAGACTTAAAAATGTACCTCAAGAAGCAGACAGACAGGCGGCTGATGATAATCGGTCTGCAGACGAATTACTGTATCGATGCGACTGTGAAATCAGCGTTTGAAAGAGGGTATGAGGTGATCATTCCCGAAGGGACGAACTCCACTTTTGATAATGACTACATGTCCGGTGAAACCACAGTTCGATATTACAATGAGGACGTATGGGAAGACCTTGTTAACGATGTAACGTTCGAAGAATCTTTGATATTATTAAAAAATGACAAGCTCTAATCAATCGAGACGCTTCTGATCGTATGTGTCAAATAAAACTGCCGCAGTGAGGTCACTGAATTATGATAACTATGACACGGGAACAGGCAAGACGGTTTATCCTCAGCAAACAGGGACTGTTGGGGAAATATCGTTTTGCCGGTAAAGAAGGTGCGTATCAGTATGTCCGCCAGTCAGGCTGCATCCAGTATGATCCCGTTGATGTATGCGGTAAAAACGCAGAATTGACACTGCAATCCCGTGTGCGCGGCTTTACCAGAAAAATGCTTGCAGAGCTGCTGTATAAGGATCGATTGCTGGTCGATTATACTGACAAAGCGTTGTCTATCTGGCCGAGCGAGGACTGGCCTTATTTTTCAGTTTACCGAGACAGAAGCAAGACGCATGGCGCAGGATTTCCAGAAATTCCGGAATTGGAAGAACAGGCTGTTGCTTACATTCGCGAGAACGGTCCGGTAACTAGCGATTCACTTCCCGTTGAGGGAAAGGTGTTCTGGCATTCCTCCATGCATTGGAGCGGAAACTGGCACGGGGCTTCTCCGGCTGCCCGATCGGTCTTGGAACAGCTGTATACAGATGGCGTTTTGATAATCCATCATAAAAGCGGTTCGCGAAAATTTTATGATCTCGCAGATAGATACTTCAGTCGGGACCTGCTGGAGGCAAAGAATCCCTGCACTGAAGGGATGGCGTTCTGTAAGTGGCGGATCCGGCGGCGGATCGGTGCGGTCGGCTTGCTGTGGAACAGACGCTCAGATGCTTTTATTGGCATTGAGATGACTGCCGATCAGAGAGATGCTGCGTTTGAAAAACTGGAGGAAGATGGAACGATCCTGAAAGCAGCAGTGGAAGGGATCCGTTTCCCTCTGTATTTCCTGACAGAGGATCTCCCTTTAGCCGAAGCGGTTCTGGCTGATACCATTGACCGAAAACCTCGCCTGGAGTTTCTTGCTCCGCTGGATCCAATGCTGTGGGACAGAAAGCTGATCGAGGCGATCTGGGATTATCAGTATACGTGGGAGATTTATACGCCTGCCGAAAAAAGGAAGTTCGGATATTATGTTCTGCCGATGGTATACGGTGAGAAGATGGCGGGCCGGATCGAAGCCGCAGCAGACAGGAAAGCCAAAACGCTTGTCATAAAAAACGTCTGGTATGAGGCGGGGTTCAGTCAGACAAAAAAACTGGATGCAGCTGTTGATTCCGCTGTCAGGCGTCTGGCAAAGTTTAATGACTGCCAGTGGATTGCGAAGTAGAGCTAGATTTGTGGAGGAAAAACAGAACACAATGTTTGATGTAGACAGATATTTGCAACAGCTGATAGAGAGTGTGAAAGACGCTTTCAGTGATCGATTGCTGTATGTTGGCCTGCAAGGCAGTTATATGCGCGATGAAGCGACTGATAAAAGCGATATAGACGTCATGATCATCCTTGAAGGTTTTTCCGTTGCCGATATGGATGTGTACCGGGATATTCTGAAAGCGATCGGAGATTATGAGAAGTCTTGCGGATTCATTTGCGGCAGAGAAGAAATTATGCGGTGGAACCCCCTTGAGATCTACCAGCTTCGCAGTTCGACAAAAGATCTGTTCGGCGAATTGAAAGACTATCTTCCGTCCGCGACACGGGATGACGAGATCAACTATGTCAAATTTAGCTTGGGAAATCTGTATCACGAGCTCTGTCATCGCTACATTCATGCTGATAGGAAAAAGAACATTGCGGCACTTCGCGGCGCATGCAAGAGTGTCTTTTTCTTAGTTCAGAATCTTCATTTTCTGGAGGGTGGATCATTTGTGTTGACGAAGAGGGAACTCAAGGAGCAGGTCTCTGCAGAAGATCGCGCTGTACTTGAACTGGCAGAATTGCCGGATGATTATGATTTCGATACGACTTTCGATCTCATATTTCGCTGGTGTCAGAGCGCATTCATCAGAGCCGCTCTATTATAAAAGGAAACGAGAATTTCAGTCTGTTTAATAAAACTGACCTCCAAAGTTAGACCAAGAATCTAACATGAGGAGGTCAGTTCTGTCATAATACTGTTTTGTACATATTCGCCTGCAACGGCATTTTTTGCATACAGATAATTGTTGCTTATTTGAACTTTGCCAGCATATCGTTGATGGCCAGTTCCCTCTCCAGCTCATTGAGCTTGGTGTTTTCGTCGATGACTACCAGCTCTGTATCGGTGAGTTTTGCAAAGAGCCTTATATCGTCTACGGTCAGCGCTGTTGAAACGACAACATGATGCGCTCCGCCCGCGTAAATCCAAGCGGCCGTTCCAGTCGCAAAATCGGGGAGGATCTTCCACATCAGTCTGGCTACAGGCAGTTTCGGCATTGGTTTAGGCTGCTTCACCATCCTGATCTTGGCGCAGACGAGTCTGAAGCGGTCACCCATATCGATCATGGAAACGGCTACCGCGTCGCCTTCTACGCCGTCGAATACCAGTCTTGCCGGGTCGGCCTTGCCACCGATCCCCAGAGGATGCACCTGGATCTTGGGCTTTTCGGCTGCAAAGACAGGGGATACTTCCAGCATGTGAGAAGCGAGCTCAAGTTCCTCATCCTTGGTCAGATCATAAGTGTAATCCTCCATGAATGCCGTACCGCCCTGTTTCCCTTCGGCTAATTTGCAGAGCACAGCCATCAAAGCGCTGGTCTTGTAATCGCCTTCGGGTCCGAAACCGATGCCATCGGCCATTAGATCCTGTACAGCCAGTCCCGCAAGCTGCTTAACACCATGCAGATCCTGGAAGTTATCGGTGAACGCGTTGATCCTTTCCGTTTTGAAGAATTTCCTGAGAGCTACCTCATACTTGGCCTGTTCACGTACGGTGTCAATGTCATCCGTGTCCATCTCATACTTCCCGAGGTATTCCTTCATCATTTCGTCAACTTCGCTATCCGTGACTTCCTCGATTAGGTCGACTATGTCGCCTATGCCGTAATAATTTACGTTCCAGCCGTATTTGATCTGGCTCTCCACCCTGTCGCCGTCGGTGACAGCTACATCCCTCATATTTGATCCGAACATCGCGACTCGTAGATTTTTTCCGAAATCTATGGCAATGCAGACCCTGGCGAAGTTCCGAATCTTTTCGATGACGTCATCGTGCTCATAGTAGCCTGCTACTACTTCCCGCGGTATGCCGAGACGGGTGACTATAAAGCCGTACTCCCTGTCTCCATGGGCGGACTGGTTAAGATTCATGAAATCCATATCGATCTTGTCATAAGGGAGCTTCTCATTCTTCTGGGTGTGCAGATGGAGCAGCGGCTTGCTGAGAGCCTCCAGCCCCCTGATCCACATCTTGGCAGGCGAGAAAGTGTGCATCCAGGTTATGACTCCGACGCAGTCTTTATCCGTGTTGGCCTTCAGGCAGAGATCAAGCGCCTCTGAAGCATCGCGCACAGTCGGCATCCATTCGACGCTTACCGTATCTTTGAGCCTGCTGTCCAGAAATCCGACCATTTCCTGGCTGTCCGCGGCTACCTGTTTTAATGTCTCTTCGCCGTACAGATCCTGGCTTCCGGTAATGAAATAGAGCTTCTTCATTTTTTCTTCTCCTTGTTTATCTGTCCGTAATATGCGTTTTTTCCGTGTTTTCTGAAATAATGCTTATCGAGTAAGTACTGAGGAGCGCTTGAGACATCCTTGTTCAGCATTTCTGTGAGGAATGCCATTTTTGCTATCTCCTCCAGGACCGCAGCGTTTTCGGCCGCCTTGGCGGCGTTTTCGCCCCACGTGAATACCCCGTGGTTTCTTACAAGTATTGCCTTGATCCCTGCCAGATCCATCCCATCAAGTGTCTCGTTGATGACCTCACCGGTATTTGCTTCATAATCTCCTTCTGTCTCTTCCCGGCTCAGGGATCTGGTACACGGCACCTCCCCGTAAAAATAGTCAGCATGTGTGGTTCCGTATGCGGGTATGGCCCGTCCTGCCTGAGCATATGAAGTAGCATATGTGGAATGAGTGTGCACTATGGCTCCCATCTCAGGATGGTGACTGTACATCTTCAAGTGCGTAGGCGTATCGCTGGATGGGCGCAGATCCCCTTCCACGACTCTGCCGTCAAGATCGACCACTACCATATCGGAAGGCTTCATGGTCTCATAGGGCACCCCGCTGGGTTTGATGACGACTAGTCCTGCCTGTTTGTCTATTTCCGATACGTTGCCCCAAGTGAAGGTGACCAGACCGTACTTCGGCAGCATCAGGTTAGCTTCACATACCTTTTCCTTAAGCTCTTCAAGCATCTCTGCTGTCCTTGTCAAACAGTCTGCCTGCCGTCCTCTCGATATCGAAGCACGCAATATAGTTCTTTTTGTAGGCTTCGAAGCCTTGCGTGCCTCGCTCGTCCGGTTCGGCGACTGTGGTTTTGGCTGTTGCGAAGACCCTGCTTTCAAGGAAATCTTCAAGCGTTTCGTCCGTGTTCTTCTCCATGCGGTAGGCTGCGAGAAGTGCCATGCCCCAGGGACCTCCCTCCGAGGCGGTTTCGTTTGTGGCGACTATCGTGTTGAGTGCATCTGCGAGGAGCTTCTGTGCGACCATCGGTGTCTTGAAGAGCCCGCCATGGCCGGTCAGCTTATCTATCCTGACATCTTCCTGCTTTAATATATCCATCCCTATGGCAAGCGTCGTAAATGAAGAGTAAATAAGACTGCGCATGAAATTCTTTAATGAGAGATGCGTGGCAATATCATGCAGCATGACAGCGCTGCCTTTTTCGGTATCCATCACCGGCTCGCCGGAATAATAGTTGTAGGAAAGAAGGCCACCGCAATCCGGTTCGCCTCTCAGGGCTGCGTTGAACAGCATTGAGTAAAGGTCGGTTTTTTCTATCCTGAGTCCGTTCAATTCGGCGAAGTCAGAGAAGACCTCGACCCATGCGTCGATATCGCAGGTGCAGTTATTGCAGTGGACCATTGCTACCGGCTTGCCTGAAGGTGTCGTGACCATATCGATCTCGGTGTGTCTGTGGGCGAGCGGCTTTTCAAGGACCACCATCGCAAAGATCGATGTTCCGGCTGAAACGTTTCCTGTGCGGACCCGTACGCTGTTGGTGGCGCACATGCCGGTGCCGGCGTCGCCTTCAGGAGGACAGAAGGGGATGCCGTCTTCCAATTCCCCGCTTGGATCGAGGAAAGAAGCACCCTGAGCAGTGAGACTGCCTGCATCAGCTCCAGCTGGAAGGACGTCAGGCAGGATATCGTCCAGTGTGTAGGTCAGTCCCTTCTCTTTAAGGAGCCTGTCGAATGCAGCCTTCATGTTCTTATCATAGTTGTTGATGGTGGAATCAATCGGGAACATACCGGAAGCTTCTCCGATGCCGACTGCATTGACTCCTGTGAGCCTGTAGTGTATGTAGCCCGCCAGCGTCGTTATAAAGGAGATATCGGCAATATGCGGTTCTTTGTTCAATATCGCCTGATACATGTGGGCAATGCTCCACCTCTGAGGGATGTTGAAATCAAATAATTCGCTGAGCTCGGCAGCCGCTGCGCCGGTGGTGGTATTGCGCCATGTGCGGAATGGCACAAGAAGCCTGCCGTCTTTATCGAAGGGCATGTATCCGTGCATCATCGCGGAGATCCCGCCGGCTTTGAAGCGCTTTAAGGTGACCCCGTAGTTTTTCCTGACGTCATCAGCCAGAGATGAGTAGCATGCTCGGATGCCTTCATCGATCTCTTCGATAGAATATGTCCAGTAGCCGTCTATAAGCTTGTTCTCCCAGTCGAAGATGCCCTGGGACAGGACATTGAACTTCCCGTCGATCAGGACGGCTTTTATCCTCGTGGAACCGAGCTCTATTCCCAGGAAGGCCTCCCCGTTTTCGATCAGACGCTTAGCTTCTTCATCCATAATTCTTTCCTCTGTTAATATTGTATTAATCGACCGTAAGTTATATAATTAATCGATATTTCCCTGCGGGCTAATTATAATTACTCAAACATCATTTTGGGGAAATAAGGCAAATAGGGAAGTAATGATCTTCCAGTTACTATTTTATACGTTTTTTTATCGCAATCAATAACCCGAGGGTAAACTTATCTGTTCGGAGGGAAACATAGGGAGATAATCTGTGTTGATCATTTGAATCAAATTCCAAAGCCGAATAAGAGGGTTTTTTTGTGTCCGAGTTCTTCTGCAAATTAATCATATATTTAAGGAGGATCTGTAATGATCAGACAAGTCAAGATCGAAGGCGGTGAGATACGCGGTATCCCTGCAGCCGATCCAAGAGTAACAGCGTTCAAAGGGGTTCCCTTCGCGGCACCTCCGGTAGGGGAGAACCGCTGGAGAGCCCCGCAGCCGGTAATACCCTGGGAAGGAGTAAAAGAATGCTACACCTTCGCCCCTATCTCAATGCAGCACATCCCGGGACTGGATCTTAACAACATCTATTCCAGGGAATGGAACGTGGATCCCTCCATTCCCATGAGCGAGGACTGCCTCTATCTGAATGTCTGGACGCCTGCAAAGACTCCGGACGAGAAACTGCCCGTATTGGTATGGTTCTTCGGCGGCGGCCTCAGGGAAGGCAATACTGCCGAGATGGAGTTCGACGGAGAGAGGATCGCCAGACGCGGAGTTGTAGTAGTTACCGTAAACTACAGACTTAATGTATTCGGCTTCTTTGCGCATCCGCAGCTGACCAAGGAGCAGCCCGACGCTCCGGCCAACTTCGGCCATCTCGACCAGCAGGCCGGCATCAAATGGGCTATCCGCAATATCGCCGCATTCGGCGGTGACCCAACCAATATCACAATAGGCGGACAGTCCGCAGGCGGCGGCAGCGTTGTCGCCCAGCTGACCAGCCCGCAGAACGTAGGTCTTTTCCAGAAGGCCATCATCATGAGCGGAATGTCGGTATCTCTGTATAACCAGAGGCCCCTGATGGATAACTCTTTCGAAGCCATCCAGAAGAGAGGCGTGGAGTTCTTCGATTACCTGGGAGTCAAGACTCTTGAAGAAGCAAGAAAAATCGACGAAGTTACTCTCAGAGATAAATGCGAGGCTTTCGGCGGATTCTGGGGCACTGCCAACGACGGAGTTTTCCAGGTGGGCAATTCCTCTGAAAATCTCCAGGCCGGCAGAAGGATGGATGTTCCTCTGATGATAGGAAATACTTCCAGCGAATTCAAACGCGGATGCGGGGCAAAGACCCTTGAGGAGCTTAAGAAGGTTGCTGAAGGATTCGGAGATAAGGCTGATGAATTCATGAAGATCGTCGGGACAGACCCAGTCAAGGCGGAAGAGATCACCGCCGTCAACGGAGTGCAGATCGCAGTCAGGGCCCTGAAGAGAAATGACGAGAAGAACGGAATCAAATCACCTATCTACTACTATGTGTTCGATCCTGAGATCCCCGGCTGGGACAATCCGGGAACATTCCATTCCTCCGACCTCTGGTTCTTCTTCGAGACGCTGGCCAAGTGCTGGAGACCGTTCGTCGGCAAGCACTACGACCTGGCACGCCAGATGTGCAATAGCTGGGCGTACTTCTTCAAGAACGGCGATCCTAACGGCAATGACGCCAATGGCGAACCGATGCCCGAGTGGAAGCCCTTTACCACTGCCGAACCCAATACGATGAGATGGGGAGATGCTCCGGATCCCTTCGTTTACGAACCGGATGCCATCACTCAGTTCCTCGTAGACGATTACTGTGCGAAGATCAAATAACTGAATACCGGCGGCTGTTTCCTCAATAAAGGGAAACAGCCGTCTTTCTGCGAAAAACAGTGTGAAATTCAACTTAGGAGGATTACGCAATGATCAGACAAGTCAAGATCGAAGGCGGCGAGATACGCGGTATCCCTGCAGCCGATCCAAGAGTAACAGCGTTCAAGGGGGTCCCCTTCGCGGCGCCTCCGGTAGGGGAGAACCGCTGGAGAGCCCCGCAGCCGGTCATACCCTGGGAGGGAGTAAAGGAATGCTATACATTCGCCCCTATTTCAATGCAGCACATCCCGGGGCTGGATCTTAACAACATCTATTCCAGAGAATGGAACGTTGACCCCACTATCCCCATGGATGAGGACTGCCTCTACCTGAATGTCTGGACGCCTGCAAAGACACCGGACGAGAAACTGCCCGTATTGGTATGGTTCTTCGGCGGCGGCCTCAGGGAAGGCAATACTGCCGAGATGGAGTTCGACGGAGAGAGGATCGCCAGGCGCGGAGTGGTAGTAGTTACCGTAAACTACAGACTGACCGTATTCGGTTTTCTTGCACACCCGCAGCTGACCAAGGAGCAGCCCGACGCCCCGACCAACTTCGGCCATCTCGACCAGCAGGCCGGCATCAAATGGGCTATCCGCAATATCGCTGCATTCGGTGGTGACCCGACCAATATCACAATAGGCGGACAGTCCGCAGGCGGCGGCAGCGTTATTTCACAGCTGACCAGCCCGCAGGACAAAGGGCTCTTCCAGAAGGCCATCATCATGAGCGGAATGATGGCATACCTCTACGGCAGGCCGATGAGACGCAACACTCTCGCCGACGCTGAGGCAAACGGGGAGGAATTCTTCAATGTCCTGGGTGTCAAAACACTGGAAGAAGCGAGAAAGCTGGACGCTGTTACCATCAGGGATGCATCCAATACCTTCCGCGGCGGCTTCGGCACTGTCGTTGACGGAGTATTCCTGCCCGAGGCTACCGACAAGCGACTCATGGACGGCAACAGACACAATGTGCCGCTGCTGGTGGGCCACACCTCTAACGAGTTCTTCGCTGAATTCCCTGCCAAGAACATGGATGAATTCAAGGCTCAGGCTAAGGAAGCTTTCGGAGAAGATGCAGATGAATTCCTGAAGATCGTCGGTGATGACTTTGATACAGCAATGAAGGCAGCGAGGATCTGCTCACTGGAACTCGCTTACAAGTCCCTTAAGAGAGCTGATGAGCTCAACGGCATCGATCAGCCCATGTACTATTACTGCTTCGATCCCGAGATCCCCGGTTGGGATAACCCTGGAACATTCCATTCCTCCGACCTCTGGTTCTTCTTCGAGACGCTGGCCAAGTGCTGGAGACCGTTCATCGGCAAGCACTATGACCTGGCACGCCAGATGTGCAACTACTGGGGCAACTTCTTCAAGACCGGTGATCCGAACGGCAATGATGCCGACGGTACTCCCATGCCAGAATGGAAGCCGTATACAACGGAAGATCCGAACATGATGAGGTTTGCCGATGTGAGCATGCCTGAAAAAGCCGTGTCCAGCGAACTGATGGCTTTCCTGATGAAGGTGTATCTTAAGAGATTCGGCAAATAAGTTTAATGATCGAAAAGGACGGCAGAGATCATATGCTCAAAAGTAATAGTGATTTGAGCTTCTGTCCGTCATGGATGGCTGGTATTGTTTGCGAAAACAGGAGTATTCAGCTAAAAAATAAATGATGTCTTCTTTACAGGAGCACGAAAGTTGTAAGGTAAACCTCCCACTTTCGTGCTCCGCTGAGTTTCGGAAAGTCTTTTTTATAGGAGTCCCGGAATTATTGCTGTCTGATCGTGATCCGATAAGACCAGTACGGCTGCACTGTTCCAATCAGCAGAAAAAATAAGGAATTGCTGAAATCAGCGGGCATATAGAAATGTAGTTTTGCGCTACATATAATTAGACAAAAATAGATTTATCTGATCGCTTTCAGCGTATGAGTCGCACCCCAGCTTTTCAGAACTGTAACTGACGAGAACCCAGCGCTCGTCAAAGCTTCTTTTTCGTGTTCTACAGTTAATGGCGTATCGTAGTGATAAAAGGCTTCGTCTACTATGTCCTGTTCCTTTTTAAGACGAAGCAGCTCTGCTCGATGAAACTGTTCTTCTTCCTCGGACAATGCAAAATAATCCGTCAGAATGAAGCAGCCTCCGGGCTTCAACGCTTTTCGGAGTCTTTCGTACAGAGGTGTTTTTTCATCTTTGGTAAAATGATGAAGCGATTCTACAGACACCGCTGCGTCATAGTGGTTTTCGTCAAACGGCACATCAAAATACGAGCCGAGAATCAGCGTCATGCTCTTATCTGGAAACTTGTTGCGCAGCTCGTTAAGCATTCCCGGTGCCAGATCGATGCCCGTGATCTCTGCAGAAGGCACCAATTCAAAATAATATCCGAGCTCCAGACCTGTTCCGCAGCCCAGATCAAGAAGGCGCGTGCCACGAACTTTAGGCAGACAGCTTGCAGTAAACGGGTAGAATTCCTGTGCGGAATCGATACAAGTCAGCTGATGTTCTTCGTATACGTCCAGTCGGGCATCAAAAAATTCGCCCATTTTTTCTAGCATTTGCGTTACCTCATTTGTTTTCTCGTATCCGGTATGACTCTTGTTGGATGGCGGTAATCATCATTGTATTCCCCGGAAAATATATCCCTGAAATTCTGCGCCTTGATATCCAGCATGATCGATTTGAGTGAAGCTTCGTCCAAATGCGGTATGCTGTCCGCAACATTTGCGATCACTGCGGCTTGTCCTTCTTCGGCGATCTCTCTCACTGCTTTCCTCCCCGCCTCGCTGATGGCGAGCAGCCGGAAATAAATAGGCGGATTCTCATCGAAGTATTTCACTGTTTCCTTATCTACGCCGAGAAAAGCATTTATGAGTATCCTTCTTGCACGGCTTTTGGTCATGCTTTTGGATGTGACTCTGTCTGTGAATGCATCCATTGACTTATCTAGTTCGTTCAAGGCTGCGATCATCCTGTTCTCTGTTCCTGCCGGCAGTTCTCTGGTGATTCGAAGGCCGTCTGTGCCGATTGAGATGAGCATTGCCTTAAACAGGATATCAAACCGCTTCCTGTCGTCCTGTGTCCCTGACAATCCTGCTTCTTCACGACTGCTTTCAGGAAGCAGCAGCGATATATCTTCTCCTGCCGAAGCTTTTTCCCTTATTTCGGAAGCGCTCGCATTGCCAAGCCTGTCGATCATGAGAGGTTCAGCTTTGCAACCCAGTCTTTCAAGAGCCATAAGATATTCAAGCGCTAGGATGTTGTTCGGTTTCCTCAGGAATGAATAGTCTTCGCCATCCGTCTCCTCCAGAACTTCTATCCTGGCAGAGGGGTACGGGGTATTTTCTTTAATCTTAGCAGCTATTCTTTTATTTACCCGATCATCTTTCATGAGATCGGCGGATCTGAGGAGCCTGTCCGCTATTTTCCCTTCTACACCGAATGCCAGGGTATGGCAGCCGCTGGCCTTGCAAAGGCGAATATGGCCTTCGGCGAAGGAACGGGCTGGTGATAAGGCGAATATATGGGGAGTCTGAAAAACGACATCCGCCCCGCCCTTTACTGCGGCGCTGGCTCTTGCATATTTGTCGAAGAAGGCAGGCTCGCCCCTTTGGGCAAAAGGACCGCTCATCCCGCAGATGACCGAGTCGATGCCCTGTTCCTTTACTTTCTCTATAAGGTATTCATGCCCGAGGTGAAACGGGTCAAATTCGGCGGGAATATAGGCTTTTTCCATCAGAAACCTCTGAAAGCATAGAAAAGATACTGTTGGGCTATCCCTGCATTGTTCCCCCATTTGCCGCTCGCAAGGGCATACCCTTTCTTTTCATTGACCTTCTCGATCCCGTACTGCTCAGAAAAGATGCGTTTAACCCATACATCGTGAGGGCAGACGCTCATCCTCCCCATGCCGAACAGCAGCACGCAGTCGGCGACTTTCCCGCCCACGCCCTTTAAGGAGAGGAGATATTCACGGGCTTCTTCTGTAGGCAGTAAGTTGAGCTTATTCATGTCGAAGGCCCCGTCCAGTACCTTTCTGACTGTCTGTACTATGTATTCGTCCCTGTATCCTGTGCCCAGCGCATGCAGTTCCTCTGCTGTCGCTGCGGAAAGCTCCTCCGGGGTCGGGAAGGAGAAATATCCCCCAATATCGTGCCCGTAGGCCTTGCATACGGCGGTTATTATCTTTCGGATGCGCGGGATGTTGTTGTTCTGCGAGATGATGAAGGAAATCAGCGCTTCCCAGGTGTCCTGGCGCAGTATCCTGATTCCTTCTCCTTTTTTAACCGCCTCTCTGATGGTGTCATCGGTACAGATCATCTTCCTTATCGCGCCGTAGTCGCGGTCAAGGTCAAAGAAATCTCGCCAGATGTGTTCGAATTCCTCAGCAGAACATCCTGACAATGTAAGCGTGCTGCCTTCCTGTGAAGCAGCGAGCACACGCCCGAAAGCAGGACCGCGCCAACAGCCGTCCTCTGCCTTCTTAAAGCGGAAGCACTGCCCGCAGTCGAAGATCTTGTTCAGATCAAAGTCCTCGAGTCCGCTTATGATGACGTCATTACCGTTACTGTGAGCTTTCCAGCCCACGGTTCGTTCTGTCACTTCGCTTCCTCGATGGGAATGGTGATCACCACCTGGACTCTGTCAGGGTACTTTTCCTCTGAATAATCAGCTTCCAGCCCGGTCTTGACGATTGTCTCGTATGCCTGCTTGATCGTATTGGTGTAAATGCGGTAGTTGAAATGGTTTTTGATATTGGTCCTGCTGGAATTCATAAGGACCTGGCTCTTCATGTCGGCCACCAGTTTTTCGCTCTGACGGACGTTCAGGGAGCGCTTGTGAATCTTTTCCACTGCCTCCAGCCTTGTCTTGGTGTCGGGAATGGAAAGCAGAACGCGGGCATGTCTTTCGGTAAGGCGGTATTCAAGGACCTTTTCTATGACTTCGCTGCCGAGCTTCAACAGCCTCAATTTATTGGCTACAGTGCTCTGGGTCTTGCCGATCCTGTCAGCCAGCTGCTGCTGGGTGAGCGAGTATTTTTCAATCAGCTTGCTGTAAGCCAGGGCTTCCTCGAAATAGTTGATGTCCTCTCGCTGGATGTTCTCAATGAGGCTCATCATCTCAAAATCTTCGCCTTCGCCTCTGAGCAGCACGCAGGGAACGGCGGAAAGCCCGGCTAACTTTGAAGCCCTGAGTCTTCTCTCTCCGCTGATCAGTGAATACATGCCGTCAGGATTTTCCTTTACTGTCAGCGGCTGTATGATGCCGACAGCCTTTATGGAGTCTGCCAGTTCCCTTAAGCTGACTTCGTCGAAGTTCTTTCGTGGTTGGTTCTTATTTGGCTGTATTCTGTCTATGGGGATGACTTTGATCTCTTTTACCATTTTTGCCATGTCGTTTTCTCCGTTCTCTTTATTTATTATCGGCTTTGGCCAGTTCAATCATCAGAACGCTGATATCCGCAGGTGAGACTCCCTCGATGCGGCTTGCCTGCCCGAGGTTCAGCGGACGGTATCTGTCCAGCTTCTGGCGGGCCTCGATCCGCAGGTTCTTCGAATTCTGATAATCGAAGTCCTCAGGTATCTTCTTGTCCTCCAGCTTGCGGAAGCGCTCAATCTGTTTTTCTTCCCGTAGGATGTAATCCTCGTACCTTATCTGGATGACCGCCTGCTTTACGATGCTCGCCGGCAGCTCGGGTCTGTCCTCATCCAGTGGAGCCAGATCCTCATAGCTTATCGTAGGCCTTTTGAGCAGTGTGTAAAGTGTCGTCCCGGGGCGTATCCCGCCGCCGGTCTTCTCCGACAGCTCCCTTAATGCGGGTGAGTCCGTGACCTTGACGGATCTGAGACGGTCTGTCTCTCTGTCCACGCTTTCCCACTTGGCCAGCATCCTTGTATACCGTTCTTTGCTGACCAGCCCGAACTTATAGCCGAAAGGCATCAGCCGCTTGTCCGCGTTGTCCTGGCGGAGCAGCAGCCTGTATTCGACGCGCGAAGTCATGATGCGGTAGGGCTCTGTAGCTCCCTTTGTGACTATGTCGTCTATCAGCACCCCGATATATCCGTCCGCTCTGGTGAGAGTGAGCATTTCCTCTCCTCTGACGTACTGGGCGGCGTTGATCCCCGCAACGATCCCCTGGGCAGCAGCTTCCTCATAACCGGATGTGCCATTGATCTGTCCTGCAGTGAACAGCCCTTTTACGGGTTTTGTCATGAGCGTGGGATACACCTGTCTGGGGTCTATGGCGTCATACTCTATTGCGTAGGCGCTTCTCATTATCTCAGCGTGCTCGAACCCTCTAAGCGTGTGCAGCATTTTTTCCTGTACGTCTTCCGGCAGGGAAGAGGAGAAGCCCTGAAGATATACCTCGTCAGTGGATGCCCCCTCCGGTTCCACGAACAGCTGGTGCTGCTTCTTGTCCGCAAAGCGCACGACCTTGTCTTCGATGGACGGACAGTATCTCGGCCCGGTCCCGTGGATCACCCCGGAATAAAGGGGAGAACGGGAAAGATTTGCCCGGATGATATCATGTGTCTGTTCATTGGTATATGCCAGATAACAGGGATAATCCTTTTTATCATCACCAAGATCGTCGTCAAAGGAAAAAGCCTCGCTGTCTTTGTCTCCGTACTGTGGGGTGAGCACCGAGAAATCGATGGAGCGTCTGTTGATCCTTGTAGGAGTTCCGGTCTTCAGGCGGTTGATCGTAAAGCCCAACTCTTTCAGACTGTCGGAAAGCCTGTATGACGCCATCAGGCCGTTTGGGCCGCTCTCCTGTATCGCTTCTCCGATTATGACCCTTCCTTTGAGATAAGTGCCTGAGCATATGACCGCGGCTGTGCAGCGGTATATTCCGCCGGTATATGTCATTACACCGCATACCTTCCCGTCTCCGTCCGTCATGATCTCAACGGCCTGTGCCTGCTTCAGATACAGGTTTGGGGTATTCTCAATCACCCGCTTCATCTCATCATGGTATCTGGCTTTGTCTGCCTGGGCCCTCAGGGAATGCACTGCCTCGCCTTTGGAGGTATTGAGCGTTTTGATCTGCAGATAGGTCCTGTCGATCACCTTGCCCATCTCCCCTCCGAGGGCATCGATCTCGCGCACAAGGTGCCCTTTGCCGGTTCCCCCTATCGATGGATTGCACGGCATCATGGCTACGCTGTCCAGGTGCATCGTCATGAGCATGGTCTTCATGCCCTTGCGTGCGCAGGCCAGCGCCGCCTCGCATCCCGCATGTCCGGCACCGACTACCACTACGTCGTATTCACCTGCTTCAAATTTGATCTTTATATCGTTTTCCATTGTTATTTGCCCAAGCAGAAGCGTGAAAAGATCTCGTCGATAACGTCTTCCCTCGCTGTTTCTCCGGTGATCTCTCCAAGATAGTCCCTGCAGTCGTTGATATCTATCTCGATAAGGTCCTCCGGCATCCCTCCGTCCAGTGACACTATAGCGTGCCCGATGGCTTCCGCTGCCTTGTCTATGAGGGCCTTGTGCCTCGCGTTGACTATGAGCGCTGCGGATGTGATGTCTCCCGGGGAATCCATGGCGAAATCTGCGATGGCGCCTGTTACTTTATCTATGTTCTCTCCGGTCCTGGCTGAACAGATGATGTATTCGTCATCCCTGAAATAATCCAGAGTATCTTTATTTATCCCCAGATCGCATTTGTTCAGCACTGCGAAAAATGGTTTGCCGGCTATCTCGGCCCTTAGGCGTATGTCCTCCTGTTCAAGTGGTGAAGAAACGTCTACGGTCCAGAGCACAAGGTCGGCTTTTTTTATCGCCGCCACCGATCTGTCTATCCCGATAGCTTCCACCTTTTCGCTGCTTTCACGTATTCCCGCGGTATCCATCAGTTTGACGGGCACCCCTGAAAGGTTCACCAGTTCGTCGACGACATCCCTTGTCGTGCCCGGAATGTCGGTCACTATCGCTTTGTCCTCGTCCAGTATGCGGTTGAGCAGCATCGATTTGCCGACGTTCGGTTTGCCTGCAATGACGGTCCTGAGCCCTTCGCGGGATATCTCTCCTTTACGGTAGGTCGCCCCCAGGGCTACGATATCGTCCCTTATCTCTTCGAGGGAGTCCCTGAGCCTGCCTACGGTCACTTCCTCGATATCGTATTCCGGATATTGTATGGTCACTTCCAGATCAGAGAGCAGGACAAGGATCTTGTCGGTGATCGCGCTTACAGCGTTCTTCAGCGCTCCGGCAATCTGGCCTGCCGCTATCTTAGTGAACAGTTCGGTCTTGGAGGTGATAATGTCCTCCACGGCCTCAGCCTGAGACAGATCGATCCTTCCTCCGAGAAAAGCTCGTTTGGTGAATTCACCCGGTTCTGCCGCCCTCGCCCCGTTCTTCAGCAGCAGGGCAAGCACGCTCCTTGCCGCGAAGAGCCCTCCGTGGCAGTTGATCTCGGCGGTGTCCTCTGTCGTGTAGGTATGAGGAGCGTGCATCTTGCCGACCAGCACCTCGTCTACTATCGAACCTTCATCGTTTATGATATGTCCATAGGAGAGCGTATTGGCCCCCGCTTCGCTGAATGGCTTTCCGTTTGGGCGGGAGAACACCTTCTCGGTAATCTCGAATGCTTTTTCTCCTGACAGCCGCACGATGGAAATGCCTCCGGTGCCGACCGGAGTGGATATGGCGGCGATTGTATCGTAATCGTTCATTTCTGTCCCGTGATATATTTTTACAGATTATTATATAATATTTCGGCGTCGATTGACAGTTTTTCTGACCTGCCCGGAAAATAACCCGGGAAATAATCCGCCAAGGCATAATAAAGCTCCGCCTCTTTAGGCGGAGCGCTGGTTATATCGTCAATTTACCTGTCCGAGCCTTACGGTAGACATGAAATCCTTTATCTTGCCTGCGTGATCGAATATCTTGCCGGCAGTGTCGTTGATATAAAAGCAGAAAATCACGCACTTTGCATCCTCAACGGTCATATAGATGTATCCGCACATCTCGTCGTGGCCGGCGTTTATCTGCGCGTAAAAAGCCTGATAAGGCCTGTCTCCGAAGGTCGTGCGAGTAAGGGAAGTCACCGTGAACCCATGTCCGCTCTCATCGAATAGGTAATTGAAAAGCTTCGAAACATAAGCCAGATTGTCCAGAGTGGATTCAAAAGCTCCGCCGGTGAGGTCAAGTTCCTCCGTGGGAAGGTCTGAGCAATCCTCGCTGACATAGGGTGATGCGTCTATCACGGATATCAGGCCTGTGATCCTGTCCGACAGTACCAGGGAGAGCGAAGAGTCGTTCTCCTCCGTTATCTTCTGGCGCCACTTCAGACGGAAAGAGATGCCCATTTTTTCGTACGTAAATGTCCTGCCGGTGCATCCTGAGAAGAACAGCAGCGCTGTTAATATGACGAAGAAGCTCCTGATTTTTTTCATCCCTTGAAACTGTCCCTCAAGAAAGCTATTTCCGCTTTGTATCCTTCCGGCTCGTTGGGCGTCTCCAGAATGAAAGGCAGGCTCTTCAGTGCCGGATGGTTCACTATCCTTACGAAAGCTTCCATTCCCAGAGAGCCTTCGCCCAGCCTGGCATGCCTGTCTTTGTGTGAGTCGAAGGGATTGGCGGAATCGTTGAGATGCACAGCCTTGAGCCTGTCCAGTCCGATTATCCGGTCAAACTGCGTAATGACGCAGTCCAGTTCGTTCACGATGTCGTATCCGGCACAATAAACGTGGCAGGTATCCAGCGTCACCCCGACCCTGTCGGAGTGCTCTGCCCTTGCGATCATCTCTCTGATCTCCTCAAAGGATGAGCCCATCTCGTTTTTCTTTCCGCTCATCGTCTCGAGCAGGAAAAAGACATCCGGTGAGTCCTGCATGGCGGTATCCATGACGCCCTTTATGCGTGAAAAAGCCTCTTCCATCTCGGCGCCTCCGCGGCTGCCCGGATGCACGTTGTAAAGCTTTACGGGAAGGGTCTCGAGCAGTGCGGTGTCCGATTTTGTCAGCTCATTCGCACCTGTATAAACGTCCTCTTTGGGCGAGGCCATATTGATCGTATAAGGCGCATGGGCTACGATAGGGGCAAAATCCTCATTATCAAGCATCCGGCCGAAGACCTCGATGTCCTGCGTATCAGGGGTCCTGGCGGAGCCTCCGCGGGGATTTCGCGTGAAAAACTGGAAAGTATTGGCGTTGATGGATAAAGCGGTTTCACATGCGGCTGAATAGCCTTTTGCGGCGGAAAGATGGCATCCTATGTTCAGGGAACTCAATTGCTGCCTCCGCCTGCAATGGCATCGAAGAGAGCCTTGTCGGGGTTTATCTTCCATGAACCGTCTTTAGCCCTGTAGGCACTGAGCGTAACTGTCGTTTCTGTCCTGCTCATTCTGCCGGGAAGATCGGCGTATATCTGCGGCACAGCCCTGCAGAGCATCGTATATTTTTCTCCGTCGCTGGCGGCTGCATACGCTTCACCGGATTTTACATCCTGTAGTGCCTTGGAGACTTCCTCGGCAACTGATGCGGCGGGGTATGCCGAGACAGTGCAGGTGATACTGGCTTTATCTTTGCTTTTCTCGACTGAGCCTGTCTTTACCGAGAGGCTTCCGTAGATGAATTCGATATAGCAGACGTCGCTGACCTGCGAAAGGTAGGTGTCATGTTCGTCCCGGTATGCCTTCATTACCTCGGCATAGGCTCCGGGTGAATTCAGGATATCCTCCGCCTTCTCGAAATCCAGCGCATTCAGGGACGAGAAAAGCCCCTTTACGGCTCTTTCGGGGGAAGAAGAGCCGCATGAGGAAAGCCCCATGGCCAAAATGAGCGTCATGAGGAAAGCGACGTGCCTGATTGTCCTGTTTCGCCTAAAAAGAATCATTGCGTTCTATCCGAAGGCGGCCCGGTCATCCCGGGCCGCCCGATCGTTATTTTACAACTATATTGTATATCTTGCCTTTGACGTATATCTCCCGGACTATGGTGCTGCTTCCGACGGATCTTGCGACTGCGGCCGACTGGTGTACGGCTTCCTTTACAGTCTCCTCGTCAGCGTCAGCTGCTACCATGACTTTATCTCTTACTTTGCCGTTTACCTGGACCGGTATCTCCACCATATCCTCGGCGCACTTGGCCTCATCGTATTTCGGCCATGGCGTATGGGCTATCTGGTCAGGATAACCGCATGTCTGCCAAATCTCTTCGGTGATGTGCGGCGCTGTCGGGTTGAGCAGTATTAAGAATGTCTTAAGGTCATCATCGGTTATGGAGGGCTGATCGGTATAGATGTTGAGCAGCTTCATCAGCGAGGCTACAGCCGTGTTGAACTTCATGGAATCGATGTCCTCGGTCACCTTCTTTATGGCCTGGTGGATATACTTCTCCAGAGCGGGGGAGTATCCTCTGCCGGGTTTTACCATATCAGGCAGCTTGAAGACCCTGTCCAGGAACCTTTTGCAGCCCTTGACCCCGTTTTCGCTCCAGGGGGCGGCCTGCGTGAAGTCACCGATGAACATCTCGTAGGTGCGGAGCGTGTCGGCGCCGTAGCTGGCCACGACCTCGTCCGGATTCACGACATTCCCCTTGGACTTGCTCATCTTTTCGTTGTTTTCGCCGAGTATCATACCGTGGCTGGTGCGCTTGGCATAGGGTTCGGGCGTAGGTACTACTCCGATATCATAGAGGAATTTATGCCAGAAGCGCGAATAGAGCAGGTGGAGCGTGGTGTGTTCCATCCCTCCGTTGTACCAGTTCACGGGCAGCCAGTATTTCAGAGCCTCGGGATCGGCCAGAGCCTTGTCGTTATGGGGATCCGTATATCTCAGGTAATACCAGCTCGACCCTGCCCAGTTGGGCATGGTATCTGTTTCCCTCACCGCGTGGCTGCCGCATACCGGGCAGGTGGTGTTGTACCATTCGGGCATGTTGGCCAGGGGGCTCTCTCCTGTGTCGGTGGTCATGTAGTTGTCCACTTGGGGCAGCTCCAGCGGGAGCTGGTCTTCCGGCAGCGGGACCCAGCCGCACTTGTCGCATTTTACCATCGGGATAGGCTCTCCCCAGTACCTCTGGCGTGAGAACACCCAGTCCCTCAGCTTGTAATTGACCTTGCGGGTCCCGACCCCCTTCTGTTCCATGATCTCGATCATCTTCGAGATGGCTTCCTTGCCCTTGAGTCCGTCGATCAGCGGCGAATTGACGGCAGTGCCCTCGGAAGCGTCGGTATAGGCGGCTTCGGAGATATCTCCGCCGGAGATCACTTCCCTGATCTCCAGGCCGAACTTCTTCGCGAACTCGTAGTCCCTCTGGTCATGGGCGGGAACTGCCATGATGGCTCCTGTACCGTAGGTCATCAGGACGTAGTCGGATACGAATACGGGGATCACCTCTCCGCTGATGGGATTGACTGCGTCCAGCCCTTCCAGGCGTACTCCTGTTTTGTCCTTGACCAGTTCTGTGCGCTCGAAATCGCTTTTCTTCGCTGATTCCTTGCAGTAATAGCGTACCTCATCGATGTTGCTGATCCTGGAAGCGAACTGCTCAATGTAGGGATGCTCCGGCGAGATGACCATGTAGGTCGCCCCGTAGATGGTGTCGGGCCTTGTAGTGTATACAGTCAGCTTTTCATCCGTGCCTTTCAGCGGGAAATCGACCTGAGCTCCTTCAGAACGGCCGATCCAGTTGATCTGGGAGGATTTCACTCTGTCCGGATAATCTACCAGTTCCAGATCGTCTATCAGTCTCTGTGCGTATTCGGTTATTTTGAGCATCCATTGGTTCTTGACGACTCTTATGACTTCACCGCCGCATCTTTCGCAGTGCCCGTTGACTACTTCCTCGTTGGCCAGCCCTACCTTGCAGCTGGTGCAGAAATTTATGGGGAATTCCTTTTTATAAGCCAGCCCGTGCTTGAAGAGCTGTATGAATATCCACTGGGTCCATTTGTAATAGGCGGGGTCGGTGGTATTGATCTCACGTGACCAGTCGAAACTGTACCCTATCATCTTCAGCTGCTTCTTGAAGTGGGCGACGTTGTCGCGTGTCACGACAGCGGGATGGATCCCGGTCTTGATGGCGTAATTCTCGGTGGGTAGACCAAAGGCGTCCCAGCCCATCGGGAACAGGACGTTATAACCCTCCAGTCTCTTCTTGCGTGAAATGATGTCAAGCGCCGTGTACGGGCGCGGATGGCCGACATGGAGCCCCTGGCCTGAAGGGTAGGGGAATTCCACGAGGGCGTAGAATTTCGGTTTGTCTGAGTCGTTGGAGGCCTTGAATGTCTCTTCCTTATCCCAGAGGTCTTGCCATTTTTTCTCTATCTTCCCGTAATCGTAATACATGTGTTCCACCTCCGAAAATTACACATAATCGATTTTACGTTTTTTGTTCCTATTAGTCAATCTTTGGATCAGTCTATTTGGGGTAGTCCCTATTATTTCGATCCTAAGCGCAGATAAGAGGCTTGCTTTTCAAAAATGAACCGGATGGGTCGGGCTCCCTAAGTGAATCTTTCACAGGAATTTCTTCGTTACATAACCCGCGAGATCGAAGCCCCTGTCCGTGAGCCTGTAGAAGCCTCCGACTTCCTCAGCCAGACCTTCGCTCACAGTCTCGCGTATGATATCCGTATACATCTTCCTGAAATCCTCACCGAACCTCGCAGAGAAATCAGACTCGTTCAGGCCTGAAGCCTTGCGCAGGGCCAGCATGATATAGTCCTCCGCGAGCTCGCCGGCTGTTTCCTCATATGCCGTGGAAGCAGCGTCCCATTCGCCCGCCCCCTCCGTAAAGGTCCTTATGAATTCCCCGATATCGCCGGTCGTTTCGAGGCGGGTATTCCTGATGAACGAGCAGGCTGCGGCGCCGAATCCGGCATAGCTGCAGAAATCCCAGCAGTCGGTGTTGTGCCGGCATTCCCTCCCCGGAAGTGCGAAGTTCGATATCTCGTAGCGCCTGAGACCGTATGAAGCCAGTATCTCCAGCGCTGCGCGGTACATCTGTCTGTCGATTTCGTCGTCCTGCGAGTACGTCCCGTCCTCATAGAGCCTGTAAATGGGGGTATTCTCTTCCAGCGTCAGCGAGTAGCAGGAGATATGGGGGACCCCAAGGTCTGCCGCCGCTTTCAGCGTATCCTCGAAATCCGCGGCCGTCTGTTTCGGCAGTGAGAACATAAGGTCAAGATTGAAGTTGTCGAAACCTGCCTTAAGCACGTTTTCGGCGGCTTTGACCGTATCGGATCTTCTGTGTGCACGCCCGATGAGCCTGAGGATATCATCGTCCATGCTCTGGGCGCCTATCGATATGCGGTTTATTCCCGCTTTTTTATAGATCTCCAGCTTTTTGGGGCTCAGGCTGTTCGGATTGGCCTCCAGCGATATCTCGCAGTCCCGGGCAAGTGTGAATCTGCGCGCAGTTTTTTCAAGCGTTTCCGATATCAAGCGGGCATCCACATAGGAGGGCGTGCCTCCTCCGAAATAGACGGTATTTACTGCCCAGTCATAGGGGAAGAGCTCTATCTGTCTGAACAGGGCCTCAAAATAGCTTTCTATAAGGCTGTCCCTGCCTGCGTAGGAGACGAAATCGCAGTAGGCGCATTTAGAGGCGCAGAACGGTATGTGTATGTATATCCCTTTATCGGTATTGAGCATCAGTCGTCATCCAGCTTCAGCACTGCTGTGAAGGCTTCCTGGGGGATAGAGACGGTTCCGATCTGGCGCATTCGCTTCTTGCCCTCCTTCTGTTTTTCCAGCAGTTTCTTCTTGCGGCTGACGTCGCCGCCGTAGCATTTGGCGATAACGTCCTTGCGCAGGGCCTTGACGGTCTCCCGGGCGATGATCTTTCCTCCTATTGCCGCCTGGATCGGTATCTCGAAAAGCTGGCGCGGTATATTTTCCTTCAGCTTCTGCGCGATGGAGCGCCCCCTCGGATAGGCATTCTCGGAAAAGACGATGAAGGAGAGCGCGTCTACGATATCGCCGTTTATGTAGAGATCCAGTTTTACCAGCTCGCTCCTGCGGTACTCCTTGAGCTCGTAATCAAGCGAGGCATATCCTTTTGTGCGCGATTTCAGCGAATCGAAAAAGTCGTATATTATCTCGTTGAGAGGCATCACATATCTGAGCAGGACCCTGTTTTCGATGTATTCCATCGTGACGTATTCGCCCCTTCTCTTCTGGCAGAGGTCCATCACGCTGCCGACATATTCCTCGGGAGTCATTATGGAAGCGTCAACATAGGGCTCCTCCATGTAATTGATCTCCGAAGGCCCGGGAAGGTTGGCCGGGTTGTCGACTTCAACGACGCTTCCGTCCGTCTTTATGACCTTATAGACCACGCTGGGGAATGTGGTGATCACATCCATATCGAATTCCCTGTCTAGTCTCTGCATGGTGACTTCCAGATGGAGCAGGCCGAGGAAACCGCACCTGAATCCGAAGCCAAGGGCGGCAGATGTCTCCGGCTCGTAGGAGAGGGCAGCGTCGTTGAGCTTCAGCTTGGCCAGAGCTTCCTTGAGATCCTCGTATCGGCTGCCGTCAGCGGGATAGATGCCGCAGTAGACCATCGGCCGGACCTCCTTGTATCCCGGCAGCGGTTCTTCTGCCGGATGGGCGGCGGAAGTCACGGTGTCTCCGACTCTGGTGTCCCCGACGTCTTTTATGGATGCGGTGAAATAGCCTACGTCTCCGCTCTCGAGCTTCGCCACCGGCATAAGCCTGTCGGTGAAGACACCTACCTGGTCCACATCGAACTGTTTTCCTCCGGCCATGAAGGTTATTCTGTCTCCGGCTTTTATCGCTCCGTCGCGGACCCTGATCGAGCAGATGACTCCGAGATACGGGTCGTAAACGGAGTCGAAGACCAGAGCCCTCAGCGGTTTGTCGTTGTTGTCCTCCGGGTGCGGTATCCTGGTGACTATGGCTTCCAGGACCTGGTCGATATTGATGCCTTCCTTGGCGGAGATGCGCGGGGCGTCCTGGGCGGGGAGGCCGATGTAATCCTCGATCTCCCTTACGGCCATCTCCGGGTCTGCGCTGGGAAGATCGATCTTGTTTATCACCGGCACGATCTCCAGATCATTGTCCACGGCGAGGTATACGTTCGCCATCGTCTGCGCCTGGATGCCCTGCGTGGCATCCACGATGAGCACGGCTCCTTCGCAGGCGGCCAGGGAACGGGATACCTCATAGGTAAAATCCACGTGTCCCGGGGTGTCGATGAGGTTGAGGAAGTACTCCTTGCCGTCCTTCGCCTTGTATATCAGGCGTACAGCCTGCAGCTTTATGGTAATACCCCTCTCGCGCTCGATGTCCATCTTATCCAGGACCTGCTCGACCATCTCCCTTTTCGAGATCATGCCCGTGGATTCGATGAGTCTGTCCGCAAGGGTGGATTTTCCGTGGTCGATATGCGCGATGATACTGAAGTTTCTTGTCAGTTCCTGTTTTATACCCATCTGTTCTCCATCCTGCTTTTGATTATGCCGTCAAGCAGCTCCTCGTAAAGCCATTTGTATTCAGGTCTGCGTGTGTAAAAGGCTGCCATCTGGGAAGCCATATTGTTGATCTTGGAAATATCACTGATCGTCTCGATGACTTCCCCGGAAGCTTCTTGTTTGTCTGCCTCGAAAAGGGAGCATATGCACAGGAGTATGAGCCTGTCTGAGGCGTTGTAGACCTCTTTATTCTCCAGCGCGCCGGTATCTATGGCCAGGTCGAAGACGATCCGGTCGCATTTAATGTCCCCGAGAAGCTCCTCTCTGCTGAAGCTCACTTCCTGGGGGAATTCGCTGAGGATCGCAACGTATTCCCTTCGCGCCGTCTGAGGCAGGAAAGCCGCTTCCCTCTCCGATATCCCTTTGCTTTCTGCCGTCTCGGTGATGAGACGGTCCAACTCCCTTATCCGCTGCTTTATGGCCGAAGCGCTCTGCCCTGCGTCCTTCATCCGGGATATCAGGAGCAGCCTCACGAAATGTATCTCGCTGTAATTGGCCTGATTCGGCTCAGGGTAATCCGGTGCGGGCATGAGATTCGTCTCGATATAGTATTTCACCATCCTCTCGGTGACCCCTGCGCCTTTTTTCTCGAGGGCCTCCTTGAGCTGTCGCATTTTCATTATGTATCCTCCGCTAAATGGCGAATATGTCATATTATAACATAAAATGAGCCGGATATACATACGGATGAGCAGCGCGTCGGAATAAGGAACAGTCCTGCCAAGGCATTTTCCCCGTAGGGCGTATCAGACCTTCTGTACGTGCCTGCGGCTGCGGCATGCCGCAGCCGCGGGCACACAGCTGTATATAAAACACGGCGGACGGTATATAATATTGATATGAACGCAGCTTTGAAGGAAAAACTGAAAAAGCTCCCGGACAAGCCGGGCATCTATATGCATAAAAATGAAGAGGGCAGGGTCATCTATGTCGGGAAGGCCAAGAACCTGAAGAACAGGGTACGGTCCTATTTTCAGGCAAATGTCAGCACAGACAAGACGAGAAGCCTCGTCAGGCACATCCATGATACCGACTGGTTCGTGGTGGACAACGAGACCGAAGCCTTCCTGCTGGAGCGTGACCTTATACGGGAGTACAGGCCGCATTATAATATCCTGCTCAAGGATGACAAGTCATATCCGTATATCAAGCTGACGGCAGGAGAGGCATATCCCCGCGTGATCCTTACCCACCGCCACGTGCCCGACGGAGGCAGATATTACGGCCCCTTCACCAGCGCAGACTCCGCCCGCAGGGTGGTCGAGGCAATCAACCTTTATATCCCTTTGAGGATGTGCTCCAAAACGCTTTCCTGCGGCAGGAAAGTCGGTAAAGTATGTCTGAACTATCATATGGGCCACTGCGCGGGTCCCTGCACAGGGCTCGTCAGTGAAGGGGAATATGCCGGATATGTGGATGAGGCAGCCGGAGTCCTCTCGGGGAGATATCAGGAGCTCGCCGGGAAGATAAAGGCCGATATGCTCAAGGAATCGGAAAAGACGAATTTCGAGGCGGCTGCCCATCTGAGGGATCTGACAGCTGCTTTCAGCGATATCTTCGAGCATCACCAGAAGATCTCCGTTTCATCCACAGATGACAGGGACATCATGGCGGCAGCGTCCTCGGAGAGGCTTTCCTGCGTAGTGGTGCTGAAGGTGCGCGGCGGCGATATCACAGATACCGTGACAAGATACATGAGCAAATCTGGTGAAGATACGGACAGCGAAGTCCTCCTGTCCTTTATCCAGCAGTATTACGCTTCCGCCGAAGATATCCCGCCGGAGATAGTGCTCTGTACTCAAATGGAAGGGCAGGACGGTCTTGACGGGCTGGAGGCTACGCTCAGCGACTTCAAAGGCGCGAAGACGCGCATCATAGTGCCGAAGAAAGGCGATAAAAAGAAGCTGGCGGATATGGCCTACCGAAATGCGGGCATGAATATACAGACCAGGATGACTGCGGAAGCGGTCAGGAAGGAGAAGGCTGAAAAATGCGGGGAGGAGCTCAGAAGCCTCCTTGGCGTAAAAGGGAGGATAGAGCGCATCGAGGCGGTAGATATCTCCAATATCAACGGCGCGGATAATGTCGGGGTCACAGTTGTTTACGTGAACGGCAGGAAAAGTCCGAAGGATTACCGCAGGTACCGTATCCGCACTGCAGGAGGAGTCGGCGAGGGCAACGATTATGCGTCCATGGGCGAGGTCATACGCCGAAGGCTGTCCCGGGCAAAAGAGGAACTTGAGTCCGGGGAAGAAAACCCCAAGTTCCTGCCCCTGCCGCAGGTGATATTTGCGGACGGCGGGCTGAACCATGTGAAGGTGATACAGGATATCATAGACGAGTTCGGCTATGATATCACTGCTGCCGGGCTGGTAAAGGACGCGCATCATAAGCTCAGGGGAGTGATGACCCTTTCTTCCGGAGAGACCAGGATCTCTGCTCTAAGGTATTCCTCGGGACTTCTCAACGATATCAGCGATGAGGTGCACCGCTTCGCAATTGAGTACCACAGAGCCTCCCGCAGCCGGAACATGATAAAAAGCGAGCTTACCGAGATCGAGGGGATAGGGCCGAAGAGAGCAGGGGAACTGATGGCCCATTTCGGCAGTCTGGAAAAGATCATGGATGCCGGCGAGGAGGAGCTCGCCAAATGCCCTGGCATGAACGCCTCGGCGGCGAAGAACGTTGTAAATTATTTTAATGAGCGGACAATAAACCGTTAAAAATGTGTTAATCTTTCTGTGAGATACATAAAGCACAAAGGAGATATAAGACAATGATATTTGTAGTTCTTGTTCTTTTAGTAATCGTTTTGTTTTCGATACTAGGATCGATCAGACAGGTCAACGAATATCAGCGCGGAGTGCTCTTTACTTTCGGACGCTTCACGAGGATAATCAATCCCGGCCTCACCGTGGTCCTTCCTGTCATGCAGTCCATGAGTAAAGTCGATATAAGGACAAAGGCCGTGGATGTGCCTCAGCAGGATGCCATCACAAGGGACAACGTTTCAGTCAAGGTGACCGCGGTCGTATACTATAAGGTTGCGGATGCCGCGAAGGCCATACTCGAGGTCCAGAATTATGCCTATGCAGTAAACCAGCTTGCGCTGACGACGATGCGCAACATCGTAGGCGAGGTGACCCTTGACGAACTTCTCTCGAATCGCGCAAAGATAAGTGAGTCGCTGGAACAGATGCTGGACAGATCCACAGGTATCTGGGGTGTAAAGGTCGAGAACGTTGAGATAAAGGATATCGAACTTCCCGAGGAGATGAAAAGGGTCATGGCCAGAGTAGCCGAAGCCGAGCGCGAGAAGGAAGCCGTTATAAGAAAGTCCGAAGGAGAGAAGCAGGCAGCCGTCAACCTCGCAGAAGCTGCAGGCAGGCTCAGCGCGGTACCCGGAGCGCTGCATCTGAGAACACTGGAGACCATAAACGACGTTTCGGCAGACCAGTCCAATACGATATTCTTCGCCATGCCTCTGGAGATATTAAAGGGCATAGAAGGGTTCTCTAAAAAGTACAACGGGGAGAACTGATGATTGAATGCAGGGGCGGTAAGGCGGCCCCTGCTTTTTTGTGCGCTGAATACGCTGAAATCAATAAATAAATAAGGAGGATTGGAAGAATGGGATGGATCATTCCTGCTGTAGTCGCGGCTTTTATAGTCGCAGTCTGCCTCTCCGGCTATGTCAAGGCTCCGCCGGATCAGGCATATATCATATCTGGTCTTCGCAGAAGGGTCATAGTCGGCAAGGCCGGGATCAAGATACCATTGCTGGAAAGGCTCGATAAGCTGTCGCTGGTCATGATTTCGGTCGATGTAAAGACCGGAAGTTTCGTTCCTACCGCGGAATACATCAACGTAATGGTGGACGGTGCTGTAAAGATAAAGATCGGTGACAGTGTGGAGATGCTTGAACTCGCAGCCCAGAACTTCCTTAACAGGACACCTGAATACATCATCGCACAGGTACAGGACGTGCTGGAAGGAAACATGCGTGAGATCGTTGGCCAGATGAATCTCAGGGACATGGTCACCAACCGCAAGCTCTTCGCGGAAAAAGTACAGGAGAACGCAGTGCCCGACCTTAACAAGATGGGCCTAGAGATCGTCAGCTTCAACGTCCAGAACTTCACCGATAAGGAAGGCATCATCGCCGACCTGGGAATAGACAATATCAGCCAGATCAAGAAAGAAGCCGCCATAGCCAAGGCCGAGGCGGAGAGAGACGTCGCTATCGCGGAGGCGGAGGCCAAACAGAAGGCCAATGAGGCCAAGGTGGCTGCGGATACGAAGATCGCCGAACAGAATAACGACCTGCGCATCCGCTCTGCTGAACTCGTCACACAGTCCGACATTAAGCAGGCAGAGGCAGACGCGGCTTATAAGATACAGGAACAGCAGCAGAGGAAAGTCATAGAGACAGCTTCCGTAGAGGCAGACATTGCCAGGAGGGAACAGGAATCCCTGCTGATGGAAAAAGAGATCGCTCTGACTGAAAGAAGGCTGGATGCAGAGGTCAAGAAGACCGCGGAAGCACAGAAATACGCCGCCCAGCAAAGAGCAGATGCGGATCTTTATGCCCGGGAGCAGGAGGCCGAGGCCAGAAGGATAGAGCGCGAAAAGGAAGCTGAAGGCATAAGGCTCGTAGGTGCCGCGGAGGCAGAAAGCATAAGACTGAAGGCCATTGCGGAGGCCGAAGGAATCGACAGGAAGGCGGAAGCCATGAAGAAGTACGGCGAAGCAGCCGTGATGGACATGTACTTCAAGGTCCTGCCTGAAGTCGCAAAAGCGATAGCAGAGCCGCTTGCCAAAGTAGACAAGATCACGATGTACGGCGAAGGGAATTCTGAGAAGCTTGTTAAGGAAATGATCAATACGACCAGCCGTGTAACAGACGGCCTCCTTGAGGGCGTCGGGCTGGATATAAAGAAGATCATAGGGGATATCGTAAACAGGAGCAGCGAGGAGACCTCGGGCAGTGAGGAAGATAAAGACAGTTTAGAGCCTCAGCCGGAGTAACATGATCCGACAGCAGCAGCGGGATGCCATCCCGCTGCTGTTTTTTTATCTTTATTCTGTCCTCAGGGCGATGACCGGGTCCTTCTTGGCCGCGATGCGGGAAGGGATCAGACCTGAGATAAAGGTAAGGAAGACGCTTATAATCACGAGGGCAATGCCTGCGGCAGGCTGCAGAAAAGCCCTGAGTGAGCCTATGCCTGTGATGCTCCTCAAAATGCGGGTTATCGGTATGCAGAGGGTAACGGTTATTCCGATGCCCATAGCTCCGGATATGAGTCCAATGATAAAAGTCTCAGCGTTGAATACTCTAGAGATGTCCCTCTTGCTGGCTCCTATCGCCCTGAGCAGACCTATCTCCTTGGTGCGTTCCAGCACCGAGATGTAGGTTATGATGCCTATCATGATAGATGACACCACGAGGGAGACCGAGACGAACGCGACCAGCACGTAGCTTACTGTGTTGACTATGGAGGTAACGGAGGACATCAGTATCCCGGTTATATCCGTATAGGTCAGGGCTTTATCCTCATGCCCCGATGACGTCATATCGTCGTTGTAGCGCGCTATCATATCCTTAAAGGCGTCTTTGGCTTCGAAATTCTCGAAATAAAAGGATATGCTCGTAGGCTCGTTCAGGTCCGCAAAACCAAGCTTTCTAAGGTTGATCTCCTTTGAATGCTCGTTGTCGGAGGAGGTCATCGTTGCGGACATAAGGCGGTTGAGTTCCTCCTCGTTGAGCTTGAATTTAAACGCTCTGGCAAATGCATCCGTATCTACATGTATCGAACCGGCCATTTCGGCGATGAGGTCTGTCCCCATCTTCGTGGCGTCAGTGGCAACAGCCATCTTGACCTTGGTCTCCGTCAGGAGCCTGCCCATGTTTTCGGCAGCCCCCTGCATTATCGGAGTCGTGAGGGCTGCTTGCGCAATGGCTTCAGCTGTTCCCTCTGTAAAGGTGGCAGTTCCTCCCTGCTGCATGCATACGGAGGCTGCGGCGGAGGCTATTAGCCCTTCATAAATCTGGTTGAGGGCAGTAGCGGGCAGACCGTATTCGTCAGTTAGCCCCGCTATCTCCTGCTGTCCTGCGGCGCTTTCGACGTAATCCTGGACGATGTCCTGTACCTCCTGGACGGATATCGTCGCGACTCCGTTCTGCATCTTTGAGGCGATCAGCCCTGTGAAAAGGGAGGTGAAGGTGTCGGTAAAAGCCTCTTCTGCCGGGGAGGTGTCCGCAGTGATCTTGCTTGTCATTTCGCCGATACTGCTGGCCATGATGGCTTTGAGCTTATCCGGATCGATATCCATACCGAAAGCCTTTGAAAGGCTCTCTTTGTCGATCTCGATCATATCCTCGAAATTCAGGTCTCCAGAGGTGTCCTCCTCGTTCAGCTCGTCGAAGGTCTTGCCCGTGAATACATCCCTGTCCGGCGTCTGCCTCTGGGAAGAGGTGATCTCTGTTTTGGAACTGTAATCGATGATATATCTTATAAGGTCGGAGGTATAGGCGATGCCGGGAGTGATCGAGGATGAAAGAGATCCGGCTTTAGGCGTCACGATGCCTACCGTATTCAGAGTAAGTCCCCCATCCACGAGTTTTTTCATGTAGTCTTCGTCGTCCGTCATATCAAGCCAGACTTTGTACTCGCTGTCGTATTTATAGAAGTCCGCAGGCATCACCAGCTTGTATTTCAAACCGAGCAGTTCGTCGTAGGTGAATTCCATCGCGCCTTCAGGCACTGTCACTTTTTCCCCTTTGACTACTTTTGAGAGCATGTCGCGGAATTCTTCCGGGTTTTTTATACCAAGGGCGTAAAGCATGTAGTCGCTGATCTGGTTTGCATCCTCCAACACCAGTATCACCTCGTCGTAGTGCTCCGGCCATCTCCCCGCAATGACGTCGTACTGTTCCAATAAGAGCTCCCTGTTGTCCAGCATCTCGTTGAAAAACGATCCGGAAACATAGCCCGAGGAATATCCGCCTGTCATGTTGGACGGGTTGAGGCGGATCACTTTCCCCGAAGTATCGGGGGAGTATATGCGCGGTGTGATGCCGTACCCGTACCGTATCGCCGTCACATATTTATCCACGGCTTCGGCATTTTCCTTAAGATAAGAGCGGAAGCTTTCAAGGTCGTTGGTCCCGATGCGTGAGAACATATCGGTCACCATTCTGACCTCACTGACCTTGCCTTCCTCGGCATTTGTGCTGTTCTTCGCCCTGTCAGCCATGGATGACACCAGGCTGGTCAGGTCTGTAGCGGAGGAATCAATCGAAAGCGGGTAGGATGAGAGGGTCTCTTCCTGTATGCGGGCGATATAGTCGTTGACACCGTTGGATAAGGACAGTATCAGGGCGATGCCGATGATCCCGATCGAGCCGGCAAAAGCCGTCAGCAGAGTCCTCGTGCGTTTGGTCATCAGGTTGTTGGCGGATAGCCCCATCGCGGTAAGGAAGCTCATGGAAGGACGGCGGCGCTTTCTGTCCTCTTTTGCTTCGGCAGGCGTCTTCTCTTCAGCTGCACAGGGATCGCTGTCCCCGGAGATCTCCCCATCGGATATGTTTATTATGCGTGTGGAGTATTCGTTGGCCAGATCCGGGTTATGGGTCACCATCACGACCAGGCGGTCGTGGGCAACTTTCTTCAGTATATCCATCACCTGACGGCTGGTCTTGGAATCGAGGGCCCCTGTCGGCTCATCGGCAAGAAGAATCTTCGGGTCGTTCACCAGTGCGCGTGCTATAGCGACTCTCTGCATCTGGCCTCCGGACAGCTGGTTGGGCTTTTTCCTTATCTGGTCGCCAAGTCCTACTGCTTCAAGGGCGTAAATTGCACGCTTGCGGCGGTCGGAGCGTGAGACTCCAGACAGTGTGAGAGCCAGTTCAACATTGGACAGAACGCTCTGGTGGCTTATAAGGTTATAATTCTGGAAAACGAAGCCCACGCTGTGGTTGCGGTAGGTGTCCCAGTCCTTGTCTTTATACTCTTTGGTGGAGACCCCGTCGATGATCAGGTCCCCGTCGGTATATTGATCCAGTCCTCCTATGATGTTCAGCAGGGTCGTCTTGCCTCCGCCGGAAGGACCGAGGATGGAAACGAATTCATTCTCCCTTAAGGTCAGGCTGATGCCTTTTAAGGCATGGACATCCTCTCCTCCCGGAGAGGCGTACACTTTTGTAATATTTTTAAGCGTAATCATGTAAAGGGTTTACTTCCCTTCTTTTGCTTTATTCTTCTTTGCGATGATCTGTCTGGTGAGCGCTGAGGCGAATTCTGAGATGCCGTTATATCCCATGAAGCATCCTGCAAGCAGAGCTGGGAAACGCCATTTGCCGGTAATGTATACCGCCGAAAACAGCGCCACTATCGGGCCTATGATGGAAAAGATCAGGCTGATCATTATCGTTTTATTATATGATGAGGGCTCGTTCGGATCCGGAATCACCGGCATGTTTTGTTTCTGTTTCATTGTTTTTCCTTCACGATAATATATATGTTATTATACTACCGTGAGCCTGCTTTTCTCTATTGTTGCTGTTAATATAGCTGCTTCGGATAAGCATTAATCATCGGAGCAGGGCGATTTATACTGGTTCATACGGGAGGATGATATGGCTACAAAGCAATGCATGATCGTAAATATCGCAAACGATACCTACGCGATCAACGAGTACGGCCTGTCTGCGATGTTCCTGCTTATAGGCAGGGATAAGGCGATGCTTATCGACACTGGCTGCGGGATATGCGACATCAAGGGGATCGTGGGGAGGCTCACTGACAAGCCTCTTATGACAGTGCTTACTCATGCTCACGGTGATCACGTGGGCGGCGCTTTCCGCTTCGATGAGATATACCTGCATAAAGCAGACGAAGGCATGCTGAGGAATACAGACAGCGAGGGCATGAAGAGATACGTGGAGGGGTTCGTTGACAACCCCTTCGACTACGGAACCGGGGAAAAGTATCCCGACGTGTATTCCGTAAGAGGAACGGATGTTGCTGAATTCACAAAAGTACCGGAAACGTTGCACTATATTGAAGACGGCGACGTCATCGACCTCGGAGACCGCCCTGTAGAGGTGATCGGGACACCGGGGCATACTCCGGGAAGCATCAGTTTCCTCGACAGGAAGACACGCGTCCTTTTTTCGGGGGATGCCTGCAACGTCAACCTGCTCCTTCCCTGGGGAAATGTCAGCGACGCCCTACGCGGGCTGTATAAGCTTCGGGATCATAAGGATGAGTTTGACCGCAACTACAACGGGCATATCGGATACGCGATGATGCTCAGCTGCGCTCCGATGCCGGAAAGAGTCCTGACCGACTGCATTTACATATGTGAAGGACTGGTAGCCGGGACCCTTGAAGGAAGCATGTCAGAGACTCCGTACGGCAGGTCTGCCATTATCACTTTCGGAAGTGTCAGGATCACTTATGATCCTGACAATGTGCAGGGCAAGTAATAGGAAAGCCTTATTTTGCTGTCCTTCTTGTGTGCTGTTTCGCTGTGAGCGGGCAGAAAGATTATTATCGCAGAAGATGGCTCTTATAGAGTCGTCCTTCTTTCAGATATCTCCCGAATTGTTCATCCAGAAGGCGGCGAACGCAGACAGGATCGGGACCGGGAAAATTAGGCAGGGACCGCCCTTGCAATTAGAAACGGGCCTGTAATAAGATAAGTACGATATATATCCTGTTGAGCAGAGAAACTTAGCATTAGAATAGGAGGATACAAATGTCTGACGAAAACTGCAAAGAATGCTCCAATACCCATGAGTGCCCTTGCAGCAACGTTAAGTGCAAAAACTACAAACGTTGTTGTGACTGCCTCGCGAAGCATCTTTCCCACGGCGGACTGCCTGCATGTGCAAAAAACGTGGTGAAAGCAAAGGATGAATGAACGGGAAACGGGGAAGGGACCGCCGCAGACGGTCCCTTTTTTTGCATAGTAGATCTGACTGAGCATATACAGTTTGTTTCCGAAAATCTCTCTGTCAGGAGGAAGAGTTCATGAGACTGGACTGTGCTCGCCGCACTTGCGTCAGCCGGGCACCGGTAATTCTCTGTTCAGTTGCTTCATGACAGATCATCAGGAATCGCCAATTTCTCTTGTAAAACAAACAAGGAGACACTTCACTGCGAAGTGTCTCCCTGTAAATGGAAATGGCTTTCATTATTCCCACTGAGACAGCATTTTATGCATCCACGAATATACGTCCATGTTATAGACCTCGCTCAGTCGCTGCGATGTCAAAACTTCTTCCGTCGTTCCGAGCGAGACTACTCTCCCTTTGTCTATCAGCATCGTGCGTGATCCGTAGGCTTTTGCCAGGTTGAGGTCATGCACGACTGACACAACCGACCTTCCCGGTTTGGAGACCCATTCTTCAATGATTTCGAAGATCTGTTTCTGGTAGATCAGGTCCAGGTGGTTCGTCGGCTCGTCAAGGATAAGCATCTCTGGGTCCTGAGCGAATAGCTGTGCTAGAAAGGCTCTCTGGAGCTCTCCTCCGGACAGTGTGAGCAGTGAATGATCCATGAGGTTCTCCATCCCTGTGAGCCGGATCGCCTCCATGATGGCCTTCTCCTCATCTTCATCCTTTTGTGCCGAAAGGAAATGGCCTTCGTAGGAATACCTGCCAAGCCTTATCAGCTCATACACCGTGAATGCATAGGATACATTGTGGTACTGATTAAGCACGCCGATATGCCTTGCCATCTGGCCTGCTTTTATGCGCGTGATGTCCCTGCCGTTGATAAGGATGGTCCCTTCATATTCCGTGGCTTTGGAAATGGCGCGCACGATAGTGCTCTTCCCTGCACCGTTCGGCCCGACGATCATCAGCCATTCGTTATCGGATACGGTAAAGTTCACGTCGGAAACGAGAGGCAAGCCGTTTGCCCTGACTGTCAGGTCATTGACCTCAAGCATGGCTCTTCCTCCTGGATGAGTAGAATATGTAGATAAAGACTATTGAGCCGATGAATGATGTCACAACGCCGATAGGCAGCACCAGCGGCCTGAGCATCGTCCGCGCAACCAGATCTGCCAGAAGCAGGAAAGTAGAGCCGCCGAAGAAAGAAGCCGGCAGGAGCCTGCGATGGTTTGGGCCTACGATGAGGCGAGTCATATGCGGGATCACCAGTCCGACAAAGCCGATAGTTCCCGCAATGGAAACGGTAACTCCTATCAGCGCAGAAACTGTAATAAGGATGATCAGCTTGAATTTCTTTACATCCACGCCTATGTTGCGGGCGTTGTCTTCCCCGATGGCAAAGGCATTCAGTTCCCTTGCGCACTTGAGTATGATGCTCCCGAAGACCGTTACGGCAATAAGCAGTATCCCCGCGTTTTCGAAGCTTGATCCGGAAAGAGAACCCATTGACCAGAAAGTTATGTTCTTAACCCGCTCTCCGGCGAAGGTGACCACAAGGTTTATTATCGCGCTGACGAACATCGAGAAGATCACGCCGATAAGTATGATCGTCTGTGTAGAGAGCGATTTATCGAGCCTGTATGCAAGTGTAAGAATCAAAACGAGCGACATAAAGCCGAATAGCATAGCCATTCCCATCTGTCCCAGATTGGCTAGCATCGGCAGATTCATGCCGAAAGCTATGGACAGGATCGCCCCGAGCGCTGCTCCGGATGTCACCCCGAGGGTGCTTCCGTCCGCAAGGGGGTTCTGCAGAAGCCCCTGCATGGCTGCTCCGCAGATGGACAGCGCCGCTCCGGTAAGGGCAGCGCAGCATACTCTGGGAAGTCTGACTGACATTATTATCGCCCGGTGAGAGGTGTTGCACAGCTCAGTCCCATTGAAGGTGTCGCTGATGGCGTAATAGATATCCTTCAGGGGTACGTTCACGCTCCCCAGACAGATGCACAGGACCATCGCAGCCAACATGACAGAGATAAAGATGACGTAGTCGGTCAAGCGGAAGCTTTCCGTTTTCTTCTTCATTGATGAACCGCCTTGGGGAGGCTCAGCCTCCCCTGTGATTATAATGTGTTTTGGTTAATTGCCGTAAACGAATTCGTAAAGCATCCGGGCTCCCTCGGTCAGTCTTTGAGAAGGTCTGGTCAGGCTGCTGTCCGTATCCATCAGCACGCTGCCGTTCTTGATGGCAGTGACGTTTTCCCAGCCTTTGCGTGAGAGCACCTCGACGAAGTACTCGCCGGGATCCTCTCCGGGCGTCGACAGGATCACGATTATATCCGGATTGCGTTCGATGACCTGCTCTTCTGAGACCTGCGCCCATTTATTGACATCCTCGAAGATGTTCTTTAATTTCAGCATCTTTGCGAGCTCGTTCATAAAGGTTCCGTCTCCTGCTGTCCAGAGCCCGTACTTCAGAGGAGAGACCTCGAAATATACTGTCTTGGTCCCGTCTCCGGTCGCATTGCTTTCAAGATCAGCCAACATGGATTTCATGTCTGACACGACTTTTTCCGCTTCCTCGTCTTTGCCCATGACTTTGCCTATCAGCCTTATTTCATCGTAAATGCCGTCGATGCTCTGTGCATCCGTTACGACTACTTTGATCCCAGCAGCCTCCAGAGCATCCATCTGCTCAGTTGTCTGTGCCATCGTGCTCATGAATACCACTTCAGGTCCGAGGGCGATGATCTCTTCCACGTTGGTATCGCTTCCCGAATTGACCTTCGGGAGGAGAAGTATCTCCGCAGGATAATCGCAGAGCTCTCCGCGGCCTACGCAGTTATCCAGGCAGCCCAGCGCATAGAGGATATCTCCGGTGGCGGCGGAGAGCGGGATGACCTTCTCCGCCGGCTTATCGAGTTTTACCGTCCTTCCCGTCATGTCGGTAACAGTAATTGCTCCCGTGGGCTGCTTTTCCGGACGGCATGCCGTCATGGTTACCATTAACAGCACTGCCAGTACAGCGGCAGTGAATTTTGAGTACTTCAATTTTGTACCCCCCTTTTGAAAATAATCTATAAAAAGATCGTGCTGATTCGATCCTCTATATCCGCCTGATGAAATAAAAAAGCATCGGACGCCCGATGCTGACCTCAAGATATTACCCTTGAAAAATCTTGAGGCTGGACACATCGGGTTTGAAAGACCTGGCTTGCCGTGAGGCTTACAGTAGCAAGGATGCTGCCGCGGATCTTCACCGTGTTCCATGCAAACCGCGAAGATGATTAACAATTATATTTTAGTAGAAATACGTATTTATTGCAAGCTATGAGGCCTCTGTTTTTGAATAATCAGTGTGGTCAGAACTAAATTTGACTGAAAAAAGCCTCTCAGAGGAGGCCTTTACCATTCTATGTTTTCCACTTCGTCCGGTTTTATCTGGAGCCGCTGCAACGTTGCGTCGAATTCCGTTTTTTCCCCTGAGGTACACAGCAGCACCTTCCTGTGCGTCTCTGCTGAGAAGGCATGCCTTTCAGTCAGATACTCCGAGAGCATATGCGTCTGCTCCACTGCAGGGTCTATGAGTTCAAGGAATGGATAGATCATGCTGATCTCCTCCCTGATAATGGGAAAATGGCTGCAGCCCAGGATCAGCTTCCTGATCGTATGGTCCTCGACTATCGGGTCGATGCACTCGCGGATCTTCTCATCCAGCAGAGATGCGTTCTCGAGCTGTGAGTCGATGATCTTGGGCAGCGATGTGCTGGCGTTTGATCTCACGGTGATGCTTTTGCCCAGATGGGATATAGCTTTCACATACGCTCCGCTTTCTACTGTGGCTTTCGTGGCGATGAGCCCGACGGTCTCACCTTCCTGCGCTTCGCGCCCGACGGCACTGGCACCTGCGGTAACTATATCGATCAGCGGTACCCGGCTTCTGAGCTGCTCCTTCATTGAGGATATCGTGTTGCAGGCGAGCAGGATCACCTTCACGTTCTGCCTTTCGAGGAAGTGTATCATCCTGTTGGCCAGGAATACTATTTCCTCGGGTGTCCTGTTCCCGTAGGGCATGTTTGCGGCATCCCCGAAGTAAATGATGGATTCATTCGGCAGGCTCGTGAATACGCAGTCCGCCGCGGTGAGCCCGCCGACCCCGCTGTCAAGTATCCCTATCGGGGAGTTGTCACTCATCTCGTATCTCTTCCGCCTTTTCGCGTTTTTCTGCTATATAACTTAAAAACTCATCCACAGCCTCGTCGAGCCTGTCGTTTATTATTATCCTGTCGTAGTTGACTGATTCCTTCATTTCCGCCTCAGCTTTTGCCAGGCGTATCTCCAGCTGTTCTTCTGTCTCGGTACTGCGTGCTCTCAGCCTCGCTGAAAGCTCCTCGAAAGAGGGAGGCATGATAAATACCAGCACTGCCTTTTCGTTTTGGTCCTTGATCTGATAGGCGCCTTGATAGTCGATCTCAAGTATCACGTCGAAGCCGTCGGCGATTAGCCTGTCCACGTACGGGCGAAGTGTGCCGTATCTCTTGCCGAATATATCTGCGTGCTCATAGAATTCTCCCGCAGCCAGCTTCTCGTCGAACTCCTCATCGCTCAGGAAGAAGTATTCCTTCCCGTCCTGTTCTTCGCCGCGTGGAGAGCGTGTCGTAGCGGAGATGGATATCCTCAGCCTGCTGTCCTTCTCTGCGGCGAGGGCGCAGATCGTGCTTTTCCCGCTTCCGGAAGGGCCGCTTACAACGAATAGATTGCTCAAATCGTCCTCCTTACTCTATGTTCTGGACCTGTTCCCTGATCTTTTCCAGTTCAGCCTTGATATCCACGACTATCGTCGATATCTCAAAGCTGTTCGATTTGGAGGCAATCGTGTTCACCTCCCTGTTTATCTCCTGCAGCGTGAAATCGAGCTTTCGCCCTACGGGCTCGCTGAGCCTCAGCATCTTCTTGAAAGAGGATATATGGCTTCTTAAGCGGACGATCTCCTCTGTGATATTCACTCTGTCAGCATAGACTGCCATCTCGGTTGCAAGCCTGTCCTCCGAGATGAGCCCTCCGGTATAATCCGAGATGTTTTTCATCAGCGTCTCATAATATGCCTTCGGTATCGCGTCGGACAGTTCCCTGATCCTGTCCACGTTTTCGCCTACACCGTCTATACGCTTGATGAAATCGTCCAGAAGAGTATCTCCCTCCTGCGCGCGGGAGGCTTCCAGAGAATCCAGAGCCTTGTTAAGCAGGTCTGTGTAGATCTCCTCGAGCTCTGCGGAATCGTCGGAGGCTTCGTTGGCGGTCACGACGTACGGATATCCTGCTATCTCTCCTGCGGTGATCTTATCCGAGACGCCAGGACAGTCCTCGATGATCTTCAGCAGTATGCCGTAGTAAGACTTTGCTAGTCCGCTGTCATAGTTCAGGCTGTCCGGTGCTGAAGCGTAGCGGAGGTACTTGGCGGACAGCTCAATATGGCCTCTGGCCATACGGGCGGATATAAGGCGGCGGGAAAGATCTTCGAATGACGAGAGCTTGCGCGAGAGCCTGAATGAAAAATCCCTGTAGCGGTTATTTACCGTCTTGATCTCGATTGAGATAGACTGCTTTTCATCGGAGTATTCGGCGGAGCCGAACCCAGTCATGCTTTTCATATTTTCTGTACCGTTCTTTCTCGGAAATGATTATATCATATTCTGGTCTGCAAAAGGCAAAAGGCGGTTTATTTTATTGGCATGACTGTCTGAGCGACAGCCCCGGACAGGTGGATGATACTTCCCCCGCGGTCCTCCGGGGATGCCGGCCAAGGTATCCCAACATGCCCTTTTTATATTTACTCTTATTTGCATTTGTGATAAAATAACATGGATTATGCCATTGTTCGGAGGGGTCATGGGAAAGATATATGCGATGTTCAACCAGAAAGGCGGAGTAGGCAAGACTACGACTACCGCCAACCTGTGTGCCGGGGTGGCGGCTCTGGGGAAAAAGGTCCTGGTGGTCGATTTCGATGCCCAGAGCAACCTGACAAGCGGACTGAATATCAATCGTAAAAATCTTAAGGCCAGCATATACGACGTGCTCACTCAGGAAGTCACTGCAAAAGAGGCCATCCTGCCTACCATGACGGAGAACCTTTTTATCCTGCCTTCGAATATCGACCTGGCGGGGGCTGAAGTGGAGATGGCCAATGCCCCGCGCAGAGAAACTATCCTGAAACGCTCCATAGAGCCGGTAGCGGATTATTTCGATTATCTCGTCATTGACTGCCCGCCGTCGCTCGGCATGCTGTCGATCAACTCGCTCGTCGCTGCCGACGGGGTCCTCATCCCGATACAGTGCGAATACTATGCTCTGGAGGGAGTCAGCCAGCTTATCAACACGGTCAACCTGGTCAAGAAGAGCCTGAACTCGGATCTTGAGGTCAAAGGCGTCATACTCACCATGTTCGATAAGCGCACTAACCTGTCCGCCCAGATAGTTCAGGAAGTCCGCAATTACTTCGGCAGCAAGGTATTCTCTTCTATCATACCGCGCAATGTCAGGGTAGCCGAGGCGCCAAGCCACGGCATGAATATAATGCAGTACGACATCAATTCCAAAGGCGCACAGGCCTATATGGCACTGGCTAGGGAATTCGTACAGAAATGTTAGGATAAAAGCAGATGACAAAACAGCAAGGGCTCGGCAGAGGGCTCTCCGCCCTTTTCAGCGAGTATGGCGGTCCTGATGACAGTGAGGCCGCATCGTCTTCGGGCGTAAGGAACATCCAAATCAAGATGATAAGACGCAACGAGGCCCAGCCCCGCAAATCCTTTGAGGACGAGGCTATCAATGAGCTTGCCCGCAGCATCGAGCAGCACGGCATCCTTCAGCCTTTGCTCCTCTCCCGTGACGGGGAGTTTTACAAGATAGTGGCTGGCGAGCGTCGCCTGAGGGCAGCGATAAAAGCAGGACTCACCGAAGTGCCCGCCGTAATCCGTGACTTCGGTGACCGTGAGCTTCTGGAAGCTGCACTGACTGAAAACATACAGAGGGAGGACCTCAACGATATCGAGTGCGCAATGGCGTACAGGACGCTTTCCGATGAGTACGGCCTCTCGCAGGAGCAGATCGCGGAAAGGGTAGGAAAGTCCAGGAGCCATGTTGCCAATACGATGAGGCTGCTCTCCCTGCCGGAAGGAGTGCAGAAGCTCATTGCGCGGGGAGATCTCACCGCAGGACACGCAAGGGCGGTCCTTTCCGTCGGGAATGAAAAGGACAGGCTTGCCTTTGCGGAATACATAGCCGATAGAGGGCTTTCTGTCCGTGAGGCGGAAGCCGCAGCCAGGACCTTTGGCAAGGCAAAGGAAAAGAAGATGCCCCGTGCATCGAAAAGCCCGTACATTGCCCGTATAGAGGACGGCCTTTCCGGCGTCCTCGGCGCGAAGACTGTCATAGAACAGGGCAAAAAAGGCGGTGTCATCAGGATATCCTATTATAATGACGAGGATCTTTCGCGCCTCGTTGAGATAATAACTTCGGAGAAAGAATGAAACCCAAAAGAAGCGTCATCGGTTATCTGGTATTGATAAATATCATGCATCTGGCCGCCTGCCTTGGCGTATATCTGCTCAGGAGACACGGATTGTTCGGTCTTCCGATGTTGAGAGGCGTCTCTTTTGCCGTGACTGTCCTTATATGGTTCGTTTTCTCTGCGGTCGCTGCGGCAGGCATGAACGTCACCCGCCGCGGCTTTGCCGTATGGTTCCCCCTGATGGCGGTCCTGCCGATAACCGCAGTGAGCGGCGTATGTGCTGCGCTGGCATATATTACCGATAATGCTGCATTCGGCTGGCTTAAGTTTTTCTATTTGGGCAGCGCGGTGAATTTCTGGTTCAGGCCGTTGTCCGTCCTTGTCTTTTTCGCCGAAAAGCTTGGAAACAATCCCTATATACTTTACGGATTCATGATCCTTTGTCTTTGCTTCATATCCTTTGTCGGTGCTTCTTTTGGAATCGCATCAAATATCAAGAAGGTGCGCAGGCGCCGCCTGAGGCGTGCCAAAAAGCAGAAGGAGAAGATGGCTTCATCTCCCGAGACCGTAGCTTCCCTCGCCAGCGGCGATGCGGACGAGGAACAGGACAGCGTGGAAGACTTCATGCCGGAAGCATCCGACGAGGAGATAATAGAGAGCCCGGAGGATGATGCCGAAGAAGAGAACGTCGGCTGGAGCGCTGAAGACGATGAAATGCCGTATGATAAAGATGCGGAAGCGGAGGATCCCGCAGAAGAAAGCAATGATCCGCTGGTCTATCAGAACGGGGATGAATTCGTTTCTGTCATAGAAGACTTCGAAGAGGAAGACAAGCAGAGCATCAAAAAGAAAGCTGCATTCAGGAACAGAAGAGGCAGGATCCAGGTGGAACGCAGGGGATCTCCTTTTAAAAAGGAAAGCAGCGAGACCGAAGATGAAAGCGGAGGGATGTTCAGGATCACGGTTTCCGACGAGGATGAAAACGTCACCCGCTTTATAGAGATATCAAAAAAAGACGGTAAGGAAGGCGAAGGGAAAGGCTCTGATGACTGAACTGAAGGTCGGCGAGGCTTATGAGGGTTCCAGACTGGACAGGTTCCTCTCTAAGACTACCGATATCCCACGCGGAGCGTTGCAGAAACTGATAAGGACAGGTGCAATAAAGCTCAACGGCAGGAAGACTGCTCCGTCCGAAAAAGTCGGTTCGGGGGATTTGGTCAGTATCGATGCCGCTGACGTATCAGCGCGCAGCGTCGAATTCAACGACTCCCTTCCGTTTCCCGATGTCATATACGAAGACGATATTGTATTGGCGGTCAATAAGCCGCCTTTTTTGGCAAGCCAGCCGTATGCGGGTAGCACGGACTGCCTGTCGGAGCGCATAAAGCTATATTTCAAAGATGAGATAATCCGCAATGATGCATCCTTTATACCCGGAGTCCTGACCAGGCTCGATACCAACACCAGCGGTATAGTGCTGTCTGCCAAGACTCCTCAGGCTGCCAGGAATATGAGCGCGCTGATAAGCGCGGGAAAGCTGGAGAGGATCTATACCGCACTGTGCCTCGGGGAGTTGAGAAGGAACGTCCATGTGACAGATTGGGCTTTCAACGACTCTAAGAACAATAAGATGATCCTCTATGACGAGCCGGGGGAGGGCAGGACCCGCATGGAGAGCGTATTCTCGCCGATCAGGAGCGCAGACGGCTATACACTGGTCTCCGCAAAGCTTATAACGGGCAGAAAACATCAGGTCAGGGCACAGCTTGCAAAGCTGGGCTTTCCTGTTGTGGGGGACAGCAAATACGGTGAAGGCGGTAGTAACGGCGAGGGAATCATAGCGCGCCAGGCTCTCCACTGTTCCCTCGTTTCCTTTACGCTGTGGTATGATTCCAGCAGGCTGACGATCAAGTGCGAACTGCCCGAAGATATGCAGAAGGCGCTGGAGCTCTCCGGCATAGGCAGGCATACCGTAAATGAAAGCCTGCCGCTGCAGGATTGAGCAATAACCCTTCATTATCTGCGAAGAATTACCGCATGAAAGCCGGTCTGAACGCTCAGGCTCCTCACTGCGGACATAGAGGACCTTTTCTGCGCCTATGCGATAATAGATTAAAAAACGGGTCACCGCGTATGCTGCTGGCCCGTTTTCCGTCTGATCTTCTCAATCAGATTCTTATATCTTTCAGTTTTTCTTTTATCGGTCTCAGGGTTTCCTGTCGTCTGTGCTTACTTGATGCTCTTGATGGCATCCCTGACTATCTCGAGTCCCTGTAAAAGCTCGTCGTCCGTGATCGTGAGGGCCGGCATGATCTTCGTTGCGGAGGAATAGCGTCCGCATCTTTCGCTTATCAGTGCATGCTCGAAATTGTATTTCTGCACATATGCCGTCTGCTCTTCATTTTCCAGCTGGATGGCGCGGATGAGCCCGAGCCCTCTTGTCTCAACGACATGAGGTAAGCCCGCGATCTCGGAGGCGATGAATTCCTCAGCCAGTTTGCCTTTGCGGACCACCTCATCCTCGATATGGTTGTCCAGATTGTATTCAATGCCCGCTTTTCCTCCGACCAGCGCCAGCTGCATTCCCCTGAATGTGCCGTTATGCTCGCCCGGCTTCCAGATATCCAGCTCAGGTTTCATGAGAACAAGTGCGAGGGGCATGCCCATGCCTCCAATAGATTTGGATATGGTCACCATGTCGGGCACGATGCCCGCTCTTTCGAAAGAGAAGAATTTTCCGGTACGTGAGTTGCCTACCTGGATATCGTCGACGACCAGGAGTATCTTGTATTTATCGCAGAAATCCCTGAGCTGTTTAAGGAAAGGTACTCCGAAATCATACACACCTCCCTCCGCCTGTACGGTCTCTATGAAAATGGCTGCAGGTGTGGCTACACCTGTATGGTCGTCAGACATCAGCGTTTCCATGTATCCGATGCTATCGAAGCCTCCCATCATGTACGGCGAGGGAATGAAGGTGCCGCCATAGAGAGGTATCCCGGCTCCTGCCCTGTCTGTCTTTGAGCTTGTCAGTGCCAGTGAACCGTCGGTCATGCCGTGGAAGGATCCCATGAATGCCCAGATGTCCGTGCGGCCTGTCACCTTTCTTGCCAGTTTTGCTGCTGCTTCATTGGCATTGGTGCCCGTCGGTCCGGTGAACTGGATCTTGTAATTCAGTCCTTTGGGCTTCAGGAGCCTGTTTTCTATGACATCTATAAAGCCTGCCTTAGCCTCCGTCATGAGGTCCAGGGCATGTGTGATGCCATCGCCCAAAATGTAATCGGCGATCTTATTCTTGATATATTCGTTGTTGTGCCCATAGTTAAGGGCGCCCGCTCCGTCAAAGAAATCGAGGTATTCCTTTCCCGTGTCGTCGTACATCTTCGAACCCTTGGCTCTGGTGAATACAGCCGGCAGGTTTCTGCAGTAGGAACGCACCTCAGATTCGTAGGTACTGAACAGTTCTTTAGTTTCCATCGAATGTCCCCTTTATCGGTTTTATTGGTTACATTATACAGCAAGTGCTCTGATATGTAAAGGAGGGGAACGCCCATAAACCTAAGCAGATATTTAGCGCATGAGTTTCTGTTAAAAACATATGAGGCGGAAAGTCATCATCGCCGTCATTCTAATAAGGACCCAGAAAGCCCTTTGCCATAATATGATTAATCACTGCAGAGGGATATCGATACCTCATTGCAAATGTGGGCGGTCTCAGTTTTTCATGGGAGTATCTCAGCTGGAAGTGATTCGGCAGGTTTATTTGCGCATCTCCGTACATAAAAGACGGGCTGTCCCATAGCACAGCCCGTCTTATCAGCCTGTTCATTCCAGGCCTACGCTTTGCAGCCAATGCTCATTAATACTTCGAGCATTCGTTGTGGTTTACTTTTTGATCTCTTTGAGCGCCTTCTTTTTGTCATACGCCCTCAGGAATACCTTTGATATCTCAGTCAGCGGGATGATCGAGAACGCAAGGCCGATGGAAATCGCGTACTCTTTCAGGGATATATCCGCAAGTCCGAAGGACGTCTGCAGGGCAGGGATATAGACTGCCGCGGTCGTCATGATGAGCGAGAAAGCCACGGCACCGAGAAGCCACCAGTTGATCTTCGGCATGGTAAATATGCTGCCGCGCTGCGAGCGCATGTTGATAGCGTGGAAAGCTTCGATATTGCTCTGTGTCAGGAAAGCCATCGTCATTCCGTCGATCGAGTTGGAGGTTGTGAAGACTCCTGTTTCAAGATAATGCCCGATGAAATATGAAGCGAGCACGATCAGAGTCATTACTATGCCCTGTACGATCGAGTCGAGGCCCATGCCCTCGGAAAAGACATTGTCGTCTGACGGACGAGGTTTTCTGTACATGATGTTCGGTTCAGCGATCTCCGTACCGAGGGCGAGTCCCGGGGCGGAGTCTGTGACCATGTTGATCCAGAGCAGCTGTGCAGGATTGTAGATCTCAAAGCCCATAAGGGTGGAGATGAAGACGCACAGGACCTCTGAAGCGTTTGTGGACATTTGGAACTGTATGACTTTGCGGATATTGTCGTATATCCTTCGGCCTTCCTCGATAGCATTGACTATCGTGGCAAAGTTGTCATCTGCCAGGACCATATCCGCCACGTTCTTGGTGACGTCGGTGCCTGTGATCCCCATGCCCACGCCGATGTCCGCGAATTTGATCGAAGGAGCGTCATTCACGCCGTCGCCGGTCATGGCCGTGATCATGGCATTGGCCCTCCATGCACGCACTATGCGTACCTTGTGCTCAGGCTGGACCCTGGCGAAAACAGAGATGTTCTTGACTGTCTCCGCAAGTTCTTCATCCGTGAGCTTGTCGAGCTCGGAGCCGCTCATGGCTTCGCTGGCGTCCTGTATGATCCCCAGCTGCTTTGCAATGGCTACGGCAGTATCCTTGTGGTCGCCTGTTATCATGACAGGCCTGATCCCTGCCTGGCGGCATTCCTCGATGGCTGCGAATACTTCCGGGCGGCACGGGTCGATCATGCCCATCAGCCCGATGAATGTCAGGTCGTTTTCCAGTATCTCCGCATCAAAGGAAACAGGCATATTGTCATATTCCTTATAGGCAGCGGAGAGGATCCTTAAGGCCTGATCAGCCATCTCCTTGTTTTTGGCGAGCATCATTTCCCTGATCTCATCGGTCATGGGAACTATCTTTCCGTCTTTGTCGAGATAGGAAGTGCAGCGGGTCAGGACGACGTCGGGAGCGCCTTTTGTGTACTGGATGATCTGTGTGCCTCTTTTCAGGTGCACAGTGCTCATCATCTTGCGTGAAGAATCAAAGGGGGCTTCGCCGATTCTCGGCTGCTCTCTTTCCTGCTCGGATTTCCACAGGCCGATCTTGGCGGCGTAATCGACCAGAGCAGCTTCCGTAGGCTCGCCTGTGGAACGCTCTTCGCCTTTTTTTATAGTTGCGTCGCTGCAGAGCGACATCGCGGTGGCGAGCAGTTCGTCATTGTTGGAGAAGGTCTCCACGACGGTCATCTTGTTCTGTGTCAATGTGCCGGTCTTGTCCGAGCATATGATCTGCGCGCAGCCCAGCGCTTCTACGGCGGAAAGCTTTCTTATGACGGCTGAGCGTTTGCTCATTTTTGTTACGCCCATTGAAAGCACGATAGTGACAACGGCTGTCAGTCCCTCGGGAATTGCAGCGACTGCCAGTGCGATGGCGATCATGAAGGTGTTAAGTAAGGCTGCTACGGAGAAGTCTCTCTGGCGCAGTACTGTTACGATGAATACGATGACTGATATGGCGATGACCAGTTTGGTCAGCACCTTCCCGAATTCCGCCAGCTTTTTCTGCAGCGGTGTGGACTCATCCTCGGCCATGTTAAGGGTTGCCGCGATGGCACCCATTTCGGTATTCATGCCTGTGGCGGTGACGATCGCCTTGCCTCTGCCGTAAACGATGGTCGAGCCCATGAAGACCATATTCTTGCGGTCTCCCAAGGGCACGTCGCCTTCGCTGGTCGTTTTAAGCTGCATGAAATCGATCAGCTTGGATACAGGCACGCTCTCTCCGGTCAGAGCGGCTTCCTCCACCTTCATGCTGGCGCATTCGATGATCCTTGCGTCCGCGGGAACGGAATCCCCGGCTTCGAGCAGAATCACGTCTCCCACGACGAGGTCCTCGCTCTTTATGGTGATCATCTCATTGTCGCGCAGCACGTGCGATGTGGCGGCGCTCATTTCCTTAAGGGCTTCGATGGCCTTGTCGGATTTGTTCTCCTGTACGACACCGATTATCGCATTGAATATGACCACTGACATGATTATGAAAACGTCCGCGAAGGATTCGTGCTGATAATAGGATGTGACTGCGGATATGACCGCCGACACGATCAGCATGATGATCATCGGGTCGTTCATCTGCCCGAAGAATCTCTTCAGAAGAGAATCCTTTTTGGCTTCATCGAGTTTGTTCCTGCCGTTTTCGGCAAGACGCTTTTCAGCTTCCGCTGTCGTCAGGCCGTTTTCGGAACTGTGCAGCTCCTCATAGACCCTATCCAGCGGTTCCAGATAAAATTTCATAGGTGTTTTCCTTCCCAGATTCTTTTTGCTGAAAAATAAAAAGGCTTTTTCAGCATTCTGAAAAAGTCTCGCTTCATAAAATGTAGCCGGCCGAACCTTAAGGTTGTGATGACGACCGACTAAAGCGCTATGACCAGCGCCAAGCTACTCCCTGATTCGCCTTATATCCTATCATAAAAGGAAAATATGTGTCAATCTCTCTAACGAGAATTTTATTATTCTGCCCACAGACGGTCATATAAAAGGTATTTGCTTTGAAAGAATGCATATATTCTATTATAATTGTAATCAATTAAATTCTATTATAAAACTCAAGGAGAGAAGGATGGAAAGATTCAGCGTTTCGCCCGATGAGATGAACGAATGGATCATCGGCGAATTTAAAAAGATAGCGAAGGTGCCGCGCCCGACAAATTATATGGGAAAGATCAGCGAGTATCTTTACCAATGGGCGCTGGATCACGGATTCAAAGCGGTAAAGGACGAGGTGGAGAATGTGATCTTCGACGCACCCGCATCGGAGGGCTATGAAAACGCCCCGCTTACGGTCCTGCAGGCGCATATGGATATGGTATGCGTCGCCGCAGAAGGTAAGGCCTTCGATAAGTTTAACGACCCGATAGATGTCGTCATCACCGACGACGGCTTCCTTACGGCTGACGGGACATCGCTCGGCGGGGACGATGCCATAGGCATCGCGATGGCGATGTACTGCGCAGTGTCCGAGAAGGTAAAAAGGGGTCCGCTGAGGGTGATCGCCACGGTCAACGAGGAGGGCGGCAGCCCGTCCGGCGCAGGGAACCTGGCGCATCATTTCGTAACAGAGGCCAAGTACCTAATCAATATCGATTCTGAAGACTACGGCACCGTTACCGTCTCTTCCTGCGGCTTCGCGGGCTATTCTTTCTCGCGCAAACCGGTCTGGGAGGAAACAGGAAGCGGCAAGTCGGCTGTGAAGATAACCCTGTCCGGCCTCAAGGGAGGACACTCAGGCACCGATATCAACAAGAACAGGGCCAATGCCATTAAGGCCGTCAACTATATCATGGCCCGCCTTACATATAAGGGAGTGCCCTTCCGCCTGGTGAACTTCAACGGCGGAACAGGCATGTCAGCTATCGCCTCCAACGCGTCGGCGACCATCGTTGTCGGCCAGAGCGATCTGGATTCGCTGGAAGAGGTGTTCGCTTATACCAAGCGATATTTTGCAAAGCAGTTCGACCGCACGGAGGCAGGATACAGCTTTGTCTGCGAGAAAGCTCCGCTGCCCGAGAAAGCGGTCTGCCTGGATGATTCCCGGCGCATAACCGACCTGATTGCCGCCCTGAGGGTAGGAGCGAACACTGTCAGCCAGCGTTACCGCGGGATCACAGAGTCTTCGATGAACATAGGGACGATCTCTTTCAACGAGGGTGACGAGGCATTCAGTCTGATGCTGCCCATGCGTACCAGTGCCGAGTGGCCTGTGATGCTGGCAAATGCGGAATTCGACGCCATAGCGCGCGGACTGGGATTCGACATCGATTACAGCGATGAGTTCCGTATCGGCTGGGTCGAGAAGGAAGGAGCGGTATTGCCCAAAATGTACGCCGAATCCTTCGAGGAATATACAGGGGATGCATGCGAGATAACGGCTGTGCATGGAGGACTGGAGTGCTCCGCATTCTCTCAGTGGAGCGATGACATCGAGATAATCTCCGTCGGGCCGACGATTATCGGACCGCATTCCACGAGCGAGATGCTCCCGATCGACACCATCGGCAAGACCTGCGGTGCGATAGCCACTCTGCTGGGCAGGATCGCAGAGGGGAAATAGATGAAATAGAAGGTATATGATGAAAAGCCAGCCTGACGGCTGGCTTTTTTCGTGTTCATTCGTCTCTGGTGTACCTTGTGTTGTAACCCGGATTATCCTGCGGGCGCAGTGCGTTCGGGTATTCGATATCGGCCTGGATATCGGTCACCGCCTGCTGGATCAGCGCATAGGCTTCGTCGAAGTCTTCGATGTCCAGAAAGCTCCTGTTTCCTCCTTCGGAAGTGAATATGACATCTCCTGTGCCGAATAACCTGTCGAAAAGCCCTACATGGAGTGATACGTTGTCTATATCCCTGTAATTCAGGCTGTCGTAGGTATATCCGACCAGTCCCGAAGCGATTATGATGCGTTTATCCGTGGCTGCGTAGACAGTATGCTTCCATCTGGCAGAGGAAGTCAGCAGGTTGGACAGGAATATCCATACCGGGGTCAGGTGCAGTGCGAAGAAGCAGGCAAGGAATATCTTCAGTGGGAGGGGCATGTCCTCAAATTCTTTAACCAGCATCGATATGGCGAATCCGTCAAAGGCTGCCCAGACAGCCGCTATGGGCAGCATCGTAAGTATCTGCGTTGCCACATAGACCGATTTTTTCGGCTTGCCGCTCCATATCAGGTGTTCTCCGCCCATCAGCAGGTCCATCACGTCCACGTCTCCCGGCGCGTAATTATAACCGTACTTTGACATATTTCCCTCCTTGAATTGAGTCGCAGCCCAGCCACACTCATGCGGCAGATAATCCGCCGGCTGTCATGTCTGCGGACCTTACGGACTGCTGCGCGCGGATATTATAGCACAGCGTCCGTTATTATCAGCAAAAACTGCTGCTCTGCGCCCGGACAGGTGCTATACTGTCAATATAAATCAAGGATGTGGCACAGAAATGAAAAAGCATTACAGGATCTCCTTAAATTCACCGGTGATACTCTCATTTGCGGCAGCAGCATGCGCGGCACTCGTGATCAATACGGTCACATTCGGACAGGCTAACCGCATGTATTTTTCCGTTTACTCCTCCCCATGGTCCAACCCGATGACCTTTGTGCGCCTGTTCGGACATGTCCTAGGCCACTCCGGGGTGATGCATCTGGTGAATAACATGATGTACATCCTGCTCGTGGGTCCCACCGTGGAAGACCATTTCGGCCACGGGACTACAGCACTCGCGATTTTCATCACCGCCGCGGTGACAGGGCTGACGGTGATGCTCTTCATGCCTGGAACCGCACTGCTGGGCGCCAGCGGTATCGTATTCGCGATGATAATGATGTCTGCGGCAGTTGGCTTCAAAGAAGGGGATATCCCCCTGACCTTTATCCTTGTGGCCGTTTTGTATCTGGGCCAACAGGTCTATCAGGGTATGGCTGTTTCAGACAATATCTCCCAGCTCACGCATATAATAGGGGGCGTAGTGGGCATGGTGTTCGCCTTCGTCTATAACAGGAAGAGGTGACACCTGCATCGGGCTTTGTAACGAAAGAGCTGCGGTGGCCGACTCAGATCCGGCGGTACCGCAGCTCTTTTTTCCCGTTATTGATTTTTTCGGACGGCTTTTATTTAAGGAAATCCATCAGCAGCGGGACTCTAAGAAAGAGCCTGTCAGTGAGTTCCCCTGACGACTTTGACGCCGTGCTCTTCGAGATAGTTCGCGGCATCTGTCATGATGGAGCATTCTTTCCCGTCTTTGACAGTGCAGACTCCGAAATGGCATACCTCGGCGCCTTCCGATACGATCCTGTCCAGTTTTTCCTTGAAGCCGGCTTCATCGATCCCGTTTTCGCATCCGCTGCAGCGGCCGAAGGCGACCAGCTCGAGCGGCATGTCCTTGTACTGTTCAAAGGAACGGATCCTTCCGTTCAGGGCTTTGAGGCATGCGGCCCCGGTACATACGGAATTTGATTTAAGGCAGTTCATTACAGCTATTTTCATCAGCTCCTCCTTTATTCTCGCTCCTGACCTTTACCGGACACGAAAAAGCGTGCGCCTTTTCGGCGCACGCGAAAAAACTAGTATATGATTCGCGTACCCGGTGACGGCGGGGGCGTACCGCAGACGGCGCGTATCTGTCTTATCCTTTCCATGAAGGCTTCACAGTGACCCACTCGAGGAGCTTTTCACTCGCTTCCGCTCAATGCCTGTCCGCGTATATCGTTGAGTTGATTATAGCACAGTCTGGGCTGATGTCAATGCGGCCGCAGTGACAGTGACAGCTTTATTCGTCGCCGTCGCCCTCCTCATCCTCCTCATAGTCATCGTCATCCTTTTTTCTGCTCCCGTATGTGAACAGAACGCCGATGACGACTCCCAGGGCGATAGCGATGGCTATGATCGCGGCTATCATCCACGGCAGTGAGGAATTGGAGCCCTGCTTTACCGGAATGGTCCGCTGCTCGGTATATCCGCAGACGGTGCACACCCTTTCCTCCAGCCCTTCTTTTTTGGACGTGGCCTTCTTTTTCGTCTTCCACTCGCTGAAGGTATGGGGGGCTTCATTGCTCTTCATCCCGCAGCTGCATTCATGCCAGTGATTGGTCTTGTTCATGCTCCAGGTCTCAGGGAAGAAATGCTCGTGGTCGGATACCGGAAGGATCTCCTTCTGCACATATCCGCAGACCGTGCAGGTCCTTTTGCGCAGTCCTTCGGCAGTCTTTGTCGGGACCACCTCGACCTCCCATTCGCCGAAGGTATGCTCGGAGACGTTGCCCTTCTCTCCGCAGGAACAGGTCTGCCAGTGCTTGGTGTCGTCGCATCCCCATGCCCCTTCGAATACATGTGAGTGCACGGTGATGAGCGCCTTCTTTGTTTCCTTCTGTTCCTTCGTATTCACGAACGTGCAGAATACCGACCATCCGTCAAGGGAGGCGGGGATATTTGACAGTACGAGCGTGCCTGAATCCTGCCCCGAGATCTTGAGGCCGGGGAAGGTCTTCAGGGCATCCTCCGGGTAGAGTGCTTCAAGTCCTTTCGTGAATGTCCAGTACAGGTCGTTATAGTTCTCGGCCTTCGCTATGAAAACGGCCTTTCCGCCTTCGTTGACCTTCTCTCCTGTCGGGCTTTTTGTTATCGTGAGTTCATCCGACTTGACGGTTATATTGACCGTCACTTCGACCCATGAATACTCCCTGCCTTCCGCATACGCGCAGTCGACATGCATCTTGAAAGTGTATTTTCCAGGCTTGTCCGGATTGTTGACTGTGCAGACGAGTCTTTCGCTCGTTTCCCACGGGGACAGCTGAAAACTGGAAGGAGAAATCCAGCTCGGCAGATCGCTTACGTTGACGAAGCTGAATCCGTGCAGGGGGGCTTCCTTTCCTTTGCTGTCAGCGGTATAAACGGTCACTTGCTTGGTATCTCCGACCGTTACCGTTATGTTCGTTGTCCTCTTGTTGTTGACGGCATATGCATCCGCGGGGATAAAGCTCAGCGCCAGGACGATCACCGCCAGGGCGGCAAGTATTCTGATCCTTTTCATTTCGCACCTCTGAATAGATTAATTGCATGTTGAATATTTCTATACTATATATAGCCTAAATCGGGCCGAAATTCAATACGGTAATCATTAAAGAGCTGTTAACCGCAGGCGCTGCAGTTCCGATTGACCGATGACCGGGATTTTGCTATAATTTCAGCCGAACGGGCAGAGCCGGATATCATGCAGGACTGCCGGAGGAGATTATGGAAACAGACAGGATAGCGCAGTATTCCCAGGCGTTCGCCATCGGGCGGGCAGCCTCCGCCGGGAAATGTGAGGCGCGGTATCTCTGCGGTTCCCTGGAAAAGGATAGCGTACAGGAGGAATTCGCCGCAGCGAAATATCTGGGGGACAGATTGGGAGTCGGCAGGAGCCTGAAACAGGAAGACGGACTGCCGCTGATCGAATTTACATGGGATGAAGACGCGAGGGAGGATGTAGTCCGCGGGGCGGCGGTCGTCCTTACGCGTCAGGAAAGAACGGCGCAGCCGTCACCGCCGGCCTTCGATATCGAGGACGTATGGAACGAAGAGGCGGAAGAGTTCTTCCTGTTTACGATAAGGATGATGGCTTCCGGCGGGAGAGTGCGCTTCAGGGTGCCAAACGTGAGGCTGTTCGTGCATACGGAGGAAGGGCTGAGGATGTTTACTTTCGGTGAGAGCCTGAAGGCAGCCTGTGCCATCGAAGACGTTGAATGCGTATATATATCGAAAAGGGACGCCTACCGTGTCCTGCTGAAAGGAAACGAGGATGAGATTTATTAAAAAGCTTATAGGGCTCGTCATAATCGTCATAGTCATCGCTCATATAGCGGAGTTTTTCCTGGGCGGACTGTTTTACGATGACGAGTACTGGTCATATGACGACGAGTATCACAATGACGAATACTATGTCGACGAATACTCTCAGGACAGCGGCTCAGGCGGCATCTCCGGCAGCACCGACCTTCCGGATACGGCGGCTTCTTCGTCTCCCATGGCCAGGGGCGTGAGCATGTCGGTCGCGGACGACGGCAGTGTCGATATAAAGAGGATCTCCCAGAAGGGACATGCCGAGATGGGAGAGGCAGACAAATGGACGATTTTCGTGTATCTGTGCGGATCCGATCTTGAGAGCGACGGCGGCTACGCTACTATGGATATCAAGGAAATGGTCAGTGGGGCAACGGGCAGCGGGATGCGCTTCGTCGTGCAGACGGGCGGCAGCTCAGACTGGGCCAACAGCTTCGTTGATCCGCGTTCGTCGCAGCGCTTCGTTATCGAGAACGGAAAGATGAGCCTGGTGGACAAGGTGGAACTGTCCAACATGGGGGATTACAGGACGCTGGCTTCCTTCCTTTCGTGGGGCGTAAAAAACTATCCCAGCGAGCATATGGGAGTCATCTTCTGGAACCACGGCGGCGGAAGTATCGCCGGTGTCTGCTATGACGAGAATGCTCACAACGACTGCCTTTCGCTAAGGGAGATCGATGCTGCCTTTGCTTCGGTCTGGCCGTCAATGACAGATAATTTCGAATTCATCGGATTCGACGCATGCCTCATGGGAACGAGTGAAGTGGCTTACCTGACCGCCACATACGCGGATTACCTCTACGGTTCGGAGGAAACGGAATCCGGCTACGGCTGGAACTACAAGGCCATTGGGAATTTCCTGAACAAAAACAGCGACGCTGGCGGTGCCGAACTCGGAAAGATCGTCGCGGACAGCTATTATGAATCCTGCAGGAACAGCGGGGAAGAAGCCGAGACCACCCTGTCTGTGATAGATCTGTCAGGTATAGACAATCTGGTCAGACTCTTCAATCTGTATGCAAAGGATCTGTACCAGTCCACTTCCGACCAGTCCGCCTTCTCTAAAGCCGCGCGCAAGATAAGCTCGGTCACCAACTTCGGCGGCAATAACTGGTCGAGCGGTTACACCAACATGGTCGATATGGGCTGCCTTGTCAGGGCAGGAGGCGCGAAAGGAGCTGAAGAGGTCCTTAAGGCTCTTGAGGATGTCGTGGTATATATGAAGAACGGAAGAGGATATCCCGACGCAACCGGGCTTGCGATCTACTATCCTTTGAGCATACGCGGTTCCAATGAGCTCACCGTGCTCAGCGAGATATCCTTCAGCCCTTACTACCTGTCGTTCGTAGACAGGGCGGCGAGAGGCGGCGGCAACACCGGCAGCAGCAGCTACAGTATATACGAGCTCTTCGACCTCTGGGACAGCGTCAACGGAGCCGCTCAGGGAAATGCCGGTGAGTATGAAGAAGCCCAGCAGGCCAATGAGGAATACTGGGATTATTATGACCAGGAGGAGCATGGAGGAGAGAGCGAGCTCATCTCCTTTGCCGTCGGACCCGGATTCGGCAGCGACGGATACTTCGGGTTTACTCTGACTCAGGAAGCTTTAGACTGCACGCTGAACGTTGAGGGCAACGTGTATTACATTAAAGGGGATGAGATGTTATACCTCGGAGCTACAGGCGACATTTTCGCTGACTGGAATGACGGCAGGTTCGCCGAGAATTTCGACGGTTTCTGGTTCTCCCTCCCGGACGGCCAGAACCTGACGGTGCTCATAGAGACGGAAGGCGATGGTTTCGATATCTATTCCTCTCCGGTCAAGCTGAACGGGAAACGGACGAACCTCATACTTCGCCACGATTACAAAAAAGACATCGTAACGATCCTCGGAATCAGGGATCCCCTCAGCGAAGAGGGCATGGCTGGCCGGATCACTTCCGAGCTTAACAAAGGGGACGTGATCACCCCGCTTTACTATGCGGTTGCCGTGGAAGGCGATGGAGAAAGATGGGCGGAAGGTTCTGAATATGTCTATAACGGTTACTCCGCTCTTGGGTTCGGCATCCTGCCTGACGGTGAATACCTGTATAACTTCACTATCAACGACATCTACGGCGGATATTACGATACCGAAAGCATCAGTTTCACCATTAAGGGCGACGAGATATTGTATTAAAACCCGCTGATTGCTCCTTCTGCCGGAAACAGCATGGCTGCAGGCTGCGGGAGCATGTTAGATCCTGTGAAAAGAAGGAGCTGCCGGATCATTTGATGCGGCAGCTCCCTTGTTTATGGTTTTATGTTTGTCTGCTTCTCCATGACAGGAAGGTCTCTATTTGCAGAGCTGCGTAAAAAGGAATGGCATGAACTGAAGATCATGCCATTCCGAAGAAGCATAGTTTTATATCGTCGTTTCGGCTATTCGCCTTCACGTTCTCTGAGTATACGCATCTTCCTATCTGTATCTCGGATCCATTATGTCCTCAAGTGCGGCGCTTTTCAGCGACAGTGTCACGGTCGTCCCTTCCTGCATGCCCAGATATTCCGGGCTGATATAAAAGTTGAGCCCGTCCGTGCCGACCGTGAAGGGGATATCTCCCATGTTGGCATTCAGCGACAGCGTAAGATCGTATTCGTCCATAGTCAGCTCAAGGCCTGGGTCGCTCCTTAATTCAAAGGCCATCAATCCGTAGAGCTTCCCGAGATCCGAGACTACATCCTCCAGAGTGATCCTGGTACAGTTTGCGGCATCATAGTTCTCTCCGGTAATGATGGTATCGGTCTCCCCGCTGCCTGATCCGATCGTCCTGACGGTGAGTACGGAAAAAACTTTCTCGTCCTCGCGGATGATCTCGCATGTCTCGCTGTAGGTGACAGGCGTAAAGCTCTCCCCGTTATCGGCTGATGAAACAGCAAAGCCGATCAGATCCATGCAGTTCTCGGCGATAAAGCTGTCGGCCTGCTCGCGGTGATCGTTGGAATAGAAGGCGGCTAGCTTCTCATAGCTGTCCGGAGAGCCGTGGACCGCTGTCATGACCGGATATTGTGCCTTTATCAGGATTATCGAGTTCTCTTCCCCGTCAAAAGCCGTTATGTCCGAGGTTATGGTGCTGATCACCAGATATCTCCCTCTGGCAGTCTCCGAGGTCGATGTCTGTTCGGTGATATCCCACCCGGACCAGTCAGGTCCTTCAGGTATGTCTGTCTCCGTTCCATCTCCGCCTGTGTCGGGCAGAACGTCGCTGCCCTGCTCAGGAGGTACCGGTGCAGGGTCTGTCTGCGGTTCCTCACGGCGTGAACAGCCTGAGCAAAGAGAGATGACCAGTAGTATGGCCAGCATTATGCTGACAGTTTTTTTCATGATGTCTCCTTTATATCGGCGCATGCCCTCAGGAGGGCATATCCCGTAAAGCTGCTTTCCCGTAAAGGGAAGAAGAGGACCTGTCCGTCAGACGATCTCCCAGGTGAAGACTGCGCTGTCCGAGACGGAAATATCCTCCGGCATTATCGAAACTGATTTCATCATGGATGATCCTTCTGCCAGGACCTCGTCCGCCATTGCGTAGCGTGTGTTGGAATACACTCCCTGCCTTTCCGTGCCGTAGTCTATATTGATGAGTTCTCCGAGCTTCTTGCCTGAAGCAGCGCAGAGTATCTCTGCTTTTCTGCGGGCATTCGCAGCGGCGTTGATGAGCGTCTCCTCGTTTACAGCGTCTGTATCCTTAACGGTAAAGCTTACATTGATCTGCGGGCGTGCCTTGCATGTCCCGATCGCTCCGAGAGCGTTCGACAGTCTTTCTGAGGAAAAATCGAATCTGAGATTGAGACTGTGGCTGACGACATAGCCCCTGAAGACGTTCCTGTAGCTCCCATCCTCCTGACGCTCGCCATCATATTCAGTGTGCACGTTAAAATTGGTGGTCTTCAGCTCTTTTTCCTCGAACCCCGCTTCTGTCAGCGCGCTGGTTAGCAGGCTGATATTCTGCGCAGCTGTATCCATGGCTTTTGAATAGGCCATATTCTTCGCTTCCAGGTACATCGTAAGTTCCACTTGGTCCGGAGAGGCAGATGCGCGGCCGGTCCCCCTGACAGTAATTGTCTTTGTCATGTTATCTCCCTATTTTCCGCATAACGGCGGAGTTATCTTCATTGTACACATGCATTATAGCTCAAACAGTCTGAACGCGCAACTTTTGCTTACAGCTGAGCTCATCAGAAACAAAAATCCGGAGCTTACTCCGGATATGTTAGGTGGTCTGTCAGCCTTAGAGTCCCCTGGCTTGCCTGCCCAAGTCCTCGACGACTGTATCGAAGATGGATGCGCAGCATTTCGGCACTTCCAATGGTTCACTGGTTTAATACATCAATTGACTATTTCTTCTCAGGCATGTACCAGTATGAATGCATCCCGTATATATAAGTACGGGATCCTCTGGGCATCTGGGTCAGCCCGTTGAATACGTTTATGTAATCTCCTGCCCCCGAGGATATGTTCAATGCCCCGAATATGGCCAGGAAAACCCGATCAGGGAATATCAGCCACAATACATAGGGGATAAATCCGAATACTATATTGGGCAGGAGGCTCATGAAGATAAAACGCCTTTTTGACATCGTCTCCGGACCTGTAACGAAAAGCATCCCCTGTTTAAGGTTCGTGTACAGATAGACGTCTGACCTGAAACAGATCGCATGCAGAAATTCATGGGGAAGGAAGACCAGAAGCGACGCGAAGCATCCAAGCGTCACTTGCGGGCTTCCCCAGTAATCTATGCCTCGCATGAACACAGGTGCGCCGAAAAAGATGGCCAGTACCAGTGAGATACCAGTGGCGATAAGACTCAGGGTCTTGGTGTCCTTCGGCTCCCTAAAAGGCACTGCTCCCGACATATGTTCCCCATGGGGGAGGCTTTCGGGATCCATGTTGTATTTGCCCATGTAATGCAGTTTCATTCATCCTCCTGCGGGGGCCGTTTTCTCTGACCAAACAGCCTGTCCGAATGGTCTGGGATATTATATCACAGGGGTCGTCTGAATGGCAGGATTTTCTCCAGAGTATAATTGCAGTCCGTCTGAAAAAACCGAGGCTGTATGTCATCGGAGCCTCTGGAAAATCGCTATGTTTTTGCTGTCTGATGAACTGATGCAGGATGTACGCTTAGAACGCGTTTTGAGGCAGTTCATTCGGCGTATTCCAGGTACTCTGCGATGTATTCAGTTGCAAAGCGGGCGGCTATATCCATACAAGCTTCGTCAACCATCATCGTCGGGCTGTGCAATGCAGCTGTATTTCCTTCCAGTGCGGCCCCTATGTTTACGGCCGCTCCCGGTACCTTTTCCTGAATATATGCGAAGTCGTCTCCGAAAAGCCCCGGTGGAGTGAGATCTATCTTATCCTTTCCCCAAATACGTTCTATGACCGAAAGGGCCCTTTTCACTGAATCTTCATCGTTTATCATAGGGATACCGTGCGAACTATAGGAAGTTTCAGCTGCCCCTCCCGCAGAGGCCGCGATGTTTTTCGATTTTTTTGAGATGAGTTCCGGGATCACCTCATCGAACCTGCTGTCATAATAACGTGCGTTGAAAATGATCTCGCAGGACTGCGGAATTATGTTGTTCTTAGTGCCTCCTGCAACCACGGTGGGGGAGATGACGGCGAAATCTTCCCTGGCTATCTCATAGGCAGTGATTTCCGAGACGGCTTCTATGATTCGGGCGGCTATCGGAATGGGGTTTACGGCATTCTGCGGGAACGCAGAGTGTCCGCCTCTGCCTTGGACCACAACCTTGCTCACAGCGGTCTTAGCGCTCCTTACCCCGTAATTTGTCGCGAAAAAACCTGTAGGGTGAGTCACATCAACGTGAAGCATAAGCGAGTTGTCAGCATCATCGATCAGCCCGGATTCCAATACATGCTTCGCTCCGCTGCCTGTCTCTTCTGCCTCCTGGAAAACCACTTTGGCTGTACCGTGCAGCCTGCTTCGTAAGTCATTCAATACTTTGGCTACGGTAATGCCGATAGCTGCGTGTGCATCATGACCGCAGGCGTGCATGGCTCCGGGGACTTCGGAAGAAAACGGCAGGCCTGTTGCTTCCGTCACTGGGAGAGCGTCGATGTCGCTCCTTAACAGGATGGTCTTACCCGGATATTCTCCCCGGATCACCGCGACTACGCTCCTGCCTGGAGGGACCAGTTCGAAAGGTATCCCTGCTTTGCCGAGCTCTTCCTGGATATAGGCCGAGGTTCCGTACTCATTGCCGGAAAGCTCGGGGTGGGAATGGATATGGCGCCGTTCGGCTATCATCGCCTCATGGTATTTCTCGATATTATTTTTGATATGATCCATATGCTGTCACCTTTCCGGATCCGGATGCGGTCATCCGCATGGGCTTTTCCGTATAGCTTTGAAAATCCAGTGATGTGTATATAATATATAATTATGTATAATAGCATAATAAGAATAATAAAACTTTTTTTAAAAGGGGGTTCAACATGGATAAAAAGGCAGTACCCGGAACAGGAGGGGAGAAATACATCCCGATTAGCGAAAGGCACGGCAACGAATCCATCGTCTATTTTACGAGGGATCTATCCGCTGCGGGGCTTATAAAGGCTTATGAGAAGGTAAACGGGGATATATGCGGCAAGGTGGCAGTAAAGCTGCACACCGGCGAGCCCCAGGGCCCGAATATCCTGCCGAGGGAATGGGTCAGGGAGTTTTTTGAAAAAGAGATAAAAGACGGCGCCATCGTAGAGACCAACACATACTACCAAGGCGGACGCTATACGACAGAGGCTCACAGAAAGACCATAGAGGCCAACGGATGGACTTTTGCACCGGTCGATATCATGGATGAATTCGGCACAGCGGACCTGCCTGTCGAAGGAGGCAAGTGGTTCGACCATATGACCGTAGGCAAAGGACTTCTTGATTACGATTCACTTATCGCACTTACCCATTTCAAAGGCCACACCCAGGGAGGTTTCGGCGGATCCAACAAAAATCTTGGCATCGGGTGCGCGGACGGCAGGATCGGCAAGAAAATGGTCCACACCACTCCCGGGCAGCCAAATATGTGGGATATCAAAACTGAAGAGTTTATGGAGAGGATGACAGAGTCGACCAAAGCGACCATCGATCACTTCGGAAGGAATGTCACTTACGTCAATACTTTAAGGAACATGTCCGTTTCCTGTGACTGTGAAGGCGTGAATGCTGCTCCCGTCGTCACCCCAAACATAGGTATCATCGCATCAACGGATATCCTTGCTGCAGATCAGGCTTCCGTCGACCTTGTTTACGCTCTTACGGAAAAAGATCACCATGATCTCGTAGAACGCATCGAGACGCGCCACGGACTCAGACAGCTCACCTATATGAAGGAGCTCGGAATGGGCAACGACAGATACGTCATGATCGATCTGGACAACGGAGGGACCGTCATCACCCCCGAGGAAGCCGTCAAGGATGTAGTTCCGTTCAATCTGTAAAAACAGACTGTGTGCAACCTGAATGGATCAGAATAACAGCGCTGGCATGCCGGCGCTGTTTTCGTGTTTTAATAATTTGATTATTGTTTTAAGGCACAGGACAAATAATTGAGCCTCTGTCGCTGCTTCCCTGTTCAGTAGAGTATCCCGGTCTTGCCAAGCTTTGCAAGGCGTACCACTGTATTCCCCCTCATCGGTGTATCCTCGCCTGTGATGGTCCCCGAAATGATCCCGCGTGTGAGTTCTATCTGTGTATCTATTATGGAAGGATCCAGCGGGCATTCGCCGTGCGCGCAATAGACGCTGCTGAATGCACCGGCATCCCTGAAGCCTCTCAGATAATTCAGCGTGTCAAGGTAGTCATTGATATTGCGGCCTTCACCGAACATGTAAACTGGGCCGCAGGACACTGTATCCCCTGGAAAAATCAGCTTGTTTTCTTCGTCAAGCAGTGCTATTGAACCCGGAGTATGTCCCGGTATGAACAGCGTTCTGAGCTTGCGCCCGCCGAGGTCGAATACATCCCCGGCATTGACTTCATTGAGCGTGACACTTTTATATTCCGGCCTCGCCTTTACGCTTTCAAGATCATTGGCATGGATAAATGCCTCGCTGAAGGCCTGCAGATTCCCTGTATGGTCTCCGTCGCTGTGTGTGAGCACGACCGTCACCGGCTTATCTGTGATTCCTGCGATAATGCTCCGGATATCCGTCTGCATCGCTCCGGTGTCGATGAGAAGGGCTTTTTCATCTCCCACAACGAGGAAAGCTCTCACCATCTGCTGGTCTATCGCAAATATACCGTCTCCGTATGCTACTGTCGTAGTTGTCAGTTCTCTCATGATCCCTCCTGTGTTTTATCTGCTTTGATTGTATCATTTAACATTTGTTTTTTCTATTGCCCGATGGAAGACACGTCCTCCAATCAGTCAGTGATGAGACGAAAGCCTTTAACTGGGGCGTTATCCGTCACGACACCTTCCAGCTTCAGCAGCATGAGCTTTCTTTCGATGCCTCCGCCATAGCCGGTTAGGCTGCCGTCTGAGCCTATAACGCGGTGGCAGGGTACGATAAGTGAAACGGGGTTGCGTCCGACTGCACCGCCCACAGCCTGAGCCGACATCTTCCTTATCCCGCGCTCATGCGCAATGATATCCGCTATTTCGCCGTAGCTCATCGTCCGCCCGAAAGGAATCTTAAGCAATATACTCCACACGGCCAGCTGGAAGGATGAGCCAGTGAGCGACAGGGGTGGGACAAAGCCTGGATCAATGCCCGTAAAGTATATATCCAGCCAGTGTGAAGTCTTTCCAAATACGGGAAGGTCGTCTTTCTCATTTCCGTCCTTCTTGATAGGCGGACCGTTGTGGTCTCGTCCGAGGAACCGAAGCCCTGTCAGGGCTTTTCCGTCGGAAATGAGCTCTATAACGCCTAAAGGCGATTCATAATATGCGATAGAGTACATGGTTTTCTCCGTAAGGGTCAGTGTCGCCGTTTTATCAAGCAGAGTGTCATGGTACCGGAGACTAAGGGCTTGTAACCAAGTTTACGGGAATAATGCCGCTTAAGCTGCGGGAATGTCAAGCTTATTGCTTCATATAGAATACACCAGATCTTACGGATCCGGCTGTGGTTTCACTGGTTTTTTCGACCAGCGCATGGACGTTTTCATTGAAGATCTTCCTTATTGTTAATTATTAAGCTGATGTGGCTGTGATCTGTCAGTTTTGCAGGAGCTTATTGAAATGCGTTTCCGAGGTCTGACGGCGATGTTATTTTGAATATATGTCATATATATGTATCATTACGCACAAATATGCAGATTTCATACAATCGTCTGCTGTTTACAAAATCATACGTTCCCTGAAGCAAATAAAGTTTAAACGCACAGAATGAAAAAAAAGGTTAACAAAAATAGATGATTTATTTGGAAAAAAGAGATTAAAAAGGTTGCAAAGGGATATATGGGCGTGTATAATCTCACTTAATATAATTATATTTATTATTCCTGTCCGGAAACTATATAGAAAGGGGAAAAAGATGTTCAAGTATATAGTAAAAAGACTGGCTATCGGCTTTTTGACAATACTTATCCTGGCTACTATTACTTTCTTCGGGGTAAGAGCGATGCCTGGCGATCCTTTCGCCCAGGACAACAAAGTCATAACCCCCGAAGCCTACGAGGCAATGAAGGCCAAGTACAATCTGGATAAGCCTGTCAGTCAACAGTACATCACTTTCCTTATTAATGCCGCAAAGGGTGATTACGGAGAATCTATCTCCAAGAAAGGCCTCTTGGTTTCTGATATCATCGCGAAACGCACACCGGTATCCTTCCGTATGGGCGTCATGGCCTTTGTGGTGTCGATGGTCATCGGTCTTGCTCTTGGGATCTTCTCGGCCCTTTCGAAGAAACGCTGGGTCAACAGTCTCATAACGCTGATGACGACTTTGGGAGTGTCTATCCCGGGCTATCTGTTCGCGATAGGATGCATGGTCCTCTTCGCCGTCAAACTTGGCTGGGTCAAAGTCGTAGGACTGAAGGAGCCCTCACAGTATATACTGCCTGTGTTTGCCCTTTCCCTCGGACCCATATCGTCGATCACCAGGCTTTCCCGTTCCAGCCTGAGGGATGTCATGGGTCAGGATTATATCACTCTTGCCCGTTCCAAAGGCACTAAGGAAACGATGGTTATCATCAAACACGGATTGAAGAACGCACTGCTTCCTGTCATTACCTACGCCGGACCGATGTTCTCCGGTCTGGTCACAGGCTCGCTGGTCATTGAGTCGCTGTTCTCCATACCTGGCATCGGGGCTGAATTCACCAGCTCAATCACCAACCGCGACTATACTCTGGTCATGGGATTGACGATCTTCCTGGGGACCCTCGTCGTCGTCATGACTCTGGTAAGTGATATAGCTGCAGCCATCGCGGATCCGCGGATCAAACTGGATAAATAAACAGAGGAGGGGGAAATGAGCACAATTACGCAAACACAGAAGCCCGACGACTCATTGTTCGTTACGCTTCCCGATTCTGAGAAAAACTCTGAATTCATCGCGATGTCCTCGAAGACTTTCTTCCAGGACACCTGGGGCCGTTTCAAACAGAATAAGCTGGCCCTTTTCGGATTGATCTTTGTTGCACTAATGATCATCGCAGCCATAGTGGTCCCGATAGTCTCACCCTATGGCTACGAATCGCAGGATATGGCCAACCGCAACGCTCTGCCGAGCCTGGAGCATCCGTTCGGTACCGATAAGCTGGGGCGCGATATCTTAGTGCGCATCATGTTCGGTGCCCGCATATCTTTGGCTATAGGTTTCTCCACTGCGGCCATAAACCTGGTCATCGGCATAGTCTACGGAGGGATCGCCGGTTATGTCGGCGGGAACCTCGATATGATCATGATGCGTGTCATTGACGTCATCTATGCGGTTCCAAGCCTTCTTTATGTCATCCTGATATTGATGGTCTTCGGAAACTCTGTAGGCTCTATGATGCTGGCAATCTGCCTGACATCATGGATAGGGATGGCCCGTCAGGTCCGCACACAGGTCATGAGCCTTAAGGAAATGGAATTCTCTTTAGCTGCCCAGGTCATTGGCGCAAGCAATTCCAGGATACTTTTTAAACACCTTATAGTCAACGCACTCGGACCGATCATCGTATCCCTGACGATGATGGTTCCCGGAGCGATTTTTACTGAATCATTCCTGAGCTTCGTCGGCATCGGTCTCGACCCGTCGATCCCCTCATGGGGAAAGCTGGCAAACGACTGCCGTTCGCTGATCTTCAACCACCCGGTCCAGATCATTTGGCCTGTATCTGCGATCGCTCTTACGATGCTCTCATTGAACTTCATCGGAGACGGCATCGGCGAAGCCCTGCAGGTAAAGCGGAGGTAGTATTATGGCATTAGTAGAAATCAGGGATCTTTACACGGAGTTTAAAACAGACCAGGGCATCGTCAAGGCGGTGCGCGGTGTGTCATTGGACGTTAACCAGGGAGAAGCTCTGGGGATAGTCGGCGAATCAGGTTCCGGCAAATCACAGACCATGTACTCTCTGATCGGACTGCTTGCCGATAACGGTTACGTGGCAGGAGGTACCTTTAAGTTCGATGGTGAGGATATCACGCCTTCCTCATTCCCGAATGAAAGAGCATATGTTGAAGCGATGCGCAAGCTCAGAGGCGATAAGATGGCCATGATCTTCCAGGATCCAATGACTTTCCTGAACCCTGTGTTGAAGATCGGCACGCAGCTTGTGGAACCGCTGCTGAACCATACCGACATGACCAAAGCCCAGGCAAGGGAAAGAGCTCTTGAACTGATGAGGCTGGTAGGCATTCCTGAAGCTGAAAAGCGTATCGAACAGTACCCATTCGAATTCTCCGGAGGAATGAGGCAGCGTATCGTTATTGCCATCGCGCTTGCCAATAACCCGAAGCTCGTTATAGCCGACGAACCGACCACGGCCCTGGACGTCACCATCCAGGCCCAGGTGCTCGAGCTTATAGACGAACTTAAAAAGAATACCAATTCTGCGATTATAATGATAACGCACGACCTCGGAGTCGTGGCTAAGCTCTGCGACCGCATCGCCATCATGTACGGCGGAGAGATCGTAGAGATAGGCACCGACAAGGAGATATTCTATGAACCGAAGCATCCCTATACCATGGGATTGATCAACTGCATCTCCAATCCGGAAGATGACAGTAAGGAAGACCTCAAGCCTATTCCCGGATCTCCTCCCGACCTGCTGGATCCCCCGAAAGGCTGTCCCTTTGTCGAACGCTGCGAGAAGGCGATGAGGGTATGCAAGGATTTCCCGCCTGAGGTTACAACATTCAGCAAAACACACCAGTGCTCATGCTGGCTGACGGATGAGAGGGCGAAGTACAATGAGTGAGAATGTAATTCTACAGGTTAATAACCTTAAGACATATTTTGACGTAACAAAAGGACTCTTTGCCCCGAAACAGATAGTCAAAGCCGTTGACGATGTGACTTTCGACGTAAAGGAAGGAGAGACCTTCGGGCTGGTCGGCGAATCCGGATGCGGTAAGACGACGCTCGGACGTACAATCGTTAAACTGTACGAGCCGGCTGGCGGCAGTATCACCTTCGAAGGCAAGGACGTTTCAAAAATCAAGGGAGCGGATCTTAAGGCCTTCCGAAAGGATATGCAGATGATCTTCCAGGATCCGTACGCATCCCTGAACCCGAGGATGACTGTCGGCGAGATCATCAAGGAACCCATGATCATCCATAACATTTACGATACTGATGAACAAAGGGAAGAAAGAGCAGTAGAACTGCTGAAAATAGTCGGACTGAAGCCTGACCACATAAGACGTTATCCTGCGGAATTCTCGGGCGGACAGAGGCAGCGCATCGGAATCGCGAGAAGCCTTGCAGTCAATCCGAAGTTCATCGTCTGTGACGAACCTATCTCCGCTCTGGATGCGTCCATACAGGCCCAGGTCGTCAACCTGCTCAAAACCATACAGAAGGAGATGAACATCTCTTACCTGTTCATAGCCCATGACCTGTCGATGGTCAAGTACATCTCCGACAGGATCGGGGTCATGTATCTTGGGCATATCGTGGAGCTCGGACCGTCCAATGACGTTTACCACCGTCCGCTCCATCCCTATACCAGCGCGCTGCTTTCGGCTATTCCTATCCCTGACCCGGATCAGGCAAAAGCAAGGAACAGGATCGTGCTGGAAGGAGAAGTTCCGAGTCCCATCAATCCGCCTGCAGGCTGCCCGTTCTGCACCCGCTGTCCGAAAGCGACAGAACGCTGCCATACCGAAAGACCCCAGCCGATAGAGGTCGGAACGCGCACGGTGTCCTGCCATCTTTACGAAAAATAAAAAAATGCACCATCAGCGGAGCCGTCCATGACAATCAATAAGGGCCCGCAAGCTATCGATATACCGCAGTCCCAAGTACCATATCATCGGGGGAACTGTTGTATAAATAAAAAATCCTAAATGGAGGGGAAATGAAAAAATCTATAACTATCAAGCTTTTGTTAGTTGCCCTCTGCGTTCTCCTTGCAGGATGCACTGGAGGAGGAAAAGGCGGAGAGACCACCGGTGAATACCGCGACACATTCTATTTCGCGATTGCCGGTGAACCCAGACAGATCGACCCTTCGATAATCGATGACTCTGTCACCGGTTCCCTCGTCGGACAGATCTACTGGCCTCTGTTCAGCACTGACGGTAAAGGTAATCTTGTAAACCAGGCCTGTGTCGGATACGAAGTTTCCGATGACGGCATGGAATATACAATCCACCTCAGTGAAAAGAACACCTGGTCAGACGGCAAGCCCGTTACCGCGGACGATTACATCTACGGATGGAAGCGTACGATCGGAATGGGAAGAGCCAACTCCTACTATGTTTATGAATTCTGCGATTACGTTCTGAATGCCGCTGCACATGACGGCGACGATATCGCGAACATGGACGATGTCGGATTCGAGAAGGTTGACGATTATACCATCAAGATCACCCTTTCGACACCCTGCCCGTTCTTTACTTCAATGATGCCTGCAACCGTATGGCTCCCGCAGCGCGCTGATGTGACCAAGGAACACACCTCCGACTGGGCGAATGATGTCAACAACATCATCACCAACGGCGCTTTCAAGGTCGTCTCCCTCGACGCTACAACGGAATTCGACATGGTAAAGAACGAATACTTCGCCAATGCAGATAAAGTCATCTCCGAAAAACTCGTCGGTCTGGTCATCACCGACCAGGATGCTCAGCGTCTGGCATTTGAAAACGGAGAAGTCGACTACGCTTCTTCACTGAACGCTGACGTTGCTGTTACCATGGCCGGTTCTCCGGCGCTTCAGGTCTATATGACACCTGCGAACTATTACATGATGCTCAACAGCTACAACGATGATTGCCCCGCACTCAAGGACGAAAGAGTCCGCCGCGCCATTGCTCTCGGCATTGACCGTCAGGCTTTCGTCACAGCACTTGAACTGCCCGACTTATACTACGAACTCAACGGATTCGTTCCGAAGGGAGTTCCTCAGTCAGACGGACGTGACTTCCGTACCGTTGGCGATGAGATTGAAAAGCTCGTCTACACCGATAAGGATGCAGCCCGCAAGCTGATGGAAGAAGCTGGCTACAGCGAGACCAACCGCCTGAGCGTGACCTACTACTACAACCAGACGGCTCTCCATGATACAGTTTCCGCTATCATCAAGGCTCAGCTTGCTGATATCTACATCGACGTAACCCTCAAGACTGCCGAAATCAGGACCTTCTTCGAAGATCGTGAACAGGCAAGATACGAGATGTGCCGCGGCGGCTTCTCCTGCGACTACTATGATCCTTCCAACTTCACAGATCTGTGCAAGACCACAGGTGTCGGCCCCGTCGTTTCCCTCGGTGACGAAGTCGGCGATGAAATGATCAAGAAGGCTCAGAATATGAGCGGTGCTGAGCGCGATGCTTACCTGCATGAGATCGAGACCTACATGATCAAGGAAAAGAGCTACTACGTACCTCTGATGGGCTACGGTTCATTCGCACTCGTCAACCCCAATGCAGTTGGAGTTGAAAGAGGAAGATTCTGGTACGCTGGTGTACCTGTAGATGCTGGCAAATAAGTAGCATCAGCAGATACTGAACGCACATTTGGCTCCCCAAAAGGGAGCCTTTTTATTTCCGGAGAAATAAAAAAGCCCCGCCCGGGCGGAAAGCTGCGGGCGGAGCAGATCGATTGTTCAGAAACGATCAGAATGCGAAGTTGCCGTCTTTGAATACCTGGACTTCATTGCCGTCGGCATCTGTTCCGACAATGTTCATGTCGGGTGTCCCGATCATGAAGTCGATGTGGATCTGTGAATTGTTGAATCTTTCATCCATCTGCCACGATCCTCTTCCGAGGGCGAGGTGGCAGGAAGCGTTTTCGTCGATAAGCGTGGTGTAATACACCAATCCGCTCTGGGAGATCGGTGAATTGTATTCGACCAGTGCGGCTTCTCCAAGATAAGAAGCACCCTCATCTGTATTCACAAGAGATTCGAGCATTTCCTTGCCCTCTCCTGCGATGACTTCGACGACCTTGCCCTTTTCAAAGCGGAAACCGAAATTCTCAACTTTCTTGCCTCCCAGAACCAGCGGACGGGTCGAGTATACGACGCCTTCTGTAGCCCACTTGTCAGGGGTGGTGCAGACTTCCTCTGAAGGCATATTTGCGCTGAAGTTGATGCGTTTTTCATCCTTCGGTGGCTTGAAGGAATAGCGGCTGTTCTCGGTGAGCCCAACATAAAGATCCGTTCCGTTGGATGCGGTGTAGTGGAGCTTCCTTAGATTGAGAGAGTCCATCTTTTCGCCTTTTTTCTGTTTATCGGCTTTTTTCTCTTCCCAAGTCTTAACTATATCGTTGTCTTCAGTGATGTAGCAGAGCTTAAAGAGGGTGTCCCAGAGCATGTCGAGGACCTTGTCCTTGGGCTCGTTGGGGAATACCGTTTCAGCCCATGCCTGAGTCGGGACCATGGCGATGAGCCACTGCTGCTTGCTTGAGTAGGCGCGTGCGATATTGCGCATATTGTCCACGAAGGCGAAGATGGCGTTAGCCTGAGCTTCGGTGGCATCTTCCATAAGCTTTGTATTGACGCCTTCCAACCTGACGACTGCACATCCCTGCTGAAGATATGTCTCATAGCTTTCTCTCTGCCACGGCGCGATCTCCATAACCTGCTCTGCCGGCTCATAGATTGCTCTGGTCTTCAGAAGTCCGAGGTCGAGATAGGTGACGATTACCTGGCTTGCTCCGGCCTTATAGCACTCTTCAGCGAAGACTGGGACAAAGGTATACGCATCGGGCATGACTTCGACCATTACCTTCTGTCCGGGCTGAACGTTGATGCCGACACGGGCCAGCATGTAAGCGTATTTTCTGATCATCTTTTCATTCATAACTGTGTACATTCCTCCTTATTTGTATTTTGACGTCTGAGGGGATGAACGCGCTATGAAAAACAGATGTACTATGCGCGGGCTTCATTGCCTTCTCAGGCTGTCCTTCAATTAATTTGTATAATTATATCATGAATTGTGCATGTTTCAATCATTGATATCATAATTATGACAAGTAAATGCTAGCTAAAAAACTAAAACGAACACAATAATAGACTAAGGCGGCATTAAATACGAGAAAAAACGTAGGCGCGTATAATTATCCAGTTTCATGTGCTCTCAAAGAGAACGCGTGAAACACAGTTGAAAAATATGTAATAATATATGGTTCCATAGCAGCGTTAGTTGTGTTATAATAATTCAATTATAAAGTCCGTTTGCTGGGCAGGACATAGTACGTATCTGCCTGGGAACGGTGGGTCTGGTCCTCTCCGAGGCCGGCAGGTTCATATCTAAGGTTTTATATTTTCGATAGGAGGATAAGATGCACAAAGGATTAGTCGTTATCTTAAGCGGAGCCAGCTCTGTTGGAAAAGGCTCCATCAGGGAAAAGCTGCTTGCCGATCAGGATATGAAGCTTTTCTACTCTATTTCCGAGACGACGCGCCCACAGAAGGAAGGGGAAGTGGACGGAAAGGACTATTATTTCGTATCCTACAAGGATTTTGCCGAATCCGTAAAGAACAAGGAGCTCCTCGAATACACCGAGTTCAACGGTTTTTATTACGGCACACCGAAGGCTCAGGTCGAATTCCTGACTGACAAGGGCAAGAACGTGCTCATCGAGGTCGAAGCGCAGGGCGTTGGCCCGATCAAACTGAACATACCCGATGCACTGGCGTTCTTCGTCATGCCCTCCAGCTTCGAGGAACTGGAAAGACAGGTCAATGAGAATTACAAGGACAACAAGGCTTCCATAGAGATGAGGCTGAATAAGGCCAAAATGGATATGGAGCTTGCCCCTCTCTTCCGTAACGTCGTATATAATGATGACCTGGAAAAGGCTGTAGCGCAGATCAAAGCTACTGTTATGGAGGAACTGGAAAGAAGAAGCTCAATGAAGGATTGACATGAAACCGCAGGAATAATAGACCGCAAATATAAAGAAGCCGCAAAAGCGGCTTCTTTTCTGTTCAACATGTTATCCGTGATTATTTCAATTCTGAGGTTCGGGCAGGCCCAGTGCTTCTCTTTTGGCATTTATCCGTTCGATCTCTTCCTCGATGATCCTGCCGAACGTCCTCTCGTCCATCTCAAGGTCTTCATTACCCGCAACGGATTCATCGGCAAATGCGTTGAAGACATCCTGTTTCTTGGAAAGAAGGTCTGTGATCCGTTCGTCTATCGTATCTTCACACAGCAGTCTGTATACCAGTACATTCCTTGTCTGGCCCATTCGGTATGCACGGGAGATCGCCTGGTTTTCGGTTGATGGCTTGAGCTGCGGTTCGCAGATCACTACTACGCTGCCTGCCTGTATGTTGAGCCCCGTTCCTCCGGAAGTGATCTGGCAGACGAGTACCGCTCCGGGAGGCGCCTCAGAGAATTCTTCGATGATCTCCATGCGTTTCGAAGAGCTCACCGCTCCGGTGATCGGCCCGTAGCATTTCAGATCCGGGATCTGGCATACAAAGCGTATCGTGTCAAGGAAAAATGAGAACACTATCACCCTTCTGCCTTCTTCTTCGGCTTCTTTGATTATCTCTTTCAGGCGTATGGCTTTGGAAGAAAGAAGAGGATCGTTCACGTTCCATGACAGCCTCCTTGCTGAGGTGAAGTTCCTATCCATCACGGAATCCTCATAGACCTCTCGTTCTTCCGGAAGCATTTCACACCATTCGCTGCTCTCTATCTTATCAGGAAGCTCTGTGAGTACGTCTTCTCTCTTCCTCCTGTAATATACCGGAGCAACGGCTTCACGGAACTGCGGGGCAGCAGACATGAATGCCATGCCCTTTATGGTCCTTGCCAGGCTGGGATTCAATATGCTGATCAGTGATATCATTTCGTCGACTTTATTTTCCAGTGCAGTGCCTGTCATGAACAGAAGCCTGTCTGCATGAGCAGCTATACGGCATACATTCTGTGTGCGCTGGGTTTCGGGATTTTTAATGAAATGAGCTTCATCAGCGACCAGCATGGAAAACATATAGCCTTGCGGCAGTCTGAAGTATTCGGCGTTTTCGTATGTAGTTACGGCCACACCTCCATATCTGATCCAGTTTTCCAGAGCTGAAAGCCTGGTCTTGCCATGTATCCTAACAGCCCTGAGCGTGCTTTTTTCCGTTATCTCGCGGCACCAGTTCGCCAGTACGCTCGCAGGACATACCACAGCAAAATGATCCTCGCCTGTGTTGGCCAGGGACACAAAGGCTGCGATCGCTTGGACTGTCTTACCCAGACCCATCTCATCGCCTAAAAGCACGTTCCTCTGATGCAGGATATATTTCACTCCCCATTGCTGGTAGCGCCTGAGCGTACATTTGAGTCCCTCGGTGAAGATGCTCTCGTCCCGCACTTCTTCTGCAAGTCCCTCAGGCAACCCGTACTCAGAGTCATCGTTGCCAAGCATCCCCGGAACGATTTCTTCGATGATGTTGTAGTAGACTGCAGGGTGTTTTTCGAAATCCGTCCAAGCATGCTCTGCAGTGCTGGTGTCCAGCATGTCAAAATCCCGCAGATACATGAATGCTCTTCTTCCGTAGTCGCTTTCCAGGACATCTGACAGATAGCCGAAAGCCTGTTCGGCGCGTTCCTTGATGCTTCTGGGGGAGATGAGCCAGCGCAGGGCTGTGGATCCGGCAGAAAGATCTGCCGCTGCACGGTCTATGCCGTTGCTGTAATTCCGGAAGAGCATGGAACATTCCGGAGCCTTGTCCTTCCAGTTCAGGTATTTATACACTGCTGCCACGACCCTTCCGGCTTCCGGAGTCTTGTCGTCCGTGCTCAGCCTCAACTTCACCCCTCTTCTGACCTCGGATGCATAGCTGGACGCTATGAGCTTTATTGTGCCGGCAGCTTCATCGCTGATGCCCTTGATAGCTTCCAGCTGGGATCTTCCTGCAGTGAAGACATCAGCCAGATTGAGGTATCCGGCCTCCCTCAGTGTCTTAACCCTTATGCCCGTTTTTCTGCGGCTTAACTCTTCGATCGGGGAGCCCGACAGAATATTGAGCATTTCCCAGGTCATATACTCTTCGGTGCTTTGGGATATGTGGGAGCGGTAGACTGACGGCATGCCTGAGGCGTATCTTAACTGGGATAGTATCTGCCTGTGCTGTCCGATGAGATCTTTCGCTGCTTTAAATGAGAATGCTCTGGCCATTGACATAACCTCGCTGCTGTTCTGTAGACTATTATAGCCCTGTTTCGTTCGTGCTGAAAAGCAACCTGTTATATTTCTATTTTCCGCAGGTTTAGCAAATGACCTGCAAAAAGAACAATATCACAGCAAAAGCGGACAGCAGAGGCATTCCTGCCGAAATAAACATAGAGGTGCGGATGAGAAATGATACAATCCGGGCAGAGTTGAAGCCGCTTCTGCAAAGCTTCTGTGATTATTGCAAAATAAACAACGCCGTCCTTCCATTGACGGGATGGGCGGCGTTTCGCTCGTATTTATTACTATTATGCGACTATAAATTTTCTGTTTTCCTTTCTGTCAGCAGGAGCCGGCTCATCTCCGTCGGGATAGCCCAGGATGCAGTGTCCGATGCCTTCGTATTCACCCTCAACCCCGATGCTTTTAAGCCATTCCTGCCATTTAGGCAGCTCGAATTCCTGACGCGCCCTGTGTATCCAGCAGCTGCCCAGGCCTAAGGCATGTGCTGCAAGCATCAGGTTCTCCATCATGCAGCTCCCGTCGTATATCCTGTTGGGCCAATCCTTTTCTGCGAGTACGATCAGGACCACAGGAGCCCCATAAAACGGATCTGCTCCTGCCTTTGCTCCCTGTATCGCTGCGTTTGCGGCGGAAAGCTTATCCCTCGTTTCTTTATCTGTGACAGCGACGACTATGGCGTCCTGCCTGCCTGATGCGCTGGCGGCGTATAATCCTGCCTCCATCACCTGTTCTATCAATTCCATAGGGACCATATCGGCCTTGTATTTGCGTACGCTCCTTCTTGTCATGAGGTTTTTCATTGCTTCATTCATGTCTTATCCTCCTTTGCTTCTCAGACCAGAGAGAATGTCACGGTGACATTGCCCGGTCCGAGTATCTCCTTCAATTCCTCGCCTGTGGCGTCGATCTTGCCGAGCAGGGTAAAGTTCCAGGGGTTGATCCCGTAATATATGGATATCTGGCTTCCGTTGTACAGAACCACGTTGCCGGGGGATGCCGTGAATTCCATGTCGTTAGTGGGAATGGTCGTGCCCAGGTCTCCGACTTTTTCGAATTCCCCGTAATCCGACAATTCCAAAGTCAGCTGCCTGCCTTCCAGAAGGTTCGCAAACGCCATGGCGGAAGTGTTGTCTTCGGGGACCATGACCAGCTTGCTGCCGTTTACCGTGATGAGCACGTCGCCTTCCTTCGCTTTATCGGCGGCCGTGATAACAGGGGAAGGTTCGGCAAAGAACATATCCGGCTCATGATCCATCTCGTAATCCAATTTCACATCCCTTTCAGGCATGGTGAATTCAAAGCGTGCATCGTAGCCTTCGATACGGAGAGGTTCCAGCTTTTCTCCGTCCAGGAGCACCCGGAAACTGGAGTCGCTGGTGACCGGTACGCTGATGGAAACGGTCTCTCCGGGCTGGTAAAAATCCTTCAGACCGTCAAAGAGATCCCGATTGTCACAGATCACGCGGTATAATTTGGGCTTCAGAGCTTCCTCCGAGAGTTCTTGTGTACCATTCTGCTCTGCATTCGGCTCTTCGGCTGTTTCTTGCGGCAGTTCATTTTCGGCTTTTTCTTCTTCTAAGGAAACTGCATCCTCTTCCTCCGGGAGGTCCGCTGTCAGATCTGTCTTATCGGCTTCTTCGGGCTCTGAAGGTTCTTCTTCCGCCAATTCATGCTGCGTCGCTGCTTCTGCTGCGCCTTCTACTGATTTCTGCTCAGTGTATCCTTCGTCTACAGTATTCTCCGATACCGGCTCATCCTGTGTGGTCTGTCCTTCTGCCTGGGTCATATCAGCGGGTGCGGGCTCTTCGTCCGTCAGGCGGTTGTCGTCGTTTACGTCTTCTGCCTTTGCACCGGCATCCTCTGTATCTTCCTGCTGTGCTGTCTCTGCTTCGGCTTCTGGGACTGACGATCCATCCATCATTGAAACGGCGCACTAGCCTGCTTTGTTCTCGGCAGAGTAATTCAGGCCTGCCCCGAATTCAGGCATCACGAACCTGTAGAGGATGAATCCGCCCTCGGTTCCGACCGGTTCCAGCTCTTTTCCGTTCATAAACACGTGGTATTTCCTGTAGAGATTTTCCGGGATCCTGAAGGATACCGGTTCACCGGCGCTGTATTCGTCTTTCAGTCCTTCATACAGACTGATGTCCTCTGCGACCACTTTATAGACGTCGATCATTCCTTCTTCCGCTTCTGCTGCAGAAGGAGACGGTATGTCTTCCTTTGTGCAGGTGACCGTTATGTCAGAGGTCGGCATGACGAATCTGTATACGGCAAGGCCTGTTTCCGTTTCTGCCGGGAACAGTTCTTTCCCGTTCATGAAAACATGCATTCTCTTTCCGGGGACCTCGCGGGTACGGAAGATGACGGTCTCTCCGGGCATATATCTTTTATGCAGTCCCAAAAATGAATCCGGATCCCCGCGTCGCACGCTGAAGCCCTGAGGCTCCGCTGCTGCTTTCTCAGTCTTCATGCCGGTACGTGTCTCGTCATTATTCTTCGTGCGCAGCAGTGCCAATAATCCCAGTGCCACAAACAGTTTTCCTATCATTTTCTACCTCCGGATACATGTATGTGTAATTATATCATAAGCGGTATCGTGTCTATCTATCCTTTTTCACCTCAATTCAAAAACTGCGCTGCCATGCAGCGCAGTCAGAGCTTTCCAATGATAATGCTCATGCATCCTCGTGAGAGAAAGCGTTCTTCATGCCTACTGTTGCATTGAACAGCACTTTGTCCAATGCGTCATCGGTAGCTTCTCTGGCCATTGCGCTGAAAGCCTCGTTGGCCTGCTCTGCGAACCTGACCGGGTCGGTGCCTTCCCTGTATTCCCTGTCGTACTTATTCAGAAGCTCATGCCCTTTCCTTCCAACGGCCTGCTGGTAGCGTTCTATCACCGTGCCGCTGGTGGCAAAGCTTGCATCCGCCAGCGCACCGATAATCCTGTTTGCCCAGTAAAAGCTGTCGGTGGACGGTTTTTCCGGAGTATATGCGAAGTAATCGGGTGTTTTATTGACATTCGTATAGAACGGCACCATCGTATTGAATGCGTTTGAACCGAAGGCTACCCACTGTACCGCCTTGAGCTCATCGGGCATATAGGGACGTATCTGAGTAAGCACCATATCGCAGTTGCGGTTGATGCCGATAGGGCGGAAAGCCCCATGCAGACTGTCGTCGCCGTGTTTCCCGTACGGGTCGTATGGTGTTCCCTGATAGTGCGAGGACAGGATGTATTTGATGTCATAGTCGGTGATAAGCTTCTCGGGAGTCTCGCAGAAAGGCAAATCGTCGCTGACAGGTGTGAATTCAGCGTCCTCCCCGTCCCATTTATAGGTGTTGGGATTGAAATACCTCAGCATGTACCAAGCCCTCGGAGTATTGTAGCTGTGGTCCGAATCAGTGCTTCCGCCGAATGCGGCCCTTGCATCGAATTCATCGTCTTCTTCAAGCAAGGCGTTATCCTCGCCGGTGCGCACCGTCAGGTCCAGATGGTTATCCCGGATAAAATCGATGAGGTCTTCCGAGCAGAGGTTGTTTTTCTTCTTCCCGAAGGCGTCCACCAGGTCGAAGAAATCTATGCCCTGCTGATTGGGAATGACCGCATAGCATTCGTCGGGTATCCTTACGGCAAACCAGTGATGGCCTCCGAGCGTCTCCATCCACCACACCTCGTCCTCATCCTGGAAGCCGATGCCGTTCATCTCGTAAGTCCCGTATTCCTCCAGAAGTTTCCCGAGTCTCAGGACACCTTCCCTGGCGGTACTGATATAGGGCAGCACTATCGTAAGCATGTCTTCCTCCCCAATGCCTCCCGGCACCAGGGGATCCGCCCCCTGCACTCTTGCATTTGAGGTGATGGTCTCGGTCTCAGTCATCGCGACGTTCTTTTCGTTGACTCCGGCTTCTCCCCAGATGCCGTCATTTGATCTCGCGTTGGGTACCTGTGTATATCTCATAGGATTGTCGGGCAGGTCGATCTCCACCTTGGATAATACGGAAACGTAATGCCTCGGCTGTTTGTCCGGGGTCATTACCGTGAATTTCTTCAGCGAAAACCTTGTCGCCCCGCTGTCCTCGTTCCTTGCCATCATGGTCGAACCGTCATAGCTCGCTTTTTTCCCTACAAGAAGTGTCGTGCACCCCATTTATACTGCCTCCTGTCAAAATGATCATTATATGATTTTCAATTATACCAGTATGTCCCTATGTACGGAAATCGGGAAGATAAGATAAGGCAGCCTGCGGTGCGGGCTGCCCAAACGCCGTAAAGGCACTGTTTATGCTTTTTTATCCTCGGGAAGGATAATTATGTCGTTGCCGGAGCCTGTGGAGCTGTTCTTTTCAGAGGCTTTCGGTCTTGGAAGGATCCTTATTCCGGTATGCTTTGCCGAGGCTCCTTTGGCTGCCGTTCCGGAGTCTGAACCTTTGGCATTTTTCAGCCCGGGTTCAGAGGATGACTTCTGTTGTGCCTGCGGCTGCTCCGTCTTCACTTCGACGGGTTCCGCAGCCTTTGATGAGGATGTCTTCGGATCTGCTTCAGCTGTTGTTTTTGTTTTTACTGAGGTCGTAAGCGGTTTTGAATCCGTGGCATTCCTGCCTGCCGGCATTGATGCATCACTGCTGGACGGCACGGCGGTCTTTGTTTTTGACGGTGCTTTATCCTGTGTTTTTTCAGGGGTTGCGGGACGAGGACTGGATTCCGCTTTCTTCGCCTGCGGAATCTGGATTTCGGTTTTTGCGGCAGGCGCGGTTTTATTAGGTTTCTGACTGTCGGTTGAGGATCCGGGCACTTCAGTTCCTTCCGCTTTCCGAACATCGCCTGCCGTCTGCCTCAGCTGACGTGAATTCAGCTCGGCTATCTTTTCCGCGGCGTCCGGGATCTCTATCAGCGGTCTGTCAGCGGGGACATCTTTCTTTAATACTTCTTCGGCCAGCTCTTCTTCCAGAGCCTTGAGTTCGGGTTTTTCATTCATCGGCGGGAGTACCGGAGCAGGCTTAATAGTCTGTTCGGCCGTTTCTTTCGGAAGCTGGGCTTTGGAGGCGGCTTCCCTGTGTGTTTGTCGTGATGACTCGTATGCCGCCTTTTTCCCGGTTTTCGAAACGATCTTCGTTCTCTTCGAGTTATTATCAAGAGGCTGCGGCTCCCATGCCTGCTTGCTTGTGATGCTGTCGACCTCCACCTTGAGCTTCAGGAGCTCTTCCATCATTGTTTCGTTCTTCTGCCGATCCTCTTCCAGCTTGGTCTTTTCAGCTTCGATCTCGGAGAGCTGTTGTGCTTTATACTGGCTGATATTGCTGAGCGAGCCTGTCACGATCAGCATCAGTGAGATCGCGGCCGGCAGGAAGATGCATACCAGGCTTCCCTGTACGGTACTCAGTAAAGCAGAAAGCTTCCCTCCGTAGCGCACGGTGGCGGTATGTTTTCCGAGTATGTACGGATATGTCACGATAACTTCGTCATCCGGACCAGTAAATGTGCTGCAGGTAATGAATCCCGGCCCCGTTTCCTCAGATGTTGCGGCCCGGCGAATCTTATGTGCTATGGTCTTCCCGTAGGTGCTGCTGTTGGTGGAAATGAATGCGATAAGGTCCCCGGGGGAGAGGGAAGCCGGATCAGTCTTGCGGAATATTGCCAGATCTCCTGCTGTAAAGGTCTCTTCAAGCGCTGATCCGGACTGCACCGTGAAAAACCTGTATCCGAAAAGATCGCTCTCCCGGTGGTCAAAGAAGCGTTTGGACAATACCGAGTACACCGCCATGACTGCGGTGATTATCATGAGCAGCAATACCAAAATGCTTATAATGATGTTAATCTTTTTTCTCATGTTCGATCTCCTTATTCGGTATGCCGTGTAACGAAAGATCGGGGCTGCATCCGGTGACAGCGGTCAAATATAAAAGATATTGTAGAGCCTGTCAGACTGTGCGGATACTTGAGGAGCATCAATCGTTTTTTTAATTATAGATACAAACCGTACTGTTTTCAACCTAAATTCATCGCTTTCAGCTACGTGCCTTTCCCCGCTGAGGCCATGATGTCCAATTGATAATATGTCCGTATTGCCGGAGGAAAGTATCCGCGCGCCTTGGTGGAGGAGACGTTTTTGGGAAACGACTATTTTCACATGCGGTACGTTATTGCTTGCTTCAATGAAGGTTCCCGGATACAGAGAGTAAGAATAAAAGCAAAATATGAACAGCATCATTTTCAATGCTCAATACGCTGTTGGTTCTTACCATACGGCAAAAGCACGCTGCGGTATGCTGTGGTCAGGGGAAAAACATGATTGAATACTATGCTCAGCTGCGGTAAAATGGGCCTGTGATTCAAATTGTCACCGGAAGACAGTGTGCCGTAACACAGGGGATTGTAAGCAGTATTGTCTGTAGGCCGCCTGTCAGATAAGGTGTCTGGTCTGCTCGGGATAATTGGCTGGATAAGTCTTTTATTGCCGAGCGTTTATTATGAGAGGTATGTATGAAAAAGCGGATAATTGTCATCTTGGTTGTTCTGATCATTATGGCTTTATGGGGGTATGGGTGCGCTGAGTCTGATCGTACTCATGCTGGAACAGCTGAAACTGAAAATATCACAGCAAATAACCTTCCTTGGGTATGCGATGCGCTAAAAGCCGGCGGTCTTTCAAACGTAGATGTTTTCGAACAATGGGTCAAAGACGGGCTTAAAGGAAGCACCGATAATGCTGATGCTTCCGGATTCTCAGACGCAGACTGCAGGATGACCGTTATGCTCCTTGCAGGGGACTCTATGCAATATGAGAGCGTCAATGAGAATTATGACGGAACATATCTGATGTTTGATATGGATGCTATCGACAATCAGGAAGCCTACAGCATCCTGAAGGATAAAAGGGATCTCTTTGCCACATTATTCGGAGAGATGCCAATTTCCGTGAGCGGTTTTGCGGATTCATTCGGAGACAATCTAAAAAGGCATGGCATTGAGTTTAATGGCAAAGATTATTCGATCATAACTATTCTGTTCAAAGCATATGGCGAAGAGATCGCTTTTGTTGGTCATACCGGAATACTCGTGGACTGTCGCAACAATGATAAGGTAGACGCAAACTATATGTTTGTCGAGAAGATTGCCTTTGGAGATCCATTTACAGTCACATTGGTAAATGATGAGAGTGAGCTCATTGAGATGCTCTCACGAAGAGCGGATTATTCTGTTGAGGAAGGGGATCCGGCTCCGGTAGTGTATAATGATGCAGAGATCATTGGAGAACTATAGAATGAGCCAAATCGATCTAATTCCTTTACGATCAGAAGGCAAAGACGGTTAATTGAGAACATCTCTTTGCGGAACTGCAGAAGAGCAGGCACATGAGATGACTTCTTTGAAGAAAACGGTCAGAATATATCCGCAAAACTGTCCATGGGTAACGGTGAGGCATATCGCATTGTTAAGGAAGGAGAAGACGTTGGCGGTGTCATAATCAGAGTTGATGGCAGCCACTGTGAACTGGAGATTCTCTTCGTTTCACTGGGGGTAAAGCAAAGGAATCGGCTGCTCTGCATGGTACGAAGTCGGGAAGCTTTATCCGGAGCCAGAGGATTGTCCGATGGTCGGAAATAAAAAAAAGTTGAAATGAGCTTCAACTTTTCTGCACACAAAGACGAATGGCTGGTCCGTTTGTCAAATGGCAGGGGCAGCAGGATTCGAACCTACGCATCACGGAATCAAAATCCGTTGCCTTACCGACTTGGCGATGCCCCCGCACGTAAAGAATGATATCATAACGATATCGTTTTTTCAAACCGGGAAAAGGCGATTGTTTAGTCGCTCAGTTAAATCGTATCGAATACGGCACGGATGCCATGTCATTCTCGTCTGCCCCGTTGATCACCACTGCGGAGAAAATATAGATCCTGTGGTCTATGAGGAAATAGGTCTGGTAGATAGTATAGTCCGAATCACTGTATCTTATGGATGCCTTGTAGGTCATCCCGCAGTTCTTGTCACCGTAATCGTAGATCCCGCTGTCGATTAGCGTCACGTCCGTGCCGTAGGCTTCGCTGAGCGACGCGACGATCCTGCTCACATCATCCATGGAGGCGATCTTCTGGATGCCCGAGTTCCCGTTGCCGGATTCCTTGACAACACGGAAAACGGAAAAGCTGTTCTCCACCATCGTCTTCCCCGCAGCTTCGAAAAATACCTCTCCCTCGCCGACATCGTCAGGGGATATGTTTGTGGTCACATCCCATTCGGCGGGGTAATCGAAGCTGAAAGACACGCAGTCCTTGCGCTTAAGATCGGCGGAGTCGAAATACGGGGCTGGAGCAGTGGGGTATTCCTTCTCGCCTTTGAATATCCCTGCCTTATACAATATAAGGAATGCTGACAGGAGCCCTAAGAAGATGATCACCGCTGGCAGGAACTGCCCCGTTTTTTTTCTTTTTTTCATATCGTCCTCCGGTACCTATCAATTCTATTCTTTCTTTGAGGAAAAGTCAAACTTCAATTGACAAAGCGGACCCTGTTAAATTGACTTCCTATGTCCGTTAGTATATGATTGTCTCTGATGAAACGAAAGGACAGATCATGGAATATACAAAGCAAATCGAAGATATGACCTGCATTGCCAAAGGCGCCGATCACGGCCCGGCGCCCATCCCCGAGGAGGGAAAGTGGGTCAAGGCAAGCCAGATAAGTGATATCTCGGGCCTGACCCACGGGGTAGGGCGCTGCGCGCCTCAGCAGGGAGCGTGCAAGCTGACGCTCAACGTCAAGGACGGTATCATTCAGGAAGCCCTGGTCGAAGTGATTGGCTGTTCCGGCATGACGCATTCCGCAGCCATGGCCGCAGAGATACTGCCCGGAAAGACCATCCTGGAAGCCCTGAATACAGACCTCGTGTGCGACGCCATCAATACCGCTATGAGGGAACTGTTCCTGCAGATCGCCTATGGCCGGAGCCAGACTGCCTTCTCAGAGAACGGCCTGCCTGTTGGCGCTTCCCTTGAGGACTTAGGCAAAGGGATGAGGAGCCAGGTTGGCACCACTTTCGGCACGCTCTCCAAAGGACCGCGCTATATGGATCTGACAGAGGGTTATATCACAAAGCTCGCTCTCGACGAGGACGACCAAATCATCGGCTATGAATACGTGAATCTCGGCCGCATGATGGATTCCGTAAAGAAGGGCACCGATGCCAACGAGGCGATGAAGAATGCCACCGGGCGCTACGGCAGATTCGATGAGGCTGCCCGCTACGCCGACCCGAGAGAGGAGTAGAGATGGAATTATTCGAAAATTACGATAAAAGGGCAGAGGGCATCGGCAAAACGCTGGCCGATTACGGCATGGCAGACCTGGCCGAAGCTGAGAGAATCTGCAGGGAAGCGGGAGTCGACGCGGCCGGGATCGTGAAAAAGGTCCAGACGATAGCCTTTGACGACGCAATGTGGGCCTATACACTGGGCTGCGCCATCGCCCTGAAGAAAGAAGTGAAGAGCGCATCCGATGCCGCCCGCGCTATAGGCATCGGCCTTCAGGCGTTCTGCGTGCCAGGAAGCGTCGCCTTCGACAGGAAGGTCGGGCTCGGACACGGCAATCTCGGCGGAATGCTTCTGAGCGAGGATACCAAATGCTTCGCTTTCCTTGCCGGCCATGAGAGCTTCGCCGCCGCAGAAGGCGCCATCGGAATCGCCACCAATGCCAACAATGCGCGCCTTACCCCGCTGAAGGTCATCCTTAACGGTCTCGGCAAGGATGCCGCTCAGATAATAGCCAGGGTGAACGGCTTTACTTATGTCCAGACACTTTTCGACTACGCCACAGGCGAGCTGCAGGTTGTCCGTGAGATCCCCTACAGCAAGGGACCGAGGGCTGCGGTCCGCTGCTATGGGGCAGACGACGTCAGAGAAGGCGTAGCCATCATGCATAAAGAAGACGTGGATGTTTCCATTACAGGCAACTCCACCAACCCGACCCGGTTCCAGCATCCCGTAGCCGGAGTTTACAAAAAGGAATGCGTGGAAAAAGGGAAGAAATACTTTTCGGTCGCCAGCGGGGGCGGTACGGGACGGACCCTGCATCCGGATAATATGGCAGCCGGACCGGCTTCCTACGGCATGACCGATACCATGGGACGCATGCACTCCGACGCGCAGTTCGCCGGGAGCTCCTCCGTGCCTGCGCACGTGGAGATGATGGGGTTCATCGGAATGGGAAACAACCCGATGGTGGGAGCAACTGTCGCATGCGCTGTGGCAGTCTATGAGGCTTTGAAAAAATGAAGATTTTCTGGAAAATAATGCTGGTGCTCTTTCTGTGCGTGTGCTGCCTGTCTGCAGGCTTCTATTTCGGGGCTACCTATAAAGGCCCCCTGCATTTCGGGGCTCCAAGCATCACCACAGAGATATTGTCGGAATCCTTTAAGACGGCAGGAGAACTGGTGACCGTGACCTATTCCTACACCGGACTGGGCAGCTTTACGAACTCATTGATGTTCAAGGACTGGACGATACCCCTGACCACGAAAAGCTTCATCGTCACTTACGACGGGATCATAAGGGCAGGCGTGGATCTGTCAAAAGTCGATTTCAAGGTCGAGGATTACGTGATCACGGTAAAGATCCCGGATGCTTACATCATATCGCACAGTATCGATGAGGGCAGCGTACAGGTCTATGACCAGAAAAAGAATATATTCAATCCCATTACGGTCGATGACGTCGTCGGGTTTGAAACCGAGCAGAAGGCACTCAACGAGAAAACTGCGTTGGAGAAAGGGCTGCTTCATGAAGCGGAGAGGAACGCCAGAACCGCGATAACGGAGCTGCTTATGAAGCTGGACGGCTTCGAAGATTACGAAGTGGTATTCAAGTAAAACAAGTACTTCAGGCGCGGGGATCCCCGCGCTTTTCTAACTGGTGTCTAAGCGACGTGATGGGCTTTTGATCATTGCCCGGAAAATGTATCATCTCAAGTGGCACAGGGAACGGATCTGCCTGAAAGGATAATGATATGAAGACGATAGATGCTGAAACGTATATGCACCCGCAGGACAGGGAGACTCTGAGGACGCTGAAATCCCTGCCGGGATTCACCGCCCTTCTGCAGGCGTTCATGAAAAGATTTACCGGTCAGATGCTTCACGGTGTCAATATGGCCACCAAGATACGTTTGGGAAAGGATCAGCTGCCTGAGATATATGAGCTCCTGCCCCCGATCTGCGGCAGGCTCGGCATCACTGAGCCGGAGCTGTATCTGGAGATGAATCCGTATCCCAATGCCTATACCTATGGTGATGACGAGGCATTCATAACCATAACATCAGGACTGATCGATTCCATGACCACAGATGAACTGAAGGCCGTCATCGCCCACGAATGCGGCCATATAGCCTGCCGTCACGTGCTTTACCGCACTATGGCGACGGTCATTCTTTACGGCGTCGCGGATGCTCTCGGCTTCGGCCTCATCTCCGCACCGCTGAAACTGGCGCTCGCATCATGGCAGAGGACCAGTGAGCTTTCCGCGGACAGGGCTGCGGCTGTATATATGGGGGGAAGCGATATCGTCGAAGACGTCATGATCCGCCTTGCTTCGGGAAGCAAGACAGTGATAAAGGGGATCAACAAGGAGGCTTTTATGGAACAGGCTGCTGATTATGAGCAACTGGTGAAAAGCTCGGGCTACAACAGATCCCTGCAGCAGCTTGCGAATTTGGGCGGGACACACCCGTTCATCTCGGTGCGCTGTTCGGAGATACACAGATGGTGCCAAAGCGCTGAGTTTACCGATATCATGAACGGCTGTAATCAGCCGGAGACTTCGCCGGAGGAGACATCAGAGCAAAACAGACGCTGCAGGGATTGCGGCGCGGAGCTTATGGAAGGCGCCAGGTTCTGCCATGAATGCGGCGCAAGGCAGTAACGGCAAGGGACTGAATAATCAGCGGTTGTCAGTTTCCCAGGGGATCCCGAAGGATTATGCCCTTGACTTGACCGCAAAAGAAAACTATAATTATTGAACTAATATGGGGGGGTAGAAATCTAATGGCAGAATTAGAAGAGATCCTGTTGACCAAGGACGGATATTACGAGCTCCAGGAGCGCCTTGAATACCTTAAAACGACAGCACGCCGTGAAGTTGCTGAAAAGATCAAGGTCGCGCGTGAATTCGGGGACCTGTCCGAGAACGCCGAATACGAGGAAGCCAAGAACGAACAGGGCTTTATCGAAGGCGAGATCGTCGAAATAGAGTATAAGCTGAAGAACGCCAAAATAATAGATAACAAGAAAACTCCCAAAGGTGTCGTCGCAGTCGGGAGTTCGGTCAAGATTTACGATCCCGAGCTGGACGAGGAGATGGAATACCGTATAGTGGGGAGCGATGAAGTGGATCTGGACAATAAGCTTCTGTCCAACCAGAGCCCGGTCGGACAGGCACTCGTGGGTAGCAAGGTCGGCGACAAGGTCACCGTGCACGCACCGGGAGGCGATTTTGTCCTCGAGATCCGTTCGGTAAAGTAATATGGAGCATAACGACGAATACTACGGCAATATGCCGGATGTTGTAAAGGTCAAGATAGAGAAATACGAAAAGCTGGCTGCCGAAGGAAAGGACCCATACAGGCAGACGAAGTTCCTTCGGACCGCATACGCCAGGGATATTAAAGAGCATTTTTCGGATAACGACGGTAAGGTCGTATCCCTTGCCGGGCGCATCATGGCCAAGCGGGGCCAGGGGAAGGTCGCTTTCTACGATCTTCTTGACGTAACAGACAAGATCCAGCTGTTCTGCAAAAAGGACATTCTGGGAGACAGTTATGAAGAAGTGCTCTCCTATGACATCGGGGATATCGTAGGCGTTGAGGGGGAGGTCTTCGCGACCCAGAGAGGCGAGATAAGCATAAGGGTCTCCCAAATGACGCTCCTTACCAAATCGATTCAGGTCCTGCCTGAAAAATACCATGGCCTGAAGGATACCGACCTCAGATACCGTCAGCGGTACACTGACCTTATCATGGATCCCGAGGTCAAGGATGTTTTCATAAAGCGTACTAGGATCATCTCCGCCATACGCGAGTTCATGGATAACAGGGGCTTTATCGAAGTGGAAACGCCGGTGCTTTCGACATTGGCCGGAGGCGCTTCCGCACGCCCTTTCGTTACCCATCACAATACACTTGATATTGCTATGTATCTTAGGATTGCCACCGAGCTCAATCTCAAGAGGCTTATCGTGGGCGGTTTCGACAAGGTATATGAGATCGGCAGGGTCTTCCGCAACGAAGGAATGGACGCCACTCATAACCCGGAATTCACCTCCATGGAGTCCTACGAATCCTACACGGATTACAATGGCGTCATGGATATGGTGGAGGAGCTGTTTAGTTTTCTTGGTGAAAAGATAAACGGAAGCACTGATGTCGATTACCAGGGCGTAAGCATCTCCCTGAAAGCCCCGTACAGGAGGGCGAGGATGGTCGACCTGGTGACCGAGGCTACAGGGATCGATTTCGATAAGATTACAGACATCGAAGAGGCGAGAAAAGCCGCCCGCAGTCTTGGAATAGAGGTGGAAGATTCCTGGGGCATCGGCAAGATGATCGAGGCAGCATTTGACTCGAAGGTTGAAGAGACTATCGTGCAGCCTACGTTCGTCACCGACCATCCGACGGAGATTTCGCCGCTGGCAAAGAAATGCTCCTACGACCAGAGATACACCGAGCGTTTCGAGATATTTATTGCCGGACACGAATACGGCAACGCGTTCTCTGAGCTTAATGATCCCTTTGACCAGAGAGACCGTTTCCTTGCGCAGATGGAAGCAAAGGCCAAGGGCGACGATGAAGCACACCCATATGACGCTGACTTTATCAATGCGCTGGAAGTTGGACTGCCTCCAACGGGAGGACTCGGTATCGGCATAGACAGGCTCGTAATGCTCTTGACTGACCAGCCGACGATCAGGGATGTTATCCTTTTCCCGACAATGAAGCCTCTGGATCAGCCCAAAGCTGAAAACAAGGCCAAGCCTGCGGAAGGGGCGGTCGAAGCACCAGTTGTCGAAGAAAAGATCGACTTCTCCAACGTCGTGATCGAGCCTCTGTTCGCGGATCAGGTTGACTTTGAGACCTTCAGCAAGAGCGATTTCCGTGCTGTGAAGGTCCTCGGATGTGAAGCAGTGCATAAGTCCAAGAAGCTTTTAAAGTTCACTCTGGATGACGGAAGCGGCGTTAACAGAACGATACTGAGCGGTATCCACGCATATTACGAACCTGAAGAACTGATTGGTAAGACCTGCATTGCGATCACCAATCTGCCTCCCAAAACCATGATGGGAATAGACTCCTGCGGCATGCTCATCAGTGCCGTTCATCACGAAGGAGATGAAGAAAAACTCCATCTTCTGATGGTCGATCCGCACATCCCTGCAGGTGCGAAACTGTATTGATTTAAGTTTCGATGTGAGCCCAAATCATCAAAAGAGTCTCCCAAAACCACCTCTGGCTTTCTAATTTGGAGGCTTAAAAGTTTAATACTTTATTGAATGGCATAAACCAGCGTTAATCTGCAAGAGACTCACTATCAAACGGTAGTGGGTCTCTTTTTGTATCCGCTTGTCAATGTCGACCTAACTGAACATATCTCTTCTGACTGCCTGCCGAGTAAAATCGGTGGGATTATTATGCTTCTTAGTGGTGTGTATTTAAACTTGGAGGTCAAAACCGCGTACTTGCTTGACAGTAGGTCGGCATACCGATATAATCGCGTATGTAAAAGGAGGCTCGCATGGATCTTCAAGAGCTGCTCGATCAGCGTAAAATTAGTAAATATCAGTTATCTAAAGTAAGCGGTGTTCCTAAAACAACTATAATGGACATATGTGCGGGAAGAAGTGATATTGAGCGCTGCTCTGCAAAGACTGTGCAGCAACTTGCAAAAGCGCTGGGCTGCACAATGGAAGAAATCATGGAGTTGTCATCTCCATATGACAACCAAACTGGTCTTCCAAAAGACAGATCCTATCTTGAACGCGGACTTCCTTCATTTTTAGAAGATTCCATCGCCGTCATGAAAAGCGCATGGGAAAAGCTTGATCAAGGTGAAAAATACCTCAGATGGGACTGTGATTATTGTAATCTGCAGACGGACATCAATAACGCGGAAGTCAATCAGATCATAACAAGTGAACAGGCCTGGTATTTAAGGGAAAAGTATCTAAGGCTTGAAAGGGTTTAAAAACATAGCAGTCATATGCTTAGTGTGATTCGCTACTGACCAGGCTGCTCAGTGGATCAATCTTTAACGGTTATACTTTCTGTTAATTGCGAATGCTCAAATTAAAGTACGGAAATACAAATACATATTTCGTCCAGGGTAATAAATGCGGTCTCCTTGTTGATACTGACTATGCTGGAACTTTGCCTGCTTTTTACAAGGAAATGAAGAAAGCCGGTATCAGAGTTTCAGATTTAAGCTATGTATTGGCAACGCATTATCATCCGGATCACATGGGAATTATCGGTGAGCTGATGAAGCAGAGAGTTGAGCTGCTGTTACTTGAAGAACAACGAGAAATGGTTCATTTCTCGGACTATATTTTTGAGAAAGACAGATTACCTTTCACTCCCATAAGTGAAGAATCTGCTACTGTCATATCGTGTATTGAGAGCAGAGCATTTCTTTCATCAATAGGTATCAGCGGCGAAATCATCACAACACCAAGCCACAGTATAGACAGCGTCTCTTTGATATTGGATGACGGTAACTGCATTGTCGGCGATCTGGAACCGTTGGAATATGCAGAAGGTTATGAGGATAACGATTCACTGAAAAGAGATTGGGAACGAATCCTGTCTTTCGCTCCTAAAACCGTTTTCTTTGCACACCGGCCGGAGAAGTACTTATATTGACAAGTTGCGAGCTGAGGAGACATAAATGATTGAAGCAGTCATTCCCACATTCGAAGAATTATGGTTCAGGCAGATGATGCTTTCTGATGAGGACACAATGTCCTTCAACCACGCTTGGGGAGGCACAATTTCTTTCCCTGAAAACGAGCGGGAGTCTTGGTATGATTATTGGATCGTAAATCATGATAATCAGCGCTATTACAGATATCTGAAAAATGAGAATGGCGATTTCGTGGGAGAGATCGCATATCACTATTCTCCAGAATATGATGGATATGTTGCAGATGTGATTGTTTTCTCTGAATTTCGAGGACAAGGTTATGGGAGTCAGGGCCTTGAAGTCCTTTGTGATGCAGCAAAAGAAAATGGTATTTCAGTCCTTCTGGATGATATTGCCATCGATAATCCCGCAATCAGCCTGTTTCTTAAACACGGTTTCTCGGAAATTGATAGAACTGATGAAAAGATCGTTCTGAAAAAATACCTTTAGTATGCATCGCGAAAAGGATGTTCATTTTCGGAAAAACACAAAACACTAACGTTTTCGGGGAGGTATAAATGGATAAGCTGAAAAAGTCACTTTCAAACATTAATATGAGATTGTTTATTGCACTGCTCGTACTGGGACTGTGCCCTACGATCTATACGACGGTGCGGGTCTTCTTTCTTGGACAGATGCCTGGTGATTGGTCGTTCTCAATCGCAGGACAGCTTTCATGGGTGAACCTTCTGTATGAGGTAATAAGAGAAGCGATTATTCTTCCTCTTTTCTTCTTTGTCGGGAAGGTAAAAGAGGATAAAAAGGCATTTTCAAATCATATGCGCACTGGCATGCTTATGACTTTCGGTGTGTTCACTGTAGTGTCTGCGATTGTATTCATCTTTGCCAAGCAGTTGCTCTCACTGATGGCAGCGGATGAGACAATTCTCGCTGCATCTGCTACGTATATCCGTATAGAAAGTGTCGCAAACGTCTTCTCGATACTGGCAGAACTTGCACTTGTCGCACTGGTATCTGTAGACAGAAGCCGGTATATCTATATTTTGACTGGCACCAGACTGATCCTCTCTCTTGTATTTGATACCTTCCTCATATCCACTTTGCCAGTTTCGTTGAACCTCGGTGTTAACGGTATCGGGTATTCGAATATAATCGTAAACATCTTGATCCTCTTCATTTCATTATTGTTGCTGCGCAATGAAGGGGTCAAAGTATTTACTAAGGAGCCGCTTGATTTCGGCTGGATGAAAGATCTCCTGAAAATCGGAGGGATCTCTGGTCTTGAATCCTTTGTCCGCAACGTTGCATATATGCTCATGGTAGCGCGTATGGTTAACGTCGTCGGCGAACAGGGGACCTATTGGGTTGCCAACAGTTTTATTTGGGGGTGGCTTCTGTTGCCGATATTGCAGCTCGGGGAACTGATAAAGGAAGAAACGGCTGAAAGCGAAGACAATGTCAGGAAAAACACGCTCGGATACTTTGCAATCACGTTTGGCGTGTGTGTTATCTGGTGTTTGACCATACCGCTTTGGAAACCGTTTATGACGTACATTCTGCAGTATTCCGACGTAGACAAACTGCTTGAACTAGTGTTGATCCTGCTGGGATTCTATGTTTTGTTTGCCTTTCAGAATATCTTCGATGCAACGTTCTACGGCCTGGGAAAAACGAACTACATGCTGTTCGAATCAGTCGTAACGAATACGATCTATTATGGTGCTGCGTTTCTTTTGTATATCACCGGGAAATGGACACCGACGCTGATTGGTATCGCTATGCTGTTTGGTTTCGGCAACGCATTCGATACCTTAGTATCCGCTGGAGCGTACATATTCATGTTAAGAGAAAAGAAGATCAATCTGTTGAAGGTTGACTAGAATTTCTGAAAATGCAGTTCCGAATTAAGAAATGAGCAGAGATAATAGCTGCAGTTATTATGCTTTGACAGTGATTCTTCCAATTCTATGTGGAGCTTATAGAGACTGTAATGCAAATGATTACATCTCATTATTGATTATGTCAGTGCTGACGATTGTATAATTTAGACTACATCTGTAACAAAAAACTGTTTTGACTTCAAAGTAATTACCGTAGCATTTTTGAGCTCTAGGCTGTCGAAACTGATAGTTACTAATAGAAGAGTATACTTATCTTAGTACTTTCAGACAAAAAAGGATTTCAAAACTCCGCAGAAATCATGAGATCGATTTCTGCGGAGTATATATCATGCATCATTGTGTTCACTTTACGTCCATCTTTGTAAGCCATTCTTCTACAGCAGCCTGGTCGCCGGCTCCGAAGTCGTGACTCTCGGCACTGACACATAGGTATTTGCCGTTCCTCTTGGACGTGGCGATCATCATTCCGGGTTCTCCTTCACAGCGGTATACCGACCACTTGAAGTTGCCTTTCAAGGTTTCCGGACCTTTTTCGTTAAGTCCTCTTTGTTTCCACTCGGCTAGAAATCCTTCGTAGTACATGACTTGGCTGTCCTTATCTTTAGAGACGGATACCACGGTGTCAAACAGCTTTCCTTCGTCGTTGAATGTCGTAACGCTGGTTCTCCCGTCTATGCTGTCCAAATAGATGTCCATGTCATCAGTGAACTTTACTGGGAAGCCGGAAAGAATCATGCCGTTCGACAGCGGAAGGTCTCCGGAAGCATCGGGCACATTTGTAGCGTCTAGATGTAAAGTCCCCAGCCAATCCTCAAAGATTTTCATGTGGGATTCTGCGTCTGTTTTTGCATTCTCCCCTCTTACGTTGACATCGTAAAAGATAACGAGGATCCCTTCTCTGAATTCACCCACTCCGCAGTAACGCGCTCTGGAATAGCGGTCGTCACCTTCGATACCTGCGCGTCTGAGAATATTGATACCTGCGACGGTGGTTTCTCCTTCAGCCACAAGTTCATCCCCTTGAGCATAGGAACGTACGAAGGACCGGATCTTCTCTTGAATGGTGTCCCCTTCGAAGCTGTCGGTTATATACATCTCCACGGGCCCAATGAATACCGATCCTTCATTGTGAATATCATCTGTTTTGGTGGCATGCACGAAGCCTATCTCGTTGCCCGCAACGTTTCCCGAAGTCTTGCTGATACCCAGATGGTACCAATTCCCTTCCGCTATGAATCCCAGAGTGCCGCTCAGGGAGCGGTTCTCATATTCTATGGAGAACGGTTCGGCAGACAGATCCGCTCTTTCTCCGCCGCCACCGCAGGAGGCCAGACTCAAACAGAGTACGGCCGACATGATCATCGCTGTAATCCTTTTCATTGTTTTCCCTCCGTGTTTGACTTTACAACAGGGTCTACTAGTCAGCACCGGGCAACCTTGGGTTCATCTTCGTCAGGAAACGGTATGCGTCCTTGGACAACGCAGCGGTCTTTCTTTTCCTGAGTCAGGTAAAAGCCGTTGGAGCCATTTTTGCACTGAAGACTGTCTGATCTACAAAGATTCTATATTATTAACAGCTTTTTTTCAACTTTTCCGGAGTTTCTTTCCACTATCTTGTAACGCATAAACCTGGTCTGCATCAGAGTTCGTCTCACTTATTATTTGCCATATTCCCATCGCGCAAAGAGGAAACAGTATAATTGCTGAGCCTTGTTATATTTACAAATGCGTAAACGTGTATTCTGCAGTGTGGTAGAATTGGCATATAAATTCGGTAGATCGAAGGTATTGAAACATTGATCATGCATCATATCAGAAAGCTATTCGGAGGAATTGGCCTGTCCTGGAAAAGGTTGATTTTACTTGCGGTTTTCGCTGGTATCTATACCGCTGTCATGGCGCTGTTTCCCGCTGCAAAGGATACGTCTTTCGCTGATATCACCATTAGCTTTGAGGTTTGGATCATGTTCGGAATCGTCATTATCATGAACAGCTCTTCTCTCATGGATTCCGGATTGAAGTGCTTTGTGTTCTTACTGATCAGTCAGCCGCTGGTCTATTTAATCCAAACACCCTTTTCTGACCTTGGATGGGGATTGTTCGTCTACTACAGAATCTGGTTTATATGGACACTTTTGACTTTCACTATGGGTTTTGCAGGGTACTGTATGAAGAGAAACAAAAGAGAACACGTTAAAAGAATAACAGAAAGCAAAAAAACGATAAGTTGTTGCGTATAGGGAAAGGAAACACGTTTTAAGACAGTGCGGTTAATTGCAGAAAAACCGATCATACGAAAACAAAGAGGTAATTTCATGGAAAAATACATTGAAGTCAATAAAGCAGCATGGGAAGAGGCCTTTGACAACAGAGATCCTTCGTGGGGTGCTGATATAACAGAGCGAATTCAGAAAGAAGATTATCCGTTTTTTGAAAAAGAAATGGTTGATATTTTGCGAAACACCGATACAGAAGGGAAAACGATCGGCCAATTCTGTTGCAATAACGGCCGGGAGCTCCTTTCTTTGGTGAAAAGCGGAAAAGCCTCTAAGGGAATAGGCTTTGATATTGCTGAAAATCAGGTCGCTTTTGCTAATGAGATGGCAAAAGCGTTAGGTCTGCCCTGTATATTTGAATCTGTTAATATCTATGACATTGACGAACGGTACGAAAAAGAGTTTGATATTGTGATCATTACTATAGGAACACTATGCTGGTTTGATGATTTGGATCGCTTTTTTGAGATTGTGGCGAGATGCATGAAGCCCGGAGCCGTGATCCTTCTTAACGAACAGCATCCCTGCACGAATATGCTGGCCGCGGAAGGCGATGCGGAGTATGATCCGGAACATAAAACGGAATGCCATTTTTCTTACTTTGAACATGAATGGACCGTAAATGAAGGTATGTATTATATGACGTTGAAGAAGTATCGTTCGAAGACCTTTACCGATTTTACGCATCCGATGGCAGAAATCGTTTCGGGGATGTGTAACAACGGAATTGTTGTTACAGGGCTTCAGGAGTTCGATTATGATATAAGCGGCGGTCTGTTTTCAATAGATCATTGCGGTTTTCCTCTTTCAATGATCCTGCAGGGGAAGAAACTGTGAGATGAGCTCTAATTCAGACTTATGGACGTAAACAAACGGGAGATTGCCGAAGGCTTAGTCGAAAAATCAGCGGAAATCATTCATTTGCCTCTTGACTCGTCCCTAAGGGGATAGAATAGATTGTCAGATGAGGAAAGGAGATCAACGATATTGCTTAGGATAAGTGAGTTTTCAAAGCTTTCACATCTGACGATCAAAGCCCTGAGGTTTTATGAGAAAGAAGGCCTTCTGGAACCTGCTTCCGTCGACGAATGGAATAACTACAGGTTTTATGAAACCTCTCAGCTGGAGATTGCTGCAAAAATAAAATCATACAGGCAGCTCGGTCTGTCGATCGAAGAGATCAAAGCAGTCTTTTCCGGAACAGATCTGAAAGGAATCCTGCAGGAAAAAAGAAGATCATTTATGGAAGAAAAGCATTTGATCGAGTCTCGTCTTTCCATCATCAATTCTATTTTGGAGGACAAAGAGATGAAATACCAGGTAACAGAGAAAGTGATTCCGGAGAAGATCGTCTTTACTGCAGAGACTGTGTTAAAGACCTATTCCGACATTATGCAGTGGATACCATCTGTCGGGCAGGAATGTCTTGAACTGAATCCGGGAATGAAATGCCCGGATCAGTCGTATGGGTTCTGCGAATGCCTTGACGGCGAGCATAAGGAAACAGATATCCACATCAGATACAGCGAAGAAGTCACAGCATTCGGGAAGGAGAATGATAATATCAGGTTCAAAACGCTTCCTGAGGCAAAAGTGATCAGTATTTATCATAAAGGTTCATATGCAAGTATCGGCGAAGCTTATGCATTCCTTATGAAATATGCCGAGCAGAACGGTTACAGACAGTCCGGGTTCTCAAGAGAATGCTACATTGACGGTATCTGGAACAAGGAATCGGAAGAAGACTGGCTGACCGAGATCCAGCTGCCGGTTGAGTAATCGATTTGCGTTTGTGAGATAGACGGGTTTTGACTTGAGCCTATTGAGTGTCGGCTTTTCTTGAATTATATAGAAGATGTCATATGCTCCAGAACGTATTGAGAGATCGTTTTCGCTCAATATGATCTGGAGTTTTTTTAGGAGAAATACGCAGTAATGATGGAGGCTTTTCTGAAATAATCGTCACTCAGAGTCCCTTCTCTCCAGTTTTCCGGGAACAGTCTGTATGCCGAACATCGCAAGCACCGTAATACTTATTATGATTCATATCAATTATTAATTCTTGGTTATTATCTTGACATAGGTTGTTTATTCGAGTAAACTACAGGTGCTGTTTACTCGAATAAACAACATGAAGGGATATCGGATAATGAAAAGTGTTGAACTTGGGGCTATACAGGAACGTTTTGCAGACATCATATGGGAGCATGAACCGATTGCTTCCGGTGAACTGGCAAAAATATGTGAGAAGGAACTGAATTGGAAAAGACCGACGACGTATACCGTACTGCGGAAGCTTTGTGAAAAAGGATTGCTTCAGAATAAAGACGGAATAGTCGTATCACTGGTTTCGCGCAAGGACTTCTATTCAGCTAAAAGCGAACAGATTATTGAGGATTCATACAGAGGTTCTTTGCCTGCCTTTATTGCTTCGTTTATTTCCAGGAAAGGCATTTCTTCAGAGGAGGCGGAAGAGATCCAGCGGATGATCGATTCATTCAAAAAGGAGGGATAATCATGAGCGCAGTATTCCTTAAAGTACTCAATATGAGTATTACGGCGAGCTGGCTGATACTGGCTGTCGTTCTGGCAAGAGTATTGCTGAAGAAGGCCCCGAGATGGGTATCGTGCCTTCTCTGGGGGCTTGTCGCCATCCGCCTTTTGTGCCCGTTCTCGTTTGAAAGCAGTCTCAGTTTGATACCGAACAGCGAGACGATACCTGCGGATATCGCCTTTTGGCAGGAACCGGCTGTCGACTTCGGGATCGAATCTATCAATGAGGCGATTAACCCATTTATAGCTGAGTCATTTGCGCCCAACCCGGCAAGCAGCATAAACCCGCTTCAGATCGTCATCCCTGCCGCAGCGATCGTATGGATCACAGGTATCCTGGTCATGCTGGCATATGCGCTGATTAGTTACCTGAAACTGAAGAAGACCGTATCCGTGTGCGTACAAGCAGGAGAAATGATTTTTGCCTGTGATGAAGTCACAGCTCCGTTCATCCTCGGGGCATTTAAGCCGATAATATATGTCCCATCGTCTATGGATGGAGAAACCCTTACCCATGTGACCCGTCACGAAAAGGCTCATCTTCAGCGTTATGACCACTGGTGGAAGCCGTTAGGCTTCCTGCTGCTGTCAGTGTACTGGTTCAATCCGTTATGCTGGCTCGCATATATCCTTCTGTGCCGGGATATCGAAACAGCATGCGATGAAAAGGTAATCCGTGATATGGATAAAGCCGATATGGCCGCATATTCACAAGCACTTCTGGACTGCAGTTTCCCAAGAAAGAGGGTCGCGGCTTGCCCGCTGGCTTTCGGGGAAGCTGGTGTTAAAGAGCGTGTCAAAGGAGTCCTTAATTACAAAAAGCCTGCATTCTGGATCATTCTGGCAGCCATTATTGCATGTATCGCTCTGGCGATCTGCCTGATGACAGATCCACCCTCAAACAGGAGCCTGTCAGGTAAGCTGGGTACATCTTTGGATATGGCGGTCGCAGAACATCATCGCTCATCACGCTCTGAAGGACATTTCATCACTTCCGATTATGATGTTATGCTGGTATCGAAATCGGGAAATGAGACCACAGTTTATGTATGGGTGCTCTATGAAGAATTCAGCTTTGACGGAAAGGATGTCAAAATAGAGACCGGCTCGCATATTCCCTCAGCTATCACTTTTGACACGTCCGGAAAATTCGATGAGGCTTCGACCTATGGCGTGGTCGAATACTGGGAGCCCAGAGACGGGAGCTATTATGTCGACGACATTAAGGCAAAGTTCCCGCGGTCGATCATAAGAAGAGCCCTTGACATCTCCGGATCGAAAGCCAGCAGCGAAAAATGCCTGCAGGCAGCAAGGGAGTATTATGGGGTTATCACAGTTACGGGCGAACCGGATCTGTCCTTCCTCAATTATGAAAATGCCTGTTCGCTCGTTGTGGACATGACAGATGTGCAGACCATTTATTATCCCTCTGCAGGGAAGCAGGAAAACGGTTTGATCTGTATCGGATACGTAGACGGCGTTGAATTGGCAAAATACCTCGACCTGGTTTCCTGGAGGAAAAGAAGCACTCCGAAAGATGATATGCCTTCACCGGGATCGATTGAGTTCTGTATCAAAGAGGACTATCGTATCACTGTATATCAGGAAAAACACATTGCTGTTGTCAGGTTTGGGAACGAGCTTAGATTCTACGACACTCACAGCGGGGATTATGAAAAAGCAGTTGGGATGTTTTATACTGAGCCGCGCAGCAACGTAGAATAAGGTGGCGGCAGTATCAAAAGGCGTTTGGGCTCTTTAGATAAGACTGATCGCATCGTGCGGTTCAGCAGCGGGCTCTTTTAACTGTCAGCATATGTGAGGATATAAGGTAAAAGAGTATAATTGTGGGGATATGGAGGTGAAGGCATGGATATCCTTGGAGCGATCAAAGCGAGACATACTGTACGCAGGTATACTGACAAACCGATCCCCAAGGAACTGGTGGAGAAGCTCAATAAGCGCATCAGGGATAATAACGAGAATCATAACATGAATATCAGGCTTATAGTAGGGAGCTCCGATGGCCTGGACGGTTTTGCGAAGCTGGTGATGGGCAAAGGCGTAAACAACTATATCGCACTTGCCGGACCGGATGACGGCTCTCTCGGTGAAAAGGCCGGTTATTGCGGAGCTGATATCATGCTGTATGCCCAGATTCTCGGATTAAACACATGGTGGATAGGAGGCATGTACTCAAAAAAGGCAGTAGTCAGGGATACAGATGGAGGATGTCCTGTCGGTGTCATAGCTGTTGGGTATGGTATGACCCAGGGAGTTCAGCACAGGATGAAAACATCAGGTGACATAAGCTTCTATGACGGAGAAGAGCCTGAGTGGTTCAAGAACGGAGTAGATGCGCTTCTGCTTGCGCCAACTGCGATGAACAGGATGGCTTTTACCGTTAAAGGCAGCGGGAATAAAGTCTCTATTACCTGCAAAAACGGCATCATGTCTGATGTGGACATGGGGATAGGAAAGTATTTCTTCGAGGCAGGTGCAGGCAAGGATAATTTTGAGTGGGCATAGCCTTTTGTTTGCGAACCCGCATTTGATGCATTCGGCAGAGGCTGTGCCGGAAAGAGCATGACCTGCCGATAAGGATGCCCTGTTTTATACTGATCGATTACAATAAGGTCGTCTGATCTATTAAGATGTCCTGCTGCAGGACACCAATATTATCCGGCAGACCTTATTTTTATATCTGGTTTTGTCAGAGCCCGAAATGAGGAATGGACAATACTGGCTTTGGGTGCAGGTTGCTTTAGATCATTTTGCGGTAATGCAATGATGGTAGTATTATATTGGTATGTTTTAGTTTAAGGAGCTGGGAATGAAGATCGGGGTCATACAGGCAAGTTCGCAGACCGGCAAGAATGAATTGTTATATAAATGTTCAAAGCGGTACGCCAAAAGACATGAAGTCGTCAATTTCGGATGTTTCCCCGAAGAAACCGATAAATACTCATATATAGAAATCTCTTTGGAAGTAGGTATGCTGATCGCGTCCGGTGCAGTGGATTTCATTGTGACGGGATGCTCTTCAGGGCAGGGGATGATGCTTGCGTGCAACAGCATCCCCGGAATCATATGCGGATATGCCCCGACTCCTATGGACGCTTTCTTATTCGCGCAGATCAATAATGGCAATGTGATCTCTCTGCCGTTAGGGGAGGAATATACATATACAGGAGAAGAAAACTGCGAGAAAACGATAGAAAAACTGTTTTCCGAGCCTTTCGGACAGGGCTATCCGAAGCAGGATGCCGAAAGGAAGCTCAGGGATACGAGAATACTGAAGGATTTGAGAAACAATTCTCAGATCGATTTCATCAGTTTCATGAAAAAAGCGGACGCAGAGCTGCTGGAACATGCCTTGCAAAGACAGAATGTGCTGGAGTTTATCTCTAACGACGGGACAGACCGACAGATATCCGACTGGGTATTATACCGGGCAGATTATAGATAAGCAGAAGCTTCAATATCATAATGTGCTTCTACTGCAAAACAGAGCGTTCAACAAAAACGGAACAATGCCGGTTGTGAAGATCTTTAGATGACGGTAATGGCCGGAGCATTTGAACGTACGTGGTATTGGCAGATCCGACACTGTCGCTGAAAAACCGCCTCATTTATAGGCTTATAAGCGTCTGTTACGCAGAGTAACGTGGACGTTACGTTTAGTTCCTTGAAGGGTGATTGCTGAAACAGATAGTATAGTGCTGAAAACTAAGATCGCAGCATTTGATCAACATAGGAGGCAGAACAATGACATTCGGAGAGAAATTAAGATCGGCCAGAAAAGAAGCAGGGCTTTCTCAGGAACAACTGGCGGAGAAACTATGTGTATCCAGATCAGCTGTCGCAAAGTGGGAATCTGGCGGAGGGCTTCCCGACGTAAGCAGCCTCAGGTTAATATCCCAGCTCCTGGGAGTAAGTATCGATTATATCCTGTCTGAAGATGATAGAATTACCTTCAATGAGGTCAAAGAAGCAATCGACCTTGAATACTATGAGAAGACCGGAAACTGCAGGGATAAAAAGGATGCAGTCTGCTGCAGCAAGTTTCAGGACGCAGAGGCGATTTATCCTCTTATCCGCAGAAAGAAGCTGAGCATTAAGGAGTTCGTGATCGATCTCGTTACCCAGTGGGGAGTCAGTCAGCTTGTCGATTATGCAGGCAATACAGATGGGTACTATCTTGTGGAAAGAAACGGTAAACAGTATCTGGTGAGAGTATCGAAGGAATTTATCATTACATGCGATCTTCCCGGGAAGGTGGATCCGAAAAGATTCGTGGTGGGAAATAATGTATTCACTAGGTCGACATATCGGCTCGTATGAATGATACAAATCATACGAAGCGTTCTTTGTCGGAGCGGATATTCTTCGAAGCCGATGTTTCATCGAGGTTGGTTTCAGTACTGTTCCGATCGAAAAGCTGGATAATAATAAAGGGGAGTACTAATGCAAAACGGAAAGAAAAAGCAGAAAACAGAAAACAGAGGACAATGGATCAGCATCCTGATCTATATGTTCATCGGTGCTTCCTGCGGTGTATTGATCTTGATGTATCTGGAACAGCAAGATCAATCCGGGAACAGTCTCCCGGCATTTTACCTGTCTTTATCGCTGATGATCATCGGCATGTACATAGCTATGATCATACAGATCATTATCCATGAGGCCGGGCATTTGATTTTCGGGCTGCTGACAGGCTATCGGTTCAGTTCCTTCCGGATCTTTAACCTGATGCTGATCAAACAGGATGGCAGGGTTCAGTTCAGAAAACTTAGCATCGCCGGAACCGGCGGTCAGTGCCTGATGATCCCTCCAGACTTGAAAGGCGGGGAGATGCCGGTAATGCTGTATAATTTCGGTGGCGCAATTATTAACCTGTTTACGGCGGTCTTGTGTTTCGGGCTGTCTTTTCTTTGCCCGATCCGTTCACTGATCTGGACAATACTGCTGATCTTTGCAGTCATCGGGCTGGCTTTTGCACTGATGAACGGCTTGCCTGTCAAAATGGGTCCTGTTAATAATGACGGTATGAACGCTCTCGATCTTTCACGCAGCAAGGAAGCGATCCGGGCGTTTTGGATACAGATGAAAGTGAATGAACAGATATCAAAAGGGATCCGTTTAAAAGAAATGCCGGATGAATGGTTTACGCTTCCGTCTGATGAGTCGATGGAAAACGGGATAATCGCTACGGTAGGTGTATTGGCATGCAACCGTCTGATGGATCAGCATCTGTTTGAGGAGGCGGATACACTGATAAAACAGCTGCTCTCCGGGCAAAATGGAATCGTCAGCTTACATCGCAATCTGATGATCTGTGACCGGATGTATGTAGAGATGATATCGGAAAACCGTAAGGAGATCCTGGAGGAGATGCTTTCTGATGATCTGCGGAATATCATGAAAGTGATGAAGACATATCCTTCCGTGCTGCGTACGGAATACTTATATGCATTGCTGGTCGAGAAGGATAAGGAAAAAGCGGAAAAGGCCATGGTCAAGTTCGATCGATGTGCAAAGGCCTATCCTTATCCCATCGAGATCGAAGGAGAGAGGGAACTGATAACGCTCGCTGAAAGACTTGACCATATTACAAATTGATACTGGGATGAAAGGAAAAACCATCTCAGTTACAGCTTGAGTCTGATGCTGAAAGCTCAATTCATACCCGCTTAAATTGAAGTTAAAGACCTCTATTATGCTCATGTGGGAGGGGAAATTGAAAAAAGCATGTTTGGGCTTCGGAATGAAGGATGCCGTTGACGCATATAGGCACATGGAGCTTGAACTCGTCGAGGATTACGGAAGCGAGGCCTATGGCAACATATTGCACACATGGGATGACGGGGAGCGTTTTTTGTGCAGATGCAGATCATGCGGAGGGTACGTTTTGGTACAATACTCAGAGTATCACGACATGTCAGGCGGGGTTGACCGCTATTACAGGGATTATTTCCCGGTTGAATCCCCTGAAGCGGCAGATGAACTGAACAGGAAATTCAACGGATTCGATATCGAGTATAAGTCGGGCATAAGGTTTCTGATCAACGACGATCACGATCCGCACTGGTCAGTTTAGATTGAGGAGATAATAAATGGAATACATAAGAGTCACGAAAGACAATCTGGAAAGTGAGCATATATGCTGCGCTATCTCGAATAACAAGGATATCCAGGTCTCATCAAAAAAAGCCTGGCTTGCCGATCGATTTGAAGAAGGCCTCGTATTCCTGAAGAGCACTGAACGCGGTAAATGCTTTATCGAATACATACCTGCTGAGAACGCGTGGAATCCGATCGCTGCAGAAGGGTATATGTACATCGACTGTTTGTGGGTCTCCGGTGCTATGAAGGGACACGGCTATTCAAACGATCTTCTCGGACAGTGCATCGCCGACAGCAGGGAAAAGGGCAGGAAAGGCCTGTGCATTCTGTCTTCCGCAAAGAAAAAACCGTTTTTGGCCGATCCGAAGTATCTGGCTCATAAAGGTTTTTCTGTTTGTGACGAGGCTGACAACGGTATCCAGCTCTGGTATCTGCCTTTTACAGCTGATGAAGCGATGCCGGCCTTTAAGGAATGTGCGAGACATCCGCATACCGATGTGGATGGGTATGTGCTTTACTTTACGGACCAGTGCCCGTTCAACGCAAAGTATGTGCCGATCGTTGAGCAGACTGCAAAGGATAATGGCATACAGTTCAGAGCGATCCATCTGCAGAGCAAGGCCGATGCACAGAACGCACCTACTCCCGTCACCACTTATGCGCTATTTTCTAACGGGGAATATTTGACGAACGAACAGATGAACGCGGCCAAGTTCCTGAAGCTGGTATCTAGATGATAAAAGGCTGCAAAGGTATGAACATATGAGTGTCCAATCAATCTCGTAAAAAAGATCATACCAGCAGCAATTAGGTACAAAACGCATCAATAACAGTAGATAATTGCAATAGTGTTGACCGAGACGAGCTTAGCATACACACTGTTTTTGTCAGAACAGGCAGTGGACTGGTAGTTCAATAATGGAGTATGATATGGCATCAGACAAAGAGTATTTGGATTTTATAATCGACCAACTATCCGGATTGGATGAGATCTCGTATCGTGCGATGATGGGGGAATACATCATCTATTACCGCGGCAAAGTAGTCGGCGGGATATACGATAACCGGTTTCTTGTTAAACCTACAGAATCAGCCAGGGCAATGATGCCAGAAGCTGAGATGGAGCTTCCGTATGAAGGAGCAAGTGAAATGCTTCTGGTGGATGATGTGGAAAACCGGGATTTCCTTCAGGAATTATTGGAAGCTATGTATGACGAACTTCCGGCTCCAAAACGGAAACGCAAACAGAACGGCATAGGTGAATAAGATGGATATAAATGCCTTTTGGCAGAGTGTTTTGGCAAAGGACAGGGATAGGCTTAAGGAGTTCTTCTCCGAAGACGCAGTCATTCGCTGGATATGTACCAATGAGCAGTTTACCGTCTCCGAGTATATCAAAGCAAATTGCGATTACCCCGGAGATTGGGACGGAAGTATCGAACGTATTGAAGTAAGCGGAGATATCCTGATATTGGCTGGACATGTTTTCCCACCGGACAGGAGCTCATCTTATCACGTTGTGAGTTTTATAAAGCTGAAAGACGACAAGATATGCGAGATGGACGAATACTGGGCTGATGACATGGAGCCTCCCGCCTGGCGCACGGAAATGCATATCGGTAAGCCTATTTTTCAGTAGAATTGTCTGTTGTTAACGGATGAATTGCTGCGAACAATAGAGATCACAGCAATTATGTATATTTATATAAGTACAGATTAAGGATTATTCGGAGTTTTGCGGCCCAAAATGTAATCCTTGATGACAATATGCAAACAAGGAAGGAAGCAATATCATGACCAAGAAAATCGTTGCTGTCAATGCCGGTCCGCGAAAGGGCTGGAACACCGATACATTGATCGATGAAGCGATAAGAGGGGCAGAATCCTCTGGAGCCGTCGTTGAGAAATATCATCTGTTCCGTCTGGAAAAGTATACAGGATGCATCTCCTGCTTTGGGTGTAAAAAAGAGAAGAGCAAAGGACACTGCATGTGCAATGACGGCTTGACCCCGGTATTGGAAGCCATCCGCAGATCGGACGGACTGATAATCGGTTCGCCAAACTATCTTGGGAACCTCACTGCATCATTCCGTGCACTATATGAGCGGCTGGTATTCCAGTATCTGACATACAGCAACGAAGCTCCATGCTGCAATGAACGCCCTATACCTATCCTTCTCATTATGACCAGCAATGCCGGTGAAGGTAATTATTCAGAACTGCTCAAGAAATATCAGCAGATGATGACCCGCTTTGTTGGCCCGACGGAGACCTTTGTAAGCGGAGATACACAGCAGATAGCAGATTACAGTAAGACCGACTGGCCCTGGTTCTTCAATGCAGAAGCCAAATACGAGCGCCGCAAGACCGTTTTCCCTGTACACTGCAGGAAAGTGTTTGAGATGGGTGCTGCAATGGGAAAGAATGATTAAGTAAATTGTGTCGGTTCTGCCGCGGACTGTGACGCAGGGCAATAAGAGCGGCGATGAGAGGTAAAAGAATTATGGCGAAGCAGGATATTTTCGATGATGAGACCTTCTTTGAAGGATACAGGAAGATCAGGGACAATGAGGCTAATGCCAACATTCTGTTTGAGATGCCGGCATTGTTCTCCCTGCTTCCGGATATGGAAGGGAAAACAGTCCTTGACCTTGGCTGTGGCTTTGGTGAGCACTGTATTGAATACATCAGGAGAGGGGCTGCAAGAGTAGTCGGTATCGATATTTCCAAGAAAATGCTCGAAATCGCCAGGAAAGAAAACAGTGATCCAAGGATAGAGTATATAGAAATGCCGATGGAGGATATCGGCATGATGAAAACTAAGTTCGATATCGTAACAAGCTCCCTTGCGATCCATTATGTTGAGGATTTCTCAGGTGTAACCAGTAGCATCTATGAGCTTCTGAGTGACGGAGGTATCTTTCTGTTTTCTCAGGAGCACCCTTTGAGTACATGTTATTCGGGAAATGCCGACAGGTGGATCAGAGACGAGAGCGGCAATAAACAATACCTGAAGCTTGAGAACTACAGCCGGGAAGGGGAGAAGGAATACAGGTGGTTCGTGGATGGAGTCATAAAGTATCACAGGATGTTCTCTACGATCGTGAATTCTCTGATTCAAACAGGTTTCATCTTGGAAAGGATGGAGGAGCCCCTGCCTGACGAGGATATTCTGGAGAGATTTCCGCAGCACAGCGACCTTTTCCATAAGCCGGATTTCCTTATCATCAGAGCAAGAAGATAAAACAGACAGGATTGATATGTGCCCATTTCCCGGACACCTCCAGCAAAGGTGGTACATTTTGTGCTTAGTACTAATAATCAGAAATGATGTAAATCGGTCATCTGAAGCTAAGGCTGTGAGCCGTGTGCCCGGACTCAATGGATCCGCCTCGCTTTTCGTTAGGCATGCAGAAATACCTTGATAAGGCTCATCGCACAATCAGGATCTACCGCGTTACTTGATATAATCATTATGAAATGATGTCGTGACTTATGAGAGAAGTTGCGAGTTTTCATGCTTTCTACCAGTATCATCAAGGAGAAGAAACGTGGCGGATTTATCTTTGTATCGGGCTGAATACAATAAAGGCGGCGGGATGGACGGCGGGCACGAAGAGATCATCCTGGAGGTCAGGGAGAACGGTTCGTGCATCATCAAGGCTGAGAAACAGGATTACTGGGGCGCCAGGATCAAAAGAAAAAGAATCAGATTGTCCAGAAGAAAACCGGTAAGAGAGGAAATACTGAACGCACTTGACGGGTCGAAATACATGGGATGGAATGATCTGGAATATTCAGATGAAATCGCTCTCGATGCTCCAGTCAGCAGGCTCTCGGTTTATTTTACCGGAGAAAAGAATGAGTCTTACAGTATATCAAATAATCTGGAGATGGATAAAAACGACAGACAGGCAATGTATGAGATCATCTCCATATTGAGAAGATACGCATTCGGGGAATGACCTTCAGCCAATGCATCTTCATAATATAGTTTAAATGTCCTGCGCATAATAGTTAGGAAGGAAGAAGCGATGTCGATTTGAACAGACACAATTGCTTTCTTTGGCTTTTTTGTATCAGCGCTTCGGAAATCAAGACAAATGTGCATGGCCCTTACTTATCGAAAATACAATGAAGTAATTGCTTATTTTTTGAAGCTTCTATTGCATGAAAGGCTGTAAAAAAGTATCATTAAAACAATAGCGCTTTACATTGGGCGTTTGAAAAGGAGAGAAAAATGTATAATTTTGACCAGATCATTTCAAGGGAAGGAACTGATTCCGTAAAATTTGACGGAATGAAGAGATTCTATCCCGACGCTTCCGACGATGCTATTCCGATGTTCATCGCAGATATGGACTTCGCTGTAGCCCCCGAGATCCTCGAGGCGATGCATGAAAGGCTTGAAAAGAAGATCTTAGGCTATACCGGCATTTTCGACGATTCCTACTATGACAACATCATCAACTGGTATAAGGTACGCTTCGGTCTGGAAGTCAAAAAAGAAGAGATCGTTATCTCCAACGGTGTCGTTCCCGCGATCAACGTGCTCGTCAGGGCTCTGACCAAGGAAGGCGACAACATCATTATCACCACTCCTTCTTACGGACCTTTCTTCGGTGCCATCCAGCAGGCAGAAGGCAGAAACGCCCTCTACAACAGGCTCATCAACACCAATGGTTATTACACCATGGACTTCGATGATTTTGAAGATAAGTGCAAGGATCCCAAGACCACGTTGTTCATCCTCTGCAACCCGCACAACCCGACAGGCCGCATCTGGACAAAGGAAGAGCTTACGAAGATCCATGAGATATGCCAGGCAAACGGAGTCTTCATTATATCCGATGAGATTCACGCTGACCTCACTAGGAGCGACAAGAAGGTCGTTCCCATCGCATCCCTTTTCCCCGATGACAAGAGGATAGTCACCTGCACCGCGCCCAGCAAGACCTTCAACCTGGCCGGCAATGGACATTCCAACATCTTCATCCGCGATGAGGAGATCCGCAAGGCTTATGCAGAAATCGGAGGCAGAGGTTCCACGAACCCGATGTCCCTCGCCGCCACAAAGGCTGCATATGCCCAGGGCGCTTACTGGCTGGATGAACTTAGGGAATACCTGGACGGCAACTTCGCCTATGTCAAGGAATTCCTCGCCAAGGAACTTCCCGACGCCGTTTTCACGATCCCTGAAGGGACCTATCTGGCATGGATCGGGCTGGCTGCTTACGGCTATTCCAACGATGAACTGGAAAAGAAGATCGGACAGGGCGGAGTCGTCATCGAGTCCGGAAGAAGCTTCGTCGATAACTGCGACAGCTACATCAGAGTAAACATGGCCTGCCCGCTTTCCGTAGTCAAGACCGCATTCGACCGCATCGCCAAGGCCGTCAAGTCCTGAACACGTATAAAAAAAGCAAAAATACTGAAATCCTATGCAAATATGATATAATGCAACCGGAGGGAAACCTCCGGTTCGTTTTTTATACGGAGGTAAGCATATGGATCTCGATAGAAATAAAGAGAACAGAAAATCTTCCGCCGAGATAAAGAAGGTCGCAGGAGAAGCGGCTTATACCTGTTTTGGCGTCGTCGGTATGGCAAATATCCCCGGTACAGACGGTATCGTATATCTTCTAGGCAGCAATGATATGACCAAGGGCGTCAAGATTGCCGTCAATGAGGCGGGAGAGGTGCTCGTAGATATGTATGTTATCATGGAGTTCGGCGTCAACATGGAGACCGTTTCGGAAAACCTTGCTGAGGCTGTGAAGTATAACGTGGAAACTGAAACAGGATACAAAGTTCGCAAGGTGACGGTGCATGTGCCGAGCGTAAGGATATAGAGGCGGAAAAATGGCAGTAGATTCACAAAAATTCAAAGAATTGCTGGAAAGCGGTTACGCCAATCTGGAGAACAATAAACAGTCCGTCAACGACCTGAACGTTTTTCCCGTTCCTGACGGAGATACCGGTACCAATATGGCCCTCACAATGCTGAGCGCGGTAAGGGAGGCAGAGAATTCGACAGGAGGAGTCGGGGAGATCGCGCTCTCGGTCTCTTCCGGGGCCCTTATGGGAGCCAGAGGAAATTCGGGGGTCATATTGTCGCAGCTCCTCAGAGGATTTGCGAAAGGCTGCATGGGAAGCGTTAATATGAGCCCGGATGTTCTTGCCAAGGCTCTCGGCACGGCAAAGGAGGCAGCTTATAATGCTGTGATGAAGCCTACCGAAGGGACCATACTCACCGTTGCCCGGGTGATGAGCGAATTCGCCGAAGCAAACGTCGACAAATATACCGATCCTGCAGAATATGTTAGCGAGCTCGTTAAAGCCGGCGAAAAAGCGCTGGATGAAACACCCGAGATGCTCCCGGTCCTGAAGGAAGCGGGCGTGGTTGATGCAGGCGGAGCAGGGCTCATGTGCATCATGAAAGGCGTACTGGCAGCCTTGGAGGGCAATCCCGTGAGATTGAAGGACTCGAAGGGACCCGGAGTCACCGCTCAGTTTGACAGCACAGTCAACAGCGATATCAAATTTGCCTACTGTACAGAACTGCTAATCCGCACGGACGGAAAGAAACAGTACCGCAAACAGCTTATCGATAAGCTTATGAAAATAGGCGATTCACTTCTTGTCATCGAAGACAGCGGCATAATAAAGATCCATGTCCATTCCAACGAGCCATGGAATGTCATGAAGACCGCCAGCGCGGCCGGAGAATTCATACGCATTAAGATCGAAAACATGAAGGAACAGCATAATGAGATCTTCGGCGAAATGGATGAGAACGAAGCTGACGATGGGTCAATCAGACCTGACGAAGCCCCGACGGACTACGCTGTCATCGCCGTATCACCGGGCAAGGGCTTTGATGAGATACTTCGCGGCCTAGGCGTGAACTATATCATCAGCGGCGGACAGACTATGAACCCGTCTACTCAGCAGTTTATTGATATCATAGAAAAGACCAATGCGAGGGATTATATCCTTCTGCCCAATAATAAAAACATCATAATGGCCTGCAATCAGGCCAGGGATGTCAGCAAAAAGAACGTGCATGTCCTTGAAACGAAGAATATGCCGCAGGCAATCACCGCCCTTATGAGCTTTGACCCATCTCAGGCTGCGGATTTCAATATCAAAAACATGACGGAGGCTTTTTCTGTGGTCAGGACAGCCCAGGTCACCTTTGCGGTCAGGGATACCACTGTCGGAGGCGTTGACGTACACAAGGACGACGTGATCGGTATTATTGACGGGGAAATCGTTTCTGCAGGAAGGGACGTCGACGCGGCGGCTTCCGAGATCGTGGACAAGCTCATCGAGGAACCTGCAGGTCTCGTTTCTCTTTATTACGGCGATAACGTTACCCCTGAGGAGGCAGAGGCTCTGAAGGCCAGGATCGCGGCAAAATATCCTGAAGTGGATTTTGAAGCGATCGACGGCGGGCAACCTCTGTACTATTACATAATAAGCGCGGAGTGAGATGACTTTTTTCCCAAACGATGATATTTCTGTCTTAAGGGGCGTCGGCAGTAAAAAAGCAGACGCCCTTCGGCGTATGGAGATAAATACTTTGGGCGACCTGCTGAGCTTTCTCCCTGTAGATTACCGCGAACGGGAGGGTTTTGTCAGGTTCTCCGAAACTGAAGAAGGCGCCTATGCCCTGATCAAAGCCGTTTATACTGGCGAGGGTGTCCGCGGTTACGGCAGGGCGGGAAAATGGACACTGACCTTTTTCGATGGCGAGACAGCTTTCCCGGTCGTTTTTTACAACCAGCCGTATATCAAGACATCCCTGAAAGAAGGAAGTGAATACCGGCTTTACGGCAGGATATATCCCGGGATGAAAAAAGGCTCGAAAATACTTATTGCTCCTGTCATCGAACGTGAAGACAAAGCACAGTACCTTAAGAGTGGTGTCTATCCGGTTTATGCGCTTCCTGTCAAAAACGGAATCAAACAGAAGGAATTTTCAGCATGGATATCACAGGCTCTTAAGGAGACAGCCATCACAGAGGATATCCCGCTTAAGATAAGCCTTGATTACGCGCTGATGAGCGCAGCTGATTCATATAAAGCCGTCCATGAACCGGAAAGTCTCAAACAGGCCAGGGACGGCATGCGGTATTTCCTGATGAAAAAATTCATGGCTTTTCATTACGGTATCAGCATGTCTAAGTCTGACCGTGAGGAAAAAGGCCGCATAATGGATCCCGTGTATGCCGGGGAGTTTACGGCTTCACTCCCTTTCGAACTGACAGGGGCCCAGCAACGGGCGCTTTCGGAGATACTGTCCGACATGTCCTCCGGAAGGCGCATGAACAGGCTGGTCCAGGGCGATGTAGGAAGCGGTAAGACCTTTGTGGCCGTTGCGGCCGCTTATGTGGCTGCAAGGAACAATGTCCAGGCGGCGATCTGCGCTCCGACGGAGATACTGGCGCGCCAGCACTTCGAGAAGTACTCAAGGTACTTTGAGCATTTCGGGCTGAAATGCACCGTCCTGTACGGAACCATGAAGAAAAAGGAAAAGGATGCTGCACTGAAGCATATATCCTCAGGCGAAGCAAATATCATTTTCGGCACCCACGCACTGTTCTCATCCGGTGTGGAGTATAAGGATCTGGGCTTCATCTCAATAGATGAGCAGCATCGGTACGGCGTTGCCCAGAGGGCTCTGCTTGAAAACAAAGGGATATCCCCGCATATGCTCGTTATGAGTGCGACTCCGATACCACGCACCCTGGCCCTGAGCATCTACAAGGATCTTGATATCAGCATCATTGACGAAATGCCGAGAGGACGCAAACCTGTCATTACTTTCCTGTTCAATTCCACCCAGGATGCCAAAGCCTATTCCTACGTCAGGCAGGCTGCGGCAAAGGGACTCAAGACCTTTATCGTCTGCCCTGCGATAGATTCCGAGGATATGGAGAATGTGAATGAAGTTTATGAAGGGGCCGTTAAAGCTCTTTCGCCCTATAAAACAGCTTTCATGACAGGGGAAATGAACGAAGAGAAAAAAAAGGAGGTCATGTCTTCGTTTGCCGAGGGAGATACAGCGGTGCTGGTTTCCACCACTATCATAGAGGTTGGCATCGACGTCCCGAAGGCGGTCATCATGTGGGTCAAAGGTGCAGAACGTTTCGGCCTTTCCCAACTGCACCAGCTCAGGGGACGTGTTGGCAGAGGAAACGATCAGGGCTACTGTTTCCTTCAGACAGACTCCGGGAAAAGCGAGGCACTGACCAGGCTGTCAGTGCTGAAGAATACGACGGATGGCTTTGAGATTGCAAGGCGCGATATGGCTCTGCGCGGTTCCGGTGATATTTTCGGGTACCGTCAGAGCGGTAAGAGCGGCGATATAACCGAATACGCTATCCAGTATCCGGATCTTTTCATGGCTTCCAGAGAAGCTCTTGAACATCTGTCGGAGGCAGATGATGAGAGATCGGCCGCATTATATGATCAGATCAGAAAAGAGTCGAGACAATACTTCAGCAGTATAACAATGAACTAAAAAAGCCCGTCCTGTTTTTGTCCAAGACGGGCTCGTATATATAGTTATTCTTCTTCGGGAAGTTCGGCGTTGTGCCATACGTCCTGTACATCGTCGTTCTGCTCGAACATGTCGAGCATCTTTTGGAATTTAGTAACCTGATCACTGTCTTTAAGCTCGACGGTATTCTGCGGGATCATAGTGATCGAAGAATTTATAGTCTCAAGTCCTGCCTGTGTTATTGCATCGGAGACCGCAAGGAAATCCTCAGGTGAAGTCGTGATCTCGTAGACACCTTCGTCTTCGTTATTCACGAAATCCTCTGCACCGGCCTCCAGTGCCAGCTCCATCAGGTCATCTTCTGTCTTGCCGGTGCTTTCCTTGTCGATGACGATGAGACCTTTTTTATCGAACATGAAAGCCACGCAGCCGTTCGTGCCGAGATTGCCTCCAAATTTATCGAATATGTGGCGTATATCCCCGGCTGTGCGGTTCTTGTTGTCTGTCAGCGCTTCAACGATCACCGCGGCGCCTCCATTGGAATAACCTTCGTAGGTGACGGTTTCCCACTGCGCCGTACTGCCTTCACCGGTCCCTTTCTTGATCGCCCTTTCTATGCCGTCGTTCGTCATGTTTGCTGCTTTGGCTTTGGCTATGGCTTCCCTGAGCTTGGAGTTGTAATCCGGGTCCCCTCCGCCTTCCCTGGCAGCTACCATGATGAACTTGGCCAGCTTGGTGTATATGGCGCCTTTAGCTTCATCAGCTTTGCCTTTTTTATTCTTTATGTTTGCCCATTTCGAATGTCCAGACATCGTATACCTCCGTTAGAGCTTGTCACCGATTAAATGACTTTTTCTGTACAATTAATCATTATACATCTTTTTTATTTCTTCCAAATACTCTTTAAAACTCTTTTCCGCACCGAAGTCTCCGGGGTGATAGTACTGCGTTCCCTCCATCCCTATCGGCATGTATTCCTGTTTAACCCAGTGTCCATCGAAGTCGTGCGGATAAAGATACCCCTTGCCGACTCCTGCCTCCTTTTGCGCTTTATAGACGGCGTTTCTAAGGTGCATAGGTATTTCAGCGGTGGGCTTGTTCTCGATATCGCTCTGGGCTGCAGCGAGAGCCATATAGGAAGCGTTGCTCTTCCTTGCGCATGCCAGATACGTGACCCCTTGGGCAAGGTTTATTGCGCATTCCGGCATCCCTATGATCTCAACGGCCCTGAATACGTTTACCGCCACGTCAAGTGCATTGGGATCAGCGTTGGAGATATCCTCGGAAGCGAAAATCACCATACGCCTTGCAATGAATTTAGGGTCTTCTCCTCCGTAGAGCATCTTCGCGAGATAATAGAGCGCAGCGTCAGGAGAGGAACCGCGCATACTCTTTATAAACGCACTGATCGTGTCATAGTGCGAGTCGCCTTTTTTGTCATAATTCACGGCACGCTTCTGGATGCATTCTTCGGCAGTTTTGAGGTCTATGATTATGTTGCCCTCGTCATCTCTTTTAGCGGTCAGATATGCGAGTTCGAGCGCGTTGAGTGCCGTGCGGCTGTCACCGTTAGCCACGTTCGCCCAATGATTTATGGCATCCTTGGTGATCTTTATCGGGTAATTGCCAAGCCCGCGTTCCTTATCCTTTATAGCGTGTTTGATCACCTCTTTGATATCATCTTCGCTCAGTTTTTTCAGTTCAAATACGGTGGATCGTGATATCAGAGCCGGATTGATCTCAAAATAAGGATTCTCTGTTGTTGCGCCGATGAGGATGATCATACCGCTTTCAACACTGGGAAGAAGAGCGTCCTGCTGGGATTTGTTGAAACGGTGGATCTCGTCTATGAAGACGATCGTCCTCCGCCCATACATGCCCAGATTGTCTTCTGCTTTTCTGATGATTTCTTTTATCTCAGCTACTCCGCTGGAGACCGCGTTGAGGCGGATGAATTCGCTCTTGGTCGTGCCGGCGATTATCATGGCCAAAGTAGTCTTTCCGCTTCCCGGAGGTCCGAAAAAAATGACAGAGCTGATCTTATCGGCGGTTATCATTCGCCTGAGCAGCCTGCCTTCGCCCAATATCTCTTTCTGACCGACAAATTCGTCCAGCGTCCTGGGACGCATGCGTTCGGCGAGAGGGGAGGAATTCTCCAATTGCTTTTTCGCCGAGAGCTGAAACATATCTGTCATCTATTTGTCCTTATGCGGTAAATGCGGGAATTCGATCTTGTTCTCAGTACCGTTGAGCAGTCTTTGAATGTTGCTTTTATGCCTGACACAGGCGGCGATAAACAGGATCGTATAGAGCACCGAGATATATGTCGGGTATCGGAGTATGAAGGTCGCGGCTGCCAATACTCCCATGCTTATCATATTGGACAGCGACATCAGCCTGGTCATGATCAGAAGCACAGCCGACAGCGCTGCACCGCAGCATGTCAGCCCGGGTGTAAGAGCAAGCCCTATCCCGAAGCTGGTGGCGACACCTTTGCCTCCGTTGTGTCCCAGTAAAAATGAGAAATCATGTCCTGCCACGACCGCTAATGCTGCAAGTGCCCTCGCCAGCGGATCGCCGGGCAGGATAAGGTCGCTCAGCTTTATTGCAAAAAAGCCTTTCAGGGTGTCAAAGGCAAATGAAACGAGAGCTTTGTTCAATCCGAAGACACGGTAGACATTGGTGCTTCCCGGATTCCCGCTGCCGTAATCGCGGATGTCCTTATTAAACAGCAGTTTTACCAGCGTGTACGCACCGTTGATGCTGCCTAACAGGTAGCAGAGTACTGTGTCGAGAATTAATAGCCGGACCCTCATTTCTCGTATTTTTCCCTCGAATAAACGGGTATCGGATTGAGTTTATGAAGCGCCGCCTGGTGCTTGGCATCAACGCTCTTCGTAGCGCCTTTATCCAATGCGCTGCGCCCGTATTTAAGGTAGTACTCGATCTGTTTATACGTAAGTCCCAGTTCTTTTTCGTCCGTCTGCCCTTCCTTCAGGCCTGCCGAAGGAGCCTTTTCGATGATGGACTGCGGGCAGTCCAGGTATTTAAGCAGTTCGTAGACTTCGCTGACGTACAGATCCCCTATCGGGTTGAAGTCGCTTGCCCCATCCCCCCATTTGGTGAAATATCCGACATAGCTCTCACAGGCATTACCTGTACCTGCAACGATAAGATTCTTCTGTCTGGCAACTGCGTAGAGCGTCGTCATGCGCAGTCTGGGGTTTATATTTGAGTTTGCTTCGATCTCCAGCGGGAATTCCTTCTCGATATCCCCCACTAGGGCCTTTTTTGCTGCGGTCAGGTCTATCGTGTGTGTCTCGATGTTAAACTGCTTGGCTAGCGCCAGTGCGTCTTCCATGTCCTGGCCGTAATTGACCGATGATTCGCAGGGCATTATTAGTCCTATCGTGTTCTCGCAGGCCTTCTTGCAGAGTATGGCAACCAGAGAGCTGTCCTTGCCCCCCGAAAGACCTAAAACAATGCCGTCGGCTTTAGCGTCGGCAATTATATCCCTGATGAATGCTATCCTGTTTTCTATCTCTTTCTGGCAGTCCATATCGTCCTCCATATGTTTATGATTTAATTATAGCATATACGGCACAAAAAAACGCAGGGCCGTGTCATTATTTGATTATTATGCGGTTCGTTCTGTTTTTGTCTCATTTCAAGGCTTACGGATGTAAAAATCCCGCCCAGCAGGGCGGGAGGATAAGCCTGTCGGTCAATATTCTTATATTAGGAATTTGATGACGGAAGTATCGACCTTTTTGTAAAGCTCGTCCGCTTTCTTGCAATTGCGCATGACTTCCTTTATCTCTACTCCGGCGAGGCGCACGGAGATCGTAGCCAGGAAATCGATGAAATCCTTGCTTTTCTCCGGATCAAGCCTGTCATAGCGGTCCAGCAGCAGTTCTCTTCTCGCGCCGTACTCGGCGATCGTGAGCCTGTGGAAGATGCTCTCGGTGATATCGATGTCGAAAGTGCGCACGATCTCCATGAAGTCAAGCCCTACGAGATCGCTGGCATCGGCTTCGACCAGTTCGTTGATGAATATCTCCTTGTAAAGCTCCCTGTTCTTGTCGTTGGACAGCATGATCGAATAGAAGATCCTGGTGAATACTATATGCCTCTGAAGGGGGTTCTCAAGATCATTTCCTATCTGCTCGTCTATGGCTTTCTTGATATTTTGCAGAAACTGTGTATATACGATGGAAAGGATCTCGTTCTTCTTGAAATAATAATTTACCAGCCCGATCGGAACCTTCGCGTCAGCCGCTATCTTCGCGATCGTCGCATTTTTATATCCGTATTCGTAAAACATCTTCTTTGCTGACTGGAAGATGCGCTCTTTTGTCTGTATCCCTTTCTTATATGTTGCCATTTTTACTCCCTTTTAAATTATTTTCAGCTATTCTATCATAACTCTTTATAGAAATTCAATACGCATATTCAAAATTTTGTATGCTCACGCAAGAAGGCACCGACCTCTTCGATCCTGACTCTGCTCTGCTCCATCGTATCCCTGTCACGTACGGTCACGCAGCCATCCTCGGCTGTATCGAAGTCCACGGTCACGCAGAAGGGCGTACCGATCTCGTCCTGCCTGCGGTAGCGTTTTCCGATGTTGCCGGTCTCGTCGTAGTCGCAGTCGAATTCGCAGATGAGCCTGCTGTAAAGCTCGTTAGCAGCTTCGTTCTGCTTCTTTGTCAGCGGGAGCACCGCTGCCTTGAAGGGGGCAAGATACGGATGGACCTTGAATACGTTCCTCTCGCTGCCGTCGTCCAGCGTCTCGCATACATATCTGTCGCAGAGGATAGCGAGCATCAGGCGGCCGACTCCCATGGACGGCTCGATGCAGTACGGGTAGAACTTCTCATTGGTGATCGGATCCTGGTATTTCATATCCTTGCCTGAGAATTTCTCATGCTGCTTCAGGTCATAGTCCGTCCTGTCAGCGATCCCGCACAGCTCGCTTCTTCCAAACGGGAAATCGTACTCTATATCCGTTGTGGCGTTGGAGTAATGAGAGAGCTGCTCCTTTTTATGATCTCTGAAATGAAGGTGTTCCCCGTTCAGATTCAGCGAGAGCATGAAATCCATCGCGAAATTCTTCCAGTAGTCGAACCATTTGAACTCTTCCTCGGGCAGACAGAAGAACTCCAGCTCCATCTGCTCGAATTCTCTGGTGCGGAAGATGAAGTTGCCGGGCGTGATCTCGTTGCGGAAGCTCTTGCCTATCTGGCCGATGCCGAAGGGGAGTCTTTTACGTGTAGTACGGAGCACGTTCTTGAAGTTCACGAAAATGCCCTGGCAGGTCTCCGGACGGAGATAGACGGTATTCACGGAATCCTCTGTCACCCCCTGGAAAGTCTTGAACATCAGGTTAAACTGCCTGATTGAGGTGAATTCCTTCGAACCGCACTTTGGGCAGACGATGCCATTGTCGGCGATGTAAGATTCCAGCTGTTCATTGCTCCAGCCGTCGCAGACCTCGTTGATGCCCTTTTTCGCAAAATCAGCTTCGATCAGCTTGTCGGCGCGGTAGCGGCTCTTGCACTGCTTGCAGTCGATGAGCGGGTCGTTGAAGTTGGCCAAATGCCCGCTGGCTTCCCACGTACGGCTGTTCATTAGAATGCCGGAGTCGATCTGCACGTTCATCGGGTTTTCCGTCAGGAATTTTTTCGTCCATGCGGACTTGATATTATTGATCAGCTTGACTCCCACCGGCCCGTAATCCCAGGCATTGGCGAGCCCGCCGTATATCTCGCTGCCGGGGAAGATGATGCCCCTCATTTTCGTAATGCTGATGATCTCGTCAAGTGTAAGCTGTCTTTCCATTTTCCCTCCCTAAAATGAGTACATTAATTCGCTGCTTTTTATATTTCTTCCAAGTATATAGACGCAGTATTCGTTCACTGTTCTGAACAGATACTTTTTTGTCATCCCGTCGAAGGCGTCCATTCCGGCGATGTCATTTATGTTTTTGTAGAGCAGGTCGTAAAGATACATCGCTTCGGCAGATGTCAGCCTCTCTGTCTCCTCCGGGGAAGAACAGTCGTCGCAGACGGTCCCTCCCGACTGTGGAGAAAAATAATATTTCCCGGTCTTCCTTCCGCAGCTGGCGCAACGGTCAAGTACCGGGTATGTGCCGTTTATCCCCATGAGCTTCAGCGCGAAGGCAGTGGCGGCTGTGATCGCGGACCCGCCCGGGTTCTCTTCCAGGATCCTCAATGTGTGGTACAGCAACATGAAAGCCGCTTCTTCCGGACTGTCTTCTTCGAAGCATATCTCTGTGAGTTCTGAGGCATAGCCTGCTGCGATGAGCGATGCCGGGTCGTTTATCAGGCCGTAGAAGCCTCTCACCACGTCGGCAGACGCCACATAGGGCATCTTCAGGTTTTCCGAGAGCACGAATTCGCTCAAACAGTAGCTCTGGCATGAGGCGATGTATTTGCATTTCGGGCTCTGCGCCCCCTTGGCGACCGCACTCAGCTTTCCCCTCTCCAAAGTGAATAGGGTCAGTATCCTGTCGTGTTCACCGTATTTTACGCTCCTGAGAACGATGCCTTTATAGGTTTTATTGCTCATTTTTCAGCCGGATAAACGTTATTATATATTATTGAATGCTAGTATTCAACTATTTTAAGTAGACAATCGTCGCCCCGCCGGCTCCTTCCGAAAGTCCTCCCAGACGGAAGCTCTCTACGGCGTCGCTGGCTTTGAGTACCTCGGTGACTTTTCTGCGCAGTACTCCTTCCCCTTTGCCGTGGATGATCGTAAGCGTTTTGTACCCTGCAAGGATGGCGTCATCTATGAATTTGTCCACTTCTATTTTGGCTTCTTCTCCGGTTATCCCCCGTATGTCAAGGGTGGGTGAGAAACTGGCTGCCTTCATTCCCGTATACGCGAAATTCTTCTCCTTTTTCGCTGCTGCCGGCTTCAGCTTCGACAGCGCTACCGTAGTTTTAATCGAACCGATCTGCACCAGGGCGCTCTCTCCTCGTATCTCCACGATACTTCCTTCAGCTTTCAGTTCGGGGATCGATACGCTGTCCCCTTTGGAGAACTCATGCTCGCCTTCGCCTTCCTCTGTCAGGGAAGAAAACAGCGAGCTTTTGGGAAGCAGCGCATTCAGCTCGTCCAATGCTTCCCTTGCCATTCGGGAGGATTCCTCCCTCATGGCCCCGCTTCCCTTGGAATATCTGTCCGCTGAGGAGATCATCTCCCGGGCTGTCTTCTTCGCATTGTTGATGATCTGTTTGGATTCGACCACGGCTTCAGTATATAGCCTGTTTTTCGTTTCCTTCAGTCTTTCCAGTTCGCTTTGTTTCTCCGCCTCTGCCTTCTCTGCTTCGTTCCATGCGGTCTTCGCCCTCATCAGGAAATCTTCTGCGTCTTTGTTTTTCCTGGTCAGGGAGGATATGAGTTCCTCGAATCGTGAATCGGAGACCGTCATTTCCTTTTTGGCTTCCTCGATGATTTCCTGCGGTATGCCAAGGCGGGATGATATCTCAAAGGCATTCGATTTGCCCGGCAGGCCTATTGTGAGTCTGAAGGTAGGCTTGAGGTTGACGGCGTCGAACTCAACATTGGCATTGACTATCCCCGGTTCGGTCAGGGCGTACTGTTTGATCTCGCTGTAATGGGTCGTAGCTACGCACATCGCTCCTGAGGCACGGATGTATTTCAGTATGGATTTCGCCAGCGCCGCCCCTTCCGAAGGGTCGGTGCCAGCACCGAGCTCGTCTAAAAGTACCATGGAATCTTCGTCAAGTTCCTTGAGGATAGCCGCAATGTTCGTCATATGGGAGGAGAAAGTGCTCAGGCTCTGTTCTATGCTTTGTTCGTCGCCGATATCGGCGAACACTTCTGTGAAAAGGCAGACCGTGCTGCCTTCTTCGGCAGGGACAAACAGTCCGCTCTGAGCCATGAGCAGGGACAGTCCGAGGGTCTTGAGAGCGACCGTCTTTCCTCCGGTATTCGGACCGGTGATCACTATCTGTGTGTAATCCCTTCCTATCACTATGTCGCTGGCTACCGCCTTCTTCCTGTCTATCAAGGGATGGCGGGCTTTAAGGAGGCTGACGAACCTCTCTTCCGTTATCGCCGGTCTGGTATACCCGTTGTCATAGGCGTATGAAGCCTTTGCGAATATTTCGTCCAAAAGGATCACTGCCTTTTCGTTGGCAAGGAGCTCCAGCGCTTTTTCTGCTACCCGGTTTGAGAAGTCCGATAGTATCTCGTCGATCTCCCGAGCCTCGTCGGCTTCAAGAGCCCTGAGCTCATTGTTCATATTGACGATGCTCTGAGGTTCTACGAATAATGTGAGCCCACTAGCGGAGGTGTCGTGGATGATGCCGTCCACGGTGCCCCTGAATTCGCTTTTTACGGGTATGACGTATCTTCCGCTCCTCATCGTGACCAGCTGCTCCTGCAGGTATTTCGAACTGTCGCCTTTAGTATATGAGGAGAGCTTGTCCCTTATCCCTGAATTGAGCCTTCTCATCTTCCTCCTGATAGCGGCCAGGGCAGGGGAGGCTCCGTCGGCTATCTCGTCCTCGCCCAGGATGCATGAATCAATCGAGGAAGAGAGGACTTTGAGCTCGGTTATCTCGGACGCCGTTTCGTTGAGCCTTTCGCATGTTGGAGCCCCGTATTCTTCGGAGAAGATGAACCGCTTTATCTGGGAAGCGTACTTAATTGCGGAAGAGACCGCGAGCAGCCCTCTCCCGCGAATGGTGCCGCCCTTCTGGGCGTGCAGGACATACTGGGTTATCTCCTTGTAGCCGCCGCAGGGTAAGGCACCTTTATGGCTTATGGTCATGACAGCCTCTGCCGTGAGATCCAGCGTTTCGTTGATCATGAAGGTGCTCATGTCTGGCGTGAGGGACCGTATATTGTTCTGCGCTGCTGAGGTGTTCGCCCTGGAGGCGATCATCTCGAGTATCTTGTCGTATTCAAGCGCGCTGAGTACTTTTTGCTGCATTTTTCCCTTTTCTCGCTCTGATTCTTTTTTTCTTTACTGATTTGACGGAGACTGCCAGGGCTATTGGGACGATTGCTGTGCATATGATTATGCCCGCGGTCATGATATCCCTGTCGCTGAATACATCGTAATCGGCAAGTGCCTTCAGTTCCGTCTCCGCGATGATCTCCCCGCCGCATAGGAACGACATCTTACCGATGACATCGCCCTTTTGGATATCGCACGCCAGCTTGAGCGCTCCGTTCCGGACGCTGAGGACCTTCTGCGGATCCATCGTGGTTACGCAGGTAAGGCTTTCCGCGGTGTCGTTATCCAGGCACAGCCTGATGCTTTCGTCCGTCAGCACATCCAGACTGCCCTTCTGCAGTATCGAGGGGTTGGAAATCTCATATGATATATATCTGTTTGCCTCATTGATAAGGTCTATGACCCTGTGGCCGTCAAGGCAGTAATCAATTATCCCTGCAGCCAGCGGCCATATCTCGTTGGTCTTATCGGGAATGTTGAGTATCGCCGCGGTGATCCTCATGTTTCCGTTCTCAGCGGATACCAGCAGGCATTTCTGCCCCATTACGGTATTGCCTGTCTTCATTCCTGTGACCGATGCCCTGTAGTACAGGTTCGGCCCTCCGCCCATCATATCCGGCAGCTGGGTGTATTTGAGGATATTGGTGCTCATGAATTCCCTGACACCCGCGCTCGTGACCGCTGTGCAGGAGAGCATCTTCACCGTCTCTGTGATGAACGGGTAATCCTGTGCGGCAATGCCCAGCGCGACTATATCTCTGGGAGTGGAATAGTTTTCCGTGTCGTCGTATCCGTCGGTGTTGGCCCAGTGTGATCCGGTCAATCCCAGGGAGGCGGATTTCTCATTCATCTCTTCGATGAAGGCATTGTAGCATGCAAGTGTGTCGGGAGATCCGGTGAGCCTGCACCCGCAGAAGACTCCGATCGCGATCGCTGCGTCATTGCCTGAGCGTATTAGCGATCCTCTCATCAGATCGCCATAGGTGATTATTTCCCCGGCAGAAAGATGGATCCTGCTGCTGTTGGGCTTGACGAGGGCCAGCATATCACTGGTCACAGTGACCTTTTCATCCATGTCGTCCGTAATGTCAAGGGCAGTCATGGCGGTGAGTATCTTGGTGATGCTTCCCGGATAGAAACGTTCGTCGGCCCTGTTTTCAAGCAGGACCGTGTCCGTATTCTGCTCCACGACATAGATCCCGGCGCTCTGATAGCCGCTGAGGTCGTATCCTGACGCCCTCGCCTCTCCCTGCCAAAACGACAGCGCCAGCAGAATAGCCAGCGCTGTCAAGAGAAGCTTTCTATTAAAACTCATCCTTGCTGTTCCTGTTGATCGAGGTTATCCGGTCAAAGCCGCTTTCGTATTCCTTCAGTTTCATGGCAGGTGCGAATGTGACCTTCACGCCTGCTTTCAGCAGGCATTCGAACTGTTCTGCCGAGGCCTTTATGTCTTTCAGCGTCGCTGAGAGCACTGCCTCGCGTGTGGCCCTTCGCTCCTCATAGGGATAATGTGCGTACAGGTAGCCCAGGGCAAGCCTGGCTTTCGAGTAAATGGTCTTCGGAATATCGATATCGCTTATCGTTCCGAGGATGAAATTGTCAGTCTCTCTTTTCGTGAGATCCAGTCCCTTAAGTATCTCGGGTATCTTTTCATATACCTCATATGTTGCCTTCACGTTTGGATCTCTGTAGGACACCAGCATCAGGTCGCCCCCCCTGTCGGTGCGCATCATCGCCCCATAGGCACCGCCCTTGACCCTGATGTTGTTCCACAGGTAATCTGTCGTCAGGAACTTGCGGGTCACAGCAAAGGCCTTGGGCATAAAGCTGCCTGCTTTGACAAGGTTCACCCCTAGCCCCGTATAAGCGACGGCCGAGGAAATGGCTATCCCTTCGTTGATCTTTTCTCCGGGGACAAAGATGGCTGGCTGACCGGATTGCCTGTCCGGCAGCTTTGCTGCGAAGGCAAAAGCCTTGTTGACCATGGCGTCCTTGTTTTTCCCGTCACAGGTGATGAGTATATCCAGCCCTGCCGACGTAACAACCTTTTCTGCAGTCTCCTTCAGCTCCGCGAGCACTCCCGCGTCGCCTTTGTCCAGACGCGCGGCCGCGGAAAGCAGATAGCGGTAATACGCCTCGCCTCTAAGCGCGGAGTTGAATGCGCCTTTTGCCGATGAAGAACCATCCATCCGCAGCAGTGTGTAGGACTCTGCTTCGTTGATCAGGCTGTTCTCGAACTTACTGATCTCTTCCTTCACCGTGACCTTAAGCCTTTCGATGTCGTCGAACCTGGTTGAAAGCAGTGATTCTTCAGCCAGGCTGAACAACCTGTCCGCATTGGAGAACAGAGCCTTTGACCAGTATGTGAATCTGCGGTCGAATAAGTCTATGTCAGCGAAATCCTGCTGGACACTGACAGCGCTGCCCGTGCCTCCCAGATAAATGCCCTGGACGTTGCCCAGATCGTATTCGGAATAATTCTTCGTTGCGTATACGCCCAGGATGGAGCGCAGCAGCTTCAGCCTCGGCAGCTCCGTGGCCGAGAGGGCTGAGATATCGAAGTTAATGTCGGTGTATACGATATCGGAGGCTTCCCCGGTGAACACGAATACCCGGGTCGTTCCCTTCTCATAGCATTCCAGCTCGTCTTTGTCGCAGTCACGGGAGATCTCCGAGACTTCCAATACGGGTATCCTGGCTATGTCCTCGGGCTTGTCCGGGGCAGCCTGCCTGGCCTTGAGCTCCTCGGTCTCCTTCTGCATCTGGTCAAGCTCCGCAGGTGTCAGGGTGGCCTTGTATTCGGACAGCTTTTCGGCTAATTCCGCTGCCTTCTTCTCGTAGAGGCCGCTGACAGGCTCCAGAACGACGACGCTTTTGTGCTGGTTGTCCAGCATGTGTTTCTTTATCAGTCCTGTATAGAAATCGGAACTCAGGTTTTCTCTGAGGTATTTAACGAGGTCCTCGTACTTCAACTGGTCGAACGGGTCTTTTCCGTAGAGCCATCCGCCCATGACTTTGAGAGCGTATATAAGGCCTTTTATCGTTGAGGAGATATCGGATTCCCTGAGGGAAAACTCTGAACTGTTTACGCATGAGAGGATGACTTCGTCGTCCAGGCCATCGCGGCATATCTTTTCAAGTGTCTCGTTTACGGTATTCCTGAACAGATCCAGCTTGTCGAGCGGAGCGTTCTTGACATAGACTGTCATGAAGGAGGTAGCCTCCTCCGTGGTGAACGAACACTGCACTTCTTCGCCTATGCCTGCATCGCTCAGGGCTTTCTTCAATACAGAGGAATCCGTGTCGAAGAGTATCTTCTCCAGAACGGACAGTGCCAGCTGCTCCCTGTTGTCTCCTGCGGGAGCCATCGCCCAGTTGACGGCGAACCAGTATCTGTTCGAGATATCCTCGCCGTCGACCGAATACTGCTTGACGAAGATCTCCTGCGAATTGAAATCCTCAGACACGAGGTCCGCCTCAGGAGGGACGATGCGGTCGAAGTTGTTCAGGTAATCCCTGTCCAGCTTTTCCATATGCTTTGCCATATCAGTGTTGCCGTAAATGAAGATATAGCTGTTGGATGGATGATAGTGTTTCTTATAGAAAGCCAGATATTTCTGATAGGTAAGCTCCGGGATGAAATCCGGATCTCCGCCGGAGTTGAGGCTGTAAGCCGTACCGGGGAAGAGCGATGACTGAGACGCGTCGAACAGCATATCGTCAGGTGAAGATGTCGCGCCTTTCATCTCGTTGTATACTACGCCGTTGATGGTGATATCTTCACCGTAGTATTCGTAATGGTGCCCCTCCTGCCTGAAAGGGAAGTCGTCTGTCCTTATCAGGGGGTTGAAAACGGCGTCGCAGTAGACATCGGTAAGGTTTTCGAAATCCTTTTCGTTCATGCTCGCCACGGGGTATATTGTCTTGTCCGGATAAGTCATGGCGTTCAGGAACGTATTGAGAGAGGATTTGAGGAGATAGACGAAGGGCTCTTTGAGCGGGTACTTGTCAGATCCGCAGAGCACGCTGTGCTCGATGATGTGAGGCGTACCGCAATCGTCTTCCGGAGGAGTCAGAAATGAGACAGCGAATACTTTGTTCTCGTCATCGCATTTGACAGTCATCACTCTGGCGCCGCTCTTGTCGTGCTCGTAGAGACTGGCGACAGCGGAGATCTCGCGGATGTATTCTTCTTTTATGAAAGTGTAGCCTTTAATGTTTTCCATTCTTTTCTCCTTGCCGAATTACATTTAATTATAGTATATGCGTCGCTTATTTACGCTAAACTTATTTAAAAAAGAGTCTGTGTTTGTTAAAATAGTGAAAACTTAAGGATCGGAGAAAAAAATGTCACTGGAATATTTGATAGCTATACTTCCGACTGTCGTTATCATTTTCGTAATACTGAGCTTTGACCGCTACAACAGGGAGCCCGTGTGGCTGCTTTCCCTGCTGTTCATTGCCGGCATAATATCCGCGTTTCCTGCGATAATACTTGAAACTCTGTATTCATCGATCTTCGGAGAGCCGTATACCGCAATCGGCCTTGTCCTCCAGGCCTTTTTCGGGGTCGCATTGATGGAAGAAGGGGTTAAGTACATCGCGGATAAGCTCATCGCTTATAATTCACGCAGCTACGATGAACTGTATGACGGGATCATCTACTGTGCGACCGTGTCTTTGGGCTTCGCGACTCTGGAGAATATCGCGTATGTGGGCAAATACGGTATTTCCACAGGCATTGTCCGTGCAATTACTTCCGTACCGGGGCATGCCATATTCGGTGTATTGATGGGGTATTTCCTCTCGCTGGCGAAGTTCGTGCCGGAAAAGCGCAGCTATTATTCCCTGCTTTCGATTGCCGCCCCCGTTGCAGCCCATGGGATCTATGACGCCATCCTGTTCCTCAACCTCGACTGGGCGCTCCTGGCATTCGTGCCTTTCATGATTTATCTGTATGCCAGAGCGATCAAGCTCATCAAGGAAACGAACAACATCCCTCCTATCGTCAATAACGGACCTTACGACGGATCTTACAATGGACAAAACGAACCGTACGACGACGGCAACATGACGCCGCTCGGATAAGACCTTAGAGGCAAAACAGACACAATATAAAGAGGTCATCTGGCTTAAGCCAGATGACCTCTTTATATTGCAGGCGCGCCGTCAGTCTGCGGTGAAAGTCCGCAAATTGTTCGGACATTTCGGACCGGACTGTTATTCTTGTGTGACCCATGGCGAGGATCGTCATGGAAAAGCATTTGAAAATGATCCCTCAGCACAAGATGTCACTGATACGACCCGGTCAGCATTCCCCAAGCTTTTGGGGCGTATTTCTTCAGGAAGCCATTTCTTTCCTGACGGAACCTACTGCAGGAAACAGGAAAATGCCGGAAAGGACTGCTGAAAGCACTTCGCAGGTTATAAAGGAATACCATACCCCGTCCACCCCCCAGAAAGCAGCTTGGATATACATCGTCGCCGCAGGGAAAACAAGGGTGCGCATGAAAGACATGACCGTGGCATACACCGGCTTGTTCAGGGATGTGAACAGCATCCCGCAAGAGGCAGAGAACCAGGAGATCGTTATCGATACGATGCAGATCATGGATGCATGGAACGTCATGTCCATCAGAGCCGTATCGTTCTGCGGGCAGAAGATCCCGACGATAGGACGCAGTGCAAGACGGGCAGAGATGTAGCAGCTGAAGGAGGTTATGAAGGTTCCCACAAACAGCGTCCTGACGAGGCGCTCGAGACGTTTCTCATCATGTGCTCCATAATTGTAGCCGATTGCAGGCCTGACTCCGTTTATCATCCCGTACACAGCGCATCTCAGAACGCTTTCTATATAACCGTACACCGAAAGCGCTGCTACAGCCAGTTCTCCAGAAATCTTTAAAAGCAGCGTGTTCGTCATGAGGATTATGAGCGAAACGGTGACATTCCCCGTGAATGCCGGTATCCCGCTGACAATTATCCTGGCAGAGAGCTGCAGATCCGTTTCCGGCTTAACGAAATATAGTTTGAGTTTTTTCGACAAGAGAGGTATCGCCGAGGCGATTGCGCCGATGACGCTGCATCCGTTATATACCAGTCCGGAAGCCCAGAGCCCGAGATGCAGCTTCCCAAGAAGCAGCCATAACAGGAAAGCGGTGAGCAGGGAGGTCGCGATGTTGACCACCATTGAATACTTCACCTTGCCGCAAATGCGCAGATAATCATCAAAGGCGAAATACGACATCGACAACGGTGCCATCGCTGCGAATAAGAGGGCGTACTCCTTCGTCTGACGGGCCAGTTCTCCTGTGGCCCCCATCATTGATATTATCTCGTCTATGAAAAACAGGAATAACCCGGCCACCAGAAGCGAGACGGCAAAGATCATTATACAGGCAGAGGTAAAGATCCCTCTGGCCTTCTCATCGTTCTTTTTCCCGAGTTCTATCGAAATATGCACGGAACTGCCCGAGGCTATCATGTCAGCCACAGCGCCTGATATTATTATTATCGGAATGACCAGGTTCACCGCAGCCAGTGCGGTAGCGCCAAGGTTGCTGCCGACAAAAATGCCTTCGAATATCTCAGTTATCCCCCCTGCTATATGGCTGAGCATGCTCGGAATGGCCAGCTTGAAAAACAGTTTTCTGACAGGGGTCTTTTCAAACAGTTCATTGTGTTCCATAAAACATATGATCCTTTTTCAGTACATACAGAGATAAGTATATACACCGGCAGCGGATATATGTCAAGGGGATGAGCCTATTTGTCCGGACAGGGAATAAAAGAAATGACTCAGTTTGCCATTCTGTTCGAACTGAAAAAAAAGGAAGCCTGAGGCTTCCCGATGGGCGTTTCAGTCATCCTGCCCCTGCGTCCCTGCAACATCCGGTACAAGTTTGGTGATGCTCGCAAGGAATTCGCCTATGTCAGGCTGCTGACCCTGGTATGTAGAGGTCATCCACACCACGATGTAGTCCCTGTTCTTCCCGATATAGTAGTTGAGACTGACGTAATCGTTCAAGGAAGCTGTGAAAGAGATATAATCTTCTTCGGCAATGGCCGCGTGACTGCTGTCGGAAAGACTGTAGCCTCTCCCGGTCAGCGCGGTGCGCAGATTCAGCGCGTAGTTCGAAGCGCTCAGCTTGGCATTCAGACTCTTATTGGTATCGACTATGTACATCGCCAGACATACGGCGTTCTCTTTATCCGCGAGCATGATATCGTAGTATTCGCTTTTGCCGCTGTCAGCGAGTATCTCTTCTGTGAGGACCGTATCCATGTTGTATACCGCCACATCGGACGGGTTCTGGGCGATGAATTCGGCTTCAGCCCGCCTCAGCCCGGAAGGCAGCGTAAACGTCAGTCCCATGAATTCCGACGTAAAGACATTGCCCTGCCACGTGCCGAAAGCCACAGGGTCCACCTGCGGTACGTCGGGCTCCGGAGGATTGGTGGGCAGGCAGCCCGATATGCATACTGTCAGCAGCATGGTCAAGATCAAAGCAGATATCCGTTTAATTATTCTCACTTTATTTCTCTCAAAATGGAATGGTTCATTATAACATAAAACATCTTGTGATAGAATAAGTCATACATACTTCAGGAGGTCAGAGATGAGATTTGACGAGATAGAATACAGACATATAGATCAGGATGAAATGAAAAACGAAGCCGAAAGGATCCTCTTGCTTATTAATGGAGCTTCCGATTTCGATAGCTTCGCAGCCGCTGTCCTCGAGTTCGACAGGCTCCAAAAGGACTTTTCGACTATGAGCAGCCTGTGCCAGATACGCCACAGCTGTCACACCGACGATGAGTTTTATAAAGACGAACAGGCTTACTACGACAATGTCGAGCCTATCTTCATCGGTTATTATGTGGAATTCTGCAAGGCCGTAGTAGCGTCCACCTTTAAAGATCAGATAATACAGCGCTGGGGAGAGCGCTTCTTTACTGCCTGCGAATATACCATCAAAAGCTTCGATGAGGCTATGATACCGTTCATGCAGAAGGAAAACGAGCTGGCGAGCGAATACCAGAGGCTCATGTCCCAGAGCCAGATCGAATTCAACGGCGAAAAGCTTACCCTTCCCGGGCTCATGAGCTTTTTCTCGGATCCGGACCGCGAGGTCCGCAAAGGCGCCATCACAGCATTCGACGGTTTCCTGCATACTCTTGAGGAGCCTGTAGGGGAGCTGTTCGACGAGCTGGTCAAGGTGCGAACCCAGATGGGAAAGGCTATGGGATTTGAAACTTATACGCCGCTGGCTTACATACTGCGCTGCAGGTATGACTACGATAAGGAGGCTGTCAAGGTTTTCCGCGATCAGGTAGTAAGGGAGGTCGTGCCCCTTGTCGGAAAGATCAGGGCGAAACAGGCCGAACGCATCGGGGTCGACAGGATAACATTCACCGACAGTTCCTTCGAATTTCCGCAGGGCAACCCGCGGCCGCAAGGCACCGTGAAGGAAAAGATAGAAACAGCAAGGAAGATGTACAATGACCTGAATCCCTCGACGGGAGAACTGTTCTCCATGATGGCCGACAGCGGCCTGCTGGATCTTGAAAGCCGCCCCAACAAGGCGCAGGGAGGATACTGCAGCGATCTGGCAAACTACAGCCTGCCTTTCATTTTCGCAAACTTCAACGGAACAGAGGATGATGTCGAGGTGCTGACTCATGAAGCCGGCCACGCGTACAATGCCTGGAGCGTGAGAGATTTCGAGCTCTCTGATCAGATGGAAGCCGGCATGGAAACATGCGAGATCCACTCCACTTCCATGGAATTCTTCACCTCCCCGTATATGGAGCTGTTTTTCGGGGAACGGGCGGATGATTACCGCTACGCGCACCTGGCGAGCACCGTCATGGCTATCGCATATGAATGTATGGTCGACGAGTTCCAGGAAAAGATGTATGAATCACCGGAGCTGACATTCGCCGAAAGGAAGGAGGTCTGGCATTCTCTTGAAAGGAAGTACCAGCCTGACAGGGATTATGACGGGCTCTATCCGACCCTCGAGTCCGGGACATACTGGCTCAGACAGCTGCACATATTCATGTACCCCTTCTATTACATCGATTACGCACTGGCGAGCGTTAGCGCATTGGATTTCAACAACAGGATGATAAGCGACAGGGAAGGCGCATGGAAGGATTACGATAAGTTGTGCCATATAGGTGGCAAGCTTTTTTACAGGGAAGCCCTTGCCGAATGCTCTCTTAAAGATCCCTTCAGCGAAGGCTCGCTCGAAATGATAATCGCACCGCTGTATGAACAGCTGGGACTGGAAAAATAAGGGAGGTTTAAGGACCTTGGATATAAGTGCAGCCGATTATATAAGTTTGGATGCATTATTATAGGTATCTGCCTTACAGATCATAGAAAAAGCCGGTGTGCAATGATTTTCAGTCATCACACACCGGTCTTTTTATTGTCTGAGCCTTATCGTGGCATTGAGTGGGCACCGGAGAGCTGGAAAGGTTACCGATGTCTCACAATGATAACGGTGAACATCATCAGCAAAGAACAGTCAGCTCGGCAAACGTGTATTTCGCTTTCATCTCACTGTATGCCTTCTCCGCTACTGCTGTTTCCCTGAACAGACCGTAAAAGCAGGAACCGCTGCCTGAGAGGGAGCAGGCGAAAGCCCCTGATGAGATGAGCTCGTCCTTTATCGATGATGTCTTCGGATAAAGCAGCCTCAGGTAATCTTCAAAGTCGTTGTGAAGACGCGTCCCTATGCCTTTCCTGAGCGATCTCAGTATCTCCTGGAAATCGCAGTTTTCTCTTTGCCCGGCATCTCCGTCGAAGAAGGCGTACGCTGCCCCCGTATCCACCGATTCTTCGGGCTTGACAAGCAGGCAGGGATAAGCGCCGAGCTTCGGGAGTTTCGTGATCAGTTCCCCGCGCCCTTCGCAGAGGGCGAAGCCTCCGTAGACCAAGAAGGGTATGTCGCTTCCTGCCCTCGCAGCTATCTCGGCCTGTTCTTCAGGCGTAAGCCCCAGTCCGTAGAGCTCGTTTGCCGCCTTGATCGTTTCGGCGCCGTCCGCGCTGCCTCCGCCGAGCCCTGCTCCGGAGGGGATTTTTTTATACAGTTCGATCTTCATGGGCAGTTTTCTCCCAACTGCCTCCTCTGTCCTGTTCAGACATTTGATCACGATATTGTTCCCGTCTATGGGTATCCCTGGCATATCGCAGGAAAGCGATGTTTCGTCCGATATCTCAAATACGAGCGTATCGCAGAGCGATACCGTATGCATCAGTGTCCTGATGTCATGATAGCCGTCGTCCCTCCTTGAGAGTATATCGAGCCCAAGGTTTATCTTTGCCTTGGCGTACGCTGTCAGCTTATTCATCCGAAAGCCCTGCCATTTTCATAAACGCCGCCTCGTCAATGACCGGTATCCCGAGTTCGTTCGCCTTCGCTAGCTTGCTTCCCGGGTTCCCTCCTGCAAGTACATAGCCCGTGGATCGGCTGACGCTGCCTGTAACTTTCCCTCCAAGCCCCTCTATGATCCTGGAAGCTTCATCGCGTGTGTAGTGAGGGAGCGTGCCAGTCAGGACGAAGGTCTTGCCCTCAAAGGCGGCATTGGCCTGATTCCTGTCTGCTTTTTCCGCCCTTGCCATATTTACCCCCGCGTATTTGAGAGAGGTTATCATGGAAAGGTTGTCCTCGTCGGTAAAGAAGGCAGTGATGCTCTCCGCCTTTTTTTCGCCTATGGATTCGATGGAATCGAGCTCCTGCGCGCTTGCTGACGTCAGCTCGTCGATATCTGCAAAATGGGCGGCAAGCACCTGAGCGTTGCGCTTGCCTACGAGCGGGATCCCCAGGGCGAATATAAGCGAATCGAAACCGGCGTTTTTGCTTGACTCGATCGCTTCCATGAGATTTTCCACGCTTTTTTCTCCAAGGCCATCCAGCTTTTTGAGCTGTTCTTTTTTATTCCTGAGCGTGAATATGTCCGAGCAGTCCTCTATGTAGCCCAGATCATACAGCCGCTGCACCAATGAATCGCCCAGACCGGCGATATTCATGGCATCCCTGGAGACGAAGTGCTGGATTCTTCTGAGCGCCTTGGCAGGGCATTCGGGGTTCAGGCATCTGACTGCCGCTTCTCCTTCGGCCCTCGATGTCTTTGCCCCGCAGACCGGGCACCTCTGGGGCATCACGAATTCTTTCTCGTCCCCGGTCCTCTTGTCCTTGAGGCTGCGCGCCACCTCTGGGATCACGTCCCCCGCCTTGCGAACGACCACCCTGTCGCCTATCCTGATATCCTTTATCTTCACATTGTCCTCATTATGCAGCGTGGCCCTGCTGACGACGCTGCCGGCGACCCTGACCGGCTCGAGCTCGGCAACTGGGGTAAGCACGCCCGTCCTTCCGACCTGGACGGTGATATCCTTCAGGAGAGTTTCGGCTTCTATCGCCGAGAACTTGTAGGCAATCGCCCATCGAGGAGTCTTAGCGGTCATCCCGAGCCGCTCTCTCTGCGCGAACGAATCCACTTTCAGGACGGCCCCGTCTATCTCGAAGGGCAGCCCGGCGCGGCCTGTCCCCTTTTCTTTGATATATGCCACAGCCTCGTCTATCGTAGCTGCCCTGGTTATGTCGCTGACCTTGAAGCCCAGGCTCTTCAGGTACTCCAGCGATTCATAGTGGCCTTTCGGCTGGTAACCGCTGATGCTCTCCAGGTTGAAGACGAAAATATCCAGGTTTCTGGAAGCGGTGACCTGGCTGTTCAGCTGCCTGAGGCTGCCCGCTGCCGCGTTCCTGGGGTTCGCGAAGGGCGGGAGTCCTCCAAGCTCCCTTGCTGCATTGAGCTTTTCGAACTCGTCCTTATACATGACGACTTCCCCGCGCACCGTAACCGAGACGTCCTGTTTCAGCCTGTGCGGGATCGTCTTGACTGTCCTGATATTGTTCGTGATGTCTTCGCCAACTACGCCGTCGCCTCGGGTCGCGCCTCTTGTAAGGACCCCGTTCTCATATGTAAGCACGACGGTGAGCCCGTCGAATTTGTTCTCGCAGTCGTAGAAGTATTCCTCGCCGGGGAGGCTCTTCGCTATCCTCTCGTCAAATTCCCTAAGCTCCTCCTCGCTGTAGGCGTTGGCCAGGGAGAGCATCGGAGCAATGTGAGTCACCTTTGAGAATCCCTCAGCTGCACGTCCTCCGACGTTCCTTGCAGGGGAATCCTCCCTCGCGTACTCGGGGTACATGGCTTCGAGGTCCGCGAGCTCCTTCATGAGCGAGTCGTACTCTTCATCGGATACTACCGGGCTGTCTTTTTCGTAATACATCCGGTTGTAATACAGCAGCCTGTCTGTCAGTTCGTTTATTTTGCTCTTGGCCGATTCCATCATTTCACCTTCAGCGTGTTTTTGTAGTTGAGCTTGACGATCTCCCCGAGACGTTCCTTCCCGTATTCGGCGGCAAAGGCGGCTGCCGCGGCATCCGCTGCGTCACCTGCCCCCGGGACAAGCGTCAGACCGTATTTCCCGCTCAGGGCGTTGAGGCGGGAGATATATGCGTAGCGGGCCAGGATGCTGGCCGCTGCGACCGCAAAATTGGCTTCTGCGCGGAAATGTTGGTGCAGTGACAGTCCCGTGCCTTTGAGTTCCGATTCCATGAGTGATTCGTCCGAAAACCTGTCTATCAGCACTTCGGCGCAGCCGCTCTTCCTGTATACGCTCCTTATGGCTTCGCCGTGGGCAGCGGCAAGCAGCGTGTTTATATTGCCGTGCTTCGCGTAAAGCCTGTTGAAGGCTTCAGGCATAAGGCATATCACGCTGTAATACGGGCAGATCGAGGTGATAGCGTTCTTGAGCTCTTCGATCCTCTTGCCGCTGAGCTTTTTCGAATCCTTTACGCCTGCAGCGGCAAGCCGTCTGTACATATCCTCATCTGCATAGAGCGCGCAGACGGTCAGCGGACCTATCCAGTCGCCTTTGCCTGCTTCGTCGGAACCGATCAGGGGAGGGGAAAGGAGCGGGTCTGAGCTCTTTACGATAAAGTCACCTATTGCCTGCATCAGCCTTTCCGGCATCTTTCCCGAAGTATCTATCGTGTGCTCTCCTGCAGCATTCTCGAAGAGGCGGACTTTCCAGTCATTCTCTCCGTCGGAGAGGGTGAGCTGAACGCCGTAGGAGATATCCTTCTCCTCAGCCGGCGTGAAGCCGTTTTGTGCCATCGCATCCAGGAAATGCTTCTTATAATTGCTGTTCATCATGGGTATTTTATCATCATAAGCCTTAAAATGGGATTAAGAGAGGGCAAAATCGGCAAATGTTTTGATTTTCTGCTTTACAAAAGGATAATTCTGTGATAAGGTTGTATTGCGAAATGAGTGGGCTGTCCCACTCATTTCTTTCTGAAAGGGACATTTATGGGATTTCTCGACGAAATGATTGAACTCGCCGGACCTATCATCAGGGAAAAGGGCTGCGAGATGGCTGATGCCGAATTTGTAAAGGAGGGCTCGATAAAGATACTGCGTTTCTATATCGAGAAGGCTGAAGGAGCCGTTACCCTGGACGACTGCGCCGCAGTCAGTGAGGAGATCAGCAGGGCCATAGACGAGAGAGGCGACGATGGACAGGAGGAATACACGCTGGAGGTATCCTCTCCCGGGATCAACCGGGTGCTTAAAAAGGAAAAGGACTACGAGCGCTTTTCCGGCAGCAAGGTGGACGTTTCCCTGTACAAGGCACTCAACGGGGACAAAAAACCGGTGCTCATCCTCAACGGACACTCGGGAGGGGTGTTCTCGTTCACGGACATGGATGGAAACGCGGTCGAGCTGAAAGACAGCGAAGTGAGCAGGATAAACCTGCATTTTGATTTTGACTTTTAAGAAAAGGAACTGAAATGAAAAAGAAAACCGTAAGCAGGGAAGAAAGCCTGAGGAGCTTTATCGAAGCCCTTGATGAGATAGAGAGGACAAAAGGGATAAAAAAGGCCGACGTTCTGGATGCAGTGAAGGCAGCGCTCGTCGCCGCGTATAAAAAGGACAACAGATCCAACCAGAACGTGAGCGTCGATATCGATGGGACAACGGGCGAGATCGAGATGTATGCCCACCGCACTGTCTCGGATTCGCCGGAGGACGATATCACTCAGATCTCCCTTGAGGAAGCGAAGGGCTTTAAGCCGGATGCCTCAGTCGGCGACGACATCGAATTCAGGCTCGATCCGACCGAGTTCGGCAGGGTCGCTACTCAGAATGCGAAGCAGTACATACTCCAGCAGATCAAGGAGAGCGAGCGCCAGATCGTTTACGACACATATTCTGCAAAAAAAGACGAGCTCGTCGTGGGAACTGTGCAGCGTACTGACCGGAACAACATCTATGTGAGCCTGGGACGCAGCGAGGGGATAATGAACATCTCCAACCAGATACCCGGGGAGCAGTATTATCAGGGCATGAGGTTAAGGGTCTATCTGAGCGATGTGAAACGGACCAACAAAGGTTCGCAGATCTATGTCTCCCGTTCACACCCTATGCTCATCAAGCGGCTCATGGAGATCGATATCCCTGAGATTGCGGACGGCTCCGTCGAGATCAAGGCGATAGCCAGGGAAGCCGGAAGCCGTACAAAGGTCGCCGTGTGGTCATCCAATGAGGACGTGGACCCCATCGGAGCGTGCGTAGGCCAGAAAGGCGTCAGGATACAAGGCGTCCTCAACGAGATAGGTACAGAACGCATAGACATCATACAGTACAGTGACGACCCTGTCGTCTTCATCTCAAATGCGATCAGTCCCGCACAGGTATTCGAAGTCATGATTGACGAAGAGGAACATGTCGCTACGGTCATCGTAGACGAGAGCCAGTTGTCGCTGGCGATCGGAAAGGACGGGCAGAACGTGCGCCTGGCTGCCAGGCTGACCGGCTGGAAGATAGACATAAAGACCCCGGAGCAGTACGCCGCCATTGGAGAATCCTCTTCTGAGGACGCCGTTGACGGAGCTGATGAGACTTTTGCAGGCACCGAGGATCCCGCGGACGAGGGCCTGGGAGCTGACGGCACGGATGCCGGGGTCCCGAATGATAAAGAGGAAAACGCCGATTGAAGAATGTACCGATGCGCACCTGCGTCATATGCAGGAAAGTAAGTGAAAAAAGAGATCTGTTAAGGATAGTCAGGGTGCCCGAAGGCGGTATGCAGGTCGATCCTACGGGCAAAATGAACGGGAGAGGCGCCTATATCTGCAGGAGCGGGGAATGCCTTAAGAACGTCAAGGACATGAAGAAGCTCGCAAACGCTCTTTCGGTGCAGGCAGACAATGAAAGCCTCGAGGAATTAATGCAGGAAATTCAGATAAAGTTTGGAAAAAATAACAGACAGGGGGAGTAAATGCCGAAAAAAGTATACGAATTAGCAAAGGAATACGGGGTGCAGAGCAAGGATTTTGTCGGTATCCTCCAGCAGGCCAATATACCAATAAAGAGCCATATGAGCATACTGACAGACCAGCAGGAAAAGTATTTCCGTAATAATTTTACTGTCATAGAGGGCAAGATCGCGCCTAAATCCGCTGAGAACGCAGCACCGTCAAAACCGGCCGCTGCAGAAAAGCCGGCGGAGAAAACGCCTGCAAAACCCGCAGAACCTTCTGCCGTCAGGAAGGAGGAAAAGCCCGTGGCTTCAGCTACAAAGCCCCAGACAGACACCTCCGCAAACCAGAGACCCGCGCGCCAGAACACCCCTGCCCAGGATTCCCGCAGACAGGGCAACAACAGCAGCATTCAGAACAGGACCGGCAATCCCAACTATCAGGGCAGGAATGCCGGGACCGGCTACCAGGGGCGGAATAATTCCGGTACAGGCACAGGTTATCAGGGCAGGAATGCCGGGACCGGGTACCAGAACAGGAACAGCGGCACAGGATATCAGGGAAGGAACAATACCGGTACAGGATATCAGGGCAGAAACGCCGGGACCGGCTCCCAGGGACGGAATAATTCCGGTACAGGCACAGGCTATCAGGGAAGGAACAATACCGGGACCGGCTATCAGAACAGGAACACCGGCGGATCGTATTCCGGATCCGGCAACAATGCCCGCAGAGGCACCGGCCAGAACCGGGGGACCTCTTACCGGACCACAGAAGAAAAGCCGCTGGAAAAGCCGAAGAACGACAGGTACAAGAACAGAGCCGCCTACAGCAACGAGAAGAGCAAGGCTGAGAATACTTTCTTCTCAGACGACAAGGGCTATGTGCGCCCGAATAATGCCAAAAAAAAGCGCGGCACGAAGAGCGAATATAAAAAACAGAAGCTCGAGGGCTGGGAAAAGAGAGCCACGGCTGGAGTTGAGGGCGTCGTTGTGCTGCCCGATTTCATCTCCGCAGCAGAGCTTTCCGAAAAGATACTCATGTCAACCGGCGACATCATGAAGAAGCTGATGGAATACGGCGTCATGGTGACGCTGAACCAGCCGTTGGATTATGACACAGTCTCCGTCATCTGCGAAGATCTTGGTATACAGGTGGAACTGGAGAAGGAGCCGGATTATTATGAGGAGCTGCTTGCAGCGCATAACGCCGACGAGACCCTGCTCGAGCCTCGCCCGCCCATCGTCACTGTCATGGGACACGTAGACCACGGAAAGACTTCGCTTCTCGACGCCATAAGGAACACCAATGTTTTCGAAGGCGAAAAGGGAGGCATCACTCAGAAGATAGGCGCGTATACCGTATCCGTCAGGGACAAGAAGATCACGTTCATCGATACCCCTGGCCATAAAGCATTCACCGCAATGAGGGCAAGGGGAGCCGACGTTACGGATATAGCGGTGCTGGTAGTCGCTGCAGACGACGGAGTCATGCCGCAGACCGTGGAGGCCATAGACCACGCAAAGGCAGCCAAAGTGCCAATAATCGTAGCTATTAATAAGATGGACAAGCCCGGGGCCAACCCGCAGCGTGTTATGGACGATCTCACCAAGTACGAGCTCGTCCCGGAGGCATGGGGAGGGGATACGATATGCGTGAACGTCTCTGCCAAGACCGGTATGGGGATCGACGACCTGCTCGACAATATCCTTATTCTGGCAGAAGTGGAGAACTATAAAGCCGATTATTCAGGAAAGTCGATAGGGACCATTTTGGAGGCCCGCATCGATAAGCAGCGCGGTGTTACCGCATCTCTGCTCGTCAACTGCGGTACACTGAAGACCGGGGACTTCATCGTGATCGATACGATCTACGGAAAGATCAGAGCTATGACGGACTGGACCGGCAAGAGAGTTACCTCGGCTGAACCTGCAATGGCAGTGGAGATCATCGGGCTGCCCGAAGTTCCTTCGGCAGGTGACAGGTTCTTCGTCGCGGATGACGAAAAGACGGCAAAGGATATCGTCACCAGGCGCAAGGACAGGATTGCAATACAGGCTGCCAGGGCTGCGCAACCGAAATCACTGGACGATCTGTTCGAACATATCAAAGAGGAAGATCAGAAAGAGATCAATATCATCATCAAGACCGACGTCGCAGGAAGCATGGAAGCCATCAAACAGGAGCTTGGCGGCCTTGAGGGAAACGATGCCGGGATAAAGATATCGGTCATTCATTCCGGAGTAGGCGACGTATCAGAGACCGACATCATGCTCGCCTCAGCTTCCAAGGCAATGATCATCGCCTTCAACGTCAAGGTTGGTTCCGATGTGCAGTCTCAGGCCGACAAGGAAGGCATCTCAATAAAGACGTATTCGATCATCTATGAGATACTGGACGATATGAACGCCTTACTCAAGGGTATGAAGGAACCCGAATATGAGGAGATCGTCACAGGCGAAGGAGAAGTCCGCGCGGTCTACCGCATACCGGATCTGGGTCCGATCGCCGGAAGCTATATAACGGAAGGCTCCGTCAAGAGGAGCGACAGTATCCGCGTCATACGCGGCGAGGAGACCATATTCCAGGGGAAGATCGGTTCACTGAAGCGTTTCAAGGACGATGTCAGGGAAGTCGCTCAGGGCTACGAATGCGGTATCGGCATCGAGAAGTTCGACGGCATGCTCGTGGGAGACAAACTGGAATTCTCCTCCAGAAGACTGAAAGAAGAGGACTGAATTGGCACAGCACAGGATCGACAGAATAAACGCGCTAATCAAGGATGAGATATCCAACGCCATATCTTTTTCCCTGAAGGATCCCCGCCTGGAAGGCAGGTTCATCGGGATATCCAGAGTCAATACCACCCCTGACATGAAATACTGCCAGGTATATGTGACCATTTATGCCGATAAGGAAGAGTCAGAAGAAATCATGGCAGTACTTGAGAACGCCAAGGGCGTTCTGCGCAAAAAAGTGGCAGATGCGCTCACAACGCGCTACGCCCCGCAGCTCATTTTGATACTTGACGATTCTTATGACAATTATGAGCATATAGAAAAGCTTCTCGAGGAGATAGGCAATGACTCACATTGATGTCACTGAAGCCGCCGAGATTATCGGCGGCTCTTCAAATATCCTGATACTTTCCCATGAGAACCAGGACGGCGATGCCTGCGGTTCGATGGTGGCACTTGGCCTCGGTCTGAAGCAACTGGGCTATAAGGTCGACTATGTTGCAGACACGAACAAGTCCGGGCTGGAGAACCTTCTGGAAGAGACATCCTTTTTCAACGGTCCGCTGGATGAGAGGTACGACCTGGCTATAGCAGTCGACTGCTCTACCCGGGAATACCTGTTCGGAAACAGCGAGCTGTTCAGGGCGGAAAAGGTACTGGTGCTTGATCACCACAGCACCAATACCGGATACGGCGATGTGAATATAGTTTATCCTTCAAGCTCCTGCGCTGCGGAATTGATATATGCCCTGCTCAAGGTCCTGGGCTGCGAGATCACTCGGCAGATTGCCCACGCTGTCTATATTGCCATAGACACCGATACCGGGAATTTTTCCTATTCCAATACGACTGCATACTGCCATCTTATCGCTTCAGAACTATACGAAAGATACGATGATTTCTACCTGATCGACGAAGCGCTGCGCATGAGGGAAAAAGACGTCATCGAGCTGGCAAAGATAGGTTTTGGCAACACGAAATTTTACGGAGGGGGGAAGCTGGTAGTCTCATCTCTCCTGTACAAGGACGGCTTTTCGGACAGCATCAATGCTGAAGCTGATATCCTGACAAACACGATAAAATATGTATACGGCGTTGTCGTATCGGTCACCGTCCGCCAGACAGGGAAAGAGGCTTTTAAGCTCTCCATGCGCAGTGCCGATTTCGAACACGATGTCTCCGAGTTCTGCAGCCGTTTCGGAGGCGGCGGACACATAAAAGCGGCGGGCTGTACTTTCTCCGGTTCCTATGATGAACTGGAAAAAGTGTTCGCCGAATACGCTCAGACCCTATGAATTCAGTGATCGTGCTCAACAAATCCGCGGGGATGACCAGTTTCTCCGCATGCCGCCGGGTGGCCTCCATTTTGGGAGAAAAGAAGGCAGGCCACGCCGGGACCCTGGATCCAAACGCTTCTGGTGTTCTGATCGTCTGCACAGGCTCCGCATCGCGGCTCATCGAGTATTTCCCGAAGGACAGCAAGGAATATATAGCAGGGATACGGTTCGGTATGGTAAGCGACACCCAGGATATCTGGGGAGAAGTGACACGGACCTGCAGTCCAGCATTTTCCGCCGAGGAGCTGGAGGAAGCCCTTCACAGCTTCACCGGCAAGATAGAGCAGCAGACTCCAGCCTATTCGGCAAGAAAGCTGAACGGCAGACCGTTTTACGAGTACGCCCGCAAGGGCGTCGAGACGCAGAGACCTGTACGCACCGTGACCATAGAACAGATCGAGCTTATAAGCGCCGATATCCCAATGGAGGCCGAAATAAGGGTAAGGTGCTCCGAAGGCACATATATCCGGACCCTTGCCGATGACATCGGCAGAAAGCTTGGATGCGGAGCCGTCATGAGCTCTCTTGTCCGCACGAAATGCTGCGGATATGATATGACCCAGGCCCATACGCTGGAGGAGATAAGCGCCGCAGTATATTCGGGCACTGCAGGAGATTTCCTGCTCAGTCCCGATGATCCGATCAGGCATCTGCCTAAGGCAGCAGTCTGCCGCAGCTGCGAGGAGATGATGCTCACCGGTGCTGAAGTGCCGTTATCCGGGTTCACGGTAAGCTCCGGGACCCTGGTCAAAGGATGCACCGTGCGTCTGTATGCCGAAGGCGGCTTCAGTGGGATAGGAATAGTTACGGAAAACGGTATCAAACCGAAGAAAGTGATGGTGGATGCCAAATGAGGATAATAACCGACCATAATCAGCATGACATCAATGAGCCGATAGGCGCAGCTCTGGGCTATTTCGACGGCTTCCATATCGGGCATATGAAGATCATCAGCTCAGTTCTTGCCAGCTCTTATACGCCTGCCCTTATAACCTTCTCCCAGCGTCCCGTCGACGTGATCAATGGAGGAGGCACCAGAACCAAAAAGCTTATGAGCGCATCCGACAAGATGGAATTCCTGAAAGATGCAGGCATCAAATACCTGTTCATATACGATTTCAGCGAGGAGATGATGGCCACTTCTCCTGAGGATTTCGTCAGGAAATATCTGGCTGAAAACAATGTCAGATACGTCTGTGCAGGCTACAATTATACCTTCGGCGCGCAGGGCAGAGGAAACACCGATACTCTGGAGAAGCTCTGTTCCACGTATGGCATCAAGACCGATATATGCCCGCCTGTAAAATGCGACGGACTCCCTGTCTCGAGCAGCCTGATCAGAAATTGCATCCAGGAAGGCAACGTCTCTTTTGCGGCGAAGCTTCTGGGAAGGCCCTTTTACCTGAAGGGCATCGTCACCGAAGGCCGGCGGATAGGCAGGACGATAGGTTTCCCGACAGCTAATACCGTCGTTGAAGAAGGCCTGATAGTGCCTGCGTGGGGCGTTTACTATACTGTGACCGAAGTGAATGGCAGGAGGTTCCGCAGCATCACCAATATCGGGAATAATCCGACCGTCTCCGGAGAAACAGTGACCATTGAGACGCATATCCTCGATTTTGACGAGGATATCTACGGTGAGACGATCAAGGTGGAATTCATGGAATTCATCCGTCAGGAGAAGAAGTTCGCTTCCCTGGATGAGCTCAAGGATCAGTTAAAAAAGGACGAGGCATTTGCCCGCAGCAGATGACATGAGATTCTTTATTTTTACATTGGGCTGCAAGGTCAACCTCTGCGACAGCGAAACGATAGCATCCCGTCTGATGTCTGCCGGAATGGATCGCTGTGA
>JAFZLL010000004.1 GCA_017551505.1 Eubacteriaceae bacterium
GAAGCCTGAGTTATCTTGATAGCCTCAGTCTCTGTCCTCAGCTTTTCTATTGTCCGGCATCCGCAGTATCCCATTCCTGCTCTTAAGCCTCCGACCATCTGGAAGACGACTTCGGCGACGGATCCCTTGTATGCCACCCTGCCTTCCACACCTTCAGGGACGAGCTTCTTGCTGCCGGACTGCTGATACCTGTCAGCAGAACTGTATGTCTGTGTCATAGCTCCCATGGAACCCATTCCGCGATAGCTCTTGTATCTCCTGCCCTGGTATATGATCGTTTCTCCCGGGCTCTCATCCGTACCGGCGAGCATGCTGCCCATCATGACGGAACATGCTCCTGCTGCAATCGCCTTGGTAATATCTCCTGAATACTTGATGCCACCGTCTGCGATGATCGGAATATTGTATTTATCCGCGACCTCGGCGCAGTCCATGACCGCTGTAATCTGGGGAACGCCCATGCCGGAGATTACTCTTGTCGTGCAAATCGAGCCAGGGCCCATGCCCACCTTTACGGCATCTGCGCCTGCTTCGATCAGATGCAGTGTGCCCTCTGCAGTAGCAACGTTTCCTGCAATAATCTGCAGATCGGGGAACTTTTCCTTGAATTCGCGTATAGTCTCTATAACATGGATAGAATCGCCGTGAGCCGTATCAAGGACGATTACGTCCACCTTTGCATCCACCAATGCCTTTGCCCTGTCAAGGTAATCACCGGTCACCCCGCAGGCGGCTCCGCAGAGGAGTCTGCCCTGTTTGTCCTTCGCGGCGTTCGGGTAATCGATGGCTTTCTGGATGTCTTTTATGGTGATAAGCCCAGCAAGATTGAAGTCCTTGTCAACGAGAGGCAGCTTTTCGATCCTATGCTTTTTCAATATCGCCTCGGCTTCCTCCAAGGTCGTCCCAACAGGTGCAGTGATAAGGTTTTCCTTCGTCATTACTTCAGGGATCGGCTTTGTGGGATCGCTCTCGAAGCGAAGATCCCTATTCGTGATTATGCCGACGAGCTTTTTGCCCCGGACTATAGGAACGCCTGAGATGCGGTATTTCTTCATCAGGTCCATGGCGTCGCCGGTGAGATTATCTTCAGTCAGGTAAAACGGGTCGACGATAACACCGTTTTCGCTTCTTTTTACCCTGTCGACGCTGTCCGCCTGGTCCTCTATTGACATATTCTTGTGAATAATGCCGATGCCGCCCTGCCTCGCCATGGCAATAGCCATCTCGCTCTCGGTCACGGTGTCCATTCCAGCGGACATAAACGGGATATTCAGCTTGATAGAATTGGTCAGTCTGGTAGTAAGGTCAGCCTGGGACGGTGAAAAGTCAGCATATTTCGGCAGGATCAGGATATCGTCAAAAGTCAGCCCTTCCTTTACGATCTTCAATTCTTTCTCCTCTTTAATAGTATTTCATTAAATATAACATAAAAACGCCGTGCTTTTGCAATACTAATGCAATAATAAACAAATAAAAAAATACGGAAGCAGTATTGACATTGAAAGGTTATATGATAGAATATGTTTAGCACTCGACAAGAATGAGTGCTAACAAAAAGCATTTTACATTTCGGGAGGTTATATTATCATGAAACTCAAGCCACTGGGCGACAGGGTCGTTTTGAAAGTTATGGACTCTGAAGAGAAGACAAAGGGTGGACTTCTCCTTACAGACACATCCAAGGAAAAGCCGATGGAAGCGACAGTAGTTGCCGTCGGGACTGGCGTTGTCGTTGACGGCAAGAAGGTTCCGCTGGACGTCAAGGAAGGGGATACCGTTATTTATTCGCAGTATGCAGGCACAGAAGTCGAAGTCGATGATGAGAAGCTGCTCATCGTCAAGCAGAGCGACATTCTTGCGATTTGTGTAAAATAATCAAAGGAGAATAGGAAATGGCTAAAGAAATCAGATACGGATCCGCAGCGAGAACATCTCTCGAAAACGGAGTCAATAAACTGGCTGATGCAGTCAGAGTGACCTTAGGACCCAGAGGGAGAAACGTAATCCTCTCCAGAACATACGGTACTCCGACCATCACTAACGACGGCGTTACCATCGCAAAGGAAATCGACCTGGAAGACATTTACGAAAATATGGGAGCTTCACTGGTACGTGAAGTTGCCGTAAAGACTAACGATGTAGCCGGAGACGGCACTACAGGCGCAGTCGTCCTTGCACAGGCTATCATCAAGGAAGGACTCAAGAACGTCACCGCCGGAGCGAACCCGATTATCCTCAAAAAGGGCATCGACGAAGCCACCGAGGCAGCCATCGAAGCACTGAAGAAGCAGAGCAAAAAGGTTGCTGACAAGAACGCCATCGCTCAGGTCGCCTCAATATCCGCGAATGACAAAAAGATCGGCGAGCTCATCAGCGACGCTATGGAAAGAGTCGGCAAGGACGGCGTGATCACCGTTGACGAAGGGAAAACGATGAATATCGAGCTTGACCTTACCGAAGGCATGCAGTTCGATAGAGGATATCTTTCCAGCTACTTCATCACCGATACAGAAAAAATGTCGGTAAACTACGAGGATGCTTTCGTACTGATCACCGATAAGAAGATCTCCAATATTCAGGAAATCATCCCTCTGCTCGAACAGCTCATCAAACAGGGCGGAAGGCTGCTTATCATCGCTGAAGATGTCGAGGGAGAAGCGCTCTCCACTCTCGTCCTCAACAAACTCAGAGGCGTACTGCAGTGCGTTGCTGTCAAAGCCCCTGGTTTCGGCGACAGAAGGAAGGCAATGCTCGAGGATATCGCCCTTATGACCGGAGCGACCCTCGTATCCGATCAGATCGGCATGGAACTCAGTTCAGTCACGATGGATATGCTCGGAAGAGCCAAGAGCGTCAAGGTCGACAAGGAGAACACCATCATCGTTTCCGGAGCAGGCGATCCCAAGCTTGTAGAAGACAGGAAAGAACAGATCAAGAGAGAGATCGCTACCACCACTTCAGATTATGACAGGGAAAAGCTACAGGAACGCCTGGCC
>JAFZLL010000033.1 GCA_017551505.1 Eubacteriaceae bacterium
AGAAGCGTCTCTGCTGAGATCTCTTGAGGCAAAAGAGAACGCCGAGATCATCTATAATACCGAACCAACGTCTATTAACGGCAAATTCTTTGTTGAATCTATTACTCTGAAAGACAGGGTGTCCGGCGAGACCCGTACTGAAAAGACTGACGGTGTTTTCATTTTCGCTGGTTTCATTCCTGACACGGAACCATTAAAAAACTTGGCGGAAACCAACAAACAGGGGTATATTATTACTGACAGTTCGATGAGGACTTCTCAAGAGGGTCTGTTTGCCGCAGGAGACGTGCGGGTCAAGCCGCTCAGACAGGTTATTACCGCCGCTTCCGATGGGGCAATAGCTGCTTACACGGCTGACGAATATCTTAGGAGTGGTGAATGGAAGTGAGAATTAAGCGTATCCTTTGCTTAGCCTGTATATTGGTCATGTGTTTCTCCCTCGTTTCATGTTCCGATTCCCCAGCGGACGTGCTTTTCGTTTATAACGGACAGCTCGATGACGGCTATCTGAACCAGGATGCATTCGCCTCTCTCGGCAAAAGCTGCTCCAGCTACGGTTTTCATTTGAAGACTATGCGCTTTGACAACGCTCTTAATCCCGAGATTGGGCTGACTAATATCCTGGCTACAGATCCGGGGCTGGTGATCTTTTGCGGCGCGGAATTCGAAAACACTGCACTGGCTTTTTCACGCAACTATCCGCTCAACAATTTCGTTATTATTGGTGCAAATGGCGACGGCGACCTGGACGGGGTCCAGGATGTCCAAAATCTGTACAGTATCATGTTCAAGCGCCAGGAAGCCGGTTTTTTCTCGGGATTATACGCCGCATCCCTTGCGCCTGAAACAGTTTGTTTCGTCGGCAAAGACGAGTATTTATCCTATATAGAATATGAAGCGGGGTTCATTGCCGGCATCAAGTCAATCAACCAGGGGATAAATATCTCCAAATATTACAGGAAGAGCGAAAAGGATGATGCTGTAGCCACCGCCGCGCTGAAAGAAGCCTGCAAAGGAGCCCAGGTAATCTATACGATAGACGACGCGGATTATATCTACGATCTGGCTTCGCAGCTCGGTATCCCTGTGATAGGCGCGGTATGGGATTCCAGAGAAGGTCAGGATGATAGCATGATATTCTGTGTGAAGGAGGATATCGGCAAAGCCATAACGATTATGATGGACGATTATTACAACGGGCGCATGAAAGGAATGATGAGGCGGTTTGGCTGCGACGAAGATGCTCTCTCCATTATCGCAAAAGAAAGCAGTCCGGATATCGAAAAAACCATGGAACTCTGGAAATCCATGATAATCAACCGGATCATCACCGTACCATCCACACGCACGGAAGCTGCTAGATATACTTCACCGCTAAACTATTGAGGAGAATAAACGCATTGAAAAACAAGATCAATATCTCCCTTTCCAACAGGCACATCCATTTGTGCAGGAAAGATGCCGACATATTGTTCGGTAACGGATATGAATTTAAAGTCCGAAATGAGCTCTCCCAGCCGGGTCAGTACGCTTGTGATGAGACAGTGACTATTTCCGGTCCGAAAGGCGCGATAGACCGGGTGCGCATCCTCGGACCATTAAGGAGCGAAACACAGGTCGAGGTCCTTACTTCGGACTGCTATAAATTGGGCATACAGCCTGTATATCGTGTCTCCGGTGATCTGAAAGGCAGCGCCGCCCTTACGGTGACAGGCCCCTGCGGAAGCATAGAGCTTGCAGAGGGAGTTATAGTCGCATTGCGCCATATACATATGAATCCTTCGCAGGCGGAGGAGTACGGCCTGAAGGATAAGGATATCGTTTCCGTGAAAGTGCCCGGAGACAGAGGTCTTGTATTCGATAACGTTCTCGTCAGAGTGACTGAATCCGGCAACACCGATTTCCATGTCGATACCGAGGAAGGCAACGCCGCAGGCGCATATAATTCATTAGAGTGTATAATCATCAGGTCATTATAGTTTATTCCAAACATCCGGCGCTTTAGCGCTGGGTGTTTTGCATTTTATTAATTGTATATACATTTTATAATCATACATGCTATAATATGAGTGAGGTCATTATGGGCATGTTATTTGCTTTTCTTGGCACCCCTGATCCGGTCGCATTCAGCATATTCGGCTATAGCATCAGGTGGTATGCAATTATGCTTACCTGCGGAATCCTGGCAGGCTTTTTCCTGTTGCTCGTCCGAGGGAAAAAGAGAGGTCTGTCCGAGGACGATACCTACGACATATTCCTGTATGTGGTCCCCCTGGCAGTGCTTGGCGCAAGACTGTACTATGTTCTGTTCGAACTGGACTACTATCTTGATCATCCGGCAGATATCCTTGCAGTATGGAAAGGCGGGCTGGCTATCCATGGGGCGATACTGTTTGGTGCCCTTGGAGTCTTCCTTGCCTGCCGTAAAAAGAAGATCCCATTTTTTAAACTCGCAGATCTGGTGATCCCCGGCGTTGCGCTGGGTCAGGCGATCGGCAGATGGGGGAACTACTTCAATATGGAGGCTCATGGCACTGAAACAGCATTGCCTTGGGCGATAAAGGTGTTCGAAGGCGGACAATGGATAACTGTCCACCCGACGTTTCTGTATGAGTCCATCTGGGATCTTGCGATATGCCTAGTGCTCATATTCGCTGTCGCGCCTAAAGCGAAATACCACGGCCGCGTCACTGCGTGGTATTTCATCCTGTATTCTGCTGGAAGATTCTTTATTGAAGGCCTGAGGACCGACAGTCTCTATATTTTCGGCCTCAGAACGGCGCGGGTGATATCCGTCCTGCTGTTTGTCGGCGGACTGGTGTTTATCATCCTCCAGCGCAGATTCAAGTTTATGCCAATAGAACGGGAAGAAGCAGGTGCGCCTGAAAGCTGATGAAAAAGATGCGCCTCGATGTGGCCCTTTTTGAGAAGGGTCTTGCGGAAAGCCGTGAAAAGGCAAAAGCCCTCATTATGGAAGGCGCTGTCTTTATCGGCGGCGTGAAATGCGACAAACCGGGCATGCAGGTGTCGGAGACCGCTGATATAACCTTAAAGGATACAGGATGTCCATACGTCAGCAGGGGAGGATATAAGCTTGAAAAAGCGCTCGATGTCTTCGATATCGACCCAAAGGATTATATCGCTATGGATATAGGAGCCTCCACTGGAGGCTTCACGGATTGTCTGCTTCAGCGCGGAGCACGGAAGGTATATTCGATAGACGTTGGGACCAATCAGCTTGCATACAAGCTCAGGACGGATGATAGGGTCGTTGTTTATGAGAAAAGCAATTTCCGATATTTCCCTCCTGAGAACGTTGCTGACAAGATCGATATCGCCGTCATGGATGTTTCCTTTATATCCATCACCAAACTGACGGAAAATCTGAAGAATTTCACCGAGGATCGCACTGATTTCGTTTTCCTCATCAAGCCTCAGTTCGAATCCGGCAGGGATGAAGTCGGCAAGAACGGGGTTATAACTGACAAGGCTGTCCATATAAAGACTCTTCACACCGTGATTGGGGAACTTGACCGTCAGGGCTATTATCTTAGGGCACTGGACTATTCTCCTATTAAAGGGCCAAAAGGCAATATAGAATACATCAGCCGGTTTTCATTCCTTGAAGAATTCAAGGCCGGGAACACCGATGTGATGATAAAAGAAACTGTAGAGAAGGCGTACGCGGAACTGAAATGAAAAGAGCACTGCTGTTTGTCAACGATACGAAACCTGATGCGGTCAGCGATTTCGAAAAGGCAGATGATTACCTGAAACATCTGGGATGGGACACAACGCGCATCCCCGTCAATGAGCCGGAAGGAGGATATGATTTCGGTCTGGCTTTCGGAGGGGATGGTACATTCCTTTGGGCTGCGGATATCTTTTCATCCATCGGTATTCCGATGGCTGGCATCAATACCGGACATCTGGGTTTCCTCACCACCATCGATTCTTCCGAGATCGAGAAGAGTATAGATAAGATCATTGCCGGGGAGTATGTGACTGAAGAATGCATGATGCTCGATGTATACGATCAAGTCAGCGGGGAATATATGGGCAAAGCCCTGAACGATGTCGTTTTCAAAAACAAGATGGAGCACAGCGTAGGGAGATTCGTTATAAGTGTCAACGGAATGAAGATCTATGAGATCTCCGCGGATGGAGTCATCATTTCCGCACCTACGGGCTCAACGGCTTATGTACTCTCCATGGGCGGACCGATCGTAGATACCACCTGCCGCCTGATGATAATCCAGCCTATAGCTGCCCACACTCTGAATTCCCGGGCTGTGGTGATAAATGAAAACGATGAGGTAAGCGTTGGATTTGACGTAGGGCCTACTTCTATCAGCCGGGATGGCCGGCTCATCGAACCGTCAAACGGCATATACACGATAAAGAAGAGCAGATCAGTCACCAGGGTGATGCGTTTTCAGGACTACAATTTCTATAAAATAGTAAGTGAAAAACTGAGCAGAGGTTAAAGATGAAAAACGAAAGACAAGCGGTCATTTTAAAGCTTATCGCGGAAAAGGAGATACATACGCAGGAGGAGCTCACCGAGAGACTCAGTGAAGAAGGCATCAATGTCACGCAAGCTACCGTGTCCCGAGACATAAGGGAACTGAAACTCTTGAAGATCAGGAGCGACAACGGGACATATAAATACTCCGCTCCCGGACCCAACGACGAGATTTTCGACGAGAGGTTGGTCGATATCTTCAAAAAGGTTGTCATCAAAATACAGTATGTGGGTTATATAATCTGCATCCAGACAGTGCGCGGTATGGCCAATGCTGCTGCAGTCTCCATAGATGCGTCTCTTTCGGGAGACATCATCGGCAGCGTTGCCGGCGATGATACGATATTTGTTTTGGTAGAATCGGAGGATAAAGCTTCCGAACTCGTAAAAGAATTCATGAGGATCCTCAATCGGCAGTAAAGGAAATGCTTGCAGATCTTGAAGTCAGAAACTATGCGATAATCGATAACACCGAAATCAGCTTCGAGAGTGGCTTCAACGCTATCACCGGCGAGACCGGAGCCGGTAAATCACTCCTCGTGGATGCCCTTTCCCTGGCTCTGGGCTACAGGTCAAGCGCTTCAGCCATCCGTACAGGGGAGAATAAAGCCTCAGTGAAGGCTTTGTTTTATATTCCTTCGATGTCCGAGGAGCTGAAAGTCATCCTGGAAGACAACGCGGTCGACTTCGATGACGGTTCGCTCCTCCTGTTCAGGGAGATATACGCCAACGGGCGGAATGTCTGCAAGG
>JAFZLL010000034.1 GCA_017551505.1 Eubacteriaceae bacterium
GAACGTTTTCACCGGCCAAAGCCCCCTTGGCACCGCCGGGAACGCATACGGCGGGGCTTACGCAGCTCCCGCAGCGCGTCAGGGCAACGCGATGATCTACTACGACCAGGATTATGCCGCCGCCAACGGGGTAAAATCCGGTGCAGGCTATATCGCCGCGATGATAGCTATACTTGTTATAATGCCGATAGCGGGCCTGGCTGTCGGAGGAGCGCTTGCATCAGCGAAGCAGTCAAGTCCCGTCATGGCGCTGGTGATGCTCGTCTTCACCGTCGGCTCGGTACTGCTCTCCATATATACCTACCGCAGGAACGCATGCGTGATAGAAGCAAAATATACCGCATACTTCATCTCGGAGGACGGAGTGCTGTGCGCGAGGAATGCGCGCGGCACAGTCACCCGCTACGACGGGCTGTCCATCGAGCAGGAGCTGGCGGACAGGTTCATCGGCAGCTACACGCTCAGAAACGGCCGCAGGGCGAGGGCCGAATTCGCCAAGGCTTTCCCCGGGCTGAGGGAAGCCTTCTCGGACGCAGGGGCGTATTAAAGAAAAAGACCGAAATAAAAGCTCCGGGCCACGGCTGTGGCCCGGAGCTTTCTGTTTTATCCCGTCACTCTGTTTTTTCCAGGTCTTTAAGATTATCCACGATTTCGCAGAATTCCTTCCTCTTGCCGATCTGGTCGCACATCTGCTGGCCGATGAACATGGAGGCGAAATTCCCTTCCACCACCACCCATCCGCTGTCGGTATGGGCTATATCCCAGCCGATATAGCGCACCCTCGGGGTGATCGGCGCCAGCTTCCTTCCCAGTTCCAGAGCCTGTTCCCAATCCGGGATCTGGAACCCCGGGATAGGAGTCCCGGTGTCGGGGTGCACCGCGAAGCTCTCGCCGCTCTCCGCGATCCCTTTCGTGACGACGATCCCCGTTTTTTCATCTATCAGGGCAAGAAGGCCGCCGGCCCCTCCGTTATCGACAAAGGAACCGTTCCTGCCGATCTTGATGAAGGGATATTTGTAGATCACTTCCCCGTCGTCTCCGAGGAGCGTCAGCAGCCTTATGCCGTTGACGGAGGTCGGGTTCAGGGATGACATGATATCGCTCTGCCGGATTAGCTCCTCGACTACTACAGGCCCCGTCTCGGCCACCTCCTCCATGAAGTGGTCGAACAGCGCGTCATTGGAAGGATAGTCCGCGCAGCTGAACTTGTTGACCCCGCGGCCGCAGGCCCCTGTCTGGCCCTTTCTCACGAAAGACGGATTCCTGCCGGCGAATTCCAGAAAGGCGGCTCTGTCCTCCTCGCCTTTCAGGATGAGCATCTGCCTGCCGTAATACTCGCCGTAGACCTTATATGTCTCGTATTTGTTGTTGAAGAGGTTGAGATAGGCGTAGTCGTTGAGCTTGTGCAGGTTCGCCACGGTGACCTTGTCGGTGATGAAGGAATCCTTCCCCTTCGGGGAAAGATACGCGAAGCGGAACATGAAATACTCGTCGGGGAGGATGCCGTAGGCAAACATCGAGAAGATGATCGCGCGGCGCGCTTTTCTGACTGCCTTTTCATCCCCCAGCCATTCCTCGTTCTCTTTGTAGTTCCTTATCGCCGCGGCTATCTTATCCTCGTAATAGGCGATCCGCTTCCTTTTGGCTATCATGAACCAGTCGGTGAGCAGTTCCCTGCCCAGCGGCGTTTTTTCCATATTCCTGTAAAAGCGTTCCTGTTTTTTCGTCAAGAATTCCATAGATTTGCTCCGTTTGCCTGTTTACCTGATTATAAACGCAAAATGCGGCCGTAAAAAGCATTTCCGTCCATATTTAGGCCGGGTTGCATCCCGTACGGTGCAATCAAAAGGACCGGCCCTATTCTTTTCAGGGCCGGTCCGTTATTTCGCGTTATCCCAGAATCTTTTCCGCCTTCTGCGGAAGCTCGGAGAATGAGTCTATCTTTTCGTCGCATTCGGCGACGTCGCCGAAGCCGTAGGCGGCATGGATGAACGGGAGGCCTGCCTTCCTGGTGCACAGGCGGTCCTTCTCGGTATCCCCGACGTAAACGGCTCTGCCGATCCCGTACTTTTCGATCAGGTAAAGTATGTTCTCGTCCTTGTCCAGATGCGTGTCCCCGAAGCTCAGAAAACCTTCGAAGAGCGGCCGGGCGTCATAATAATCGAGAAAAGCCTGTATGTAGCCGTCCTCGCAGTTGCTGACGATATAAAGGCTGTATCTTACGCTGAGTTCCCTTAAGGTCTCCGGTACCCAGGGATACAGCTTCGCCCCTTTCCTCTCGATAAAGGTCACTTCCCTGCGGCAGCATTCGCCCAGTATGTCCAGCCCTTCCTCCGGGGACTTGTCCGGCAGCAGGGCGGCGGAGAATTCCGGCAGCGTCTTGCCCATGAGCGAGCGCATCATCTCCTCTGTAAGGGGCTCCCTTCCCGGTGCCCTTTCGGAAAAGACCTCGTTCCAGGCTTCCGTGATGACGGAGACCGAATCCCAGAGGGTGCCGTCAAGGTCGAATATTACCGCTTTTTTCATCATTGGGCTGCCGACTGCGCCTTTTTCTGGGCGAGCTGCTTCTCCGCAGAGAGCACGGCGCGGGAGAACTGGTCCATGCAGCTCGTATTCTTATACCCGCAGGTGTTGCCCAGAAGCTTTCCGGCGATCTCCTGCGGCGTCCAGCCGTCCAGTACGGTGCACAGGGCTTTCAGGTTGCCGTCACAGCCTCCCTCGAAGCTGATATCGCGGACCTTCCCGTCGTTCTCGTCCAGGTCGAAATGGATGGCTCGGGAGCATACCCCGTTAGTCGTATATCTGAATCTCATCTGTATCACTCCTTATGTATTATTATTTTCCGGATGTCCGGCTCAGATCGATATGACCTCCGTCTTTTTCCTTACCGCGTGATAAGCCGCGAAAAACAGCGAGGCCGTTATCAGGCAGGAAGTCACGCTGTTGAAGATCATGAGCGGCGTGCCCGCGAAATGGAAAAGGATCCTTGAAGCGGCCCCCGCAAGCTCGACGAACGCCATGAATACCAGGCTGATGCGGCTTGCCTTCGCCCCGAAAAGCTTCCTGACCGCGGAGGAAAAGCCCGTTTCCCTTCCGAAGATCCGGTACCACGCATATGCAGAAGCTCCTGCCGTCAGGACGAAGCGTACTGCTTCCCCTATGTAGAAGAGCCTGGCAGACATCATGCCCGCTATGGTCTCCGCGGCGTTCATTATCACTGCGGACAGGGCCATGGTGACCACATTCTTCAACGTGAAGAGCTCCTTTAGGCTCTTTTCCGGATACAATAGCTTGAAGAACACTGCGCACAATACCGCGATGAACGCGAACCTTATCACTGCTCCGAGCATGAATACGGCCAGCGGCGCAGCTATCCTGCCCAATGTCTTCACCACCCTGTTCAGGATGACCTTAATGACCAGAAGCACTGAGAAGGACACGGCGGAAACACTTCCCGCCTTGACCCTCGCAAGCTTTTCCTTCCTCAGGCGTTCGGTCCTGTGCCGCTCGTCCTCGATGATCATCGTCTCCCTGTGTGAGGGATACACTTCTTCGCTTTTTACCGCTCGGTTTTCCCGGGGAAGGGCCTCCATGTCCGCAGGGTCAAATGCGCCTGCCTTTTCGGCGGAGATCAGCATGCCGGCGGAAAGCAGGGAAGCAGCGATCGCCGCCTGGGCGGACTTTTTCGGCTTCTTTTTAGGCTTCTTCATCTTCCTGTATGTATACTCTTTTCATTATCTGGGGTTCTTTCGGCCTGTCATAGGAATCGGTGTCGGCGGAAGCTATCCTGTCCACCGCGTCCATCCCTTCTATCACATGGCCGAAAGCAGCGTATTGGCCGTCCAGATGCGGCGCGTCCCTGTGCATTATGAAGAACTGGCTGGAGGCCGAATCGAAGTTTGCCGCACGGGCCATGGAGATCACGCCCCTTTTATGCTCTATCGGGTTATCCCAGCCGTTGGCGTCAAATTCGCCTTTGATATTCTTCCCGCTTCCACCGGTGCCGTTCCCTTTCGGATCTCCTCCCTGGATCATGAAGCCATAGATCACTCTGTGGAAGACGAGACCGTCGTAGAATCCCCGGCGTGCGAGTTCGGCGAAGTTGGCGCATGTAACGGGGGCAGCCTGCTCATCGAGCCTGACCCTGATGTCTCCGTACTCTGTTTCGATAACTGCTATCATAATTACCCCTTTCTGCCTTTTCGGGTGTTTCTTCTATCCGCATTGTAGCATAACGGCGGTTGAATCGTCATACCGGCAATGATAAAATCATTCAGGTGCCATTATAATGGATACGGAAAGGAACCAATCTGTATGAAAATAAAAGTCGACGTCATGGCCGGCGCCTGCCGGCTGAACACCGTTCTCAGCGTCTACACCGACGAGGACGGCACTGCCCATATCTCCGTTGACTCCCAATGCGCCCACGTGCGCAGGATGGCGGACGAGATCACCGAGGCCGATCCCTTCGAGGAAGTGCTCAGCCGGGACGGGGAGCTTTTCGATAAAGCCCGCTCCTTCTGCGTCCATCCCGCATGCCCGGTGCCTACGGCCCTTTTGAAAGCCATAGAAGCAGCAGCGGGGCTGGCCCTGCCCGTGAGCCCGGTCATCTCGATCGCGAAAGAAGAGGAGTGACCGTTTCCTAAAAAGAACCGCCGCGGAAGATCGGAGTCATCCGCGGCCTGTTTAATCATTCTTCATGACAGAACGAGCTGTTATTCTACCGCTTCTGCGGCCTCATCCTCGCCGGCGATCACCATTACGGGCGTATCCTTGCCCATCTCCCTGAGATCGCGGTTGAGCTTCTTCTCTGTGGCGGCAGCTGCCAGCATCATTACCGCCAGCGGGAATACCGTAAGGGCGGCGGCCAATGTGGCTGAGCCGATCCCGTAAAGGATCTTTCTGTAAGTGGATATCGTTTTGACCGTCTTTAACATCTGAGTGTCCCCCTTTTCATTACCATTATCACCGGAATGTGTTAGAATCCGCGGCGGGTTTGATTAAGGGTTCATTAAAACGCAGGAAATTCCCTCCCTTCCGCAAGGCATGGCGATGCGTTTTCCCGTGTATGCCGCGCGGATAATGCTCATTTTCCCATCCGCTTCATTCCCGGTTCCCTGTGCCGGCATATGGTGCTATAATCTTCTCATGAGCCTGAACAGCGATATAAAAGACAGGATAATAAACTCTTTCCCGGCGGATTACGACAGTGCCTCCGCGGCACTTTACGCGCTTATCCTTACCTCCTTCGGGATCGTATTCCGGGGAGGCGGTAAGGCCGCGCTGTATTTCGAGTCCCCGCACGCCCCTTCCGTCTCCTTCGCCTTCAAGCTGGTCAAGGAAGTCATCTCTTTCAGCGGCGAGATATCCCACAGGCGGGTGAATGCTTTCGGCGGGCGCACCGTATACCGGCTCGACATTCCCGACAGCAGCGTCACCACGATGCTGCTGCACAATTACGGCATCATCTCCCCTCAGGGAGTACTGAACCTCGGAGGGCCTATCGATACGGGGCTCATTCCCGACGAAGAGGCTCAGAGGGCTTTCATCTCGGCAGCGTTCACAGGCTGCGGGCTCATCATGGAACCGTCCCGCGGCTACGAAGCCCAGTTCACGCTTTCCTACCCCGGGACTGCGGAGAGCTTCAGGGAGTTCATCGCCGATTTCGGGATAATCGCCAAAACAAGACAGCTCAAAAATGATATAATCGTTTACATAAAGAGGGCTGAGAGCGTGGAGAACCTGCTGGCCGCCATCGGGGAGACCCCGACCCTTTTCAGGATGTACGACAAGGAAGGCTTCAGGGGAGCCAGGGCCCGCGCTGTAAGGGAAGGCAACATGTACGATGCCAACGTCGACAGGATAGCTGCGGCGTCCGTAAGGCAGAGGGAAGCCATAGACGCGCTGTCGAGGGCCGGAGTGCTCTCATCGCTGTCCCCCGCCCTCATCGAGGCCAGCCGCCTCAGGGACATGTATCCGGAGGAATCGACCGGCCAGCTCGCCCAAAGGGCCGGCGTCAGCCGTTCAGCCTTCGCCCAGAGGCTCAACCGCCTCATCGAATTAGCAAAGGATATAAAATGACGACAAGGAACACAAGAACAGGGAAAAGGACTTCATCATCAAATACAAGAAAAAGCACTGCCTCCCCAAGGAAGACAGCTGCCGAAAAGAGGAAGGAGGCCGCGCTGAAGAACGAGATCGCAGGCATCATCCTGATCCTGATGGGCGTGCTCATCCTGCTCTTTATTTTCGGCAGCAGCACCGGCACCGTCGGCGCATTCGTCTGCGAGCTGATCCTCCGGCTCTTCGGCACCTTCGGCAGGGCTGCCTTCGGAACGACGCTCATTCTGCACGGTATCGCGCTCATCACCGGAAGGCGTGCCGCCGCGGGATATATCTACGTGCTCTTTATGGCTTCTACCTGCGCTGTCGGTCTGACCGAGCGCACCTACCTGCCTTACGCGCTGAACGATCCCCTGCTGTACGCATCGCTCTGGCTCGATAAAACGACTGCCGGGGCAGTGGGCTGCTTTATCGATAAGCTCCTGATCACGGCCTTTCAGCAGACCGCCTCATGGGTAATCATCGTATTCACATGCATCATCGCCTTTATCGCTATCCTCAAAGTCAGCTTCGTGGACATCCTCAGGACAGGCGCCGATAAGGCGGGAAAGGCCGCCGGCGAGGTCATCGATTCAGCCAAACGCCGCATAGCGCGCCGCCGCGTGGAAGACCCGCCCAAGGACACTGAACCGTATCCAGAGGGAAAAACTATCATGCAGACCAAGAACGGCGACAGGATAGTGTTTATCGAAGCCGGAAAAAAATCCCGCAGAACGAAAAAAGGGAACGCTCCCCAGGTCGGCGACGGATTCTTCGATAATTCCGGGATCATCATCAAGGACGCGAACCGTGAATCCTCCTCAGGCAGTTTCATCGACCTGAGGGGCAAACAGGTGGCATACGACGAGCCCGGTACAGAAGCCGTCCTTCCCGCTAAGGATCCCGCGGATAGACAGGGAGAGAAGAAACAGGTCTCCGAGAACTTCCGCAGGGAAAAGCTGACGGCGCAAGAGGAAGATCAGGCGCTCAGGGAAGTGAGCGCACAAGTGAAGGAAGAAGCCCTGGACGACGCCGGAGACAGGCTTTACAAATATCCTCCTCTGAGCCTGCTCAACAAGCCGGGCGGGAAGAAGAGCGCAGGCAGGGAAAGATCCGAAAAGAACAACGAGGCAGCCTCCCTCGTCAGGGTGCTATCCGATTACGGGATCAAAGCGGATGTCGCCGATATAACCATTGCACCCACAGTTACCAGATACGAGCTCCAGCTGGAGCCCGGAGTCAAAATGAGCAAGGTCTCCTCGCTTGCTGACGACATCGCCTACGCGATGGCTGCGAGGCAGGTGCGAGTGGAGGCTCCGATACCGGGCAAGAAGGCTGTCGGGATTGAGATACCCAACAGGGAGCCCGCAACCGTATGGCTCTCCGAGGTAATCAACGAGAAGTCTTTTACCGAGAACCGCTCTCCTCTGGCCGCCGTGCTCGGAAAGACGATAAACGGCCAGACACTGGTGATGGATATAGCAAAGATGCCTCACGTCCTGATCGCAGGTGCCACCGGCAGCGGAAAGTCCGTGTGCATAAACTCCATCATCATGTCAATACTTTACCACGCTTCTCCCGAGACAGTGAAGATGATACTGATCGACCCCAAGATGGTGGAATTATCGGTATACAACGACATACCCCACCTGCTCATCCCCGTCGTCACCAGCGCAAAGCAGGCCAGCGGGGCCCTCGGATGGGCTGTCAGAGAGATGGAGGACCGCTATCAGAAATTCCACGACAGCAAGGTCAAGGACATTGCGGGATACAACGATAAGATGGTGAAAGAGGGCGGGGAAAAGCTCCCGTTCATCGTGCTCATAATCGATGAATTCGCGGATCTGATGATGGTCGCCGCCCAGCAGGTCGAGAATTCCATCTGCCGCCTGGCTCAGCTGGCACGAGCCTGCGGCATCCACCTTGTGCTCGCTACCCAGCGCCCGTCCGTAAACGTCATCACGGGCACGATCAAGGCCAATATCCCGTCCCGCATCAGCTTTGCCGTAGCCAGCCAGGTCGACTCACGCACGATCCTGGACTCGGGCGGTGCGGAAAAGCTTCTCGGAAGGGGCGACATGCTCTATAAGCCCATCGACGAATCCTCGCCCATAAGAGCCCAAGGCGCCTATATAACCAACGAAGAAGTCGAAAAGATAGTCGAGTATATCAAGGAGCAGAACAAGAGCAACTACGACGAAGCCGTCGCCGAGAAGATCGAATCGGAGACTGCGGCGATAGGCGAAAAAGGCGGGAGGAGCGTCATCACCAATGAGGAACTGGATGACGACGATTACCTCGTGCGTAAAGCGCTCGAGATCGGCTTCGCCAATAAAAACAAGCTCTCCACGTCCATGATCCAGCGCAGGCTGCGCCTCGGGTATGCCAGAGCAGGCCGGATAATGGACCTTCTTGAGGAAAAGGGCTATGTATCCGCCGCGGACGGCAGCAAGCCCAGAGACGTCCTCATCACTCCCGAGGCATTGATACCATGAGCAGAAACGTACTTATCATAACACTGGGCTGCGCGAAGAATACCTGCGACAGCGAGAACATGGCTTTCCTTCTGAAAGAAGCCGGCTTTAAGATCGTGGATTCTTCAGACAAGGCGGATTATGTCATCGTTAACACCTGCGGCTTCATAGAAGCGGCCAAGACCGAGAGCGTCGGTGTCATCTTCGATGTGGTAAAGATAAAGAAAGAAAGACCCGGCGTAAAGATCGTAGTGACCGGATGTCTTTCCCAGCGCTACGCCGAGGAGATCGCGGAGGGCATACCCGAAGCGGATTACATACTCGGAGCGATGGACCTCTACGACATAGCAGAGATCCTCAGCGGGCAAAAGGAGCCTACTGCGGGCAAACATATCTACAGGACAGACAATGATGCACCGCTGGTCGAGACCGGCAGGCAGAGACTGGACGACGCACCGTACGCCTATATAAAGATAGCCGAAGGCTGCGACCGCCGCTGCACCTACTGCGCCATCCCCTTGATACGCGGCAAGCAGCGCAGCCGCAGGATCGAGGACATCTGCAGCGAGGCCGAAGCGGTGGTTTCCGCAGGCGCGAAGGAACTGGTCATCGTCGCCCAGGATACCGGCGAATACGGTACCGACAATTACGGGCGCAGGATGATCGTCCCCCTGATCCGCAGGCTCGCCTCGATAGAAGGCCTCAGGCAGATAAGGCTGATGTACGTTTATCCGGAGGCTGTGGACGAAGAGCTGATAGACGCATACAGGACCGAAGATAAACTAGTGAAATACATCGACATCCCATTCCAGCACGTGAGCTCGCACATTTTGAAGCGCATGGGCAGAGGTGCGACCAGGGAGACTGTAAGAGGATGCGTGGAAGCCCTCAGGCAGGCAGTGCCAGAGATCGCCATACGCTCCACCTTTATGACCGGATTCCCTGGAGAAACGGAAGAGGATGTCGACGAGCTGATCGAATTCCTGAAAGAGTATAAGCTTACAAGGGCAGGAGTCTTCGTTTATTCCAGAGAAGAAGGAACTGCCGCCGCCGATTTCCCCGACCAGATCGAGGAAGACGTAAAGCAGGCCAGGTACGAGCGGGTCATGGAAGCCCAGAAGGACATCTCCGCTTCCGTCATGGAGAGCTTCATCGGCTCCACGCTCACCGTACTGGTCGAGGAAGTGCCGGACGAGCCCGGGGGATACTACAGCGGCCTGAGCTATCTGGATGCCCCCGAGGTGGACGGAGAGGTCTATTTTACATCTGAAAAAACTCTCAACGCCGGCGACTACGCCGACGTAACGATAACCGATTCAACAGAATACGATTTATGGGGGCAATCAAAATGACAAAACAAATCGACAAGAACCTGCCGAACAAACTCACCATCGCAAGGATCATCGCCGTTCCGATATATGCAGCGGCAATGCTCGTTGATTTTAAGTATCACACGCTCATCGCCGGAGTGATCTTCATCCTTGCTTCAATAACGGATACCCTGGACGGGAAGATCGCCAGGAAATACAATCTGGTCTCCGACTTCGGAAAGTTCGCAGACCCTCTGGCGGACAAGATATTGGTGCTCACCTCGGTCATAATATTCACCGGTCTGGGCAGGGTATCATCCTGGAGCTGCGCCATTATGGTGGCACGCGAGATAGCCGTGACAGGGCTCAGGAATATGGCTGTGCTCAAAGGGAGAGTCCTCGCTGCTGACATCTTCGGAAAGATCAAGACCACGCTCCAGATGATAGCCCTCGTGCTCATGCATTTCGAAGGTCTTCTCCCGGTGCTCATCCTGCCCGCCACTGTCATCTACTACGCTTCCGTGTTCTTCACGGTACTTTCGGGAGCCAATTATTTCATTAAGAACAAGGACGTGATAGCATATGAAAAATAACAGAATCTCTGCAGCGATCATAGCTGTCGGCGACGAGGTCCTCTTCGGTGATACCGTGAATACCAACGCCGCCTATATCGCCAGAAGCCTGGACGATATCGGCATACGCACTTTATATCAGAGCGTGATCCCCGACGAATGGGATACCGTGAAGGCAGAGACCCACCGCGCATGGGATCAGGTCGACGTACTGGTCTTCTGCGGAGGGCTCGGGCCTACAGCCGATGATCTTACCAAGGAAGCGGTAAGCGGCGCTCTCGGACTGCCCCTTATCCAGGACGATCATACCCAGAAAAAGAATGAAGGCTTGTTTGCCAGATGGAATATCACCATGACTGCCAATAACAACAAGCAGTCGCTGATCCCCGAAGGATCCCTTGCCATCGAGAACAACAACGGCACAGCCCCCGGCATCTGGCTTGAGAAGGATGGAAAGATCGTCGTGCTCCTGCCAGGTCCTCCCGGGGAAAACACCCCGATGATGGAGGACTTCGTACTGCCGAAGCTGAAGAAGCTCGGCGGCACAGGCTATGCCGAGAGATACTACATGCTGACGCTGGACGACGGAGAATCCGCTGCCGAACAGGCCATCCGCGACAATATATACACTGATGAGAGCTACACTCTCAACACCTATGTCGGAGACGGGTTCATCCGGGTGAAAGCCACGGCTTATGCCGATAATTTCGAGGCAGCTGAAGCCCTGATAGCGAAAAAGGATCCCGAAGTCAAGGCCCTCTTTAAGGGCAGGCTGTATTCAGTCGGCAATGAAGACATCGCCGACTGGGTATGCGCGTACCTTATCGAGCACTCTCTCAGCGTATCCTGCGCCGAAAGCTGTACGGGAGGACTCATCGCCGCCCGTTTCACCGATTATTCCGGGATATCCGCCGTATTCTCCGGCGGGGCCGTCACTTACTGCAACGAAGCAAAGATGAAGCTGCTAGGAGTCAGGAAAGAGACCATCGACGAATATACGGAGGTTAGCTGGCAGACAGCAGAAGAAATGGCGAAAGGAGCAGCGCTTCTTTACGGAACCGATATCGCAGTATCCACGACCGGTATCGCCGGACCTACCGGAGGCACCGAGGAAAAACCAGTGGGACTTGTCTATACAGGCATATACTACAAAGGCCGTGTCGGCCACATAAAGACGATCTACAGGGGAAACCGCTCCAAAGTCCGCTCCCGCGCAGTGGCCGGAGCCTTCGCGCTGATCAAGAAGTATATCGACGAAGAAAACGCGAAATAGTTAAATAATAATTGATTTTTGCCCGAATGAATGTATAATAGTATTAGAACGTATGTTTGAACGGAGGACCTCTCATGGAAGATAAGATGAAAAGCCTTGAGCTGGCGATGAAGAATATAGAGAAAAACTACGGCAAGGGTGCCGTGATGAAGCTCGGAGACAGCGCCGTCGAGCCTATAGATGTGATCTCGACAGGCAGCCTTGCTCTCGATCTCGCCCTCGGTGTCGGAGGCATACCCCGCGGCAGGATCATCGAGATATACGGACCGGAATCCAGCGGTAAGACGACCGTCGCTCTTGAGATGATCGCTCAGGCGCAGAAGAGCGGCGGGATAGCGGCTTTTATCGATGCCGAGCACGCTTTGGACCCTGTCTACGCGCAGGCTCTCGGAGTCAATATAAACAACCTCATCGTCTCCCAGCCCGATACCGGCGAACAGGCGCTCGAGATCGCTGAAGCGCTGGTGCGTTCAAATGCCATCGATATAATAGTGATAGACTCCGTTGCAGCTCTCGTTCCCAGGGCGGAGATAGAAGGCGAGATGGGCGATGCCCATGTCGGCCTGCAGGCGAGGCTCATGAGCCAGGCACTCAGAAAGCTTTCAGGACCCGTCAGCAAGAGCAACACCGCCATCGTTTTTATCAACCAGCTCAGGGAAAAGGTCGGTGTCATGTTCGGCAACCCCGAGACTACCCCGGGAGGGCGCGCGCTCAAATACTACTCCTCGGTGCGTATGGAGGTCCGCAAAGGAGAAGTCATAAAAGACGGCGCAACGATGACCGGCAGCCGTACGAAAGTCAAGATAGTAAAGAACAAAGTCGCTCCTCCTTTTAAAACAGCGGAGTTCGATCTCATGTACGGAACCGGCATCTCCCACGAAGGAGACGTTGCTGATATGGCCGTGGAGGCGGGTATCCTAGAGAAATCCGGCTCCTGGTATTCCTACGATAATCAGCGTATATGCCAGGGCAGAGAAAACCTCAAAAACTACCTGAAGCAGAACAAGGATGTCTGCGACGAGATCGAAACCAAGGTCCGCCAGACGCTTTCCGGCAAGCCTATCCTGACCTATGACGGCACGCAGGATGAAGAATTTGAAGACTTCGATGACGATATCGGCATCATTGAATAAGCTTTTAAATTCTGTCGGAATATAACGATCATAGAAAAAGCAACCGCAAAAACGGTTGCTTTTTTATCACCGGTCATTTTATTTGGAAAATACTGCGGCCTCTGCCTCAGTATTATCGGACAGTATTACTCTCTTTCGGTCACGGCAGCGTTGCGTGCGGCAGCCTTGAGCTCATCTATGCCTGCTCTGCACGAAGCGGCGTCTTCATAGGAGTTGGAAATCGTCAGCATCGCTCCTTCGTTATTCTTCAGCACGAAACGGTATTTATCTCCTGAATCCTTGAATATCTCGAAGTAGCCGGCATTCGCGTCGTCCACGACTTCTACCGTTTGTTCTTCCGTATCATCAACGGTATCTTCAGATACCTCTTCCTCGACAGGAATCTTTATCCCTTCCAGGATGGCGTTGAAGAACTCCGCTACCTTCTTCCCGCTCTCTTCGTCGATAGATATCCCTGCGTCTTCAACGCTCGCAGCCACTATCTCTGTCACATATTCCATAATGTCACTGTTTTCGTACATACAACGTTCCTCCCTCTTCATATGATCCGTATCGATTATACCATAAGCCGGCGTATGCGATACGCCTTTTTCTGAAGGCATGCTCTCTTTTTGAAACAAATGTGATATACTTTTCCCGAAACCTACCATGAAAAAGAAACGACGCACAAGATCTAATAATTTCGCACGGATACTCTTTATCCTTATCCTCTGTGCTTTGCCGGTAATACTGGGAAAGGTCCTTTGGGATACAATGAGACCTGCTCCTGCCGAAGAAGCGGACCTGAGGCCTGCCGCAGCCAGAGCAGGTTATTTCCATGCCCTCGTAAAAGTAGAAGGCGTGAGCGCAGACCGTCTGGAACGATATAACGCATACTATCGGGCCGGCTTTGGCCTGAGCATGGACGAAGCGGTAGAGCTCGTCAACTGGGATGTCGATATCTTATGTCCCAATGGACCGGATGAGCGTATCTTCGAACTTGCCCAGGACAAATTCTTTGTTGGGAGGAACCTCTCCCGCTATCTTGCCATTTATGACGGGAACAGCCAGAACGTGAGGGCTGTCGTCGAGAAGGTGAACGCCAGCCGCGACAGGATCGCCTACGCAGACATCGAACCGACTGATCTGAGCAAAGGCATAATGGTACTCGTGAACAAATACCATTACCTGGACAGCTCATATGTCCCTGACGATCTGGTAAGCGCAGCGAGCCAATACTGCCAGTATTCCTCCGCAAAGCTCCGCAGACCTGCATATGAAGCGTTCGTCAAAATGGCGGAAGACGCCAGAGCTGCCGGATATATCATAAAGATCAATTCGGGCTATCGAAGCTATTCCACGCAGAGGAGCATGTACAATAATTATGTCGCGGGTCACGGAAAAGCCGAAGCAGATACATTCTCCGCCCGCCCGGGCTTTTCCGAGCATCAGACAGGCCTTGCCATAGATATGAGCACCCCGGGCGTCGGATACTGGTCCTTCGGGGACAGTGCGGCCGGCAAATGGGTCCACGCCAATGCCCACAGATACGGTTTCATACTGCGTTATATCGAAGACAAAACCGATATTACCGGTTATATCTACGAATGCATGCATTTCCGCTATGTCGGAGTTGATGCAGCGACCGTCATCCATGAGAACGGGATCACTTATGAGGATTATTACGAGAAATACGTGAAATAAATACAGAATCCGCATTGCCATATAAAAACACAGGACAGCACTCTAAACAGAAGCATATGATCAAATTTGACGAAACTGAAAGAAGGAACAGCATCAACGGGGCTCTGGCACTCCGGGGCGATATAGAAAAGATAGCAGAAGATATCGTAGACGGGGGCTTTGACGAGATATACTTCATGGGCATCGGCGGAACGCTCGCATCTGCGATGCAGACAGTATGCCATATAGAAGGGCAGAGCCTTCTGCCTGTACGCACTCTCAGCGCAGGGGAATACTCCATGGGCGGTGCTAAACGCCTTGGGAAGAACAGTGTCGTTATCTTTTCGTCAGTATCGGGTACTACCAAGGAGATAGTATCTGCTGTCACCAGGGCTAAGGCAGAAGGAGCGCGCATCGCAGCCTTCCTTGACAACCCCGAAGCAGGGATAAGGAATGAAGCAGACTGGGTGATTAATTACCCGGGAAATGAGCAACTCAAATTATTCATGCTTTCGGATGCCATCCTGCATCTTAGAGGTGATTTCCCGGAATATGACGAATACAACGCTGCCGTAGAAGACAACCTGGCAGACTCGGTCATCAGCGCTGCGTATGCCGGCGACGAGAAGGCGCTTGCCTGGGCGCAGAACCACAAGGATGACCCGCTGCACTACTTTACAGCCGCCGGGAACCTCTGGGGAGCGATATATTCCTTTGCAATGTGTTACCTTGAAGAACAGCACTGGATGCACACAAAATCCATCCATTCCTGCGAATTCTTCCACGGCACTCTCGAAATAATCGGCGCAGATACGCCTGTAACGGTTTATATCGGCGAGGACTATCAGAGAGCTGCGGGAGTAAGAGTGGCGGATTTCCTGAATAAGATCAACAGCAACTACACGGTTTTCGATTCGATGGACTACCCTACGCCGGGTATCCCCGACAGGTTCCGCGAAAGGATCGCTCATCATCTGCTGCGCGCCGTCAATGACCGTATCGACATCCATTTGGAGGCTCTCACGGGCCATGACATGGAGATAAGACGCTACTACAGAAAACTTGATTACTGATCCCCCTCAGGATCTGCAGTTTTTGCCGTACCTCCGGCCGCAGTGATCATACCGGTTTATTTCCGTTAGAAACCGTCAGAATAGTGAACGAACATCCATCGATACCGAAAACGGAGACAGCCGCGATGTCCTGTCTCCGTTTTTTTTCTGATGCTTTTCATTTCCCCCGCGGGGAATATTTGATAGATATTATTTCCGGGCAATCAGATCTGCTGTTTATATTTCCCGGGAAATTATATCCGCTGTCAGTATTGCCCGGGAAATATCGCCCGTCTGACGCCATGAATCACCAGACGGAAGACCGTCTGTTGCTCCTATATCACAATATCTCCGATACGATATCCCTCAGGGAGCTCTCCCTCCTTTACGAACAGGAGGCTTTCGTCTTCCAATGCTGGTATGAAGGCATAATAAGGAATACCGGCGAATTCCATGGCATAATCATTGTTTCCGAACCATCCGCCTTCCTTCTTCAGGTTGAGACCTCTCATCACCTTAGTTATGTTGGAACAGTCATGCACACAGACTGGCCAGTTTTCTTCACAGCACAGCGCCATCAGCTTCAGAGTAAGATCCCTGCTGAAAACAGGCGAGATATAACCGAAGCGGGTCATATATAAACTCTCATGCGCGTAATTGCCGATATTATTCTCGTTCAGGTGCATTTCCGCCAAATTGATGAAATCGATACCGGTGGCAAGGATCTTATCTTTCTTCATAAGGAAGCTGTCGTAGAACTCCGGCGTCATCGGTGTCTCGATCCCCACGGACGGGATAAAGCGTTTGGCCAAAGCCATATTCTCTATCACCCTATCGGAGCAGTCCGATGCGCCGAGGTTGAAACGCAGTTCATTCAAACCCGACTCTCCCAGCATCCTAAGATTCTCTTCATCTGCCAGCGTGCCATTGGTATATAAATGCTGATAGACTCCTGCTTTTGAGAATTCAGTTATTATCGGATAGTATTCCTCGATCTCCATAAACGGCTCGAGATATACATACGCCACTCCGCTGGGCCTGCCCTGGATGGCGATCATCTTTGAGATATCCTCTATCCGGTAACGCATTCCCCCGATCTCCCACATGCCGCGTCCGATAGGCTCCTGTTCATCCATAACGCCGAAATTATAGCAGAATCTGCATCTCAGGTTGCACCTGTTCGTTTTTCTCACAGCCGTGAGCCCGTTTCCGGAAAGACAGGATACGCAGCCCTTTGGAAACTTATCCGCATTTCCCGATGACAGCGTTCTGCCTCCAAGGGTGAATGCATTCCTGACTCTGTCGGTCAGCGGCCTCCTCCTGGCTTCGACCGCCTCTTCCAGCTGAGAGATGACGGCATATGCGATCTCCGTTTGACGGTTCGTAAGTTCCTCGTCTTCAGGCAGAGCAGCAAAAAACCTGAACCACAAGAGCGCGTCTTTTTTCGAAATATCCAGCATCATTCTCCTCCTTCGTCGCTGCAGGCCTACGCCCGGACAGTCAGATTATATCTTTCCCTGATTCAGTTGTCAAAGATAAGGACTCACCTTACAGATTCCTCCGGATCCTCTGTAAATCAAAAACGCCGCCGTAAGGCGGCGTAAATGAGTTTTACCACTTTTTGTCGTAGTATTCCAGCGAATAGTTGAGCAGTTCATCCCTTGCCCACACGGCCCTTTCGGGGGCATTGAACGGAGTGCGCAGGCTGGCGAGGACTCGGCCGTACTTGCCATATTTGTCAACGAAATCGCGTACTACCTTGCGGACGTCGTTCTCCGTCATCTCCGGCTTGTCGAGACCGTTGACAGCGAAAGCGAAGGACATGCGGTCATTGTATTTTTCGAAGAGCTCATCAGGCGGGTTCAGGTTTTCCTGAGGTGTCCACATATCGATGCCCATATCGATCATCATGGGCACATACTGTATGTTCTTTCCGCAGGAGTGAAGCTCGATGAATTTGCCCTGTCCTTTTATGAAGTCCATAAGACGTTTGGTGGGCTCGAAGAGGAAGTCACGGAACATTTCGTTGGAGAAGAATCCCGATTTCGCGTTGCCCCAGTCATCGTGATAGAGTACGCCGTCTACTCTTCCGTAATTATCAAAGATCCTCTGGCAGCAGTTGATCTTGTAATCTGCCATTCTCTCAAAGAAAGCCTTCGTCTCTTCCGGTTCTTCCACGAAAGCGAGCAGAGTATCCACGAACGGGATCATCTCATGCAGCCTCTCAAAGATCCCTTCCACGCATTCATAGATGTGTGCTCTTTCCGGATCCAAGCGGGAAGCGATCTTCTCACCGTCATATTTCCAGTCGATCTTGTCAAACAGCTCGGTATCCGGCCATTTGACCTCCTTGCGCCAGTTCTCGATGGATGAGAATGTGCGGGTCCCGGGTTTGGTGATCATCCCTCCTGCGATCTCCACCATTACCCAATAAACGCCCCAATAGTCTAATCCGTCCACCTCGGGTACCGGATGCTCCTCAACCACGTCCGGCCAGATTGTGTTGGATTCCCAGCCGTATGCGGGCATCCATTTCGGATGGTTCCCCGTAACGGCTCTGGCGTAGTTTTCCATGACCGGTATGGGGCGGTCGGCTTTTTCCAAAGGAGGCTTAGCCTGCTGGATCATCCATGGGAATGTCCGTTCTTTCTGTTTCCATACGTATTCTTTTGCTTCTGCCATTTTATACTCCCTTTGAATTTAATTTCTGATGTCTGATTTATTATAGCACATATAAGCATGCAATTCATTCAGATTAATCAAGTTCAATAAGCAGCAGGCCGTAAAACCGTTGACGCTGCATGAAAATAAATGAAAACGCCCCGGCTTTCGCCGGGGCGCGATACATTTTTTCGTCAGGACTTAACTATCATTTCCTCCACATCTTATCAGCTGCCAGACGGTACATCTCCCTTACGGATGGGCTCATATCCTTTTCGTCGCCCATGTGAGCGGTATCCTCGAAGACCATGAGGTGGCTGCTGTCATCTGTAAACGGAATCCAGACAGGCATGGCTTTTCCGTCGGCGTCTTTCCCGTTGGGATCTCCGGTCTTGGCGAAGTTGGTCCAGTAATTGCAGACTAGACGGGCCAGATCATAGTGCTTGCCCTTGAACGGCCTCCAGCACTTGCCGAGAGTCTCGAAAACGAACCAGAGGTCCGAAGAGTGGAACACTCCGGGATGATCGTCCCCGGGGATTTCGGGATCGAACTGATACAGATATGTTGTGCGTCCGAGATCGGCGGAACGCATGGCGAAGAGCCTTGCGGAGAACGCGCTTCCGTTGACCTTGCAGAGAGCCATCGAACGCTCGAAATCATTCTTGTCGAATTCTATGATCTTAAGGAACTCATCGGCGTATTCCCCGTAGAGTGAACGGGCGGTCTTTTCGAGACCGGCCATATCCTTGGCATTGATCAGATCGAAAAATTCACCGGTCGTGGATCCGCACATCATCGGTATGTCGATGTATTTTCCTTCATTGAGCAAAGCTACGGGTTCCCCGGGAAGGAAGCTGCCGTCTACTGTAAACTGCCAGCTGCCCATTCTTTTTGCACTGAATTCCGCGCCTTTATCCCGTATGAATTCGGCAGGCATGCTTCTCGCTTCCTCGAGGTTTTTCGCACCAATGAATTCAAAGAACTTCTTCCCCATCTCTTCGGCCTCTGGAAGCGTGGGATAGTCGTTACCGTGGCCGAAACCGAAGTTCAGCGGGGTGCTGCTCTGCGAGATGGCGCGTTTGATATGGCCGTCATTGTTCTTCGGTGACACGACCTGGCTCATAACGCTCCTTCCTCCGGCGGATTGTCCGAAGATCGTGATATTTTCGGGATCTCCTCCGAAAGCAGCGATATTCCTGTAGACCCACTCGATGCCGGCCTTCTGGTCGTAAAGGCCGAAGTTAGTGCAGTCCTTTCCTCCGCATTCAGCGGTGATCTCGGGGTGCGCAAGCCAGCCGAAAACGTTGACGCGGTAGTTTACCGATACGAGGACGACGCCCCTCTTGGCTATCCTCTCTCCGTCGAATTCCATCTCACCGGGGTAGCCTTCCTGCAGGCCGCCGCCGTATATCCATACCATGACCGGCAGCTTTTCGCCGGGATCCTTGGCCGGAGTCCAGATATTCAACTGAAGGCAGTCCTCGCTCATCACCCATTCAGGATTGTTGTGCCACTCTTTATCGTAAAAACCTTCCCCGGTCTTTACCGTCTGGTAGGCAGCAGGGCCGAACTCGAAACAGTCCTTGATACCGTCCCATTTTTCAACAGGCTGAGGCACTCTCCAGCGGTTTTTGCCGGAAGCAGGAGCCGCGAAGGGTATCCCCTTGAATACGGTGATGAATGTGTCCCCGGCTGTAAGGCCGCGAACAAGACCGGACTCGGTTTTAGCAATGTAGATCATAGTTTGTTCCTTTCATTCTTGCAAATGTATTTACGCCGCTTGATTCATGACGTCTATGAATTCAGTTTATTACAAAATCGGTGCTGTACATAGTTTTTGACGAATTCCCGGCATTTTCCTTTAAAAGGAAATGAAGATGCAATACTCTTATCAGTGCCAGACAGGGGTTGTCTTAGGCGGAGTGTTAGATGACACCTTATGCAGCGAGTCATCTGCTTTTCATCAGGTCCCGGCACTAAAAAAGACCCGATCTGTCATAAGATCGGGTCAGCATAATAAACACCGATTCAATAGAAGACGATTCAAGGTCTCCTATCTGTAGCGCCAGGAAGCCTCATCGAAGTATTCCTTAACTTCATTGCGCACGGAATCAGGCTTTAATATCTCCCCTTTATCTGCGTTGGCGATAGCCCATTTGATCACTTCGCCCAGAGAAGTATTCAGGATGACGGCAATCCTGCCTTCCTTCGTTCCAAGGACACGGCAGCCCTGAGGGAAATCTTCCTGAAATCCTTCGGCATATTCCGGGATGATCGATAGCAGGAAATCTCCCCTGATAGAGCGGTTTTTATTCTTCGAGGACCTTTTGGCAGACTTTGAAGCTTCCTCTTTATCCTCCGTGTCTTCCGGAAGGCTTTCCGGCAAGGAAACTGTTTCCGTCAATTCCTCCTGGTCTGTCGGGACCTTTTCCGTGTCTGCAGCCCGGTTCCCGTTCACTTCAGTCCCGGGTTCGGGCGTCTTATCCTTGTCTTCTGTCATCTCAGTATTCCTTCGGCGCTTTTTTCATTTCTTCGTATATCGTCTTGTAGTTCCCGTATCTGAGAGAGCTTATCTCGCCTGAGGCTACGGCCGCCTTCACCTCGCACCCGGGCTCGTTTATGTGTACGCAGTTCATATAGCGACAATCAGAGTGCTCGTAGAATTCGGGATAGTATTCCCACAAGGAATCGTATTCAATGTCCTTTAAGGTAAATTCGGAGAAACCCGGAGTGTCAAGTATGAAGGTGTCGGGTTCCAGAGGGATCAACACGCTTGCCCTGGTGGTATTCTTCCCGCGCCTGGTCTTCCGAGATATCTCACCGGTCTGCTGGATTTCATCCCCGGTGAGCGCGTTTATCAGCGATGATTTTCCCGCACCTGAAACGCCGCGCAGCAGTGTGGTCTTGCCCTTCAGGAATTCTTTTATCTCTTCTATCCCTTCCCCATCCAGTGAAGCGACGGTAAATATCTTTTCGCAGGCATCCCGGTAATTGTCCCTGATATAATCCACTTCCCCGGGATCAGCCAGGTCACACTTGGTGATGCATATATCGGAAGGAACGTTTTTCAGCACGTTGTCCGCGAGAAGCTTGTCCAGGAGCAGATAATCCGGGTCGGGATCCCTGACTGCGAAAACGATCAGCGAATAATCCACGTTGGCCGCCGACGGACGGGTTATGTAATTGACGCGTTCGCGTATGGCTGTCACCACACCGTCTCCATGCTCTTCCTCGGAAAAGGTCACCCTGTCGCCCACAGCCGGTTTTATATCCTTCGTTCGGAAGGAGCCTTTCATGCGGCAGCGGACCTCCTCGCCTGTCTCGGTCATGATGTAGTAGAATCCGCCGATCCCCTTTATGATCACACCTTCGCCCATTACTGGAAGTTGATCCTTCCGCTTTCCTCGGGTATGTCGTTCTCGTAGATGATGTATTCGTATTCCCCGGGAGATCTGGTCACGGCAAGTTTTATGTGCTTGCCCGCAGATTCGGGGTTCTCGTCAGAGCTCATATACTCTCTGTTCAAAGGTTTTCCGCCCGGGACGTCGGCTACCAATATCTCAACGATGACTCCCGATCCTTTTACGTCATACTCGATATATTTTGTGACATAGTTTCCGAGCGATATCACCACGTCTACGCTGGTGTTCTTGTCTGCCTCGGAATACGCTGAGGGCGTCTGCTTTATGATCGTTCCCTTGGCATATTTGGAGGAAACCTCGTAATCGGTCCCTCCCAGCTTAAGGCCTGCGGCAGAGAGAAGCTTCTTGGCTTCCTCCAGAGTCTCGCCCAGAAGATTGGGCACTGTGGTCGAATCCTTTCCCAGAGAAACGAACAGAGTTATCTCTGTTCCCTCCTCTACCAGGACATCCTTCCCCGGGCTCTGGTCGAATACCTGCCCGTTCTTATATTCAGTATTGTTCTCGTATTTTATCTCGCTGACCGAGAAGCCTGCCTTCTTCAGTTTAGAGACGGCCTCGGCCTCGTACAGCCCTTTCACGTCCGGCACCCTGACTACCTGAGGGCCGCTGGAGACTATGACACCTACAGAAGTACCTTTCTTGACTACGCTCCCTGCCTCGGGGGTCTGAGAGATGATCTTCCCTTCTTCGACCTGGCCGCTGGACTTGAACTGGATCACGTAATATGTCAGCTTTGCATCCTCGATAGCCGCCTTTGCCTCTTCCTGGGTCATATCCGTCACGGTAGGCACATATACCCTGCTGTTAACTTTGACAGTGTATACAGTCAGCGTGATCAGGGAGACCGCCAGCAGGACGCAGGACGCGATGATGACCGATTTTTTGAGCCGCTCCCTGTTCTTTTCGGCAATGGCCCTCCTCCTTGAAGAGACCTTGTTCTTGCCGTAAGTAGGCGCTATCTCCGCATTTATGTCGTTCTTGAGTTTCTTCAGATCGCTCAGCAGATCGTTCGCGTTCTGGTAGCGGTTCTGCGTCTTGCGCCGTGTAAGGTTCAATACCATCTGAGCGACGCCGTCAGGTATGCGCCGAACGAGGTTTTTAGGCGACGGAACGTCGTTCTGCACATGCATCAGGGCGACCGCAACGGGGCTGTCCCCATCATACGGGAGCTTGCCTGTAAGCATCTCATACATCATTATCCCGAGGGAATAAAGGTCGCTCCTCTCATCCAGGAATCCACCTCTCGCCTGCTCGGGCGAAACATAGTGTACGCTGCCCAGAGCTTCTTCAGTGGCAGTCAGTGTACTGGACGTGATAGCCGTAGCGATGCCGAAATCAGCCACCTTCGGCACCCTGTTCGACGTGAGCAGGATGTTCTGAGGCTTTATGTCTCTGTGTATGATGCCGTTCTTATGGGCCTGAGCTATCCCGAGAGTTACGGAATAGATGATATCGATGGTCTCATGGGGGGAGAGCTGCCCCTTTTCGGTGATGTATTCCTTGAGCGTGGGGCCGTTGATATATTCCATGACGATATAAGGCAGCCCGTCATCCTCGCCGACGTCGTATATCCCAACGATATTGTGATGAGCCAGTTTCGCGTCAGCCTTGGCTTCCTTCATGAATTTATTGACGAACTGCTCGTTGTCGGCATATTCCTCTTTGAGGACCTTGACCGCCACTATCCTCTCCAGACGGATATCCCTGGCCTTATAGACCTTGGCCATTCCGCCCGAGCCGAGAAGTTCTTCTATCTTGTACTTTCCGTCTATCGTTTTCCCTATCATATCCTTAAGCCTCAAAAAGGATGACCGAGATATTGTCTCCGCCTCCGGCGGCATTCGCCGCGTTCACCAGGGAAGCAGCTGCGGCTTTGATATCCGCAGACTCTGTGATCAGCCTCTCCATATCCTCATCGTGCACATAATCACAAAGCCCGTCGCTGCACAGAAGGATGATATCCCCTTCCCGGATATCCTCCTCGTATATATCCATGTCGTATTCGTTCTCGGTGCCGAGTGCGGAGAGAATGACATGGCGGCTGGGATGGTCCTTGGCCTGTTCGTTTGTGATCTGTTTGGTGTCGACCATGAACTGCACGAGGCTCTGGTCTTTTGTCACCTGCCTGAAGCCGTTTCTGCCGAGTATATAGCCCCTGCTGTCACCTACCTGATAGAAAACAGCTTTTCTGCCGTCAGTCACGCACAGCGTCAGAGTAGTGCCCATTCCCTCGCAGCTCTCGTCTTCACGGGATTTGGCCAGTATCGCATCGTTGATCAGCTTTATCTCGCCGGTGATCTTTTCCTTGTTGGACAGTATGTCGGACTTGTCGCAGTTTTCGAAAAACAGGGTCAGCGCTCTGGCCGCGATCCCGCTGGCGACATCGCCGGCCTTGTGCCCGCCCATGCCGTCAGCCACCGCCAGGAAATAATCCTCCTTGCTGTCGCGAAGATTGATGATGCTGTCCTGGTTGGTTTCACGCACCAGCCCCACGTTAGTCAAAGATACGCTCTTCATTTCTTCTCCGGAAAAGCTTCATAGGAGCTTTTCAGCTGGCCGCAGGCCGCCGCGACGGAACTGCCCAGCTTTCTTCTTATTGTATAATTAATCCCGAGTCTTTTCAACTTTTTTGCGAACTCCCCCGCGGCGTTGGCCCTGTTGGCGCCTCTGTACCCTTCGGTGGGATTGTAATCGATGATGTTCACTTCGCAGTCGCTTCCCTTGATGAGATCTGCGAGAGCGCCGGCGCATTCCATTGAATCGTTTACTCCGTCGATCACAGAATACTCCAGCGTTATCAGCCTTCCTGATACCCTGCGGTACACCATGCACGCTTCATAGGCTTCGCTGAGCGGAAACTTCTCCTCGGAAGGCATGATGGTCTTCCTGATCTCAGGGACGGCGCAGTGGAGGGAAAGTGAAAGATTCACTCCGAGGCCGTCCTCCGTCATCCTTTTGATCCCCGGTGTGACCCCGCATGTGGAAAGGGTGATACGCCTCACTCCTATACCCAGCGTATCCTCCCTCGTTATGAATTCGATGAATTCCTTCACGTTCCCGTAATTGAGCAGCGGTTCGCCGCTGCCCATGAGGACTACGGAATGCACGGGCATCCCCATGTTCCTGGAAACGATATATGCCTGGGAGATGATCTCCGGGGAAGTGAGGCTGCGGATCAGCCCGTTCCTCCCGGATTCGCAGAAGGCGCATCTCATAGGGCAGCCTGCCTGCGTGGAAACACATACTGACAGCTTTCCGTCATATACCATCCCGACGCATTCTATCAGGACAGAGTCCTGTGTTCTGAGAAGGAATTTCCGGGTATCCGTCTTTTCCTCCGTCAAAACGCTTTTTTCGTCCAGGGCGAAGGTAGTGTAGAGTGCCTTCAGCTTTTCCCTTAGCTTCAGGGAAAGTTCGCTCATTTCGTCAATGAGCCGGCCTGCGTTCACGCTCTTCTCTATCTGGCGGGCCCTGTAAGGTGCTTCGCCAAAGGAAGAAACGATAGCGTCATATTCTTCTTTTGTTTTGCCGATAAGCGGTTCCATCAAAGGCTCCTCGTCAGCACGGCCGTAAAAAAGCCGTCCGTATTGTCTTTTGCGGGATTCAGCGCAAGCATCCCGTATTTCATCTCTTCGTGCGGTACAGCCAGTTCAAAGGGCAAAGAGAGCTTTGCGGGGCTTATCCCGTTCATCTCGCTCAAAGCGCGGGCAATGATGTCCTCGTTCTCCTCTTTGTTGATGGTGCAGGTGGAATATACAAGGCGTCCGCCTTTCTTTACGTAGCTGACAGCGTTCTTCAATATCGCCAGCTGCTTGGACTTCAGTTCTTCAATGCTTCTTTCAGTGACTCTGTAAAGTATCTCCGGCTTGCGGCCGATGACTCCCAGGCCGCTGCACGGGACATCGCAGATAACTGTATCGAAAGCTTCTCTGAATTGAGGGTTGAAGCTCGTCGCGTCGCTCTTCATTGCCCTCATCGGTATCCTGTACTGGGAGGCGGCCCTCCTCATCGCATCCACTTTGGATACTGAGATATCGCAGGCGGTAAGATCCGCCGTGCCGCCAGACAGTATGTACGCGTTAAAGCTTTTGGCCCCAGGTGCCGCGCACAAATCCAGTACCGAGCAGCCTGACTTCACACCGGCAAGGTATCCCGATATGACCCCGGAGATATCCTGGGCGTAGAAAAGCCCCTCCTTGTATTCCCTGCAGGCAAAGACGTTGACAGCCTTTTCGATCGTGATCACTCCGGGCACGAATGACTTCACTGCCGCAATGCCGCTGTCCGCAAGCCTTTCTATGAGCCCTTCTTCGGAGATCCTGAGCGTATTCACCCTTAAGGTCACTTTTGGGCTTTTTTCGAACGCTGCGGCGATATCGGCAAGGCCTCCGAGCCCGTACTGGGAGGAGAGGAGCCTGACCAGCCATGGAGCAAAGCCGTATTCATTGGCAAGCAGGGCTTTTTTATCGCTCTCCCTCATGATGAGCGCATCTTCGCGGCGCAGTGCTTCCCTCAGGACGGCGTTTACGAAGCCGCTTGAGGACGGTGAACCGTAAAGCCTCGTCATCTCCACCGCATCATTGACGACCGCGTATGCAGGCACTTTGTCAAGGTAAAACAGCTGATACAGGCTCATCATGAGTATCAGCTTTATCCTCTCGTCGACGCTCCTGCCAGAACGTTTGGACAATACCGTGATGATCATCTCCAGACGGTTCTTCTTCTTTATCGTCCCGTAGATGATATTCGAGGCCAGAGCCCTGTCCTCCGGCTTCTTCAGGGCAGGGTTGAAGTTTGCGTTTATCGATTCGTTGGAGTATGCCCCGTTGATGAAAACATCGCACAGGACGCGGTAAGCTACCGTCCTGGCAGGCGATACCGGCCTTGTGCGGTGTTGGGAGCGCCTTTCAGTGCCGTTCATGAAAAGGCCGCACCTTTCCTGTCCCTTATCCCGTTATAGAAGTCTATAGCTCCCATAAGGTTCTTTCCTTCAGGCTTGACCTTCTTTATAAGGACGGCATTTTCACCGCATCTGACTATTATCCCGTTGTCTTTCTTTCCGATGATCTCCCCGGGAGAGCCTGAAGTCACGTCGCCTAAGGATACCGCAGCATAAAGCTTTACGGTCTTCCCCGCAAAAACAGATCTGGCTCCGGGATCGGGGTCAAGGCCGCGTATCGTGTTGGCCACCGTCTCAGCGTCCCTGCCGAAATCGATCTTGGTCTCTTCCTTCGTTATCTTATCGGCATAGGTAGCCTCTGCCATGTCCTGCTTTATCCTTGGCGCGTCGCCCGCCTGGAGATGTTCAAGGGCGGACACTATAAGGGATGCCCCTGCCTCGGAAAGCTTCCCGCTCACCGTACCGAAGGTATCCTCCGGCGATATGTCTATCCCGGAAGCATACATGATATCCCCTGTATCCATCCCTTCGTCCATATACATTACGGTAACGCCGGTACGGCTCTCACCGTTCATCACGGCTCTCTGCATCGGCGCGGCGCCGCGGTATCTGGGAAGCAGGGAGGAATGGATGTTCAGCGCTCCGTAGGGGCACATGGTAAGGATATTCTTCCGCAGTATCTGTCCGTAGGAACAGACGATCAGGATGTCCGCGCCTTTGGCGGAAAGATACCCGAAGCTATCGGCAGAGCTCGCACGATGGGGCTGGTAGACCTCGATGCCGCTTTCCGCGGCGAAAATCTTTACCGCGCATGGGATTATCTTATTTCCCCTCGAATTGGGCTTGTCCTCAGGGCATACGGCGCACAGTATCTCATGCCCGGCCTCTATGAGCGCCTTAAGGGGGGGCACGGCGAATTCTCCGGTGCCCATGTATACTATCTTCATTCTTCCTCTTTTTCTTCCTCAGCCGACTCACTGTCCTGGCGGCGCATGTTGACTGCCCTGTCGGTATACAGGATCCCGTCAAGATGATCTATCTCATGGCAGAGCGCCTTCTTGTACAGTCCCTCAGCCGTGATATCCAGCTCGTTGCCTTGCTCGTCCCGGGCTTTGACGCGCACCCTTACCGGACGGGTGACATCGCCCATCATATCGGGAACCGAAAGACAGGCTTCCGTACTGACTTCGCTGCCCTCGGTCTCCACTATCTCGGGATTCACCAGCTTTACCAGACCGTCGCCTATGTCGATGACCACGAGCCTGCGCAGTATCCCGACCTGCGGCGCAGCCAGGCCGACTCCGTCTGCGGCATACATCGTTTCCGCCATGTCATCCAGGATGTCCCTTATGCGGTCATTCACCTCGTCCACAGGACGGCTCTTCTTCCTCAGTAATTCGTCACCGGTTATCCTTATGTTTCTTATCGCCATTTTTTCAACCCCTTTATTCATTCGTGGATGCAATATGTATATTAAGCCTAAAGAAGTGCTGTCGGATTTATCTCCGCGTAGGTATAGGAGGAAACTCCTTTTCTGATCGTATCGTAATTATCGCGCAGCAGTGCGTGCAGCGGGCTGCCTTCGGGCATCTTGACCAGCACATGGTAGATATATCGGTTATTGATCTTTGTGATGAACGAAGGCGTCGGAGGATATACTTTGGCCTCCTCGTATCCACCGGACAGCCTTTTTATCGCCTCAGCCATCTTCTCTGCGTCCGCCCTGCATCTTTCCTCGCTTTCGTTGGCAGCGAAAAAGCCCAGGATCTCCGAAAACGGCGGATAGCCCATCTCCATGCGGTAATTTATGTCGTATGAGTAGAATCCCCGGTAGTCGTGATTTGCCGCATAGGCCATCACCGGGCTGTCGGGCATGTATGTCTGAAGCACCACCATCCCGTTGTTGCTGCGCCTGCCTGCTCTTCCCGCAGCCTGTTCCACCAGCTGGAACGTCCGTGCAGCGGCATTGACGTCAGGGAAGCTCAGGGATGATTCCGCGAGAAGTATACCCATCAAGGTCACGTTGTCGAAATCGAGTCCCTTCACTATCATCTGCGTACCGATCAGGATATCCGCGCGGCCTGCCGCGAAATCGCCCAGTATCCTGTCGTAGGCTCCGGCCTTGGACGCGGTGTCCGAGTCGAGCCTGAGCACCCTTGCCTCATGGAACATTTCCCTGACGGCGGTTTCTATCTTTTCCGTACCGGTGCCCATGAAGCGTATCTTATCGCTCCCGCATTTCGGGCACCGCTTTGCCGAGGCTTTTTCATAGCCGCAGTAGTGGCATCTGAGCCTGCCTGAGGAGGAATGATAAGTAAGCGAAACGTCGCAATTGGGGCATTTTTCGATATAGCCGCATTCGCGGCAGAAAACATATGTATTGAAACCGCGCCGGTTAAGGAAGAGCATGACCTGTTCTTTCTTGTCGAGCCTGTCGGTGATGAGTTCCTCCAGCCTCATGCTGATGGGGCTCCTGTTCCCGCTTTTCAGTTCCTCCCTCATATCCGCTATATCCACGGGAGGCAGCGGTATCTTGTTTACCCTTTCGGTGAGCTCCAGCAGCACGTACTCCCCCGCCAGGGCTTTGCGGTAGATGTCGGTGGAGGGGGTGGCGCTTGAGAGCAGCAGTGTGGCGTGAGTCTCGCCGGCGATGAATTCGGCAGTCTCAACAGTATCATACCTGGGCGAAGAAGATGACTTGTAGCTCGATTCATGTTCCTCGTCGATAACGATCATGCCCAGGTCGGAGAACGGCATGAAAAGGGCACTGCGCGCGCCGAGGACGATCCTTGCCTCTCCCCGCTTGATCTTCAGCAGCTCCGAATACCTCTGCGCGGAGGTCAGCGCGGAATGCATGACCGCCACCTGTTCTCCGAAACGGCTCTCGACCAGCCTTGCCATCTGCGGGGTGAGGGATATCTCCGGCACGAGCAGCAGGCACTGTTTTCCCTCTTTGAGCATATCCGAGAACATCTCAAAGAACAGGTGCGTTTTGCCGCTGCCTGTCACTCCGTGAAGCAGGAACCTGGTGCCTGCCGGGTGTTCACGGAATACTTTCAGGGCCATAGCCTGCTCCGCGGTCAGCGGGTATCCTGGATACGGCAGTATATCATCGTCCCGCCTGTAGCTTCGCGCCACGGCGGATACCACGATCAGATTGTTCTCTTCAAGACTGTCCAGGGTGCTTTTCACCGCACCGGTAGCAGCGTAGAGCTCCTTCTTCGGACTCCTTCCGCCGTGCTCCAGCAGGTATTTCACCACTTCTCTCTGCTTTACCGCTCTTGAAGATATGCACGCGTAATGGTCCTGGAGCGAATTGTCAGGCGAAGTCAGTGAGACGTATTCATCGAACATCTCCCGGTTCTCCGGCACAAACTCTTCCTCGGCCCTCAGCGCACCTTTGGCGACGAGGGCGGCTGCCGCGGAAAGGGCCTTGACGGGAGAAAGCTTCGTTTTTGAGCGGATATATGCCATCTCCCTGCCTTTTTCGGCGCTCACGGCGGACAGGAAAGCGGCCTGTGCTTCGTCAGACGGGACGAACCCGTTCTCTGTTCGGAAATAGCGGGTGATCTTCTTCAGCTTGTCAGCGCTTGGCAGCACGCACTTCATAGCTTCGCCGTAGGAGCAGAAATACCTGTTTCTGAGGAAGACTGCCGTTGCCATAAGGTACGGGGGAACAGCCGGGGAAGCGTCCGCAGGAGCAAAGATATCCTTTATCCTGGACTCATCGAAGCTGACAGATTCCTTTAAGGAGACGACAAAAGCCTGCGAGAGCCGGGAGCCCCTTCCGAAAGGGACTATCACACGCATCGCAGGTCTTATCAATTCACAAAGTTCTTCGGGTACCCTATAAGTATAGATTTTATCCGACGCACTGGCTGCCGCGTCGATATAGACTTCAGCAAACAACTATGGCCTCACTCAGATTTGACGCCGCCGTCTGTCCGGGATATGCTTACCTTGCCCTGATCGATTTCATTGATGGCCATGGAAACCTTATTGATGTAATTCTCGTCGATCAGCGGTTCATCGTTGTCAAATAGCTGGCGCGCCCTTTTCGTGACAAGGACGCTGAGCAGATATTTGTTATCGACTTTCTGCAGAAGGTCATCTCTGGAAGGATTTATCAGGCACTTTTCAGTCGGTCTCTTCATCTCGTTTCTCCGCTGTTCAAAGCATTTTATAGCAGGAACATTTTACCCTCGCGGATATTTATTGTCAAGGGGATAAGGCGCACAGGATGATTAAAACGGCCAGCGGTAGAAAAATACACCTTTACAAACACAAAATATGGTGTATAATGTTCCTTGAGGAAGTGATGATATGACAGAATGTCCGAATTGCGGATATAAGTTTCTCGGTAAGATCGGCCGTCGGAAATACTTCTGCAGCAATTGCTTTTCTGAGATCTTCGTTTCCAACAGCAAGGTGAAGATCATGACCCTGAACGAGAAGGGGATTCCCTCTGTCGTTCAGATCACCACGGCCAAAGAATCCTGATTTCTGGGTCCCAAACGATAACTCCTCGTCGACAGCAGATGTCTCCATGTTGTTTTTAAGTCAAAAACGATCCTGGCATCTGCCATGTTAGATTGATTGACGATGAATATCCAAATCTGATAAAACGTTTTATTCCAACGGCTGCTTTGTATTGGCGTTGATGCGGAATGTTGAAAACTTCATGCTGACAGCAGCTGTTGTTTTTGTTGTTCAGCCAGCTGTTCCGACGGACATCCATGTTTACATAACACAGAGCAATATTGCCGGAATCATACATTGCCGACCCCTGTTAGCCCAGACGTGGGAACACCGGAACAACAGGGATGGTATCTGTTCTGCCGGGATTATTTAGTTCTGCTGTCAGCGGCGCTGATCTGATCCAGCAGTTTGGATATATTGCTGGTAATGTCTTTAAGATCTCCCTGGGTGATCTCGTCGTCGGGAAGTCCTTCCAGACTCCGGCCGCACTTTGGGCAGAAGGCGAATTCACCGGCTTTATCGCCGTATCTTTCCCTCAATTCGCTGCGGCTGCTGCAGATATCGCACGGCCCTTTGTTTTCCTTTTTTCTGTATTCGTCCAGCTCCGCATTCACTTTTTTCAGCAGTGTGTTGTTGCGTGCTATCTGTTCCGCCCACCGGGCAAGCTGCGCCTTGGTTTTCAGCGCTGTCAGGTTATGGTCGGTGAAAAAGGCGGCATAGACCATCTCCTGCTCCACCTGCTCGGGCGTACAGCCCGTATCCTCATAAGCAGCCAGCGAATCCAGCACGGCCTGCTCCCGTTCCTCAATCCTGCCGGAAATGTCATCCGAATATACCGTCTTTCCGGCCTCGTCCCTTTTAGTCAGTCTGTTCATATAATCTCACGCTCGTTGTTCTCGAAAGAGTATACCACATTTCAGATGGAATAAAGATAATTGCATAAGATGACAGCGCAAAGCTGCAATCCGTCGCAGAAAAAACAGCTCCCGCCTGAGAGACGGGAGCCGATCCTGTATCCGTTTATTCCTTACCTGTTCTTTCCGTAAACGGTGTTCTTCCCGCTTCCTATCTTCTTGATGAGTCCTTTCATGGACATTTTCTTTATCAGTTCTATAGAGGCTGTCTGGGACAGGCTCAGTGTCCTTTCCACATCGGAGCGCACTATATACTGCTTATCTCTGAAGATATCCATCACCTTCTGTTCCTGCAGCGACATGGAGAATTCCGGCTCGATCTTTGCCACAGGCGCCGGAGCGGGAGCCGGAGAGGCGGAGATATCCGGCAGGGTGTATCTGAAAACATTATCCGTTATGTCAAACAGAGGCTTCGCTGTGTATCCCTCATAGCTCTCCGAGATCCTGGCGATGCCTGTTCCATGAGAATCAGCCATGGAGAAGCGGCGGAACATCCCTGTAAGATGAGGATTGCGCTGTACGGAAATGCCCATCATGATATCGTCCTTATTCATGCCTTCCGCGAGGCCTCCGTAAGAGATGATCTCGAGCCTGTCGGAAAAAACATTGATGAGCGTATTTCCCGAGAATGAGTAATCCCTGTGCGTACAGGCGTTTGCAAGCGCTTCCTTTACGGCTTCCGCCGGGAAGCGTTTACCGTCCGGGTCATTTTCGTTTATGAATCCGAAAGCCCCGTCCAGCTGCTGGAAGAGAGAACCGCTGAACTGAACCTTTTTATCTATAAAGCTCTTGCTCTTGCCCCGGTAGAGAGCTGCCTTGATCAGATCGGGGCATCTGTCGCTCATCAGCAGGCCCAGATTCGAAAAGGTACCGTCGCTGCGCATGATGCGCATCATGGTAAGCTCGTCTACGCTGACACCGAGGCTGATGGCCTTCAGGCGTTTTTTAAGATCATCGAAAGTCATATCCTGATCCATGCAGCGCGTCGATTCCCAACTGCCCAGCGAAGATTCTTCGACCAGACGCAGAATCTCCGCCCTGCTGGCAGGAACAGTATAGATATCCTGTCTGAGGAAGACTCCTTCCGGGGTCATCCCGCTGCCTTTCAGATAATACGGCGTGGAAGCACCTCGCGGTATCCTTACTGCCATAACTGCTTTTCCGCCGTTTTCGGTCTCATCCAGTACTTCGTATCTGACAAGACCGCTGATATCAGGAATGATCTTTTCTCTGATCAGAGAGATCGCATCCTTCCCGGTCTGTTCGGGATCACGGACGCCGTTGACCTCCCACATGCCGCTCACTCCGAGATACACTGTTCCGCCGTCGGTATTTGCAAACGCGCATACCGTCGGTATGAAACTATCGTCGAGCCTTTCCATCAGAGCAACGCTTATTCCTTCGTATTCCATAGTCACCCGCTAGTTAGTAATATACTTTATGCCTTAGTAGGATAATGCCATCGCAAATCTGTCCGTGCCGCGGACTGCCTCTGCTCTTGATAAACTGTTTCCCTGACATGATTGCGGTTTTACCGGCGCTTCAGAAAGGGAACGCGGGCGGGATCAGGAATCTGATCCGATCAACCGCCATCAGAATCAATCACATTATTTATTAGATTATAACAGCCGAAAATCCCGTTTTCAAGCCGAGGGGAATTCCGATAGACGCGCGTTATGACCGGCGGCGGCAGTTATATCCCATTATATCGCTTAATTTCCGGGCATTGTATTATCGGAATATTATTATATGCTCTCTATTCAATTTTATCCAAATTCCCATCGGATCCATTTTCCATGCGGAAATCCCATATCGCAGGATATAATACAATCATAGATCATCTGAAACTTCAGCGGAGGGCGATATGGAAAAAGAAAAACTGGCTGTGCTCACAAGCGGCGGCGATTCCCCCGGCATGAATGCGGCTATAAGAGCAGTTGTACGCACGTCTGTTGCTATGGGGATAGATATCTACGGCATCGATCATGGTTACAGGGGGATATATGAAGGTGAAATACACCGGATGGACCGCTATTCCGTGGCTGACATAATACAGCGCGGGGGCACGATCCTCTATACGGACCGCTGCGACCGCATGATGGATGAGGATGGACCGGCCGAGGCTGCTGAAATACTGAATAAAAACGGAATCACAGGGCTCATAATCATAGGAGGCGACGGCACCTTCAAAGGCGGCCTGGCTTTAAAGAAATACGGAATAAGGGTAGCAGCTGTGCCGGGCACGATAGATAACGACATTGCGTGTACTGACCGCACCATCGGCTTCGACACTGCGGTGAATACCGCGCTTGATGCCATCAGCCGTATCAGAGACACATCAAGCTCTCATAACAGGGTCAATCTTGTCCAGGTAATGGGCCGCAACTGCGGCAACCTCGCCCTGTATGCAGGACTTGCCGGAGGAGCTGAAGCGATCTGCGTGCCCGAGATCCCATTCGACGCTGATGAGATCGCACACAGGGTCATCATAGGCAAGAACAAGGGGAAGCTGCACTGTATCATCGTCTTCGCCGAAGGAGCGGGAGACATGGACATGCTCAGCTTTGAGCTTCAGAAAAAAACAGGCATCGAGGTGCGATCCACAGTGCTTGGATATACCCAGAGAGGAGGCAGTCCTACCGCCAGCGACAGGATACTGGCCAGCTATATGGGAAGCATGGCAGTGCGCCTGCTCGCGGAAGGGGATTCCGGCAAAGCAGTCTGTCTGGACGGAAGGGAGTATACTGCTGTTCCTCTGGAGGAAGCGACCAACATGTCACGCATATTAGCCAGCGATTACTACGAACTGGCCCGCACGCTCTCGGTATAAAAGGATACGTCTATAAATGAATGAAAAACATGCATATCAGTAATACCGGCTGGCTGTATAAAACAGCCGGCCGGTATGTTACAGACAGTATCCGCTTACAATTTATTAACAGGTGATATCTTCGAACGTCATGCATGCGTTGCCGAATCTCTGCCTGGGCATGCGGTCCACGGTCCGGTTCCTACACCAGCTACTCTTTTGCGTTTCGGTATATACTGCAGGCCAGATCGAAGTGCGCCTGACCAGCGGAGGAATCGGCTCGGTTTATCATGGAAGCGACGCACACGTCTTCCTTCAGGGAAATGATCCATTCCGTAAGGAATCCCTCGTTCGCTCCGTCGTGGTAACCGACATCCTCTCCGAATTTCGCAGCCGTTTCTTTACTGACGGTTTTCGCGTTGATACGCATCATGCAAAGACCGTAGTAGCCCAATACCGGTGTCAGCATACGCCGCGCAGTCTTCTTTTTGAGGAATCCGCCTTTGCGATAGCTTCTGGAGAGTTCGATGCCGATCTTGACCAGCTCCGTAGGCGTGGTCCATAAGCCGGCCGCTGCGTGTTCGGGATAGTAGTGATAACCGTGAACCGGATCCTCCTTGATGCCCAGCCTGCCGCCGAAGGCCGCGTTGGCCTGCAGCTCCTCATCCAGAGGCTGGAAGAAGCCGGTACGTTTCAGCCCAAGAGGTTCGGCGACCTCCTTCTGGAATGCCTCTCGGAGGGCAGTCCCCGTTATGCGCGTGAATGCCAGTTCTGCCAGAGTGATGCCGCCGCCGGAATATTTGTACTGCTTGCCGTACGGCTTTATCCTGCGGAGCTTCGGCGTGTTGCCGCTGCCTGACAGCACCTCCTCCAGAGAGAGGATCTCGTGATTTGCCGGGTATCCGGGAAAGCCGTGCACGTTGAAGCCCGCTGTGTGGCTGAGCAGGGCAGCGAAGGTCACTGGGCCTTTCCTGGCGAATTCCGGCACGACGCCCGAAATATCCGTGTCCAGGTCGATGAGACCCTTGTCCGCACAGCGCAGCAGCGTCAGGGCAAACATGGGCTTTGATACGGAGCCCGCCTGGAACAGCATGTCCGGGTTAACGGGGAACGCTTCGCCGTATCTGCCGCTGCCGGCGCAGTAGGTGAGAAAATCACCGTCTCCGTCTTTAACGGCAATGCTGACGCCGTAGCCTTTCTTTCCCTTTATCCTCATCGCCTTATCCGCATCGACGCCGTAAAAGTTTTTGACAATCTTATTCGGGCCTTTCAGCATCCTCATCAGCACAGCTTCATCTTCATCGATGATGCCGGTATCCCGGAAACCGGCTTTGCGATATATGTGCAGGCCCACCTCGTTCTCCGGCTCGGTGGACAGGAAGAGCCGGTCGGCACCGTTTTCCCTGAAGTATTTGATGATCTCCTGCAGGGCAGCCTGACCGTAGCCCTTGCCCTGTTCGTTCTGGTCGATCATGAAACGCCAAAGCCAGTAGCGGTCGTCCTCGTCCTCTTCTTCAGGATCAAATGCGAACATGCAGAAGCCGACGAGCTTCTCGTCCGCGTAAATCGCAAACGGACGCGCTACGCCCGGTTTCTCGGCGTTTGCTTCATCCGCCTGCCTTAACGAAACGTCGTTTGGCGCGACAAAAGGCTGATCCCCGCGCACGGAAAGGGCCAGGACGGCATCCCGGTTATCCTCATTTATAGGTTCCAGTTTTATCTGCATTAGTTTTTCTCCTTGATGATGTGATGAATATGAGTTCTCTTGTACAACACACTCTTCTGATAATAGGCACAAAAACACCGCAGCGAAGCAGCTCCCGTCGTGGCTGCGTCCTGCGGCTCCCACTATCCGAAAGATACTCATAACGGCGCACCTGATTAAGGGGCATGCCCCCTAAAGCGTACTCTGTGCCTCTATTCGATCAATAAGCGATAACCTCTCTGTCAATCATCGGCCTACGCTCCTTCTCCAGTTTCCGCAGGGTATTATACATGACCATGCTCAAGGAATCAATGTTCATTTTCTCCCTTCACGTTTCTTTTCGGACGACCGCTTCTCGATGATGAGCCGGGTCTATGAAAGCGAACAGATGGCGCAGTTTTGGCATGACCGGAAGATCATGCCATTCCCGATAACCGCAGAACTGTCTCATGCGCCTTGTCTTTACCCCTCACGCTTGTATCCTTCCATCAATCCCGCTATGGCCGGATGCTCCAATATAGTAAGTTTCTCCGGCCGGATACAGCGGTCATCCTTATCGAGCCTGCCCAAAGGGATATCCTTCACGCTGCCGTGGAAATCGCTTCCTCCGCTGATAAACAGGTCCTCCCGTTCGGCCGTATTCAGAAGGATCTCGCGCTTTGCGGCATCGTAGCGGGAATAATAGCATTCCATACCGTCAATACCACAGGCCATCAGATACCGAAGCCTTGAGGTGAACCGCCCCTCCGTCAGAGGCGTTTCCCCTTCGCCTCCCAGAGGATGCGCCCAGACCGCGGCACCTCCGGCTCTGTGGACGTATTCCACCGCTTCCCGGGAAGATATGCGCAGCCCTTCAACATGGCATTTATTGATGTATCCAGTGATCGCGTCACTGATAGTCGCGGCTATGCCTCTGTCTACCAGCACCTGTGCCAGGTGCGGTTTCGCCGGGCTGTTGCGTGAAAAGATATATGCGGTCTCATCCTCTGTGAGCTTTATCCCGAAATTCTCCTCAAGGCCTTTGATCCGCGCTTCCATCTTCTCGATCCTCATGGACGCGATCTTCCCGATCAGCTCAGCCATAGCCGGGCTTTGACTGTCGAAAGCGTAGCCCAGAATATGGCATTCTCCCTCTTCAGTCAGTGTGGTGATCTCGATGCCGGGGATAAAGAAGGCCTTCGCCGGGACATGGGACCTCATCTCATCCAGTGCGGCAATGGTATCATGGTCTGCTATGGAGAAGACATCGATCACGGCTTCGGTCAGAAGCTCCATTATCCGGGACGGGGCTTCACTGCCATCTGAAAACGAGGAGTGGATATGAAGATCGGCTCTATTGAACATTGACATCCTCTGTTGTTATTCTATGCCGTTAATATAGCACATTCCTCTGCTGCTGGAAACAGGGGACTGGTACGGGAACAATTTTAATGTTTCATTTAGTTTTCAATATTGCGCCGGGATCATCTGTGATATATAATTGAATTGAAGTTATTTCATTCGATATTATAGTGGCTTTTTGCCGCTGGAAAGGGAACACATGAACAGAAAAATACCATTTTCAGAAGAAGAGCTGCGAGTTGTGGAGATCGGCCCCGGCTTTTTAGGATCTCCGGGCAATCCGGTCTACAATACACCGGTCACACCAAAGGAGAATGTGATGGCCATGTTCTGGGAGAAGGACCCGTTCTGGCTGAGCATGCCGGGAGAAATGGGCTATTTCGCCGCCCCCTTCTATAACGATTATTTGGGGCGGGGCGGGCCAGACGGCACCGTCGATGCGTTCGGCATAGAATGGGAATGGGTGCCCTCTGCCGGAGGTTCGATCGTTCATCCGGGAGATCCTCTCGTAAAGGATGCCAATGAGCTGAAGGACAAGATCCATTTTCCCGATCTGGACCAGATCGACTGGAAAGCCGAGGTGGAGAAGTCCAGCAAACCGGACCTGCGTTTTTCGCCGCAGATGTCCCTCATCAACGGTTTCTGGTTCGAACGCCTCATTTCCTTCATGGACTTTGCCGGTGCGGCTGCAGCTCTAGTCGATGAGGACCAGCAGGATGCGGTCAAGACCTTTTTCAGGGAATCGACGGAATTCGCATGCAGACTGATCGATAAGCTCATCTGTTGTTTCCCGTTTCTTGACGGTTTCAACATCCATGACGACTGGGGTGCCCAGAAGAACCCGTTCTTCTCGATGGAGATCGCCAATGAGTTCTTCGTTCCGCACATGAGGGACCTGACCGATCATATCCATTCCAAGGGCAGGTATGCGACCCTGCACTCCTGCGGCAACAACGAAAAGCGTATCCAATGCTACATAGACGGCGGTTTCGACCAATGGGATCCGCAGCCCATGAACGACACTCAGGCCCTTTATGAAGCATACGGCGATAAGATCATACTGTCAGTCATCCCCGATCAGTTCGATCCGGAGACCACCAGCGAGGAAGAGCAGAGGGCGCGCGCCAGAGCGCATGTGGACAGGTTCTGCAGGCCTGGGAAAGTCTCCGTTCTGGGATATTACGCCGCATCCATGCTTACACCTGCATTCAAGGAGGAAGTATATACGTATTCAAGGAAGAAGTTCGCGGGGCAGCTGCAGTGATAGATATGGAAGCATTGTCATCCACCGCTGAGGGAGAGATTAAGTAATCGCTGGAGAATGCCCAGAAGTAGAGGGAAGGGACTGCTGTGTTCATCTTACAGCAGTCCCTTCCTTATTATTAATTATTAATGCTTCGGTTCCCGCAAATAAGAACGTTCCCGGATCATCCATAGGCTGTGCCCTGATAAGAAAGCTTTATCCGATTCGAAAAACTCTAATTGACCAGACCTTGGGGGCTGATTTCCTCCGCAGCGGCCGTCCAGAAAGTGTTCTAAGGGTATTTGCGGAAAAGCTGATGGCGCTCTTTCTTGCATAGCTGTACAGCTAAAGCCTTTTTTGCAGTAGCCACCAGGCAGTATCATCATATTGGGGCGACATGTTTTCGTCCATCGCACATGGATCGTAGTGGCAATCCTTGATCTTCGTATCGAACCCGAAACGCCGGTACAGCCTTATGTTCTGCGGTTCATCGCTCTCAACGCCGATCGTCGCATAACTGAACCCTGCCTCTTTCAGTTCCGAAAGGACCGCCGCCAGCAGCCGGCTTCCGTTACCCTGCCCGCGGTATTCCTTCTTTACACGGAAGGCACAAAGATAAGCGGTGTCTGTGCCGTCCGCGAAATCCTTGTCTTCAAGGTCCAGGAAAGCGTATAATTCGCCGATAAGTTCCCCGTTATCGTCCAAAGTCCAGAAAACGGCATTGCCTGAAACGATATTATCGCGGAAAAACCTGGCTGTGGGGGATAATGGATCATTATCCTGATACCCCCACAGCTTAAGCATCTCTTCGGCTGTCGCTTTTCTTATCAGCATGGTTCGATCTCCAGATCCGGCGCTTCTATCCTGGCGCATATCATACGATCTGATCGTATATCCTCCGTATCCTCTCGACTTCAATGCATTTGAAGTCATCACCGAAGGTGAACACGGCGCCGTTCACCTGTACCGGACCCTTCGCGGGTTCGTGGCGTCCTTTTCTTTTTGTAAGGAATCCTTTGATGATTATATCCCTGTCGACCCCGATGACCCCGTCAAGCGGCCCGCACATCCCTATGTCGGTAATATAGCCTTCCCCGCCTGGAAGCACCCTTTCGTCTGCAGTCTGCACATGAGTATGCGTGCCCCAGACAGCAGCCGCCCTGCCGTCCGCATAATAGCCGAATGCGATCTTTTCACTTGTTGCTTCAGCGTGAAAGTCCACGCATATGATGTCGCTGACAGAGCGCGCTTCCTGGCAGATCCGGTCAAAAGCCTTGAAGGGATTGTCCAGATCGTCCATAAATGTGGTGCCAGAAATATTCAATACAGAAACACGGACGCCCTTTACACGGTAGGTCCCCCAGCCGTTCCCGGGGCAGGGCGAAGGATAGTTTTCCGGGCGCAGCAGTCTGTCGGATTCCTGAAGGATGTTATTGACATCCTTCTGATTGAATATATGATTGCCCGAAGTGAAGACATCGACCGTACCCAGAGAAAGCAGCTCCCTGGCGTTTGCCGTCGTGACCCCGTTGCCGCCGGAGGCGTTCTCGATATTGGCGATCACCATGTCCGCCTCGTATTCTTTCCTGAGCTCACCGCTGTATCGGGCGATGGCAGCCCTGCCGCTTCTCCCGAATATATCCCCTAAGGCCATTATCCTGAACATCTTTTTCTCCGATGGTTTTATGTAAATAAAGTATAAACCATAGACATGTCGTTTTCCGTATCGAAACGTTAATTTTCGGAAGAGACTAGGCTTTTGCGGGACTCATAAAATCCCGATGCATAATCATGCAAAAATATTGCATTTTTACTTGACTTATCTGCGGGAAGACAGTATTATTTAGAAACAATCTCTGCGCGGCTCACCGTGCAAGCGCGGAAAATATGAATAAATATGTAATCATGATCCGCGCCTGCGTGAAAGCAGACCGCAGCAGCAATGGACACTTTGGGAAACTGAGATGGAAAAAACGATAAAACTGGCAAACTCCCTGCAGGAGCAGCTGCATCAGATCCCCGAGATCTCCGGCTGCGAGACGCAGACAAAAAAGAGCCTGAAGGCCTTTCTGGAAAAGGAAAGCGAACTGGAGATCGTCGACTGCGGCGCCTGGTTCTACGCCGCTCACCGGGAGGCAGATGCCGCTGAAGGCATGGCGTTGCGGGCCGACATGGACGCTGTCACCGGCGCAGACTCCCTGCCATACCACGGCTGCGGTCACGACGGGCACAGCGCAGTCATGGCGGCACTGGCAGCTTACACGTCAGGGAAACGTTTTGGAAAGAACCTGTTCTTCCTTTTCCAGCACGCCGAAGAGACAGGTGCAGGCGCCGAGGAATGCTGCGGGATCTTCGAAAAAGAAAAGATCGACGCGATCTACGGTTTTCACAACTGCCCGGGCTTTCCGGAAGGCGACGTCCTGCTGCTGCATGACACCTTCGCCTGCGCTTCCAGGGGAGTAAGGCTGATGTTCGAAGGAAGCCAGGCCCATGCAGCCTACCCCGAGAACGGCAGGAATCCGATCTTCCCGATGGCCGCATTCTTTGACCGGTGGCAGGAGATGACGGACCCGGCCGAATACGGCGGAATGGTACTGGCAACGCCGGTATGTCTTTCGGCAGGATCGAGATCCTTCGGTGTAGCGGCAGGCAGCGGAGAGATCGATCTGACGCTCAGAGCATGGCGTGATGAGGATCTGGAAAAGCTGGAGGCAGCGGTGACAGAGACCGCCGCCGTCCTGGCATCCGACGAAGGCGTGTCCCTGAGTTATACCGAACAGGACGTCTTCCCCGCGACGGTGAACGACCCGCTGCTCTGCAAAAAGGCAGAGGCCGCGGCAGATAAGGCAGGCCTTCGCTGTCAGACACCTGCGGAACCATTCCGATGGTCGGAAGATTTCGGCCATTACGGAGCGCACTGTCCGGCTTTCTTCTGCGGTATCGGCGCGGGAACAGACGCTGCCGGGCTCCACACTCCGGACTACCGGTGGAACAGCGGCGTAACCGAAGCCGCGATCCGGCTGTTCTCCGCACTTATCCAAATGTAAATCTGCTCTGCAAATAAAACAATCACTTAATAAAAGGAGACTAAAAAAAATGAAAAAGACTATTTCACTGCTTCTCTGCCTGGCAATCTGCGCCGTCGGTTTCGCCGGCTGCAAATCCACCGACCCCGGAGAGGATACCCCCAAGGTACTCAAGGTCGCTACCAACGTGGCTTTCCCTCCGTATGAGTACTATGAGAACGAAAAGGCCGTCGGCATCGACATCGAGATCGTTCAGGCTATCTGCGATAAGCTGGGCTATACGATGGAGCTGAGCGACATGGAGTTCGGATCGATCATCACCGCAGTCGCCACAGGCAAGGTCGATCTGGGGTTCGGTGCTATCACCATCACCGAAGAACGCGCCAAGAGCGTCCACTTCACGACCAGCTATTCCACAGGCATCCAGTCCATCATCGTCAAAGAGGATTCGCCCATTACCGGAGTCGATGATCTGGCGGCAGAGGGCATCAAGATCGGAGTCCAGCAGGATACCACCGGTGATATCTACGCCACCGACGAGTTCGGTGAGGATCACATGGCACGCTTCAACAACGGAGCCGATGCCGTCCAGGCGCTGGTCACAGGCAAGATCGACTGCGTCATCATCGACAACAGTCCCGCTGAAACTTACGTTGCCCAGAACCAGGGACTTAAGATCCTGCCCACGGCTTACGCTGAAGAATCCTATGGTTTTGAGATGAGCTATGACAACGAAGCGCTGTACAACGAAGTCAACGGTGCGCTCGAGGCACTTATCTCCGACGGCACGGTACAGTCCATCATTGACAAATACATCCACGCAAACTGATCCCGTTCAGAGCCTAAACCAGCCGGGGACGCCTTGCCGTCCCCGGGATTTCTGATTTTCGGAGGATTTCAAGATATGGCAGAAGCCTTTTCCAAATTCAAAGAGAGCTTTACTTTCAATTTTATAGAAGGCTCCAGATGGAAGTACATAACGAACGGCCTGCTCGTCACGTTGAAAGTCACCTTCTTTGCGGTGCTGATCGGCCTGATGATAGGTGTGGTGGTCGCGATGATACGTTCGTCTTTCGATCAGACGAAGGACGAAATGCAGCCGGGGCTCGGCAAGACGCTAATGACGGCACTCAACGCGATTGCTCAGGTGTATCTCACGGTCATTCGCGGCACACCGGTCGTCGTCCAGCTGCTGATCGGATATTTTGTGATCTTCGTCTCTTCGACCAACACGGTCCTGGTCGCAATCATGGTATTCGGCATCAACTCCGGAGCGTACATTACCGAAATAATCCGCGGAGGCATAATGAGCATCGACCGCGGCCAGTTCGAGGCAGGCCGGAGCATCGGCTTTAACTATGTACAGACAATGCGCCACATCATCATTCCGCAGGCCATTAAAAATGTACTGCCTTCGCTGGCCAACGAGTTCATCGCCCTGATGAAGGAGACCGCTGTCTGCGGCTACATCGGACTGATGGATCTGACCAAGGGCGGCGACGTCATCCGCGGACGGACCTTCTCGGCCTTTATGCCGCTGCTCGCGGTGGCCTTGATCTATCTGATTCTGGTCATCTTTTTCAGCTGGTTGATAAGCAAACTGGAAAGGAGGCTGCGGAGCAATGAGCGCTGAGATCATCATTTCCGTAAAGGACCTGCAAAAGACCTTCAATAACGGCGAAGTGCAGGCGCTGAACGGCGTTTCCGTCGACATCAGGAAAAGTGAGGTCCTCGTGGTCATCGGTCCCTCCGGATCCGGGAAATCTACATTCCTGCGCTGCCTGAACCTGCTTGAACGGCCGACCGGCGGTTCAGTCGTCTTCGAAGGCACCGACATCACCGCCCCGCGCGTGAATATCAACCTCTGCCGGCGCAGGATGGGCATGGTCTTCCAGCATTTCAACCTCTTCCCGCACATGACGGTTTTAAGGAACCTGACCCTAGGGCCGATAGAGCTTTTGAACAAAAGCCCGGCGGAGGCAAACGAAAAAGCAATGCAGCTTCTCGAACGCGTAGGCCTGTCCGACCGCTCCGACGCTTATCCATTCCAGCTTTCAGGAGGCCAGAAGCAGCGTATCGCCATCGTCCGCGCGCTGTGCATGGAGCCAGACGTCATGCTCTTTGACGAACCCACCTCCGCTCTCGACCCCGAGATGGTCGGCGAGGTGCTTGACGTAATGAAGGAACTGGCGAATACGGGCATGACTATGGTCGTGGTGACCCACGAGATGGGTTTCGCCAGGGAGGTCGCCGACAGGGTCCTGTTCATGGACGAGGGAGTCATCGTGGAGCAGGGCACGCCCGGAGAGATCTTCGACCACCCGAAGAGCGAAAGGCTGCGCAGTTTTCTGTCGAAGGTACTGTAAAACGATCGAAAGGAGAACATTCATGAATCTGCACGGAAGAGATTTCCTGACTTTGCTGGGTTTTTCCGAGGAGGAGATCCTGGGGCTGCTTGATCTGGCGGCGGAGTTCAAGGAGAAGAAAAAAGCGGGGATCCGCCACCGCCTGTTCGAAGATAAAAACATCGCTTTGATCTTTGAAAAGACAAGTACCCGGACCCGCTGTGCCTTTGAGGTTGCGGCTTACGATCTCGGCATGCGTGTCACATATCTGGATTCCGCAGGTTCTCAGATCGGAAAAAAGGAGAGCATCCAAGACACCGCAAGGGTCCTCTCGCGCATGTACGACGGGATAGAGTACCGCGGTTTCGGACAGAGCATCGTGGAGGAGCTCGCAGAATATGCTTCAGTCCCGGTATGGAACGGTCTGACCAACGAATTCCATCCGATGCAGGTCCTGGCGGATCTGCTCACCATCCGGGAGCATTTCGGCAAGCTGAAAGGGATCAAACTGGTCTACCTCGGAGATGCGCGTTACAATATGGCAAATTCACTGATGGTAGGCTGTGCGAAACTGGGACTGCACTTCACAGCCGCGGCTCCTGAGGCGTACTTCCCGAACAAAGCCCTTACCGATAAGTGCCGGGATATCGCCGCGATGAGCGGCGCGGCGCTGGAATTCGAGACCGATCCCGTCAAGGCCGTAAAGGACGCCGACGTGCTGTATACCGACGTCTGGGTCTCGATGGGCGAACCGGAAGAAGTCTGGGCCGAGCGCATCAGAGATCTGGCCCCCTACCAGGTCAATGATTCCCTGATGGCAGCCGCAGGACCTCAGGCCTTCTTCTTCCACTGTCTGCCCTCTTTCCATGACCTTAAAACGAGCATCGGCCGCGAAATGGGCGAGCGCTTTGGAAGGACCGAGATGGAGGTCACAGATCAGGTATTCGAGAGTCCCCGGTCCCTGGTGTTCGACCAGGCCGAAAACAGGATGCATACCACCAAAGCGGTCATGGCCGCTACACTGTGATAAAAAAATATGAAAAAAGCTTATATTGTTTTATCCGACGGACGCTCTTTCGAGGGCGTCCGTATCGGTGCACAGGGAAATAGTCTGGGCGAGCTGGTGTTCACTACCGGCATGACCGGCTACCTTGAGACACTGACCGACCCCAGCTATGCTGGACAGATCATCATGCAGACTTTTCCCCTCATAGGCAACTACGGGGTCATCCCGGAGGACTTTGAGGGGCGCTGCATGGCCCGCGGCTACGTGGTCCGGGAGCTGTGCGGCGAGCCTTCCAACTTCCGCAGCGAATACCCCCTGGATACGTTTTTGAAAGAAAACAATATCCCCGGCATCTGCGGAGTGGACACCAGAGCCCTGACCCGGATAATCCGGGAAGAAGGCGTCATGAACGCGCTCATCTGCGATGAGATACCGGCTGATCTCAGCGCTGTAAAGTCATATGCCGTGCAGGGATGTGTTCGGGAAGCGAGCTGCCGTGAAGCCTGCGAGTTTCCCGCGCAGGGAAAGGAGCGCTTCCATGTGGCACTGATGGACTACGGTGCCAAAAGGCACATCGTGGAGAACCTTATCAGGCGGGGCTGCCGCGTCACGGCCCTTCCCCACGACACCGCAGCCGAGACCGTGCTGGATATACGCCCCGACGGGCTCATGCTCTCCAACGGGCCGGGTGACCCGAAGGAAAACGTGTTTGAAATCGCCCAGCTCAAGAAACTTATCGGCACTCTGCCGATCTTCGGCATCTGCCTGGGACACCAGCTCGCGGCTCTAGCGCTGGGCGGAGAAACGGTAAAGCTCAAATACGGCCATCGCGGAGCCAACCAGCCGGTGAAGGACCTTCAGTCCGGGCGCTGCTTCATCACCAGCCAGAACCATGGCTATGCAGTGCTGGCCGATAGTGTTGCGGATTTTGCGCACCTAAGATATATCAACGCCAATGACCTGAGCTGCGAGGGTCTGGACTATCCTGACCACGGATGCTTTACGGTCCAGTTCCACCCGGAGGCCAGTGCGGGCCCCCATGACACTGAATTCCTGTTCGATCGATTTATCAGCATGATGGGAGGCGGCGGGAATGCCTAAGAATCCGAAAATCCGCAAGGTGCTGGTCATAGGCTCAGGACCCATAGTGATAGGTCAGGCTGCGGAATTCGATTACTCCGGAGCCCAGGCATGCCGCGTGCTCAGACAGGAGGGCATCCGAACGGTGCTGGTCAATTCCAACCCCGCGACCATCATGACCGACAAACAGCTGGCAGACGCGATATATCTCGAACCCCTGACAGAGGAGACCCTTCGCCGTATCATAGAACGCGAGCGTCCGGACGGCCTTCTCGCGGGCTTCGGCGGCCAGACGGGCCTGACTCTTGCCATGCAGCTGAGCCGTAACGGCACGCTGGCCAGGTACGGAGTGAAGCTTCTGGGCTCCGACATCAACGCCATCGAACGGGCCGAAGACAGGGAACGTTTCAGGGATACTCTGGCAGCTATCGGCCAGCCGTTTATCCCTTCGGCCACTGCGGACGATGTTCAGACAGCGCTGGAGATAGCTGAAGAGCTCGGCTACCCGGTAATCGTACGACCTGCCTATACCCTCGGCGGCACAGGCAGCGGCATTGCGGCAGATCCGGAGGAGCTGGCTCGGATCGCGCGGAACGGCCTCGATCTCTCCCCCATAACACAGATACTTGTGGAGAGATGCGTCTCCGGCTGGAAGGAAATCGAGTTTGAGACCATGCGCGACTCTGCAGGAAACGTGATCGCGGTCTGTTCCATGGAAAACGTGGACCCGGTGGGGATACACACCGGGGACTCTATCGTCGTGGCTCCGGCGCTGACCCTCGCGGACAGGGAATACCAGATGCTGCGTTCAGCTGCGCTGAATATAGTGACTGCCATCGGCATCGAGGGCGGGTGCAACGTACAGTTCGCACTCAACCCCGACAGCTTCGAATATGCCGTCATCGAGGTCAATCCACGTGTTTCCCGCTCCTCGGCCCTTGCTTCCAAAGCCACCGGTTATCCTATTGCCAAGATGTCCACCCGGATAGCTCTGGGCTATACTCTGGACGAGATCAAAAACGATATCACCGGCAGGACATGCGCCTGCTTTGAGCCTACAATGGACTATGTGGTGGTAAAATTCCCGAAGTGGCCGTTTGAGAAATTCCACGGGGCCAGCCGGAAGCTCGGCACCCAGATGAAGGCCACGGGTGAGGTGATGGCCATCGCCTCCTCCTTTGAGATGGCTTTGATGAAAGCCGTGCGCGGTGCCGAGCTGGGTCTGGACACACTGAATGCCCCGCCCCTTTCCGATGAGCCGCTTGCCCGGCGACTGGCTGCTCAGGACGACCGGCGCATCTTCACTGTCTTTGAGGCGCTGAAGGCCGGTCTCAGCGTGGACGAGATCTTCTCGATCACCAAGATCGACCGCTGGTTCCTGCGCAAGCTTCAGGGGCTCGCGGTGTTTGAAGAGCAGATCCGGGATAGAACGCTCACAGAGGAAGAATACAGAAAGGCAAAACTCCTGGGTTATACGGATGAAGCGCTGCGCAGGCTTTGTGATCCCGCCAGCGTGTCAGGCCTTCCAATGTCTTATAAGATAGTCGATACCTGCGGCGCGGAGTTCGAGGCGCAGACCCCATATTTCTACTCCGGCTTCGACGCGGAATGCGAGAGCCGGCTTATGCGGCGTTCCGGCAAGCCTGTGGTCATGGTGCTGGGCTCCGGCCCCATACGCATCGGACAGGGCATCGAATTCGACTACTCCTCGGTGCACTGTGTTTGGACCCTTCGGGAGCTGGGCTATGACGTAGTCATCGTCAACAATAACCCCGAGACAGTCTCTACGGACTACGATACGGCCGACCGGCTCTATTTCGAGCCCCTTTGCCGCGAAGATGTGTGGAATATCGTACAGCTGGAGGAACCGGTGGGCGTGGTAGTGGCTTTCGGCGGGCAGACTGCCATCAGTCTCACGGAATTCCTGGACAAAAAAGGAGTGCGGATCCTCGGTACCTCCGCCGACAGCATCGACACTGCCGAAGACCGTGCCCGCTTTGACGCTCTGCTGGAACGCTTCGGCATCCGCCGTCCCAAGGGGAAAGGCGTTCTCACGCTCAAGGAGGCGGTCGACGCGGGCGAGGAATTGGGTTATCCCGTGCTGCTGCGTCCAAGCTATGTCATCGGCGGGCAGAATATGTGCATCGTCCGTGACCGCGACAGTCTCGAGACATATATGCGAGGGATCCTAGCCCAGGGCATAGAAAACCCCGTGCTGATAGACAAGTACATGCCGGGCACGGAGCTGGAGGTGGACGTGATCTCAGACGGTGAGGATGTGCTCATCCCCGGGATCATGGAACATGTCGAGCGGGCAGGCGTACACAGCGGCGATTCAATCGCCGTCTACCCGCCATGGAATCTCAACGACAAATTCCAGCACCGCATTGCTGAGGTTTCCGAGCAGCTGGCATTGGCTCTCGAGACGAAGGGCCTGGTGAATATTCAGTACCTTATCTGGCAGGACGAGCTCTATGTCATCGAGGTGAATCCCCGGGCTTCCCGTACTGTCCCGTACATAAGCAAGGTCACCGGCGTACCTATGGTGGATCTGGCATCCAGGATCATGCTCGGCGCGAAGCTTCGGGATCTCGGCTTTGGAACAGGACTTTACAGCACGCCGCCCTATTACGCGGTCAAGGTGCCGGTATTCTCCTTTGAGAAGATCACTGACGCGAACTCCATCCTCGGCCCGGAAATGAAATCCACGGGAGAAGTGCTGGGCATCGGAAGGACTCTTGCTGAAGCTCTGTTCAAAGGCCTGACTGCCGCGGGATTCCGTCTCCCGTCTGATTGCACAGACCAGCGAGGCGTCCTGCTGAGCGTCGAGAACGAGGACAGTCAGGAGATCCTCTCCATCGCGCGGCGATTCCATGAGATAGGTCTTGCGCTCTACGCTACTCCTGACACGGCGGCTGCCATCGCCTCATTGGGCATACCCGTAAAAGCTGTCCCCAACGCCGGGGAGAGCCATGAGATCGAGGAGCTTATGGACAATGGCAGGCTCTGCTATATCGTATATACCGGTGCGGTCAAAGACGGCACGATGGGTGACTATATCGCTCTTCATCGCCGCGCCATGCAGCTCGGTCTGCCCTGCCTCACTTCACCTGATACGGCGAACGCTTTGGCCGACGTTATAGCCAGCCGATTCCATGAGAACAGCACCGAGCTCGTAGACATCAACGACATGCGCACTTCTCGGCAGGCCATCCATTTCACAAAAATGCAGGACTGCGGCAATGACTATATTTTTATCGAAAACTTCGACGGGTCGATCACCTGTCCCGAGTCCCTGTGCGTGACTCTCTGCAAGCCTCACACAGGCATAGGCAGCGACGGTATCGTGCTCATCGAGCACTCACTGATTGCCGATATCAAAATGCGTTCTTTCAATCGCGACGGAACTGAAGGGAAAATGGCGGGAAACAACCTCCGCTTCATAGCGAAATATGTTTATGACAGGGGGATCGTTCCTAAAGAAGAGATGAGCGTGGAGACCGGCAGCGGCATCAGGTTCCTGCGCCTGTTCCTGCGCGACGGACTTGTCAGTTCCGTAGAGGTGGATATGGGCAGGGCATCCCTGAAGACTGCGGATATCCCTGCCTTATTTGAAACCGACACCGTAATCGACGCTCCCGTCATCATCGGAGACAAGAGCTGGCGGGTCACTTGTGTCAATATCGGGAATCCGCACTGTGTGATATTCTGCGACGAGATCGACAGGCTGGATCTCGAATCCATCGGCCCGCAGTTTGAGCACGCGGCGATATTCCCAGAGCTTGTCAATACGGAATTTGTGCGCGTTGTGAACAGGCACACGCTCCGCATGCGGGTCTGGGAACGCGGCAACGGCGAGACGCTCTCCTGCGGTACCGGTGCCTGTGCCGCAGTGGTGGCAGCCTGTGAAAACGGGTTGTGCGACAAGAACAGCGATATCAAGGTTATCCTCCTCGGAGGAGAGCTCACGGTCAACTGCTCCGATGAGCGTGTCCTCCTGACCGGCGGAGCGAACGTCGTTTATGAAGGCACCTTCAAATATTAATCTCGTTTCATCGCATTTCTATTATTCTGATCTCCAAAAGGGGAACGAGCGGAAAACGGGGGAGGCAGTTACATTGCCTCCCCCATTTTAGAAAATGCAGCCCGTTTTTTCAAACACCACGGACAGAACATATCATTCGAATGCAGATTCAGTGGGGGATCTTTTGAAGGAAACTTTCAGTTTCCTGATAAATGCTTCGATTTTCTCTTTGTCCATTTATATCCCTGCTATTTTTGATAATACTTCATAATACTGAAAACCCAATTCTGTATTATCCATAATAGAACTGACCTCCTCCAGTTAGATTCTTGGTCTAACTATCGGGGGTCAGTTCACTGTGAGGCTTTTTAGTTAGGATATATCTTGCTTACTGGATCTCCGTTTCCTCGATCTTCGTGCCGCATTCGGGGCAGAATTTCGTGCCTACGGGAAGTTCCTTGCCGCAGACGGGACAGGTAAGGACGAGTTTTGTTCCGCACTTGTCACAGAATTTGGCTTCTGGAGAACACATCGCGCCGCAGTTCGGGCAGGTCTTGGGAACGGTCGGTGCCTTCGGTTCCTGAGCTGCTTTTGCCGCCTGAGCCGCGAAGGCGCTCTGGTTGAAAGCATCCGCTTCCGGCATTCCTCCAAGGAAGCCCTGGACATGGTAGATTATCTCGTCAGGCAGTTTGTACTGCTGGTAAGCGCCTATCGCGGGAACGACTGCAACAGGCCAGAATACAACCGCGCTGAGAATGCCAACGCCGAGCTTGTCGGTCCATTCGGCCTGACCCACCTGTACATTGAGCTTGCCCTCGGATGACCTGAGCACGACCTGTATGGCCTTGCTTAATCCGACCCACTTCTTCCAATCCTCTGCTTCTCTTGCCTGGATGACGTAACCGTCATACATGGGGGAGCTCTGTGTCTGCATGTTCTTACTGAATTGGAACCACCTTTCCAGATCCGCGCAAACGTCGCTGATGCTGACTCCATCAGGCAGGGTGAAGTTTTTTTCAATGATATCAGCCATTATTGTTACCTCTTTCGTTACTGTTGTAGCCGGGAGATTCCAAAGTACCGCGCATATTCCCGGCAGGTGTATTTTATCATAAAAAAGGCGCGGAAGGGCATCCGCTCGAAAGTAAATGCCTCCGCGGACCTTATTTAATGCTTTTCCAACAAATTTGCTTTCAGCCAGATTTCAAATGCCGTAAATTTACATGCTTTGAGTTTATCCCCTTGAATTAGCCCTGAAGCCGCATTATACTGAAAATGCGTTTTTAGGCGCTTATTTTGGTATAATTACAACATTTTTCAAGGAGTACAAAATGGAATCACTGAAAAAAGATACCGGAAAACTGTTTCTGCTGTTTTTCCTGTGCTTTTCCGTCATCTGCATCGTGACCGGCTTCGTGGTCGGCGGAGCTGACGCCATTCCCGGACTCATCAGGGTCATGACATCCTCCGAAAAACTCACCACCGACGTCCTCGCGCCGGAGATGGGAGGACTCGGAGGAGGACTTCTCTCGGTAGGTCTCGTCGGGCTCATAGCATGGGCTGTCCTGAAATTCAGCGGAGCCAAAGTCTCAGGAGCTTCTTTCGGAGCCTTCTTCCTGGCTGTGGGTCTTGGGTTCTACGGCAAAAACCCGCTCAATATCCTGCCCATTATTTGCGGCACATTCATCTACGCAAAGTTCAAGAAAGTTGACTTCGGCACTGTTGCCAATAACTCTCTCTTCGCAGGAGCCTTAGGCCCGGCAGTATCCGAAATGATGTTCGGTGCATGCAACCCCTGGGGGCTCGGTGTCGGCATCATCGTCGGAATCCTCGTCGGAATCCTCGTCGGCTTCTTCTTCACACCGATGGCATCTCACGCTGCCACTATGCATAAAGGCATCAACCTCTATAACGCAGGCCTCACTGCGGGGCTCATGGGGATACTCCTCTTCGCTCTTTACAAGCACCTGATACTCGTGCCCGCCGGAACTGTCGGCGATTACGCGGCAAGCTCCGTCAAGGGTGAGAGCTATCCTCTGTTCTTCAATATCTTCATGGGCGCCATAGGGCTGCTCGCCCTCGTAATGGGCGTTGTCCTCAACGGCGGATTCAAGGGATATGCGGGACTTCTCAAGAGAACCGGTTACAAGACAGACTTCGGAGCTCTCGACGGCGGCCCGTTAAGTCTAATCAACTTCGCCGTGCTGGACGCTTTCGGACTTATCTACCTGAACGTCGTCAAAGCTCCCTTCACCGGACCTGTTATCGGCGCTTTCCTGAGCATGCTCTGCTGGTCCGCCAACGGAAGCCATGTCCTGAACGTATGGCCGATATTCGCAGGATACGCGCTCGTCTCTCTGACCCAGCCCGCAGGCCTCGCATGGCTTGCCGGACAGGGGATACTCCTCGGCATCTTCTTTGCCAGCGGCTTGTCACCGGTCTCCGGAAAATATCACTTCTGGTGGGGGATCGTCGCAGGAGCGCTCCATGCCTGCCTGGTACCTTATGCCGGAGCCTTCCACGGCTGGCTGAACTGCTATAACGGCGGTTTCACCGCCGGCATGGTAGGATTGGTCCTGATCGCAGTACTCGAAACGCTCGTTCCCGATAAGGAAACTGCGAAATAGCATTAAAACAAAGGAACAGTCCTCAGAGATATGAAGCCCACTGAATGGGCGGCTCAATGAGCAGCACTTTTAATGCCTCTGAATCAGAAATGGTTCAGAGGCATTTTGCGTATACTTATTCTCTATTTCCGGCAGCGTCAGAACTCTTCGACAGAACAGATGATATGATCTTGCAACAGGCGCTTTCATCTCAGAACTGCCCGTTACCACACCGGCCTTGATCAAAAGCGTTCTGTGTAAATGAGATCCTCCGGAAAATGAGCTTTCACTCTCAAGCCCGCGGCTTTTTCCGTTCTGTTCCCCAAAGCCGAGAAAAAAAGATCTTGGGGAATAGACTCATCCAACCAGTTTGCGGCATCGACGATCCGGACACGCCGGTATTCCGGTCGATAAATGCGTGCGGTCACCGGCTTCGGATATGCGCATCTACTCCGGTGATGCCATCCGTCTTGAGATACCTATATCATTTTCTCCGGCTTGACTGTCTCATCGAATTCCTCAGCTGTGATGAGGCCGGAAGCAAGGGCAGCATCCCTAAGGGGGACACCTCTCTTGAGAGCGTCCTTGGATATCTCGGCAGCTGCCTTATAGCCTATCTTCGTGTTCAGAGCGGTAACAAGCGTCAGTGCGCTCTGCGCGTTTTTCCGCATGATATCCGTGTTGGCTTTCATATCTTTCAGGCATAAAGATGTAAAGCTTTCGATCGCGGCAGACATAAGGTTTATCGAGCGCACGAGCAGGTGCGCCATCAGCGGCATATTGACATTGAGCTGGAAATTCCCGTACATGGCGGCCATTCCGAAAGCCGCATCGTTTCCGTATACCATCTGCGAGACCATGATAAGCGCTTCGCACTGCGTGGGATTGACTTTTCCCGGCATGATCGAGCTTCCGGCTTCCCTTGCGGGAAGGTTCAGTTCTTTTAACCCGCACAGCGGGCCTGAGGAATAGAACCGGATATCATTCGCTATCTTGATAAGATCCCCGGCAAGAACGCGCAGGGCGGCGTGTGCGCCTGCCGCCGCGTTTTTTGAAGACAGCCCTGCATAGAAATCCTTCATCGGGACCACACTCGTCCCCGATTCCTCTGTCAGATAGCGGCATGCCTTTTCAGAGTAGCCTTCAGGCGTGTTGAGCCCGCTGCCGACGGCTGTGCCTCCAAGAGGGATCTCACGTAGGCTCTCAAGGGACTGTTTTATGAGCGCCGTGTCGGTCTCTATGATATGCTGCCAGCCTGATGCCTCCTTGCCGAAGGAGATCGGTACGGCATCCATCAGGTGGGTCCTCCCGATCTTCACGGTATCCTTATGCTCCACTGCCTTGAGCCTAAACTCTTCCGTTATGGCGGCCAATGCGGGCAGCAGCTTCTTTTCGATCAGTAATATGGACGCAAGATGCATCGCCGAGGGGAAGACGTCGTTGGTACTCTGAGACATATTGACGTCGTCGTTAGGGTCGAGACGGACAGACTTATCCAGCTTTTCAGCAAAACCGCAGATCACCTCGTTGACGTTCATGTTGGTGAATGTCCCGCTACCCGTCTGCCAGATCGTGAGGGGGAAGCTGTCATCCAGAGCTCCGGACAGTATCTCATCGCAGCCCTTTTCGATAAGCTCCGCCTTTTTTTCCGGAAGCACTCCCAATTCTCTGTTGGCCCTTGCGGCTGCCTTCTTTATCATGGCTACCGCGTATACTATCTCAAGAGGCATCCTTTCTCCCAGAAAGCTGAAATCATCCAGCGCGCGCTGGGTAGCGGCGCCCCACAGCTTATCTGCTTCTATCCTGACCTCTCCTATGGAATCGGTAACTGTCCTGTAATCCTTCTTTCCTGCCATCATCCGTCCCTCCAGCTTGACTTTTCAAATAATAATATCATAATTTTAAGTTTCTTATTGACATAGCCCTGCCTCATCTTATATATTTGACACAACAATTTGAAAGGCAGACGAAATGAAGAAATTTTCAGGAAATGATCCCATGAGCTTCGTTTCCGCCGCAGATACGGCGTCTGTTTGCCCTGCCCTGTATTACGGTTATTATTACTATTATTTTCGCGCCCCGAAAAAGTAAAAAGCCGTATTGACAGGTGAAGAGAAAAGTATAAAACTCGGCTCCGTCAATAGGCGGGGCCGTTTTTTTATAAACAGTCATACTTAATCAATCGGAGGAAAATTATGAAAAAACTGATCTCGACGCTGCTTATCGCAGCATTGGCCCTCTCGCTCGCGGCATGCGGCGGCGGGCAGAAACCGGAAGATGCCGCAAAGAAGGTCGGCATCATCCAGCTGGCCGAATTCGGTGCACTGGACGACGCCGCTGCAGGATTCATAGAAAGGATGGATGAACTATGTGCGGAAAAGGGAGTCAAATGGGAACACCAACTTGAAAACGCACAGGGCGAACAGTCCGTCTGCGCCACCATCGCGACCACTTTCGTCAACAGCGGGGTGGATATGATAATGGCTATCGCAACTCCGGCGGCTTCCGCTGCCGCCAGCGCCACTGCTGAAGTACCCATCATCTTTACAGCCGTCACCGACGCGCAGGCTGCGAGGCTCGTCAAGACGAACGAGGTCCCCGGAGGCAACGTTTCAGGGACAAGCGACATGAACCCTGTCGCCCAGCAGATCGAACTGCTCTTAAAGCTCGTGCCCGGAGCCAAGACAGTCGGCATCATCTACTGCTCCGCAGAGCCCAACTCCGTCACCCAGGAGGCCATGGCGCGCAAGGAACTGGAAGCCAAGGGAGTTAACGTTCTTGATTTTACGGCTGCCGATTCCAGCGAAGTAGCGGCTGTGGCTCAAAGCATGGTCGGTAAGGTCGATGCGGTATATATTCCCACCGACAACCTGATTTCCGCCTCCGCTGCAACGGTCGCCCAGGTACTGAATGCCGCCAAGATCCCTACAGTCGCGGGAGAGGCTTCCATGGTTGACAAGGGCTTCCTTGCCACTTTCGGAATCAATTACAAGCAGCTCGGGCGCCAGACTGCAGACATGGCTTTCAGGGTTCTGTTCGAAGGACAGAATATCGCCGAGCTCCCTGTTGAATTCTATACCAAGGACTGCGAGCTGACCGTCAACAGTGATACGGCAGAAGTCCTCGGGATCACGATTCCCGA
>JAFZLL010000035.1 GCA_017551505.1 Eubacteriaceae bacterium
CTGTATAATGCCCTTAAAGAACACCTGAACGACCAGCTCTTCAGGAATACCGGCGCTTCGAGATATGTCGAGCTCATAGAGACTTACAGGGACGGGGCGGATGAGATGAAGCTCACAGACCAGCTCACCGGCCTGCTCGCAGACAGCGGTTACGAGGAATACCTCAGACTTGCCGGAAGGACCGACAAACTCGACAATCTGGCGGAGCTCAAGCGTTCGGTATTCGAGTACGAAGCTTCGGCGGGGGAGGAGACTACTGTTTCGGAATATCTTGCCCATGCCGCGATGTTCACCAATCTCGACAGTCCCGAAAAGACCTCGGCGGTGAAACTGATGACCGTACACAGCGCGAAAGGACTGGAATTCCCGGTGGTGTTCGTGTGCGGCATGTCCGAGGGCATGTTCCCGACGAAGCGCACGCTGACCGCGGAAAAGCTGGAGGAGGAACGCAGGCTTGCCTACGTAGCCTTCACCAGGGCTATGGACAGGCTCTTCCTTTCGGACGCAGAGGGTGCGGGCTTCGACGGAAGCTTCAGGTATCCCTCCAGGTTCATCCTCAATGCCGGGAAGGACAACATCGACTATGTGCGCGAACCGGACGAGGAATTAATGGAGAGCGCAACCAGGCAGATACAGCGCAGCGAGAACGCGGAAAGCACCCTCTCCGGGATAAAGGAAGGCTCCAGAGTCAGGCATAAGATCTTCGGAGAAGGTACGGTGCTCTCTCTGGATATGCGTAAAAAGCTCATACTGATTAAGTTCGACGCCATATCGACACCGAGGACCTTAAGCTGCGAAGTCCCTCTTGAAAAGATAGATTGAACCAAATCTCAGATACAGAAGGTAACAGACATGACAGTAAAGAAACCAGGATTATATGAGGATATAGAGAAAGCCGGGGATTTCTCCAAAGTAGTAGCCGATGCCCGCACCTACGAGATCGATATCAAGAACGTGGAGGTGTCAGGCGCGGTTTTTGACGGAGCGGATCTTACGAGCCTCGGATTCGCGGGGGTCTCCTTCAGGGAATGCAAGTTCACCGGCTGTGACTTCTCCAGGTCCAACTTCGTGGACGTCGCCTTTACGAACTGTGACCTGTCAAACAGCGTATTCGAGGAATGCTATTTCAACCGCTGCGAATTCTTCGGCTGCAAAGGGGCTGGGACATCGTTTTCCCAGGGCGTGATGAAAGATGTCTCATGGCAGAACTGCAACTTCAGATACAGCCTTTTCAATAAGACCAGCTTTTCAAATGTGGCCATAACATACAGTGATTTCTGCGACTCATCCATTACGGAAAGCTCCCAGAACTCCTTTGAGATACATAACGGTTTTTTCCTCGGGACAAACTTCTTCAGGACTTCATTAAAGGGTATGGATTTTTCCGACAGCGAGATATCCGGCATCGTCGTGTCTGACAGTTTTTACGAACTCAAGGGAATGGTGGTATCCTCCCTGCAGGCGCTGGAACTTGCGGGGCTGCTGGGTATCAGTGTCAAAGACTGAAATATTATAATTATTTTGGGATCATTGCCGCGGCTTCTTGAATCGCAGGCGGCCTTGTGCTATCTTATGACTTAGCAATGGCTAACTAGGAGGATAGCATGAAGTCTCTATTGATTCCCGCGCTGCTCTCAACGATAGCCGGCCTGTCCACTGCACTCGGCGGGCTTTTGGCGATCGTCAAAAAAGATCTCAGCTCGCGTTTCATGTCATTTTCATTGGGGTTTTCCGGAGGAGTGATGATCTATATCGCGATGACGGAACTCTTAAACGACTGCCGGACGGCAATGACGTCTGCTTACGGAGCGAAGCCCGGAGCTGTATATGCCGCGCTTTCCTTTTTTGCGGGGATGCTGCTGATCACAGTAATCGACATGCTGGTCCCTGAAGCGGACAACCCGCATGAGCTCTCACATGTGAATTACAACAATGAAGAGAATTTTACCGGTAAACTGATGAGGAGCGGGATATTGACCGCCATAGCGATCTTTATCCATAACCTTCCTGAAGGGCTGACCACTTTTTCCATGTCCGCTGCCGATCTATCCATAGGACTGCCGATAGTTTTTGCAGTCGCGATCCACAACATTCCTGAGGGGATCGCCGTCGCTGCCCCTGTGTATAAGGCTACAGGCAGCAGAAAAAAAGCCTTCCTGCTTTCGCTGCTGTCCGGGATAGCGGAACCGGTCGGAGGTCTGTTCGGATATCTGCTGCTGAAGGATTTTCTTACGGATGTATTCCTCGGATGCATATACGGCGCGGTCGCGGGAATAATGGTATTCATCACTCTGGACGAACTGTTGCCGCTCGCCCATGAATACGGGGAGGAGCACACATCGATCTACGGCATTATAAGCGGAATGGCTGTTATGGCAGCGAGCATCATCATGTTCATGTGATGTCGGTAAAGTCTTAATCGGCCTTTTCCCTGGATACTTATATGCATTCCATCCGGTGAACGGAAAATGATCAATAAGCGTTTATGGCCTGAATTCAGATATGCTGGATCGATACGGTCATAAACGCTTATTATTTTGGCAGGCGCTGATTGAGCGCATGCAATCATCACTCCGGCCTGCTTTCAGCTCCGCAGATGCCGATCTGTTTTTGATCTCGATTACTGCTGCAGTACATTGCAGGTACTGGGATTTCGGAAAGAGCGCGTTGCTCTTCAGTTGCTGGCTTTCTCGGCACTGTTTACGATCGTTACCTCGCAGTAAGCGTTGTTGAAGTCGTCGTTATCAAAATCATCCATGAACCTGCTGTTTATCACGTACGCATTTCCGCTGTGCGTGTGCAGTCTGAATTCTCCGTCAAATAACACGCCCTGGCCGCCGTAGAATATCATCTGATCGAGGATCTGCCTGAACTCATCGAATTGCCCGATTTCTGCTCCCATTATGCTGAAGTCCGGCCTGCCGAATTCAGCCATTCCCCTTGTATGAAGCCAGTATCCGTCCGGCTCCTGTGAATACAGTATCTTAACGTGATTCTGAGCGTTGACCTCTTTCTCAAAAAAGCGATCCTTCCAGCTTTGAGGGGAGTATATCGAAAAAGTCGGGAAATCGAGCACGCCTGCGGCGCCTTCCTCCATCAGAGACTGGATTATGCCTATCACGTTCCTCATGTAATCCAGACTGGAGTCCTCTTCTATCCGGCCTTTGATGATAATACAGTTTTCGCTGGCCAGGCATTTTTCGTACAGCTCCGCAGACGACTCCCTCAGCACCTTTCCCATCTCGCCGCTGAAAAAGCCGTCAATATACTCTGAGTGTTCCGGCCTGTTCAGCATACTGATCTCAAGGCTTTCCGGCAGGCGATCGACATGATGCCTGCTCCGGGAAGGATGTATATCGTCAGCTGTCACTCCGAAGATGACGAAGAATAAAAAGGGCTTATATCCTATATCCGCATAGTACTGTCTTATCTGCATATATCGTTCCTCTCTGCTTCGCCTTTCCGTTGATCCCGGCAAACCTGGCGGTCAGCGATGGATATACATCCTTGACATGCCCTGTTCGCCGTTGCAGTGCACCATGCAGAGGAATTCCCAGCCGTAGCGCTCGTAGAATCCGATATGGCCAGTGACAAGGTAGATCGGCATGATGCCTTTGGATCTCATATCAGCCACGACCATATTCAGCAGTTTCCCTGCGATCCCTTGATTACGGTATTCTTCTTCGGTATAGACTGCGCACACGTTCGGACTGAGGTCCCTGCGGTCATGAAAATCATTCTCAATGACGCCCATGCCCCCGACGATCTTATCTCCGTCAAGACACAGATACCATCCGTACTCCGTATCCCCGCTCAGATAGTCTCTCATGCATTCAAGGTAAGCTTCTGAAGGCACACCCCATTTGCTGTGGAACCATTCGGCTGCTGTATTCATATATTCCGGTCTGTCTCTCAACGTGATGTAGACATAATCGTTCATTACACTGCCTCCGTAAACTCCCGATGTGCATTCTATGATGAGTCGATATCACTTTCCCTTTCGTATGCTGGCAGTGTCCCGAACGGCTTTGGGAAGCCATTCTGCATCTACATAGTCGAAAGGGATCACGATCTCCTGTATCCTGTCGTGTTTATCCGGCCTCTTTATCTCATCGGGTAAGTAGTCGAGCCCTACTTCACGCAGGCTCAGGACGCTGTCATGTATCCAGCCTACAGCCTGACCGTTGCAATACAGACAGTAGCATCCAAACATCTTTTTGACTTCGACGTCCAGGTCTTTAAGACGGTCCAGCCAGTCCCGGACGAGTGATTCTTCTTCGAAAGTCATCAGTCTTTCTCCCTGATCCCAATGGATATTATTATACGATCCCATGAAACAGCGTACCGCACACCTGCATTATATTGATATGCACAACGTGAACAAAATAATACAGATATGCGCCTGGCGCCGCGTCAGTCCAAATATGATAAAAAAAGAGGCCAGCCTGACCGGTTGACCTTGATCGATATTGCAAGCGCGAACATGTTCCGATGAAACCGGGCTCAGCGCCAAATAGTCTGGTGGAGAATAGGGGAGTCGAACCCCTGACCTTCTGAATGCCATTCAGACGCTCTCCCAACTGAGCTAATCCCCCAAACGACAATTATTATAATAGATGCTTTCCTTATTTGCAAGAATATTATTAATTTTTATCCGAACACATGCATTTATCTAAGGCAGTGAAAACGTGCTTGTAATAGAATTGAAGCTGTGATAATATCTAAATGACGCCGAAGTGATGGAATTGGCAGACGTGAAGGACTCAAAATCCTTTGTTGGCAACAACGTGCGGGTTCAAGTCCCGCCTTCGGCACCACACTGCAGATCAAAAGCCCTTAAGGGCTTTTCTTTTTATATAAACTGCTATATTTCGATGTGTTCGTATCCTAATCTGAATAAATAATGATATAATCATTTAAGAATAGCAAATCTATATTCAAAGGTTTTCAAAAGGAGAGAAATATGGCAAAACTATCGCAGAAAGAAAACTTTATGCGCGTTGCTCGCAGGCAGGAACCCGAATATGTTCCCGTAAGCTACTTTGCCAGGGATAAAGCCCCGTTCATGACGATGGCGGACCCGGCGGTCATAGGCACTTTCAGGGGCAGGGACGGAGGGTACGATCCCTGGGGCGTTCATTATGTCACTAACGCTGAGACCAACTACGCCGCTATCCCCGAACCTGGCAATTTTATCCTGACGGATGTCAGAAAATGGAGAGATGTGATCCACAAGCCTGATTATTCCGGGTTTGACTGGGAAAAAGCAGCTGCAGACGACAGGGCGAAGTATGTCCGCGACCCCGAGCAGACGATGTTCGTAATAAGCGGATTCGGAGACCTGTTCCAGCAGTTCATCGGCATGATGGGCTTTACCGAAGGTCTGTGCGCTCTCTATGAGGAAGAGGATGAGGTCGCCGAACTTCTTGATTATATGCTGGAATTCTCCCTCTATATCACGAAGAACGTTCTCGATTATTATAAGCCCGAAGGGTATTATCTCCTCGATGACTCGGCTTCGAAACTGACCCCGTTCATGTCACCCGAGGTGTTCAACAGGCTGTTCGTGCCAAGGTATAAGCAGATACTGGACCTTGCAAATGAAAGGGATATCCCCATCTTCTACCATAACTGCGGCAGATGCGAGGATTTCATCGAGCCCATGGGAAATCTGGGGGTTTCGGTCTGGGATCCCGCGCAGGTACAGAACGACCTGAAAGCGCTGCATCAGAAGCTCGGCCGCAAGGTCGCTATCAACGGCGGTTATGAATACAACAAGCCGCCCGAATGGCCGGATGTCAAGGAAGAAGACGTACGCAAGACGGTATACGATACTTTCCAGGATCTGGCTCCGGGAGGAGGCTTTATATTCTCCGGACGTATGGTGACATATGATTACAGCGATCCGATGGTCCAGAAGGTCAACGGATGGATCACTGATGAGGCGTTAAGGCTCAGCGAGACATTCTATAAATAATCAGTTCACAGTTCCTTGGAGCTGTTTTGAAAATAATGTGCGAGGGTAGATAAATGAAATTATTGATTATGGGCGGATTCCTCGGCAGCGGAAAGACCAGCGTCCTGCTTCAGCTGGCAAAGTATCTTTCGGCCAAGAGTCCCGAAGGCGATGTCCAGGTCGTTATTATCGAAAACGAGATCGGAGAGGTCGGAGTAGACGATAAGGTCCTTTCCGGGAACGGTTCATATTCGGTGACGAACATGTTTTCCGGGTGTGTATGCTGCACGATGTCCGGAGAACTGGTCTCCGGGCTCAATAAGATCAAAAGGGAGATCGACCCTCAGCTGGTCATTCTGGAAACGACCGGAGTCGCCTTCCCTCACAATATAAGGGAAACGATTCAGTATTCGATGCCCGATCTGGAGTGCAGGGTCTGCTGCGTCACGGACGCCAAGAGATGGAACAGGCTGCTCATCCCCATGGGCAACCTGCTGCCCGATCAGCTGGACAGAGCCGACGTGATCATTATCAATAAAGTCGATAAGGTGGATCAGGCTGAAGCGGATCAGGTCGAGCAGTCGATCAGGAAGTTCAACGATACGGCAGCATTCTTCCGCATCTGCGCAAACGAGACGATAGACACGAAAGTGTTCGAAGCTATGCTTGGATAACAGAGAGGTGTGAGTATGGATACGGACAACTTAGACGATTGCGGAAACGGGCTCAATGAGCATGAACACGATCATGATCATGAACACGAACACGATCATGAACATGAACACGAACATGAGCATGGACCTATAAGCGTCGATACCCATGAGACATCCATCGTCGGGGCATATAAGCTCAAGATCCCCGGCGGCAAGGATGAAGCCGAAGCGATCCTCGATGAAAGGATGAGGCTTGTAGCCAAAGAAGTCACTGAACTGGGAGGGATCATCGGCCATATCAAGGCTGTTCTTACCGAGCAGGGCAGGAGCGTAATGATATCTATCACCGAGGACGAATCCAATAAACGTTATTTCGACGGGGACAGCTGCAATGCAGACGGAGTGGCGATAGTATTTTTGATAAAACCCGAACAGCTGCTGGATATACTGAACAAATGCTTCGGTGATATCGTAAGAGAGGACTGAACAGGCAATAATGCTGAAAAATCAGGGAACGTGTGAACGTTCTCTGATTTTTTGTTTTATTATGCCCGCGGGGGACGGGTCAGTGGTATGGTATGATATACTTGAACTGGAAGGACTTTTGAATAATTATGAGTGTATTTATAGACAAGTTAAAAAGATACGGTAAAAAATACGCAGTTGCGCTTATAGATTTTGCCCTGTCGTATTCTTTGTGGATGGCATGGGCAAAAGTATATCCGCGAGGCGCCATAACGACGGTCAGGACAGTTTCCATATCCGTGCTCGGGCTTGTTTTCAGCTGTGTTGTGACACTCTGTCTGATATTCTCCGGCATCTACTATATCCTTTGGAGATATATAGGAGTAAGGGATCTTGCAAAGCTGTTTGCTGTCAGTATCCTGGCCAATCTCGCAGGAGCTGTCGCAGTGAACCTGTTATTCTACCGCGTAAGCTACTGGTTCCTCGTTTTGCAGATCTTCATGTTCACACTGGCATTCATCGCTGCGCGCATAGGATACTATATGTTTTACAAACGCTCCCGTAAGACACCCGATCTGCCCAATGAGAGAAATGTACTTATCATAGGCGCGGGGGAAGCCTGCGGGCTGCTTCTGAACGAACTGACACTGAATAACGTATATAATTATAATCCCGTGGGGATAATCGACGATGACCGCAACAAATACCGCGGCAGCATCATGGGAGTATCTGTCGTCGGTGACCGTTCCATGATCGCTCAGAGAGTCAAGGAACTGCATGTCGATACCATCATCTTCGCAATAGTCAGTATCGATCCGGACGAAAAAGCCAAGATCCTGCAGCTCTGCACAAAAGTATGCAGCGATGTCAAGGTCGTACAGCGTTTTTACGACGATTACCAGAAGACCAACCTCAAGATACGGGGCGTCACGATGGAAGAGCTTTTAGGCAGGAATGTCGTAAATATCGAAAATATGCGCACTCTTGACTACTTGAAGGATAAGACCGTAATGGTCACCGGCGGAGGCGGTTCCATCGGCACCGAACTGTGCGTGCAGATATGCCTTAATTCCCCCAAAAGGCTCGTGATACTGGATAACTATGAAAACAACGCGTATGATGTCCAGCAGATGCTCCTGGCGAAAAAGTATCCTTTTCCGATAGATGTCGAGATCGCTTCGATTCGCGAGGCGGATAAGCTTGAATACCTGTATAAGAAGTATTCGTTCGATATTATTTTCCATGCGGCAGCGCATAAGCACGTGCCCCTGATGGAAAGCAATCCGGAAGAAGCCGTAAAGAACAACGTCGGCGGGACCTATAATCTTCTGTATCTTGCAGAGAAGTACAAGGTCGAAAGGTTCGTGACGATATCCACAGATAAGGCTGTCAATCCGACCAATATCATGGGCGCTACCAAGCGCGTCACCGAAAAGATGATGCTCGCTTTCGCACAGCACGATACCGATACCATATATTCCGCCGTACGTTTCGGCAATGTCCTTGGGTCAAACGGCTCCGTGATCCCTCTGTTTGCCAAACAGCTGGAAGCCGGAGGCCCTCTTACCGTCACA
>JAFZLL010000036.1 GCA_017551505.1 Eubacteriaceae bacterium
AGTATTGTATATAATGATTCCGCCCGGAGGTGGTGTTATGCAGTGGACCGAACTGACGATACATACGAACGAAGAAGCGCTTGAGCCGTTGACAGCCATGCTTGAAGGGATAGGCGTTACCGACTGTGTGGTGACAGACCCCAGGGAGACGATCGCCTTCCTGAAGGAAAACGCGGATCAGTGGGATCTGGTCGATGAAGAGCTCGTCTCTTCCGTGAACAGTGACGGAGCGAGCATAAAGATCTACGTTCCTTATGGAGAAGAGGGAGAAGAACTGTCAGGCAGGGTCAGCGCGCTGATCGACGAAGCCAAAGCCTCGGACACGCTATTCTCTGACATAACAGTTTCTTCCGAGACCGTCAGTGACGAGGACTGGGAGTTCAACTGGAAAGATTATTTCAAAGGCTTTGAGCTCGGTGAGAGACTCTTTATCCGGCCGGTCTGGGAGGAGGGCGACAGAGAAGGCAGGATAACAGTCATAACAGACCCGGGGCTGGGATTCGGCAGCGGAATGCATGAGACCACGCGGCTTGCGCTTCTGGCCCTGGAGCGTTTTGCTCCGGCTTCCGAGGTGCTTGCGGACATAGGCAGCGGAAGCGGGATACTTTCCGCCGCCGCGGCTAAGCTGGGGGCGAAGAAAGTCATTGCCATCGATATAGACCCTCAGGCTGTGGAAGCATCCAGGAAATGCGCCGAAATAAACGGAGTAAGCGACCGGATGACAGTGTACTGCGGGGATCTGGCGGACAAGATCACTTCCCCGGTGGACGTGATCGCTGCGAATATATTTGCCGGAACTATCTGCAAATTGTCCGAACAGACTGATAAAGTGCTTTCTCGAGGAGGGTATTTCATCGCCACCGGGATCATAGAGGACAGTGCGGACGACGTGCGCGCCGCTTTTGAAAAAAACGGGCTCGACTTGCTCTATGAACAGAAAATGGGCGACTGGCTGCTCTTTGTGGGTCAGAAAGCCTGAGCAGATACTGATACAGACAGGCAGGAGCCTGTCTGTTTTATTATACTTTCAAATATGACCCTGCCCTGACCGCAAGTACCGCTCATATTTACATCAAAGCTGGTTTCACGATGATACGAATTTTTTGCTGCCCGGCAGCAAACCGGAACCTGGTCATTGCAATCCGGTCAATGGTTTTTCCTGATTGAAACCATCCGTTTCCTCCTACCGGTTCGGACGATATACGCAGAACGGCACTTTCTGAGAAGTACCGTTCTGAACGATATCTGTTTTTGGTCACCGGAGTATGGTGCGTAAGCGTGCCTAGCTTCCCAACGATCGCCCTGTCCTCGTCGCTGAGCTGCGGTACCCATGGCTGCGCTGTTTCGGATGCTGCCGGCGTTTCGGAACTTTCCCCGGATGCGTCCGGAACCGAAGGCACGGTGCCGCCCTAATTCGAAGGGGAACCTGAGCCGCATGCCGCAGTGACCAGAAGCATCGCCGTGATCAGAAGCAGGCCGATGATCTTCTTCGCTGTATTCATATCGATCTGCTTTGTTCGGTTGATGCTGTAATAGTAATATAAATCGCCTCTACAGACAACACAGGCGAGTATTGAATCAAACAATCGGGAACCCCATGTATAAGGGCAGGGTCAGAACATCGTTCGTCTGACCGACATTATAGTCACCCAGTTTGATTCCGCCTCCGACATGCAGCCGGAATTCTATCTATTTGCTTAGAACGCAGTTATATCGAACAACAGAGCCATCGGGATAATCCACCACGATTCTTTCCTCGGTAAAGCCACATTTACGGTAGAATCCGACTGAATCGTCGTCCGTCTGTGCGTTAATCCTTTCCAAGCACTCAGATTCCATTGCAAATTGGATCAGATGCTTTCCGATTCCTCGATGGCGGAGTTTTTCGGACGTAGCAATTCCGATGATCTCAGCAGCAGAACCTGATAATTTCAGAACCATTATGCCCGTTTTCTCGCCTCGTTCCCCGCATACATATACTCTCACCGAATGATCGTTTAATAAGCTCTCCATCTTATTTTTGAAATCCTCATATTTGGGTTGATACATACAAGGAGCGTAGAGCGAGTATGCCTCTTCTGAAAGAAGCCAGTCTGCATCAGTGCATAACACAACGTTCATAACTACCCTCAAATATAGCGATTCATCGACGGATCAAAACGCCTTTCATATACTGCGTTTCATTATGCGTTCTATATACTTCCATCTTTTCTTCTTCTGTACAGCCGATCAGCATTTTGATCTCGGAGTCTCGCTTCATCAGATCGACAACGCACATAACGGCATCTACTGTTTTCTCACCGCTTCCGACCCATACGTCGATTCCTGCTCCATCCATAGAGGAAGTATCCTTCAGATAACCGTAGTCGACCCGATATATGAAATCCGAGAACTCTGGATGGGCAGATCCTTTTGGTCTGTCGATCACAATTTCGGAAGTATTCAACAACTCATCCAAGGCATTCCAGAAATCCTCATTATATTCATCCACCTTCTGCCTCCCCCAAACATGAATTTGCATCATTGCGATCCAATCTGCAGCTCACTGATCACAGCAGAGCCGATAATCATTATGGCACCGATAATACCTATGGCGTTCAGCGGCTCTTTCAAAAGCACCGCGGAGAACAACAGCGCAGAGACCGGGTCGATATAGCTGAAGATAGCGATTGACTGGGCCTTCAACCCATCCATGCTGCCGAAATACATTGCATAGGCTATCCCTGTGTGAACGATACCCACGATTACGACCATAATCACCGTGATCAGATCAAATCTTCCGCTGAGGGCTCCTTTCATCAGCAGCATATAAGGGATCATGACGAGACCGGCGGAAAAGAGCTGGATAGTAGTCTTTTTATAAGGATCAACCCCGCTGATCTTTTTATTCATTATCACAACCGCAGCATAGAATACCGCAGCACAAAGTCCGAACAGGATGCCCGATATATTCCCCCTGTCTGCCGCTTCACCGCCGATCACGCCGGATACCAATATCATCCCGGCAATGGCGGCAAACGCGCATAAGCCTTTTTTTGGTGTCAGTTTTTCTTTAAAGAGGAATGGGGACAAAAGCACGACTATCGTAGGCTGCATATAGTAGCAGAGGGTAGCCACTGCAACTGTCGTATAGTTATATGCCTCGAAAAGCAATATCCAGTTAACACCGATCAATGCACCAGTGACGGCAAGCCTAATTACAGTTTTAACCGGAAGCTTTTCCCCGGCTGTTTTTTTCTGAAGCTTTATGAACGCCAGCAGGAACAGACCGCCCAGTATCCCGCGTGAAAAAGCCAAAAATGCTGATGAAACAGAAATATGCTTCCTGAATATCCCTATCGTTCCGAAAATCAGCATAGATACAATATTCATAATTACTGACTTTCTATCGTTTCCATCATTGTTCATATTATCATCCTCACAATGCAGGCTCAGCTGTATCTGTCAGCGTATTCCTTTCGGGCTTTTTGTGTCCAATGGCGTATAAAGCCTGTTTTAGCTTCCGTATATGCGTCTCTGTTATGCTCATATTCCTTCCAGAGGCTGAGTTTAAGCGTTTCATATTCTTTGGCCACTTCCGGGTGTTCATTCAGATAATCGCGAAAGTATAGCTCATCGTTGTCTCCAGCATATCGCAGATGGATATGGTAGACTTTTTCTGCGAAACCATCTTTAGTGTATCCCTTACTCAAAGAGATCCTTCCCGCATCCTCAGACATGATTATAAAGCCGCTGCGTTTCAGGATCTCCGCTGCCTTTCTAAGGTCCCCGCTCACCGGGATCTCAACCAGCACATCAACTATATTCTTAGCCCATATGCCCGATATGGCTGTACTGCCTATGTGGTTGATCCGCAAAGCGCCGCAATCCATTAACAGTTCCCGCAGCTCGGACTCGATTCCATTATAATAATCATTCCATTTTTCACTGGGTTCAACAAGAAAGATCGGAAACAACTCCCACAGTTCTTCAAGTGCCATTTCTGATAATTCCCTGCTCATTATTGCCTCCCAAAAGTACGGTTATCCGAATCCTTATCACAGACCGAATGCTTTCTCTGCTAAAGATACGGTCTGTTCAATCGTTCTGTCCTCATCTCTGCAGATCACGTTAAAACCGGAATCCTGCAATTCATCATACGATTCCCGTGAACAGATCAATTTCAGTCCCTCCCGATAATTATCCATTGCCTTTTCGGGATCCGGTTCCTCCATTATCAGCTTATACAAAAACTGTTTTTCGGGATCTGGACGATCGAAAAAACGGTTCAGGGAGATTTCGGGATCGGCAAGCATCACAAGCGTATGATCCAGAGGGGCGATCTCCCTTAGGGTTTCAACACATATATTTGTATCGACAAAGACCTTTTTCCCCTGATTGCAGATCTCAGGGAGCATTCTGAGCTCCAGTATCTCGCATTCTCTCCTTACTCCATCGATCCAGTCCTTATATTCCTGGGGTGATCTTCTGATAAAGTCATGCCAGTCTTCGAGATCTCTGGTGTATGTCAGACACGGGAATTCTTTGGAGTCGAGTTCTCCGGGATAATTATCATGATAGTTCTCTTCACAGGCTATACCGCCATGCTTTTTAGCCAATTCCTTGACCATCGTGGATTTCCCGGCATAGGAGGTCCCGATAATGAAATATGCATTTTCAAAGAACATATTTCTGTTGTTCACAGCGTCACCTCCCATTCATCGTTCATCATCCTGCCGGACGACATATCATTTCGCATTATGAAGTTTATCAAGATTCAGCGAGAATACTCCCGCTTCTGTAAGCGGTGAGATGGATCGCACCAGGGATCTGCCGTAAACAAGCAATGAGTCTTGGCGCCTGATAGTCATTGCGTGAGTTCGTCTATGTCTGTCCATTTCGTCTCGTTCAAGGCATAAATGTCGAACATATGTTTGCAGTATACTCTTTCCTGTGCTACAATAACAGTACAGAGAGGAGGACCGCCATGGGCAACAGGGCATTCAGATACAGAGCATATCTGACAGATGATCAGTTCGAACTTGCCATGAACACCGTCGGTTCCTGCCGCTATGTCTATAACAAAGCCCTGGAGTACAGGAACATTATATATCAGAATGAGCGAGTATCTGTCAGCTACAGCAAGCTTTCGGAATGGCTCACCGGTCTGAAGGAAGAGCTGCCCTGGCTCAGGGAAGTCGATTCCATAGCTCTCCAGCAGTCGCTCAGGCATCTTAACGATGCCTTTAAGAACTTCTTTGACAGGAAACAGGGAGCCCCCAAGTTCAAGTCAA
>JAFZLL010000037.1 GCA_017551505.1 Eubacteriaceae bacterium
ACGGCATTGCAAACGTTGCCGAAATACCGATCGACAGTTCCCTCGCTGAGCTCTGCGATAACGGACGCATTGAGGAATACTCAGGGAACTGGCTCGAAGCTTTGAATGAGGTAATATCCAAATAGAAACTGAGGCGCGGACAAATTGAAGTCAAATGAAACAGGGAGGCTTTTTCTGCCTCCCTTTACATTGAATATTCTTTCTGCTTAATGCGGATATCTAGGTCAGCTCAGCCTGTCCGTATCCAGCACGATATCACAGCTTTCTTCTATTCCGAATCCCTTGAAATATTTCTGTTCCATCGGCATCCATATATTGAAGAACTTTTCGCGCATTTCCGGAGGGTTTCGTCTGGTTATGCGCTCTTTTGCCCTGTTTTCGTCAAGCTTGAGGAATATCCTCAGATCATATTCCGCCTTCATCTCCGGATGCATGCAGTAAGCTCCCTCTATGACATTTATCTTCTTCGGCTCTGAATCGACCGGTTCCATCAGCTTATTTGTCATGCAGTCGTATGGAGTGTATTTGAACGGTCTGTTCTCTTCCAATGGCCTAATGATCTCAGCTGCAAACCTTTCACGGTCCATATTACCGCCAGTCTCATTCAGGCGCTCGGGCGTGCGCCGTTCTACAGGGAGGAAATAATCATCGGTGTGGAACACGTTGCAGCCGTATATCTCCTCCAGTGTCGCTGCAAGGGATGTCTTGCCTGTAGCACTTCCTCCTTCTATCCCTATCAGCACCTTGTCTTTTGACATTGTCAGTTTGTCTATCGCGGTGAATACAGGCATGAATAATCCGTAGGACGCTTTCAGTACCCGGTAAGACGGGTGATAGGCTTTACGGAATACATCGGAATGATGTATGGCGGGATAGCCCGCGTTGCGCCACTCAGTGGCTCTGATGCGTGCACCGCTGATGTCAAATGGAACGCTCCTGTCCATTATCATGGACAGAAAAACATCGATCTTCTCCGATAAGATCTCATCTGCAGCTGTATCATGGGGGACAGCGGAGGAAACGAACAGCTTGGAGAGAGTTTCTTCCCTTAAGCCTTCTTCCGTTATTACCTTCAGGTGGGCACGGCAGTAATCGCGGCCCAGAAATTCAACATTTTCTTCCGAAGTGTCCTTCTGAGCTTCCGGCAGCTCATCAATGATCCGCTGCATTACGGATGGTTCTGCCTTAACCAGATGTTCGCAGCCAAAAACGCTTTGGAAAAGAGTTTTGAAAACATCTTCTGTCTGAGCCAGCGGGTAGCGCTGTATGTACTTTAGGATAAAGCTTCGTAAAGATTCTTCAGTCACAGTGTTCTCCCGAATACCAAATTGATAAACGATTATATCATTACTTACACTTATTCGCAAACAGACATGGAAACGGTGACCAAGAAATGGTCACCGTCGTAAGCTGAATTAAAAAGCACCTGTCAATTCCGTCAGGGTCCTGGCAATACTGACGCATGAGCCGCTGCCTTTATCCTTACGGAGTCCTCATTTTGTTGGACGACGATCAGGAGGCTCATACACGGATATGTTGACACTGAAACGGTTAGTGCCTGAGATTATTAGATCTATACTTTTGAGAAAAACGTCACATTGAGTTTTCCGCTCTTTGGGTTCCTTGCAACCGAGCATTCGACCTCATAAACATCATTTATAAGCTTCTCGGTTATTATCTGTTCGGTCGGGCCTTCCGCGACGATCCGCCCGTCCTTAAGGACATATACATAGGTGCAGTACATAAGCGTTAGATTAAGGTCGTGCAGTGCGGCGAGTACGCCGACACCCAGGGACTTCACGACATCCATTATCTGTATCTGATACTTGATGTCAAGGTGATTCGTCGGCTCGTCTAATATCATTATCTCGACCTGCTGAGCGAGAGCGCGGGCGAGTATTATACGCTGCCTTTCGCCGCCAGAGAGTGTGAGGAAGCTCCTGTCTCGGAAATCGAGCATATCTACACGGCGGAGTGCATCCTCAGCTATACGGTAATCCTCCTCTGTATCGCGGTCGAAAGCTTTTTTGTGAGGCGCACGCCCCATTAATACCATTTCCTCTACCGTGAAATCGAAGCTTAAATTGTTGAACTGGCTGACGACTCCCATGCGCCTTGCCGTGTCGCGATAGCTCATGGTCTTAATGTCTTCGCCGTCTATCAGTATCACGCCGTTTGAAGGCTTAAGTACGCGGTATATGCTCTTTAACAGTGTAGTTTTACCGCTTCCATTCGGTCCGAGAAGGCCAACGAATTCCTTTTCCTGGACTTTCAGTGAAGCATTTTTGACTATTTCCTTATGGGAGAGAGTGATGGATACATCCCTTGTTTCTATATTCATCAGTCATTTCCTCCGAATCCGTAGGATTTGCGGACCATCATGTATACGAATATCGGTGCGCCTATCGCGCTGGTAATGACCCCTAAGGGGATCTCAGTGTTTGGAATGATCACCCTTGCAAGAACATCCGCCCAGATGAGGAATATACCTCCAGAAAGCGATGCGATCGGCAAAAAGAACCGGTGGTCGGAGCCTGCGAAGCCGCGCACGATATGCGGGATCATCAGTCCGACGAAGCCCACTATGCCGCAGGTGCATACTGCGACCGCTGAAAGCAGGGATGTCATTATCATGTATATCCTCTGCCATTTTGCCAGATCGACTCCCAGTGTCATTGCTGCTTCGTCACCGAGCAGCAGTGTGTTGAGAGTGCGCAGCTGTGTGAGGAAGAAAAGCAGTCCAGCAACAGCGCAGATACCCGGAAGCAGGAGCTTATACCAGCGTGCGGAGACCATGGAGCCTAAAAGCCAATATGTGACTGATTTCATGTTCTCAGCGTCCTTGCCGATATATATCATCATATTGGTAAATGCCGAGCAGAGGCTTCCGATAACACATCCGGCAAGAACGAGTTTTGCACTCGTGACCTTTCCTCCGCCCATATGCGAGAGCAGCAATACAAGAGACATCGCGCCGAGAGCACCGATAAATGCCCAAAATGCGGTACCCATGGTTGCGAGTACGCCGGTGAATACTGCCGAAGCGCCTATCATTATCGAAAATGTCGCGCCGAGTGAAGCACCTGAAGAAATGCCCAGGATATAAGGGTCGGCAAGCGGGTTTTGTACGGTGGCCTGCATGACGACGCCGCACATTGCAAGAAGCACGCCTATGATAGCCCCCATGAGCACACGTGGCATGCGCAGATTCCAGACTATTTCATACATGGTGCCGGATGAAAGGAATGCCTCTTCTCCGATTTTTACTTTCCCAAAGCTGACCTGATACAGAACGATCCTGTAAACATCCGAGAGCGATACCTTCACCGCACCTATGGTAACGGCAGTGAGTATAGACAGAACGAAGGAGGCGATGAATATTATGATCGCTAAAGAAAGGATGGCGTGTTTTGGGTTGAGATGTTTTTTCACGAGAACACCTTACTTTCGAGAAATGGGGCGGCAGTATCCTGCTGTCGCCCCATTCTGATGCTGAAAATTAATGGTCTATCATTCCCCATACATGAAGTTGAACATGGTTTCTACGGAGGGGACCATGCGGATGCCGCCACCGTAAACGTCGGTCAGGTTGATCGCCATGACTTTACCGTTCTTGACTGCGCTGACCTCCGCGAGGGCGGCCTCCTTCATTATGGAGTCTATGGCTTTCTGCTTGGATTCCTCAGGGGTGAGATTTTCATCATCCATATAATCGACGATAATGACGTCGGGGTTGATGTTGATTATATCCTCTAGAGAGAGATCTCCGCCATCGGGCAATGCATAGGTCGCTCCGGCAGAAACAACGAGATTGCCGGTAAGGGTGTTTGCACCCCAGCAGTAGAACGTGCCGCCGAAAGGTTCGATGATTATGGCGGTATAGGGAGCCTCAAGAGAAGAGACCTTATTCTGTATCTTTGTCATAAGAGCTCGGGCATCAGCGATGTAAGCGTTGGTCTTGTCTTCGATATTGAAGATCTTTCCGATATCTTCGATATCCGCCAGCACAGCTTCAAGGTTGCGCTCCGGGACAGTGTTGTTTGAGCAGCGAAGTATCATAGTTCCGACACCCATGTTGTGCCACTCGGACACGTCGCCGAGAGCTTCGTCGGCAAAGGCGCTGCGCCAGCCAAATATGAAGTCAGGCTCGAGTGCGAGCACGGTCTCTTTTGAAGGGTAGCCCTTTACGGTAAGCTCTTTGCCGGCGGCTTTGAGTGCTTCATATTGGGGCTTGAGATCATCACGGATTTCTCCGTCGAGATATGCCATTCCGGCTATGTACTTATCGAGTCCGAAGTACAGCAAAAGCTCAGTCTGCGTCTGGTTGGTGCAGACGACCTTCTCAGGACATTTGTTGAAGGTCACCTGGACCTCTTCTTTTGCGTAGTTATAAGTGGTGATGGTGACGGGATAGTGCGCATCCGCCGGCGGTGTAGGATTGTCATCCTTCTTCCCATTGCTGCATGCGGTACAGCATGCAGTGAGCATCAGGACAGCAAGGATAAGGGCATATGTCTTTTTCATTCTTTTTCTCCTTTTTATTATTTTTGAAAAGACCCTTGCTCCCCAAAGAAAAAACCGTTTCCGAGATCGCAGAAACGGTTCATCCAAGTTCGGTACTTTCTGAATCAATATACAAAAAGACCTGCATTCAGATGAGTAGCTTTTCTCCGGAGATATACTCATCGTTCCGTCTGAGCAGGTTTCCTGACTTACGGCTCGAACACTCACGTGCGCCTTCTCACCCCAAGGGGGCAATGGCATGATGCACGAAAGCTCACCGCTCACAGTGACCGGTTCGTCCGGGATCTTCACCCGGTTCCCTTTTACCCGTAGGCATGCAGTATAAGCATGTTTCCGGCACTCAAACAGTAGACAATGGAATTATATCAGGATGTGTTTTATATTTCCATATTATTCAATATGATACTTCAAAAAGCCTTCATTATCGCAGAGATGTATGCGTATCCCAGTGAGCAGGAGGTATTCTTCGACAGATCCATACTGTAAATCAGTGCGCTGATCTGGCAAGAGGATAGATGACGAATTGTTCATATGCAGTTCGTCTGTTTTTCAGAAATAATAGCATTTTCGATAAAGGACGGACGTACTGATCCACGATTGTACAAAAAAACCGAGACTACCTTTCGATAATCCCGGCTTAGTTCATGCTTTAAATATCAATACCGATATTTTAGTGCTGTCTGATCTGCTTGCTTCAACGTCCGTCATCAAACATACTGCATGCAGGGCAGGTCAGACGCTTCCCTGAGCCATCATCGCATCCGCAACTTTAAGGAATGCCGATACGTTAGCTCCGAATTCAATATCCCCCTGATGCCCGAAATCTGCAGCGGTATCTATGGCTTTCTTATAGATCGATTTCATTATCTCTTCAAGTTTGGCATCCACAGTTTCAAAATCCCAGAAATACCGCATGGAGTTCTGAGACATTTCCAGAGCGCTGACTGAAACACCGCCAGCGTTTGAGGCTTTGCCAGGAGAATAGAGCATGCCTGATGCCTTGATGATCTTGATGGCTTCACGGGTACAGGACATGTTCGATCCTTCGGAGAGAAGAATGCAGCCGTTGTCAGACAGAGCTTTGGCACTGTCGGCATCCACTTCATTCTGTGTAGCGCATGGCATTGCCAGTTCACATGGCAGCTTCCATATGCCTGAAGAGCCTGTATGATATTCGGCGTCCGGATGGACGTTGACATATTCGGATATTCTGCCTCTTCTCTTTTCTTTTATATCGCGGACGGTTTCGATATCTATCCCGTTTGGATCATAAATATATCCCTGGGAATCGCTCATTGCTATTACGTGTGCGCCGAGGGCGGCGGCTTTGACTGCAGCGTATATGGCAACATTACCGCTTCCCGAGACGACAGTCTTTTTCCCGTAAAGCGACTGATCGATGCCTTTAAGCATCTCGCGGGCAAAATAGACCAGTCCGTAACCTGTAGCTTCTGTTCTGGCAAGGCTGCCTGAATAGGAGAGACCTTTTCCCGTCAGTACACCGTGATACTGTCCCGTCAACCTCTTGTATTGTCCGAACAGATATCCTATCTCCCTGGCGCCTACTCCCTGGTCTCCAGCGGGGACATCTTCATCCGGTCCGATGTATTTGAACAGCTCATTCATGAAGCTTTGGCAGAAACGCATCACTTCTTCATCGCTCTTTCCCTTTGGATCGAAATCGCTTCCGCCCTTTGCCCCTCCGATCGGCAGTCCTGAAAGGGAATTCTTAAAGGTCTGTTCAAAGCCCAGTGCCTTTATGACACTCAGATTGACCTGAGGCGAAAAGCGAAGCCCGCCCTTATACGGCCCTATCGCATCGTTGAACTGTACTCTGTAGCCGCGGTTGACATGGAAGCCCCCTGTCTCGTCTGTCCATGGAACACGGAAAATGATCTGTCTGTCAGGTTCGACGAGTCGTTCGAACAAGCCGCATTTCAGATATTTGGGGTATCGGGCTACCACATCCTCCAAAGAATCGAATACCTCGGAAACAGCCTGAAGAAACTCATTTTCGCCAGGATTTCTTTTTTTTACGATCTCGAATACATCAGATAAAAGCTTCATAATTATGTCCTCAACTCTTCAATTGAAACATTATTATATACTATTATTATGGAGTTTGGAGCAGAAACCTAAAAAAACATGTCAGAAATATTATCTTTCCTTATAATTCAGTGCCGAATATGCATAAAGGTTTAAAAACTAAGGAATGATATCATCCGCATCAGCATGCCTTTTCAGACAGTGTGGGAGAAAAGTTGGATCTGAAAAAGGACTTCTGCCAGTCCGAAGTTCATGAATGATTAAAACGCTCCGTCATGAACGAATCCCCAAAAGTCAGGTCCTTGGTGGCACCTCAATAACAACGCGGCATTTTACCGTGCATCGATTATGGTATTATTTGTGATGGATATAAGATGCAACAAACGGTGTAGATGGATCGAGGAAAGGACTCGATGATAAAATGCCATTCGTCTTCTGGGCAGGATATTCCTATAGGTGTGAACAGCGCGCAAATAATGATTTTTCTGAAAAATCAAGCTACAGTTTAAACCCAATTTGTACCTTTGGAGGTGAACTCCTGTCCTCAAGGTATCCTGTTAAAAAGGTGTTTTTGTGATGGAGATCGAAATAATGGCAGTTAATTGCGTTAAGAACTTTGAAAAAAAAGGTATTTGATGTTTTTGCAGATACACGGTTCTGATAATGCTGACAGAAGTATCAATGATCTAGATAGAAACATTAATGAGGACGGCAAAATATAAAACATGTCACGAATAATAACTCCGGAAGAACGAAAAATACTGTTGGATAACCCCGAACTCGTTATGTTCGACCCTTACGATGCTATCAAAGTCCACATATGCTCGCTGGGCAAGGCCTTGATCCTTCCTGCGCTCACCGGCATACTTGTTTTCTTATGGGGATATCTCTGCCCCGAATATATAAATGCGCATCCCAGGATCTTTGCCGGAATCGGATGCGCTGCCCTTGTTTTTGCGAGCGGAGCTCTGCCGCTCCTGTATTTAGCGGCAGATGACCGGGATTTCAAAAAAGCAAAAGAAGAGCACTATGCGAGACAGCTGCGGATGCTCCTCCCGGAAGACCTTGAGTGTATGATTGCAAGAGTTCAGTGGGTAGTAGTTCAGAAGGCTGAAGGCGGCTGGATCCTGGACGGCAAAGAGGAGATGTTCGGATATTGCTCTTATGTCAACTATTTCAGTATCGAGCCCGATTCTGACCTGGCTGTGGTAACAGACCATGAGAAATTCTGGGCATTTATCAGGCGGGACGCTAAGACGGAATGCTTTTACTCCAGCCCGACTTCATCAGCAGCTAATATCCTGGAATAATGAACCGGCCCCCAAAAGCTGGACTTTTGGGGGCCACGTCATCAGAGGATTTTTTTCGATGCGGCAGAAGGTGTTCGGCTATCATTACTGTGCTTTCTCCGCCGTGTGTGTTCTTGCTTCGGCTATCCGTTTCTTTTCCTTTGCTACGTAGTCAAAGTAGAGCTCTTCTGTGGCAAGCGCTATCTTTGTGACGGAGAATTTTGCTTTTTCCGGATATATGTAATAGGTATCTTCCAGGGTGTTAAGGTCTATGCAGTCACCGTACTTGCCCAAGTAGTTATATTCGATATGACAGGAATAGAGCGAAGGAACTGTCTTTTCCATAGTGTATTCATTCCCGTCCTTATCTACACAAGCCAGATGGAAGCCGTCCATATCGTGGATCAGCGTACCTGTACCGATATTTATGTATCCCTTTGAATTGGGCAGGGAATCCACGTGAACGGGAGATTCGAAATAGTAGGTGCCGTCCCGGACTTCTTTTCTGACGTTCTCTCTTTCCCACTCGTACCAGTCCGGAATATGAGAAAATTCCGTTTCTCCCTCCATCGCTTCCAGTTCTCCCAATTCCGTGTAATGCCATTTTTTGCCGCAATGGGAACAGCCGAGCGTTGTACCTTCGGAATACATTTCGTATTCACATCCGCAGTTAGGACACTGGTAGAGTACCTTATCCAGTCCTTCGGCACGCTTTTCATAGGTAACGCGTATCCCTCGTTCCTTCTGCCAGGCGTAATCGTCATATCTGAAAGCGCTGCGTATCTTTTCGTTGATCTCATCAACGGAAGCTTTCTGGATGCCTTCTCTATCAAAGAGCTGGGTCATCTCCGCCTCTGTCGGGACAACGCCCCTTTTGTGCAGGTTCCAAAACGGTGAATCTATATGGTGTCCGTGCATGATAAGGGAGACGACAGGAACTTTAAACATTTTCACCAGACGTCCAAGAGAATCAGGGAGCACTGCTGTCGTACCGCACAGTGAGTAGCGGGCTTCGGCGTAGATCACCAGGATATTCCCGTTGTCTATGACTCTTTTAAGCTGTTTTATCAGCAGGAGATCATTGGTGAATTTTCTCTTGCAGATGCAGCCTGCCCTGCGCAGCAGGCCCTCCCTCTTAATAAACCCGTCTATGGCAACGACGTAATTCGCTCTGTGAGGGAAGATGGCTGCCGTGGTGACTTTGAAGTCGAAGAAAGCGTTGTGGTTGCACAGCAGGATATATGGCGGCTTGAGGCCTTCGGTGTTGATCTTTGTTATCTTTGTCCTGTGTTTGATGACCTCAGGGAAGGCGAGCCCCCATATCACCGGCATCAGGTAAAGCCTTTGACGCATAGGCTTTTTTTTCATATCGAATCGTTGGATCTTTTTCATGGCGACCTCGTAATTAAGCTTTGTCTTACCTTCGCATCATAACATTGAAACGCCCGTTGTGTCAACTTGCCGCATGTCCTGGGGACCAATAAAAAAGCACCCGCTTTAGGGCGGGTGCCTGAAGTCCTGAAGATTACATCATTCCCTGATTGGGGTTGGCAACTACCGGTGTTTCAGGTTTGGGAAGCTCTGCGACGCAGGCCTCGGTTGTCAGGAACATGGATGCTACGCTGGAAGCATTCTGAAGTGCGCTTCTTACGACCTTGGTCGGGTCGATGATACCTGCTTCATACATATTGATGTATTTGAAGTTCAGTGCGTCGAATCCGAGTTCGTCGTCTCCTTCAAGCAGCTTTTCGATAACGATGCTGCCGTCAACGCCGGCATTTTCGGTGATCTGTCTGATCGGAGCTTCAATAGCCTTCTTGATGATCATGGCGCCGGTGCGTTCGTCTCCTTCCAGCTTGCTGATGAGCTCATCAAGTGCTTTTCCGCATCTGAGCAGCGCAGCTCCTCCTCCGGGAACGACGCCTTCTTCAACGGCAGCTTTTGTTGCGTTGAGGGCATCCTCGATCCTGTATTTTACTTCCTTCATTTCGGTTTCGGTTGCGGC
>JAFZLL010000038.1 GCA_017551505.1 Eubacteriaceae bacterium
CCGGTTTCCGTCAGGGGGCAATTCTCCATGACGGATGAAGAAGAGGAGAGTTTCGTTTCCGGGCTCTTCTCGGAATTCTCCGAGATCTCCCAGTGCGTCGTGCTGAACACCTGCAACCGTTTCGAGCTGTATTTCGACGGCAGCGAAGAGAATATCATCCCCGTCGAGAAAGCCCTGTGCTCCTTCAAAAGCGCTGATGAGAAGGCCGTGAGGGAAAACAGCTTCACCTACAGCGGCGAAGACGCGATAACGCAGCTGATCACGCTCGCCTGCGGGATGGATTCGATGGTCCTGGGCGAGGACGAGATACTTCGCCAGATAAAGGAAGCCTACGCAAAAGCGCACGACAAAGGCCGTACCGGTTTTGAATTCAATACGATCTTCAAAATGGCCATAACCGCCGCCAAGGAGATAAAGACGCTCACGGGGCTGTCAATGACGCCGGTCTCGATAGGGACCCTGGCCGCCGCCGAAGCCGCCCGCTTTGGAACGGAAGGGACCGAGGTGAATGTACTGATAATGGGCATCACCGGAAAGATCGGCCTGATCACGGCGAAGAACGCCCTGGCACATGGAGGCATCCGGCTTACCGGTACGACGAGGGCGAAGGATCTGAAGAGCCTGGACGTGGACGGCACACAGGTGCCGCTCTATCCCTTCGACGAGCGGTATTCCCTCTTTGACGGGGCGGATGTCATCATTTCCGCTACGAATTACGAAGGCCATACGGTCAGCAGGGACGAATTCGCAGCCTGCCTGAAGACAAAAAAGAACAGGCTGTTCATAGACCTGGCCGTTCCCGCGGATATAGACCCGGCGCTCAGGGATGAAGAGGGATGCACGCTGCACGATATCGACTACTTCACTACCCTGGCCGAGGAAAACAACGAACTGAAAAAACAGAAAGCCGACCAGGCTGCCGAGAACGCCCGCATCTGGGAACAGAACATCATGAAGGAGCTGCGCATAAGGGAGGCCATCGACCTGATCCCCCGCTTCAAAAAGGTGATCAGCCAGGGCGACGCGGGCAAATTCATATATGACCTCAGGAAAAATACCACATTCTCGCAGATGCAGGATGTGGTGGAATACATCAAACAATTCATCGACATAAACGAGGAGAAAATGAACCAGAAGAACTCTAGAGCATATTTCCCGCTCTACATAAAGGCGGAAAACATGAAGGTACTCATAGTCGGAGGAGGAAGCACGGCAACGCGCAAGGTCCGTTCCCTGTCCGATTATAAAGCCGACGTTACGGTCATCTGCGAGAATCCGTCCGACGAGCTGACAGCTCTGGAAGCATCCGGGAAGATAAAGGTAATCAACAGGGACTTCGAGATGTCGGATATCGATACGGGATATTTTTTGGTCGTAGCGGCTACCAACGATACGCCCCTCAACGCGGCCATCGCCGAAAGATGCTCCGATCTCGGCATCCTGACCGACATAGTCGATGACCCGCAGCTCTGCACTGCGCTGTTCCCTTCCATCGTGAAGTCGGGAGACGTCACGGCAGCCATCTCCACCAACGGAAAGAGCCCCGTGATAGCCAAATACCTCAAGAGCAAGGTCAGGGAGGCGCTTCCCGAAAATATCTCCGCAGTCAACGAGAGGATGAATTCCTTCCGGATCTACCTTAAGAGCAAGGTCAGCGACGTTGCCAGGCGCGGGGTGATCAACAACCAGATCCTCGCCATGATCCTGGAGGACAACGCCGATGACGACCAGATAAAGCAGTTCATCGAAAAGGCCGCGAGGGAATGATATGGAGACGATAAGAGTTGGCACCAGGGGAAGCGAGCTGGCTCTCGCCCAGACGAACGAGGCGATCGAAAGGATCGAATCCGCGTTTCCCGGATACAGATGCGAGAAAGTCATCATCTCCACCACCGGAGACAGGTTCACAGATGTTTCTCTGGACAAGCTGGGCTCCAACGGGCTCTTTACCAATGAGATAGAGCACGAGATGAGAGAAGGGAAGATCGATATCGCAGTACACAGCGGAAAGGACCTCCCCTCCTATACGGCCCCGCCGTTCTCGATACCCGCCGTGCTTAAAAGGTCCTACCCGACCGACTGCCTGCTCTACAGGGTCTCGGAGCTCGACATCGAAAAGAATACGGATCTTGCAGGGCTGACCATCGGCACATCGAGCTCAAGGCGGGAATACCTCGCGAAAAAGTATTATCCGTCCTGCAGGGTGGAGCTGATAAGAGGCAACATCCAGACCAGGCTCAATAAGCTCAGGGACGGGAAATACGACCTGATATTCATGGCCAAGGCAGCGATCGCGCGTTCAAAGGCCCTCGCTATGGACGGCATAGGCGTGATAGACCTTCCCGCAGAGCAGTTCGTACCCGCTGCATGCCAGGGGATCATCGCCATAGAAGCGCTGGAGACGAGCAGGTTCGTACCTGTCATGGAAAAGATAAGCGACAATCCGACGAAAGTGCTCTTCGACAGCGAACGGAAGCTGATGCGTCTTCTGAAAGCCAGCTGCCATGACGAGACCGGCGTAAATATCGCCTTTGAGGACGGCATATGCAGGATACACGCCTTCTATAAGGAGTCGGGCATAATCACGAAGACCTGCCCGCCGGACGGACTTGATGAGACTATAGAGCTTTTGGCAAAGGAGCTTCAGGAATGAATAAAGGATATGTCTATATCACAGGAGGCGGGCCCGGCAATCCTCTGGATGTGACGCTAAGGGCGGTAAAAGCCCTGGAAAACTGCGATGCGGTGCTGTACGACGACCTCGTATCGGCCGGACTGCTGAAATACTGCAGGCCCGGTACAGAGGAGATATACGTAGGCAAGAGGACAGGCAGGCATTCAATGAAACAGCCGGAGATCTGCGAGCTGCTCTGCGAGAAGGCGCTGGAGGGAAAGACCGTCGTACGCTTAAAGGGCGGGGATCCCTTCGTCTTCGGGCGCGGCCCGGAGGAATGCGAAGCGCTTTCGAAGGCGGGGATACCCTACGAACTGATCCCAGGGGTCACCTCGGCGACTTCCGTGCCGATGGCGGCGGGCATACCTGTGACGTTAAGGGAAGAGAGCAGGTCCTTTTCGGTGATAACGGGGCATACGGCCTCCGGGGATGTGACGGAGCTCGAGGACTTCAAGGCCTACGCGGCGATAAACGGAACGCTCGTATTCCTTATGGGCCTCTCGTCCCTGAAGCCGATAGCCGACGCGCTGATGCATTTCGGCAAAGACGCAAACACCCCTGCGGCGGTCATTTCGAACGGCACTAAGCCCGAACAGCACGTGGTGCGCGCCGCGCTGAAGGACATAGCCCGGGCAGCTGAGCAGGATGAGCTCTGCGTTACCCCGGCGATCATCGTCGTAGGGGAAGCGGCAGGCATCGACCTGAGAAGTCCCGAAGACAGGCCTCTGAGCGGCTGTTCGGCCCTGGTCTGCGCCAGCGGGGATTTCTGCGCCAAGCTGAGCGGCATGATCGAAAAGCTTGGCGGAAGCTGCGCCGTCTCCCCGATCCTCACCTTCAAAGACACCGATCCTGCGCCTCTCGAAGCGGCGATCGAGAACATAGGCGATTACAGCGCCATAGTCTTTACCGGCAGCAACGGGGCCAGAAGGTTCTTCGACCGCTATTTTGCAATGGGCAAGGACATAAGAGGGCTCAGCCATCTGAAAACAGCTGTCATAGGCGAAGCCACCGGAGATTTCCTTATGGAGACATATCATATAGCTGCCGACATAATGCCCGGACAGTACACCTCCGACGCCCTGGGCAAAGCGCTTACAGAAAAGCTTTCCCGCAGCGAAAGGATGCTCATCCCCAGAGCTGTCAAAGGCACCGAAGTGCTCTCTGGCATACTGAAGGAAGCAGGCATGGCCTTTGACGAGATAGCAGTCTACGATTCGGAGCCGAATCCGGTCGACCTGACGCAGCTGAAGGGCAAAAAGGAGCTCATCTTCGCCTCTTCCGAAGGCGTCAGGTCCTTTTTCGCCGGGGACAGGCAGCAGATCGAAGACGCGTTGAAAGATATCGACATAATCTGCATCGGCAAATTCACAGCCGAGACACTGGCCGGGTATATCGGCCGTGAAAGGATACATACGGCCCGCAAGGCTACGGCCGAGGGGATCGTGGAATACTTGACTCAAAAGTACAACGTGGAGGAACAATAAATGAGAAACAGATTCAGAAGACTGAGAGGGACACAGGCTGTCCGTGATCTGGTCGCGGAGACAGTCGTCACGAAGAAGGACCTTATCTATCCTATGTTCGTCATCGAGGGGGACGGGATAAAGGAGCCAATTCCTTCAATGCCCGGAGTATTCAGGTATTCGATAGACAACCTGGACGAGATAATGGAACAGGTCAAGGCCAGCGGCATATCCGGCATCCTTCTCTTCGGTGTGCCCGCACATAAGGACGAGGTGGGCAGCGAAGCCTATAATCCCGACGGGATTGTCCAGAAGGCTATAAGGTATATCAAGGAAAAGTATCCCGAACTCATCGTCATCGCGGATATCTGCCTGTGCGAATACACCGACCACGGACACTGCGGAGTGCTTAACGGACATGAGATACTCAACGATGAGACGCTCCCACTTCTGGCCAGGATGGCGCTCACCTGCGTTCAGGCGGGAGCGGACATGGTCGCCCCTTCAGACATGATGGACGGGGACGTGGAAGCGATACGCGACCTTCTGGATGAGAACGGCTATGCCAATACCCCGATCATGGGCTACAGCGCAAAATATGCATCCGGATATTATTCGCCCTTCAGGGACGCCGCTGGGTCCGCGCCGAGCTTCGGCGACAGGAAGAGCTACCAGATGGATATAAGAAACGGCAAGGAAGGCATCAGGGAACTGGAAAACGACGTGGATATGGGTGCTGACATACTGATGGTCAAGCCTGGACTGGCTTACCTCGACGTACTGAAAGAATCCTCCCTCACCTTCGACTACCCCATCGCCGTTTACAACGTGTCCGGCGAATACTCTATGGTCAAGGCAGCCGCCCAGAACGGCTGGATCGACGAGAAACGTATCGTTATGGAGAACATGATCTCCTTCAAACGAGCAGGTGCGTCGATAATCATCACCTACCACGCTCTAGACGTGGCCAAGTGGCTGGACGAATAAGGAGACGCTATGATACATACTGAATCGGAAGCACTGTACAAGGAAGCCTGTAAGATGATGCCCGGCGGGGTCAACTCCCCCGTCAGGGCTTTCAAAAACGTCGGCACGACTCCCGTATTCATCGACCATGCCAAGGGAGATAAGATCTACGACGTGGACGGCAACGAATATATCGATTACGTGTGCTCCTGGGGTCCGAACATCCTGGGTGCGGCGAGGGACGAGGTGATAAACGCGGTCAAAGCCGCCTGCGAGAGAGGGCTGACATACGGCGCTCCTACCAAGAAAGAGAGCGAGCTGGCCAAGCTGGTCATCAAGGCGACCGGATTCGTCGAGGTGCTCCGCCTCGTCAACAGCGGAACGGAAGCCGTAATGAGCGCCATCAGGGCGGCAAGAGGCTATACGGGCCGCGACCTCGTGCTAAAATTCAACGGCTGCTACCACGGACACTCCGACGGGATGCTGGTAAAGGCCGGATCCGGGCTGCTGACGAACGCGGAACCCGACAGCGCGGGCGTTCCCAAAGCATATTCCGACTGCACCCTGGTTTGCGAATACAACTCTCTGGAAGAGGTCAGCGGGATCTTCGAGAAATACGGGGAGAATATCGCATGCATTATCGTGGAGCCCGTAGCCGCAAATATGGGTGTCGTCCCGCCGAAACCGGGCTATCTTCAGGGCCTGAAGGACATCTGCGAAAAGTACGGCGCGCTGCTCATATTCGACGAGGTGATCACGGGATTCCGTCTCGCCCCGGGAGGAGCCGCAGAATACTACGGGGTGACGCCTGACCTCGTCACCTACGGCAAGATCGTAGGCGGAGGCATGCCTCTGGCGGTCTACGGAGGACGCGAGGAGATCATGAGAAAGGTCTCTCCGGACGGCTCTGTCTATCAGGCGGGCACTCTTTCGGGAAACCCCATCGCAGTCACTGCAGGCATTGAGACACTCAAGATACTGACCGAGAATCCCGATATCTACACTGAGATCGACAGAAAGACCGGAGTGCTGGAAAAAGCATACAGGGAAGCCGCTGATTTTACCGTAAACAGAGTCGGTTCGCTGATGAGCGTCTTCTTTACGACCGGAAGCGTTTACGACTACCCGACGGTGGCCAAGTCGGACACAGCCCGTTTCGCCGAGTATTTCAAATTCATGCTGGAGCACGGCATTTACTCCGCCCCGTCGCAGTTCGAGGCAATGTTCGTCAGCTGCGCCCATACGGATGAGGATATCGAAAAGACCTGCGAAGTCGTAAGGGAGTATTTCTCAAAATAACGCTTCAGGCAAAACTGCTGTGAAGTAAGCATGCTATCAGAACGCCTGGGTCCGAATATGATCCGGGCATCTGCTAAGCAGAATTGACAAAACAATACCGGCCTGCTGCCCATGCAACGGGCCGGTATTTGACTATCCGAAAACGAAGGGATCCAATAATATGAATAATAGATATTCAGTCGACATCCTGCCTGTCAGGCGCCAGCAGGAGATAATGGACGAGATCAAGCTGAAAAGGCTCGAAACGCTGCTCCCCTCCCTTATGGATGAGACAGGGATCGAGCTATGGCTCATCCTCACAGGCGAGCAGAACGAAGATCCGGTATACAGGAGCCTTGTCCCTAGCTCGATAATGAATGCCAGCAGGACGACCTGCCTCGCATTCGTCAAGGAGAAAGACGGCACTTTCAACAGGTACAGCATCAACAAACCCAACGGGGCTCTCGCGCGCTTCTATAAGCAGCTCAAGTTCGACAATAACCTGCAGTGGGAATACATTGCGGACTTTATCAGGGAGAAGGATCCGAAAACGATAGGCATCAACATATCGAAGGACAGCTCCCTGTGCTCGGGACTCTCTGCAGCATTCTATCTGCGTCTTGTGGAGGAGCTCGGGGATCTTGCCGGCAGGCTTGTGGACGCCAACGATCTGTGCGTACGGTGGATAGAGACCAGGACTGAGGAGGAACTCGCCATGTATCCATCGATCTACAGGCTCACTACCGAGATAATGTCCAGAGCGTTCTCCAGAGAGGTCGTAACCCCGGGAGTCACCACTACCCAGGAGGTCGAATGGTGGATCATAGAGGAATGCGCCAGGCTCGGCATACCTTTAAGCTTCAGACCTGACGTCAATTTCCAGAGACCGGGCCAGAGCGGTATGGCAACCGGCACCATAAGATGCGGCGATCTGCTTCACTACGACCACGGCATAGTGTATCTGGGCCTTGCGACCGACCACCAGAGGCTCGGCTACGTGCTCAGGCCCGGAGAGACGGAAGCCCCCGCAGGCCTGACCGAGGGCTGCAGGATCGGACGCGAATTTGCCGATATGACAGGACGCGAGATGCTCTTTAACAGGACAGGCAACGAGGTCTTTTCCGCGGCTAAGCAGGCCGCCGAGAATGCGGGCATAGAAGCCACGCTCTATACTCATCCCCTGGGACCATTCGTACACTCCGCGGGACCGATCATAGGCCTTTATGACAAACAGGAATTCATCCCCGGCGCAGGCGAGAACAGGCTCAATGCCAACACCGTTTACGCGCTTGAGTACAACGTCGCATGCGATGTCCCTGAATGGGACGGCCAGAAAGTCTGGTTCTATCTAGAGGAGAGCGTGCTTTTGCGTGAAAGCGGCAGGATAGAATATCTGGGAACCGAACACGGGCAACTGATGCTTATCTGAACCTCCGTTTTTCGGAAAAATGTCCACCGCTGGACACCATCATCCATTCATGTCGATTCTTTATCGGGCAGGCCTGAACCTGCCTTTCTTCATTACGTATTAAAAATCCGCCGAGATTAAAACAAGATTATCGCCTGCTTCTGTTGGCACTCAATTGTTGACACTGCTGATAACAGGATATATAATGTTTTACAGTCGCACCGTTTGTATTGAAGTATATATACTGAAGCGGTCAACGAATCAAGGAGAATGAAATTGCTGCGAGCCACAACAATACTCGCCGTAAGGCGAAACGGCATAACTGCCATAGGCGGAGACGGCCAGGTGACGCTGGGCGAGAATACGATAATGAAGCACACCGCCCAGAAGGTCAGGACGGTTTACGGAGGCAAAGTCGCAGTGGGTTATGCGGGGACCGTGTCCGACGCTTTCACGCTGTGTGAGAAATTCGAAGCCAAGCTGGAGGAATACTCCGGCAATCTCATGAGGGCCGCCATCGAGCTGGCCAGGGAATGGAGAGGCGATAATTATCTGAGGAAGCTGGAGGCGATGCTGATCGTCTGCGATAAGGACAATATCTTTATAATCAGCGGGGACGGCGAAGTCGTGGAGCCTGATGACGACGTAGCCTCGATCGGTTCCGGCAGCATGTACGCCCTGGCTGCAGCGCGCGCGCTGCTCAGGCACAGCGATCTGGACAGCGAGTCGATCGTCAAGGATGCCATGCAGATAGCCTCTGAGATATGCGTATACACCAACAGCAACATCAATACGCTGACCCTGAAAGGAGACGAGCAGTGAACCAGCTTACCCCCTCACAGATAGTCAAGGAACTGGATAAATACATCATCGGCCAGGACGACGCAAAAAAGAGCGTCGCAGTAGCGCTGCGCAACAGATACCGCCGCCAGCAGCTCAGCGACGAGATGAAGGATGAGATCACGCCCAAGAACATCATCATGATCGGGCCCACCGGCGTCGGAAAGACCGAGATCGCCAGGAGGCTCGCCAAGCTGGTCAACGCGCCGTTCATCAAAGTCGAGGCGACCAAATATACCGAGGTCGGCTATGTCGGAAGGGATGTGGAGAGCATGGTCCGCGACCTGGTGACGGTCGCTATCCAGATGGTGAAAGCAAGGGAGATGGCCAGGGTCCGCGAAAAGGCAACGGACGCCGTCAACGAAAGGCTTCTTGACGCCATATATCCGGAGAGCAAATCCAGGCCGTCAAGAAACGCCTACGAGCTGTTCATCGGAGGCAGACCTGCCAGCCAGCAGCCGCAAAGCACACAGGCCCTCCCGACACCGGAGAACCTGCAGACGAGGGAAGACTACAGACGCCGGCTTTTGAACGGGGAACTGGAGGACATGGTCATCGAACTGGAGGTGGCCGACAACAGTTCCATCCCCATCGGCGTCATCGGCCAGAACGGCAGCGACGATATGACCATGAATATGGGCGGCATACTGCAGGGACTGCTTCCCCAGAAGAAAAAGAAGAGGAAGATGTCGGTCTCTTCCGCAAGGGAGATACTCATCAATGAGGAGAGCCAGAAGCTTCTGGACATGGATGCCATCAATGAGGAAGGTCTCAGAAGCGCGGAGCAGGAAGGGATAATCTTCCTGGATGAGATCGATAAGATATGCGGAAGCGGCGCCACCAACGGACCGGACGTCTCCAGAGAGGGCGTCCAGAGAGATATCCTGCCCATCGTGGAAGGCTGCACCGTATCGACGAAATACGGTCCGGTAAAAACGGATTATATGCTTTTCATCGGCGCGGGAGCTTTCCATACCCAGAAGGTATCCGACCTGATCCCGGAGCTGCAAGGGCGCTTCCCTATCACCGTAAGGCTCAATTCACTGACGGAGGAGGATTTCCGCAAGATACTTACACAGCCGCAGAACGCTATCATAAAACAGTATACAGAGCTGCTCAGGACTGAAGGCGTCGAGCTTAAGTTTGACGATGACGCGCTGGAACTGCTTGCCAGGATGGCTTATATGGAGAACGATACCGAGGAGAACATCGGAGCGAGGAGGCTGTACACCGTCATCGAAAAGCTTCTGGAGGATATATCCTTCCATGCCCCGGAATACGACTGCGGCGATTTTACCGTCACCAAGGAATATGTGCAGAGCATCTTCAAAGACGAGGAAGAGGGCTTCACAAAGGATATGAGCAAATTTATCCTGTAAATTGCGCAGGAACAAGGCAAAAAAACGTTTACATCAGACACAGGCTGTGATAAAATCTAAAATTGTTGCGGTCTGTGTTTTTATATGCCGCAATAATTACACACGCGCTTCATCAGGGCAAAAACGTTGGTGCCGGAAGGTAATGCCGAAAAAGCGCGGAGGAAGAACCAATAGGAGGAAAGAAACATGAGCTACATCACAATGAAGCAGCTTCTCGAAGCGGGCGTCCAGTTCGGTCACCAGACCAGAAGATGGAACCCCAAGATGAAGAAGTACATCTACACGGAGAGGAACGGGATCTACATCATCGATCTGCAGCAGACTGTCACCATGTGCAACGAAGCCTGCGATTTTATCAAGCAGCAGGCCATGGACGGAGCATCCTTCCTGTTCGTGGGGACCAAGAAGCAGGCACAGGGAGCCATAGAAGACGAAGCAAAGAGATGCGGAGCCTTCTATGTCAACCAGAGATGGCTGGGCGGGACCCTTACCAACTTCGCTACGATCTCAAAACGTATCGAAAGACTTCACAAGCTTTATGAAATGGAAGAGGACGGCACATTCGACGTGCTGCCGAAGAAGGAAGTCGTCAATCTGAAGAATGAGCGCGACAAACTCGAGAAGTTCCTCGGCGGCATCAAGGATATGAAAAAGCTGCCTTCCGTAATGTTCGTCATCGACCCCAAGAAGGAAAGGATCGCTGTCCTGGAAGCCAAGAAGCTCGGCATACCTGTAGTATCCGTCGTCGATACCAACTGCGATCCCGATGACGCGACATATCCGATCCCCGGCAATGATGACGCCATCAGAGCGGTTGCACTCATCTGCAACACCATCGCCAACGCGATCATCGAAGGCAACCAGGGAGAAAGCTTCGATGTTCCCGAAGGAGCACCGGAAGAGGAAGCCGCACCTGCGCCCGAAGAACCCGTCGAACAGCCGACAAAATCCCAGGTACTGGAATCCCAGGCAGTGTACACTTCCAAGCCGGAAGAAAATACGGAGGAATAATACGAATATATGATTACAGCTGCATTAGTTAAAGAACTCAGAGATAAGACCGGAGCCGGCATGATGGACTGCAAGAAGGCTCTGAACGAGACCAATGGCGACATCGATAAGGCAATCGACTATTTAAGGGAAAAAGGAATCGCCGGAGCATCCAAAAAGAGCGGAAGGATCGCCGCCGAAGGTGCTGTAGCCACCTATAATGACGGGACGACTGCTTCTCTGGTAGAGATCAACAGCGAGACCGACTTCGTTGCAAAGAACGAAAAGTTCGTCAACTTCGCAAATGATACAGCCAAGTTCATCGCCGACAACGACGGCAAGGACATTACTGAAGAGCTTGAACTCAAAGCCAAGGAAATGATCGCTGCCATCGGAGAAAACATCGTAGTACGCAGATATACGGTTTATAAGGCAGCTGCCGATGAACTCATTGCCTCCTATATCCACATGGGAGGTAAGATCGGCGTTATGGTCCAGGTAAAGTGCGAAGGCGGGATAAAGGACAATCCGGAAGTCGTCGAATTCGCAAAGAACGTTGCCATGCAGATCGCGGCGATCAACCCGACATATGTCGATCCTTCACAGATCCCGGCAGAAGAACTGGAGCATGAGAAGCAGGTCCTGATAACACAGTCCCAGAATGAGGGCAAATCCAAGGAGATCGCCGAAAAGATGGTCGCCGGCAGGATCCAGAAGTTCTACAAGGAAATATGCCTTCTGGAGCAGCCTTACGTAAAGGACGACAAGGTCTTCGTCAAGGATTACATGAACGCTACAGCCAAAAACGCAGGCGGAAAGCTCTCTATCGAAAAATTCATCAGATACCAGATGGGAGAAGGACTCGAAAAGAGAAACGAGAATTTTGCCGAAGAGATCCAGAAACAGATCAATGGCTGACAGAGTTAACAAAGAGCGCGCAAGCGCTCTTTTTTTCTATTTGTAAGTAGAAACATGCATTATCATGTTATAATTCAATCATGAAAGCAGTATATAAGCGCGTGCTGCTCAAGCTTTCCGGCGAAGCGCTGGGAGACTCGGGGAGCGGGATCGACGAAAAGAAAGTATTGGCAGTCTTAAGTGAGATCAGGACAGTGCACGAACTGGGAGTTGAGGTCGCCATAGTGGTCGGCGGAGGAAACTTCTGGCGAGGGCGCACCTCAGGCAGCATAGAGAGGGCTACGGCCGACAGCATGGGCATGCTGGCGACTGTGATGAACGCACTCGCACTGACCGATATATTCTCCTCGAACGGGCTGAAGACGAAAATGTTCTGCGCCTTGGATATCTCCGGCGTATGCGAGGTATTCAATAACAAGAGGGCGATCGAAGAATTGGAGAACGGCAATGTAGTCATCCTCGGCGGAGGCACCGGAAGGCCGTTCTTCTCCACTGATACCGCGGCAGCCCTGAGAGCTGCGGAGATACACGCCGATATGATCCTCTCCGCAAAAAACGTTGACGGAATATACGACAGCGATCCCAAAACAAATCCCGCAGCTGTCAAATACGATACGTTGACATATCAGGAGATCCTGGAAAAGAACCTTAAGGCTATCGACACAACTGCAGCTGCTCTCTGCATGGATTTCAGTATTCCGCAGGCAGTATTCTCCCTCAATGAAGAAGGAAACATCCTGAAAAACGTATGCGGTGAAAACACCGGCACATTTATAAAATAGGAGGCAAATATATGGCAGAAGATATACAAGTTCAGGCAAAATCAAAAATGGAAAAGACGCTGGAAGCCTTATCGGCAGAACTGGAGACGCTGAAAGCCGGCAGGGCAAATCCCCATATGCTGGATAAGATAACCGCAGATTATTACGGGACACCGACACCTATCAACCAGATGGCCAGTATCGCGTCGCCGGAGCCGAGGGTACTGACGGTCACACCGTGGGATCAGGGAGTCTTGAAAGCCATAGACAAGGCTATCCAGGCTTCTGATCTCGGGCTCAACCCGTCCAACGACGGAAAGATGCTCAGACTGGTCATCCCGCAGCTAACCGAGGAACGCAGGAAAGAACTCGTCAAGCGCGTCAGCAAACTTGGCGAGGAATCCAAAGTAGCTCTCCGCAATATCCGCCGCAGCGTAATGGAAGATCTCAAAAAGATGGAAAAAGCCAAGGAGATCACGGAAGACGACGTCAAGGACGGTGAAAAGGAGGTCCAGAAGACCCTCGATGATTTCATCAAAAAGACCGACGAGATAATCAAGGCCAAGGAAAAGGAGATAATGACCGTCTGACGGCCGTGACTATGGGCAGGATATGCTGTTTTACCGGGCATAGAGAATATCTTTATCCCTTCAAAGCAGGTTCTCCAAAGTTCGGTATTATCAAGTCAAAGCTTAAGGAATATATCGGATCCGCCATTCAATGCGGATTCGATTATTTTATTGTCGGCGGGGCAAACGGCGCAGACGAATGGGCATTGGATATACTGAGCGGAATGAAAGCGAATGGTGCTGATATCAGCATCGAGATCGCACTCCCGTTCGCGTCTTTTCCCCACAAGAAGGGAGCTGCGGATAAGGAGACTATAGTATCGCTCGAAAAAGACCCGCTCTGCTACGAAAAGCGAAACCGCTATATGGTGGAACACTCAGAGAGGATAATTGCAGTCTATGATGAAGATTATCCCATTGAGGGAGGCACTAAACAGACAGTGGGGTTTGCTGTTGAAGCAGGGCTAGAGATAGAATTCATCCGGTGGCACAGTCTGACAGATCATCACCTCGAAACATGATGCTAACAACACTGAAAGGCAGAAAACAAAGACTTTTCCGCATTAGCCCATCAAATATGCATCTAATTCTGCGGAGGAAAAATACCTGCGCAGCTTGGTCTCGCTCAAGCTGCAGGTGCCCTGTATGACATCGCTTTTGCCGCCGCCATGGCCGTTTATTGCCGAATTGATATCATCAGCCGCTGCTTTCAGATCGATATGACCGGAAGCTATGACATAGCGCCAGCCTTCCCTATCACTGCCGCAGAAAACTGCGCAGACACCGCTGTATCTGGCCGCCCCGAATACCGCGACATCTCTGGCCTGCGGCATTCCCATGGCTTTCGGTACGAATAATACGGCATTTTTTTCTGTAATATCTGTCATCTCAGCAGTGAGCTTTTCAGCCAGGAGCGCAGACAGCCTGGATACTCCCCTCTTCAATTCCTCGTTCTCGTCTTTGAGCCTGATCACCGAATTATACGCTTCTTCCTGAGCGGTGGAGAAAGAACGGGCTATCGCTGAGAACTCGTTATTCCTGTCCCTGAGATAATTGAAGGCTTTCAGGCCGCAGATGACGTGCAGTCTGGTGCCGCTTCCTTTGGGAAAGGTCCCGATGATCCGGATCACTCCGATCTCCCCCGTAAATGCGACATGAGGCGCGCAGCATGCGCAGGCATCGATCCCGGTGACCCGCACTATCCTTATCTTCTGGCCTTCCAGATCTTTTTTGCTGCGGTAATCAAGCACTGCCAGTTCCTCGTCGCCGGGGAAAGAAGCGCTGACAGGCACATTGCTGCAGACAGCATCATTGGCTGCGTCTTCAAGGACACGGATATCATCGTCGGGAATGACTCCAGAAAAATCGATCTCCATGAAAGCTTCTCCCATATGGAAGCCGACGTTTTCATAACCGTATCTGTTATGTATCAGACCTGACAGGATGTGCTCCCCGGAATGGTTCTGCATACGGGAGAACCGCTTATCCCAGTCGATCCTGCCGGAAACGGTCTGTCCGGGCTTCAGCTTGGCAAAAGAATGATGCCATATCTCCTCCCCTTCCATAAAAGCCCTGTCTATGAATATATCATCCAGCGTGCCTTCATCGGGATCCTGTCCGCCTCCTCCCGGGAAAAAGGCGGTCTTATCCAACAGGATATCATACCCGCCCTTGACGGAATCCCTTACCTCGCGCACAACAGCGCTGAATTCCCTTATATGTGAGTCTTCCTCGTACAGTCTTTCAGTCAGCATATATCCCTCTCTTTGCTAACCGGATCATATCACCGGCTTTTTTCGCTGCGCAGAACGCGAACAAAAATACGCCGGGGGCTTCCCCGGCGTATAGAACATCGATCAAGCGTTGGTCCATTTCTGGAACTCTTCGTCCGTTGCCAGTACGGTATGGGTACCTTCTACCAGATGCTCCATGCCCTTATCGTAATCGATACCGCTTTCGTAATAGTTGTATGTCATGTATTTTCTCTTTTTCTCCACCTTCGGGTTCGGGGAAGGTATGGCGGACAGAAGGCTCTTTGTGTACGGATGTATGGGATTATCGAAAATCTCATCCCTGGTGCCTGTTTCCACCATATGTCCCAGATGCAGAACACCGATGCGGTCGGAAATATACTTGACCATGGAAAGGTCGTGGGCGATGAAGAGATAGGCGCAATGTGTCTTGTCCTGCATATCCTTCATAAGGTTTACCACCTGAGCCTGAATGGATACGTCGAGGGCTGAAATGCATTCGTCGGCTATAACAAGCTTAGGATTCATTATAAGAGCTCTCGCGATGCCTATCCTCTGGCGCTGTCCGCCTGAAAACTGGTGCGGATAACGGGTGGCGTGGTCAGGATCCAGGCCGACTTCTTCCAGCATATCTATGACCATCTGTTTGCGCTCAGCCTCACTACCGGCCATGTGGTTGATATCTATTCCCTGAGCAATGATCTCATCGACTCTCTTGCGGGGGTTAAGGCTTGCCATTGGGTCCTGGAATATCATCTGCATGTCGCAGTGGAGCTTTCTGAATGTCTCTTTATCCATTTTCCCGGAAACATCCATCCCCTCAAAGGTGATCTTGCCGGCAGTAGGCTCATAAAGCCTGATGATCGAACGGCCGATCGTGGTTTTTCCGCTTCCCGATTCACCGACCAGACCGTATGTCTCTCCGGGATAGATCTCAAAGGAGACATCGTTGACCGCTTTGACCGTAAACTTGCGTGAGACCTTGAAATATTGTTTAAGGTGTTCTACCTTGAGCAGAGGTTCGCGTTCTTCTGTCATTTGTTCTCCTCCTTAAGCATCCTTTCGATTCTGCCCTTGATCTCGGGCGGCATGTCGTGCGTCGGCGCCCTGTCATCAAGCAGCCATGTGGCAGCGTAGTGAGTATCGCTCATCTTGAACATCGGAGGGTCTATCCTTGTGTCGATGTTCAGTGCATACTTGTTTCTCGGAGCAAAAGCGTCTCCCTTTATCTCGTTTTTGAGCGTCGGGGGAGATCCGGGGATCGTGTAAAGCCTGTCGTCGCGCGTATCCAGATCGGGCATTGCGGAGAGCAGTCCCCAGGTGTACGGATGGCGCGGCTCGTAGAATATCTCGTCTACCGTGCCCTTTTCCACCAGTTTGCCGGCGTACATGACGTCGACATAATCAGCCACCTTCGCGACGACGCCCAGGTCATGGGTTATGTAGATGACGGATATGTTCTTCTTGACCTGAATATCCTTGATAAGCTCCAGTATCCTTGCCTGAATCGTGACGTCCAGAGCTGTGGTAGGTTCGTCGCAGATGAGCAGGTCCGGGTCGCACGCCATTGCGATGGCGATAACGACTCTCTGCCTCATGCCTCCGGAAAGCTGGTGCGGGTAGTTCTTCATGCGCTTTTCCGGATCGGTGATGCCGACCAGCTCCAGCAGTTCAAGAGCTTTAGCCTCAGCCTCGGCTTTGGGAGTCTTATAGTGCCAGATCATGGATTCCGTGATCTGCTTTCCGATAGTCATCGTCGGATCCAGCGAGGTCATGGGATCCTGGAAGACCATGGCTATATGCTTTCCGTTGATATCCCTCCTGATCTCATTCTTTGACATCTTGAGGATATCTACCGTTTTGCTTTCGCCTCCGTTGTCATTATAGGTGAACTTTACGGTTCCGCTGTTGACGATCGAGTTGGAAGCAAGGATGCCCATCATGGCCTTGGCGGTAACGGATTTTCCGCTTCCGGATTCACCGACGATAGCGACCGTCTCACCGCGATAGAGGTCCATATCGACCCCGCGGATGGCGTTGACTATACCTGTCGTGGTTTTGAAAGAGATCGAAAGATCTCTGACTTCCATTATTTTTTCTCTTGCCATATCGTCCTCCTTACATCTGCGCCATCTTCGGATCGAGGGCGTCTCTGAGTCCGTCAGCAACCATGTTGCAGCAGAGCATCAGGAGAGCCAGCACGATAAGAGGCGGAAGTATCTGGTAGGGATGCGTCGTGAAGGAGTTGTAGCCGGAGCTTATGAGGGAGCCGAGGCTGGCCTGCGGAGCAGGTATGCCGAGACCCACGAAAGACAGGAAAGCTTCGGTGAATATCGCGTTGGGAATCGAAAACATCGTATTGGTGATGATCTGTCCGATTATATTGGGCAGCACTTCAGAGAAGATGATATGCCAGCTGCCTGCGCCGAAGGTACGGGAAGCAAGCACGAATTCCTGTTCCTTGAGCTTGAGCATCTGAGCCCTTGCGATCCTGCTCATGCCTACCCATCCTGAGACCATCAATGCGAGTATTATCGTAAACAGCCCCGGTTTGAACACCAGCATCAGCAAAGTCACGATGACCAGAGTCGGAATGGAGTTGACCACCTCAAGCACTCTCTGCATGATGTTGTCCACCCATCCGCCGAAATACCCTGCGATAAGCCCGTAGCTCATTCCGATGGCCATATCTATGAGCACGGCGGAAACTGCGATAATCAAGCTGATGCGCGTGCCCATCCAAGTCCTCGTCCAGATATCGCGGCCGAGGTTATCGGTGCCGAACCAGTAGTACACATCGGCAGCGCCTTCCGTGGTCTTATACTTATTGATCACTCTGGAAGATCCGCCTCCGGGAGAACGCATCACCTCAGACCCATCGAAGACACCTATCTTCTCCAGTCCAGGTACCCTTGGAGCAAAATCCTGGAATTCTATCTTCTGCTGATCGAAGGTATATCCGCTTACCATAGGTCCGATCACAGCCATGATCGTAATGAACACCAGCAGGATAAACCCTATGACTGCGCCTTTATTCTTCTTGAAGCGGATGAATACATCCTTCCAGTAATCCTGGCTGGCAAAGTTTGAGTCGATATGCTCTTCCGGCTTGTTGCCGATGAATTCAAAGTCATTCGGAAGAAATTCGATCGAATCCATATCAAAGTTGTCGCTAGCTATCTGATACTTATTCACCTGAATCCTCCTTTGCGAGCCTGATGCGCGGATCGATGACTCCGTAAAGCAGATCCACGACGAGCATGATGATAATGTACATGACGCTGTATATATAGGTCATGGCGATAGTGACGTTGTAGTCATTCGCCTGGATAGCCGCTGTCATGAGCGCTCCCATGCCCGGGATGGAGAATATCTTCTCCACGACAAGCGAGCCTGTCATGAGCCCGACGACCAGAGGTCCGAGGACCGTGACTATGGGAATGAGGGCATTGCGCAGCGCATGTCTGAAGATCAGCGCCGGGCCGGATATGCCCTTGCTCTCCACCAGGAGCATGTAATCGCTGTCCAGCACTTCCAGCATCTCAGTCCTCGTGAAACGGGCGATCGACGCGATGGTGAACATGCTGAGAGCGAAGGTCGGAAGCAGGCTGGAACGGAAAGGTTCGGTCTTGGTATAAAGCAGCGGGAACCAGCCCAGCCGGTATGCAAATGTGTAGAGCATCAGCAGGGCAAACACATAGCTCGGTACTGACACACCCAATACCGAGATGACTGTCGTCAGGTTGTCCCAGAAAGTATTGTGCTTTAAAGCTGCTATTATACCGAGCAGCAGCCCGATGACCGCGCCGACGGAGACCGCCTGCAGGCCGATCCTCATGCTCGTCGGTACTCTTGTCTTAAGCATCAGGTTTATCGATATGTTCTTGTTGATTACGTAGGAGATGCCGAAATCAAATTTGGCGACATTCTTTACGTACTTGAAAAACTGCACGTATAACGGCTGGTTTAGTCCGTATTTCTCGTTCAGTTTTTCTATCAGCTCACGTGAGAGCTTTTCATCGTTAAAGGGGGATCCGGGCATAAACTGCATCATGGCGAACAGCACAAATATGATAACGAGGATCGTTACGAAAGCTGTTCCCAGTCGTTCAGCTATGTATTTCTTCATGGTTCGTTCCCCTCCTTTTCAATTAATGTTTATATATTGCAAATGTGTGTTTTGAATTCAAATTCGTAATCTTTATAAACGAGTGCAGCAAAGATATCATCTATCCTGCTGCACTCGCTCAACGCTTTAATTCATTTTTCGCTTTTCAGGCGATACTGTCTTATTTCTCTATATAAGCGTTTCTGTAAACAGTCGGCATGCCGATGGCATGGAACTCGATCCCCTTGACGTTAGCCTTGATCAGGGATGCGTCGTTCTTCTGATATACGGGAAGGATGACGGCATTCTCCATGATGATCTTCTCGCATTCCATCATGGTGTCCCATCTTTCCTGGATAGAGAGCGAACCGTCTTTGCAGGCTGCGACCTTCTTATCGTATTCTGCTGAGAGTTCCGGAGCGACAACGTTCCATCCGCCGCCCAGAACCTTGGTGCCGTCGTCATAGACCTGGGCATTGAAGGAAGACCACAGGTCGGTATATGTCATGGGATCGGCGTAGTCAGGACCCCAGCGGGTAAGACCGATCTCAAAGTTACCGGCGTTCATATCGGCAAGTCTGGCCTTCTTGGTCTCGACTTTCAGGTGGACTTTGACATGACCCTGGAAGGTTTCGTTGAACTGACCCTGGATGAATGCAGCAACGTCCTGAGCCTGCTGGTTGTCTTCGACGACCAATTCGAAATCGAAATCGGTGACGCCGAGTTCCGCAGCGGCAGCTTCGTAGAGCTTATATGCTTCTTCCTTATTGTAGAGGCAGTCGGCGTATACGGTCTTGGCATCTACATATTCACGGACGTCTCTTCCGTCAGGAGCAGAGGCAAGTCCCTTCGGGTAGACGTAGTCGGCGGCGATGGAGCCGTCCTTAACGACGTTGTTCGCAACAGCTTCTCTGTCGTAAGCTCTCATCAGAGCCTTTCTGAGGTTAAGGTTTCTGAGATATCCAGTGTTCGGGTTGGTTCCCTTGAATGTATGCTCGTTGCCCATGTTGACTGAGAGGAACCAGAGGTATGATCCGTAGAGCACCTGGAATTCGGGATTGTCCTTGTATGTTTCTACAAGGCTTCCGTCGATGACCGCATAGTCGAGTTCGTTGTTCTCGTATGCGAGGATCGCGGACTGAGCATCCTTGATGACATGGTAGCGGAGTCCGTCGAGCTTGACCTTGTCCGCATTATAGTACGTCTCGTTCTTATCGAGAACGATGGTCTCTGTTGAGGGCTCATATTCCACGAGCTTGAAGGGGCCGCAGCCGATGAAGGTCTCGGGGCTGGTGCCGTAGTTCTCACCGCAGGAATCGATGAATTTCTGATTTCTGGGATAGAAAGAGTTGAAGCAGGTGAGCGAGAGCATGAACGGGCACGGATACTCCAGCGTTACTTCGAAAGTCTTCTCGTCGACGGCTCTGACTCCGAGCGCGGACTTGTCGGCTACGCCGTTGAATACGTCGTTGCTTCCCTTGATCTGCATGATGGAATATCCCATATATGCATACTCGGAATTATACACGGGGTCAACTAGTGTCTGGAAAGCATCCACGAAGTCCTGAGCGGTCACGGGATCGCCGTTCGTCCAGAAAGCATCCTTGCGGATGTTGAACGTCCATGTCAGGTTGTCTTCCGAAACGCTCCATCCTTCAGCCATAAGACCTTCGGTATTACCGTCTTTATCAAGACCGGTAAGGCCTTCGATCAGCTGAGACTGAACTCCGAAGGAGGTTCCGTCGGTGGCTTCCTGGGGATCCAGAGAAGTGACCTCGGTGTTGATGTGGATATCGATATAGTTATCTACCGCTCCACCCTTCTTACCGCAGGCGCTGAAACTCACGATCATCAAAGAGGCGAGCAGAACAGCGGCCAGTTTCTTTGCGATTTTCATTTTTTTCTCCTTTTATTTTTAGTTTTCACGGTATGTATTTCTATTCCATCCGGTAAAACTATTAAGCAAATTATACAGGTCAGCCAATTATCAATCAAGTCTTACGGGCAGGAAATAATAATTTTCTAAACCGATTCTGCCGAAACGGTTAATTTATATACTGTATTTTCACAACTCAGCCCTTAAAATACCCATAATGCACCGTGTTCAGGCATGAGGGCTTTCACATGTTGTGCGAACAATGTGTGTTTCAAAATCTCAGAGAGAGGCAGGAAAGTCCCCCGTCGATCTTGCGGAATTCAGAGGTATCGGCGGCAACGGTCTCATAGCCTGCTTTCTCTAGGGCTTCCCTTGTCATGGGGAAGCCTTCAGGCACGATGACCTTCCCGTTGATCCAAAGGGAATTGGTGGCATAGGCCTCTTCTTCGCTGACGACGATCTTCCTGTAATCCTTAAATTCAGGCCTGTCTATGAACTCACCGCACAGCAGCATCGTATCATTTTCCATATAATCGGCGCCTGTCTTCAGATGGAGCACCAGTTTCAAGGGCACTGCTACAGTCTTATACCCGAAAGCAGCCATGATCGAAGCAAACTGAGCTATGCCTTCATCGTTCGTTCTTGCGCTCTGTCCGACAAAGAAGGTGTCCCCCGCCTTCATCACGTCCCCGCCTTCAAAAGTACCCGGCGCTTTGATATGGAAGATCTGGTCCTGACTGTAAAACATGCTTATTGCAGGCAGTATCTCCTCTTTTTCACCGTTGCGGCTGCTTTCTTTCGGATTGGTTATGACTGCGCATTCCTTGGTGACTACTGCAGGGTCTTCCACGAAACAGGAATCCGGGAAAGCCTCGTTAGCAGGAAGGACCGTAACATCCAGCCCAAGGGATTCCAGTGTCCTGATATAGGCTTTGTGCTGGTCAAGTGCTTTTTCGTAATCCGGAGTTCCCAGATAGGCAGAAGTGGTTATCCCCTTGACCATATTCCTGCATGGGGTTCTGACGATCGCTTTTGTAAACATGATATGCCTCTCTTTCTTTTTCTTTTTATCGATATGTGTTTTATCAGGATATTTTTATGATTATAGCACTGCGCGTGCTAATAGAATCGACTTCCGGCTCAATTATGGATCATTATTAATTGGTGCTCGGATATCTCAGTTAAGTATAAAGCCTAAAAGTTCATCACGGCATTGCCAAAATCAAACATTTGTTCTATAATGATACTAGGAAACTCGGAGGAAGGCAGTCCCGTGGAAAGGTCATATATCGCAATCGATCTGAAATCCTTTTACGCGTCCGTTGAATGCAACGAACGTGGGCTGGACCCGCTTACGACCAACCTTGTCGTTGCCGACAAGAGCCGTACGGACAAAACGATCTGCCTTGCGGTCTCCCCTTCCCTTAAATCCTTTGGAGTGTCAAGCCGCCCCCGGCTCTTCGAGGTGCTCCGAAAAGTAGACGAGATCAACGCTGAGAGGCGCATGAAAGCGCCGGGACATATACTTGTCGGCGAGTCGAACGATCTCAACGAGCTGAAGTCACACCCTGAGACCGCGCTCTCATTCATTGTTGCCACACCGCGCATGGCATATTATATAGAATACTCCACAATGGTCTACAGCGTATATCTCAAATACATCGCACCGGAAGACATCCATGTCTACTCGATCGATGAAGTGTTCATTGACGCCACAAAATACCTCAGGACATACGGTATGTCAGCACATGAACTGGCCATGACGATGATCAGGGACGTATTGAAGGAAACAGGCATCACCGCTACAGCCGGCATCGGGACGAATCTGTATCTCAGCAAGATCGCCATGGACATCGTAGCCAAGAAAATGCCTGCAGACAGGGACGGCGTGCGCATCGCGGAACTTGATGAGATGAGCTACAGACGCGAGCTCTGGGATCACAGACCGTTAAGCTCATTCTGGCGCATCGGCAGAGGCATATCCTCCAGGCTCGAAGCGAAGGGCATCTTTACCATGGGCGATATAGCCCGAACTTCTCTTACAAAGCGGGGCGAGGACATGCTCTACAGCATGTTCGGGATCAACGCAGAGCTTTTGATCGATCACGCATGGGGATGGGAGCCCTGCAGGATGGAAGATATAAAGGCATACAGGCCCGAGAGCAGCAGCCTGAGCTCAGGGCAGGTCCTTTCCCGCCCGTACAGCTTCGAGAAAGCAAAGCTTGTGACAAGAGAGATGACAGACCAGCTGGTACTGGATCTTGCGTCGAAGAAACTGTGCACCGATCAGCTGGTGCTCACGATAGGCTATGAATCGCTGGAAAACCAGAACAAAGCAATGACTTACGATGGCGAGGTCAGCGACGACTGGTACGGCCGCACGATCCCGAAACACGCGCACGGCACCGCAAATCTAAGCGGTAAAACTTTTTCCACGAGACTGATAGAACAGGCAGTCATGGACCTTTACGACAGGATAGTTGACAGGGATCTTTATATAAGGCGCATCAACGTCACCGCCTGCCGTCTGACGGATGAGGAGACCATGAAAAAAGAGAAAAGCTGCGAACAGCTGTCCATGCTCTCGATGATCGATAATAAAGCGGAAGAAGCGGAAGAGAAAGAACTGGCAAAGGAACGCAGCCGTCAGGATGCCATTCTAAAGATAAAGCAGAAATACGGAAAGAACTCCATCCTGCGGGGCATGGACCTGGACGAGGACGCAACTGCCATCGCCCGCAACAGCCAGATCGGAGGGCACAAAGCGTGAAAAACAAAAGGGACGATTATTCAGATATCATAGATCTGCCTCATCATCAGTCAAAAACCAGGAAGCATATGTCTCTGCATGACAGAGCTGCGCAGTTCGCACCGTTCGCGGCGCTTACAGGGTACAGTGAAGCGATCAGGGAGACCGGAAGACTGACAGACGAAGCCCCTGATATGAGCGATCAGGCGAAAGCCGAACTTGATGAAAAACTTGAGATGCTTCGCTTCCTGCTTCCTCAACTGCCTGAAATCACCATGACATTCTTTACCGAAGATGAACGGAAAAGCGGCGGAAGATATGAAAAGATCACAGGAAAGGTCAAACGCATCGATGAGGCTTCCCGAAGGATAATAATGGAGCTGGGAGAACAGATAGAGATCGACAGGTTGACGGGATTGGAATTCGAAAATAGCTGAACATATACAGATGACGAAGACCATGAATAACAGAGAAATCCTGCTATACTGAAGATGAAAAAAAGAGGACGGACAGATCATGCACGAAAGAGACAGAAACAATACACAAAGCGCTGACCGGGATGCCGTGATAATCCGAGCGAGCATGATCGGGATAGCGGTGAATATGGTACTGGCAGGGGTCAAAGCCACAGTCGGTCTGGCCTCTCACTCTATCGCGGTTGTGCTGGATGCAGTTAACAACCTCTCGGACGCTCTTTCAAGCGTAATAACGATCCTGGGCACCAAACTGTCGGGAAAGCAGCCGGACAAAAAGCATCCTATGGGATACGGGAGGGTGGAATACCTGAGCGCAACGGTAGTAGCCGCGCTGGTGATTTACGCAGGCATCGCTGCCCTGTACGAATCAACAGTGAGGATCATTATCCCCGAGACATCGGAGTATACCGCGGTTTCAGTGATAATGATCGGGCTGGCAGTAGCAGTGAAACTGCTCCTCGGCCGCTATGTAAAAAGACGGGGGGAAGCGGTAGGTTCCGATTCGCTGCAGGCCTCCGGGACAGACGCCCTGTCCGACGCTGTTCTGTCCGCTTCCGTATTGGCATGCGCATTGATCAAGACACTGACCAGAATTTCCCTGGAGGCGTATATCGGGGTGATCATCTCCGTGTTCATCATCCGCTCGGGCGTGGGCATCATCCGCGAAACGATCAGCGAGATAATCGGTCAGCGCACGGACACAGAACTGAGTCAGAAGGTCAAGGAACTGATATGCCAGGAAGACGGTGTGTTTGGCGCATATGACCTGTTTCTGAACAACTACGGGCCTGACCGCTATTACGGCTCCGTAAATATTGAGGTCGCGGATTCCGCCACAGCTGCACAGATCGACCAAATGTCCAGACATATCAAAGGCAGGGTCTACTGGCAGGCAGGTGTCACGCTCACTGGGATCGGCATATATTCCCGCAACACAACGGACGCAGAGGCTGTCCGGCTCCGGGAAGAAATCGAAAAGAGCGTCATGTCGCGGAACGAAGTCCTTCAGGTTTACGGATTTGATATTTCTGCCGACATGCAGGAAATACATTTTTATGTAGTGCTTGATTTTGGATTGGATTATAAGACCGAACTGGCAAAGATAACGGAGTATCTGGAAACACTGTATCCGAAGATACGTTTCAGACTGGCTCCTCACATGGATATTTCCGACTGAATTCAGAATGAAAAGAGAGCATTGCAGTATGACAGAAAAAGAGATTTTTTCTACGACAGGACATCTCAGCGCAGATGAAGCCGTGACCGGAGTGAAGGCTCTTGGCTTAGTCGATCTGGAAGGAGCGAAGACGAAAGCGATCATCGTGGAGTATGTACTCCCCATTGACGGCGCGAGCGTGGGAGTGAACACCTACGAGATCACAAATTACACGCTTTTTCAAATAAAAGAAAACGGCTATGACCAAGCCATTGAAATGGATTACGACGGTGTTCCGGGAAATGAGGGAACCATAGAGCGCGTGTATGTAAATGACAAGCCTGTTCTGTCCGAAAAAAACGGCGTTAACGAAGGCCGGTACGTGATCATCGAAGTAAACACAGCATATATGCTATCCGGCCAGAATCTGAGCTACACAGCCAGCCTGATAGCAGGCGCAAGACAAATCGATCAGGTTAAGACCTCAGACGGACGGACGGTAACTCCGAATACGAGGGAAATCAAGAACTACACAGAATCAATGCAGCCGGATTTCAGAGGCAACATACGGCTAGTACGCACTGTGAACAAAGAAGGCTTTCTTCTTCCGGAGTTTGGCCCGGACAGCGGCTGGACGCAATACCATATCGGTAACGGCGCATTCAGGGCGACCCATTGCTATAGCGAGTATACAGGTTGGTATGAAGACTTCGAGCTGCCCTATTCTCTTTTCGTACCGCCTACGAAGCTACTGGAAGCCAACAAAGGCAAGGTGGGTCTGATCATCCATATGGAACACGCCGGCAGCAACGATTCCGATCCCATGGCTGCGGTCACGTCCTCCCGTGCAGCAGTTCGGCTGGCACAGATGGCCTCTCAAAAGGAACATCCCGCTATCGTAGTGGTGCCGCAGGTGGAGGAGAGCCGCCGCTCCACGGACGATATGGTAGCCTCCAGCGAAGTCAACACCGCTGCATTCGAATTGCTTGACGCGCTTTTGGAAACCTATGCGGATTATATTGATATCGATCGCATATATGGAACTGGCCAATCCATGGGCGGCATGACGATTCTGAACATGGCTTCTCAGCGCGATCACTTTTTTGCAGGCATCGCAGTAGCAGGCGCCCAGTGGTCCAACAGCTACGCTAAACCGTTCCAGCATAACGGTGCCCCTGCGCGTTCACCGGAAAATGATCCTATCAGTTTCAGCGGCAGCGTGGATTCAGACAATTATCTCAACTGGTATTATATGATCTCCGATGCCAACGTCTTTGTTCAAACCTGCGCCGATGACGCGATGGCCACAGCGGAATGGTGCTATGCCAAAGAGTATCTGGAATCAGCCGGAGGCCATATCTCGTACTCCGAATGGGATCCATGGCTGGAAGTCGACGAACAGAACGCAATGGGGCGTGCACTTCTGGACAGGGACACTTCGGGACCCGGCTTAGGGATCACCTGGGTGTGCTATACCCGCGGGTCACATATGTCCACCTGGAAGTACGCTTACAGAGTGGATTTTGCATTGGAATGGCTTTTTAGGCAAAACCGCTTGACTGCGATCAACCGGGGCAAGCTGGGACAGCTGAAAAACCTCTGGTTGGGCAGAGACGATACAGGTGTGATCCGAAGCGGGTCTGGGACAGCGAAGCTGAATTCGGCACAGTTCACACCTCGCGGTGCCAGCAACCATTATGGTGAAGGCTGGACGCCGGTATCCGTGGTCAATGCTCTGCTTTCTGATGAAAATACCAGAGATACGGAGGAAGTCCGCAGGCTTTATGCCCTTCTGAGCAAAGAAGAAAAGGCTCAAATCAAATCTTAGATCGATTACTTGTCTCCGAACACTGCGCGGTAGTCTTCCTGGAATTTCACTATTCCGGCATCAGTCAGAGGATGGCTGACCATCTGCATAAGTATCTTATACGGCACCGTGGCTATATCCGCACCTGCCAGAGCACAGTCAGTGACATGGACCGTGTTCCTGATTGAAGCAGCTATGATCTCAGTTTTTATACCTCCGACAGAGAATATTTCCGATAACTCACGCACAAGGTCGATGCCGTGCATGTTGATGTCGTCTATTCTTCCGAGGAACGGGGATACATAGCTTGCCCCGGCCGCCGCAGCAAGGAGCGCCTGATTGGACGAAAAGATCAATGTGCAGTTGGTCCTTATCCCTTCTCTTTCGAGTACCTTTATGGCTTTGAGGCCTTCAGCTGTCATCGGTATCTTTACGACCATATTCTTATGGATCGCTGCAATTGCTTCTCCTTCCTCGACCATGCCCCGGCAATCCGTGGTGGTGGCTTTTACTTCACCGGAAATGGGTCCGTCAACGATTTCGGAGATCTCCCTTAAGACCTCCATATAGTCCCTTCCCTCCCTGGCGATCAGCGACGGATTCGTCGTAACACCGGAGATTATCCCCATATCATTTGCTTCAATGATCTCATCCACATTGGCTGTGTCGATAAAAAACTTCATATATCCTCCTTAAAAGGCAGAAGCCATATAAAAAACTGACAATTTCATTATACATCATGTTTGAACGATTATTCCTGGTGACCATTCCTGATAGCGTATCCGGTAAATCGCATTCTACGGGGTCCGTCGGATAACGAGTTATGCATTAACACAGGCAGGTACAGACTCGAATGGACAGCAACCGGTATTTATGAATACGAAACTGCTTCTTATCACACTCAGGGATCGCGTTGCTTTCTTTATACGCAAAAGTGCGGCACCGGTTTTATACCGCTGCCGCACCTTCCGTTTTATTCTGTCTGTTTATTCGTGAGATCTGTCCATCCTGCGTTTTTTCTCAATGAGCATGACACTGAACAGCTCAATGTAAGCAATGGCCATAATCAGGACCCACAATAAAATGCTGTTCTCTTCTCCGGTCTGCGGAGAGCCCTCTTTCCACTGAGCTACAAACTCATGATCCTCTGTTACCGTATACTCGTCGCCGGGATCAAACTCAGAACCTTTCCAGTAAAGGAATGTATATCCGTTTCTTACCGGCGCTTCATGTATATTAATCACCACACCTTTAGGATATTTCTCGATGATATCTGAGGTATCGCCGTTGTAAGAACCGCCGTTCAGCTTATATGTGATGGTGACCAAATCTTCCTGTGTATTGATAATGTAGACTCCCGCTTCAACTACGCCTTCAGCTACTTGGATTTCCGGAGCCTTGTATCCCGCTACGGTCTCTGGCTCCTCAACTTCATACTCTATCTGTTTGATCGTCTTCTCTCCGTCTTTTTCAACGAGCTCGCTGTCCGGAAGATCCTCAAAGGTATAGACCCAATTGCCTTGGCCATCATCTTTTATTTCAGCGGTATCCACCACCTTTTCTCCAACAAGCAGGTTGACGCTTATGCTTTCAGGGCGGGTTTTGTATTTGTTATTATTATCTTCCCAAATCTTCTCAACTCGGATATCAATGTATCTAATGTAAGACACCTCCGGTATTTCAAAGGTAAATGAACCTTCCTTCTCATCGGAAGTCACATAATCCAACACCGCTGATACGTTTGTGTCATAGAAGGCGCTTCCCGCATCTTCTCTTAGGATCAGGTCATAGGACAGAGTGACCGGATTGGCATTCTCGATCGGGACATTGATCGTCCAGGTGATAGTCTTGGTGTCAGCATCGTATTCGACGACATAAGGATATACTCCGTCTACATTTGTGCCGAAATTCCACTTTCCGTCAGCATAGGTGACCGTCAGAGCTTCGCCGCTGCGAGTCATTCTGAAGGCATCCTTATTGTCTTCGTTCTTCAAGGTGAAATCATCAGTGATCTGGTCGGTAACAACGCCTTCCTGTACCATGTAGCGGATGCTGTTGTCAATGTCGGTGAACAACTGCTGCACAGCGGAAGAATCTTTCGCTTGCGCTCCATACTTGGAAACAGTTCGAAGCCATGAACTGAATGGAATAGCAACATTGGTTATAACACTGTCTGTGCTGTCAAGATATGTAATTGCCGCACAGTTGTATTTATCCAACATATCCGCCCAATAATGTGCAGCAATATAAACACCTTTTTGCATGCAATCGACATGGTATTGGTAGTAATCGGGGTTGATCGTTGTTTGATCGAAAGTATACGTCCCATCATTATTCTTAATTACAGAATAAGGGTTTGCCTGCAGATAGGGAATATCTGTCCATTTCCCTTCCGGAGTATATTCAAAATATGACTTATAATCAGCCCTCCAATCGGTATAAGGGAACAGTTCTGCACCATTAGTGGTAGCCTGCTTTGTAACAGTTCCCTTTGGAACATCAGTCTTGTCACCTGCATAAAAGCACGGTTGATCCCATTTGGTTACACCTGTTAATTCCGGATCATTGCTGTTATATAAATCTTCAAATGAGCTGAAAACAAAGATATTGCTCTTATTCGTCGGATCCAGTACATCCATTGCATAGCCATACTTATCATAACCTGCACTCTGGTTTAACGAAGGCATCCCATTATACGCAATACCAACTGAGCCATTTGTGTTATTCCCGGGGCGCTTCATGTACTGAGAATAAATCGTTGTCGGTTCATTGGCGTCATTATACCAGATATAGCTTTTTCCATCTGTCAGAAGAATTACATATTTGTTCTCAGAAGGAACCTCGCTATCAGCTTCAAGCATCTCATCCGCAACAACCAGCCCTGCATGAGTATTGCTCCCATTGCCGAACGCTGCCTCGACTTGCGCCTTAGTCATATTAAGGGCTTGGTTAATCAGATCTTTCGTGTCATCAGAATATACGACCAGCCCTTTATTGCTCCCATTCGATAAATAATCAAGAGCATCATATGCCCGACCGCGGAACCGAACAACCCCTACCTTTAACTTAACATTGGGATTATTATTGAGAATACTCGCAAACAGTGAATTAACACTATCTGCAAATGCCGTTCCGCTTAATGTAGACGTTGAGCTATCCATCGTGAACACGATATCGATCTCGTTCTGATATTCCGCCGACGGCAGGGACAGCGTGACAGTTGTCTCCCTATCGTCTCCTTCCAGTTCTGTCGGATCAGCGGTCTTGGATCCGCTGACATCAAATTTAGTGGTTTCTTCCGGGATTTCTTCCGGGATTACTTCCGGGATTTCTTCTGCATAGACCTTCTGCACTGTGGGCATAAAGCTCAGCAGCATGATCAATGCAAACAGAAAACATAATGCTTTTTTGATCTTCATTTAAAACCTCCCTGTAAATTACTCTCGGAGGAAACTATAATGCGCACGTTCCGAGTCTAGTCGAGGATTCATTTAATTGTTTTGAAAGTCATTCTATAAACATTTTAACGATACTACAATGAAACGGCAAATACAATAAAACACATAACAATTCTCATTTTTATCTTTAACATCGCTGACGGATCAGACACGAACCCGACCTGCGCCATAATGCTTACCCGGCAGTTTACCGCGTCATATAAGGATCATTTGATGATTCGCGAATACCGGATCGGCTGCTGCAATCGTCCTAACCGGATCAGGAGGATATATCTGACCGAGCTTCATCGTCAGTCCGGTCATGACCGCGAAATGACTGTTCCTAATTCATTCCATTGTCATGAATAATATAACTGCTTCTTTCTGTACATCTTTACATAACAATCGAGTCTCCTTTTCCCGGTAAAATGATCAACAGCTTTAGAGCTCTCCTGCCCTGAAATGCTTCAAAGAACGCGTCAGGTCAGTTTACTGCGGACCGGATCCTTCTGTCCGATCTGTATCGATGCGGAACGCGAAAAGGCAGTGATAAACGCTGCCTATCATTTCTTTTTTTAAAAGGTTTTACTTTCAAAACATGAATAAACCGCAGGCTGGGACTTCCGGTTTTGCTCATTGATCAGTCGATATCCCAGACTGTACCGGAGAAGAGCAGCGAACCGTCGCGGGAGGTGATCACGAAAAAGAACGGCCTGTCCACGATGAAATCTACCGGTTTTTCCGGGATCATTATCGAAGTGAACCGGATGCTTGCCTCGGTGTATGCCGCACCGAGCACTCCTCCCTCATCCATTGCCGCCATTGCCGCGTGCTCGATCCTGTCCAACCCTAAATTTCCCGCTTCGGGAGTCAGCGGAGAGAAGTCCGCTTTGCCATGGTCGAATACCTCCGTCACTCCCAGATCCTTCAGAGCAGGGATGAGATCCATCTTGGAAGATACCCTGAAACGCGGAAGGGACAGATTTACCTTGGTGTTCCTGCTCCCGAAGGGTTCGCCGGCACTCACATTGCCGACTCTCTCATTGATAACGGACCAGACCTCGCTGTCGTCCAGAAGCTCGTTGAGAGAAATCCCCTTTTTCGGAAGAAAGAAGTAGGCATCGCCGTCCATCTCCAGTGAATCGGAGACCGCAGTGAATCTCTCGCCCCAGTAATACCTCATGTCCTCCGATTTATGCATCATGTCTACTGTCACGTCCTTCTTTTCCCCGTGAAAAACCTCTTTGGACGTGTCTGACAGCTCATAGGCTTTCTTCCATGACGCTTTATAGTATATCGCGGATATGAGCTCCAGAGCCGTTAGCGGGTCAGTGTCCTCCTCGACTTTATCGGAAAGCAGATTTCCGGTGTTTTTATTGATCCATGCGGCGATTTTCTTATTCGCTGCCCTGTCTCCCATCCTGACGCTGAAAGCTTCGCTGCGAAAATACCTTGAGAGATTGCTTACCGTATCGTCATTGTATTTGACGCTGTCATTCATCCAGACGGAGTTATTGATCAGGCAGGTTAAGACCGGGTTGTCTGAACTGTTGGAGTTTAGTATATTGCCTACCTTTTCTCTCAGTCCCTCGATCCCGCCTTCATTCAACAGATCGGCGATCTGTTTTCTCGTTTCACCCTCCGTGATCTCAGCCAGCATTGCCAGGGCGACATAAACGTTTACGGGAGAATACACCCTGTTCTGCTTTTCATCACCGGAAAGGAAAGCCTTCATCGTGGAAGAATAGAAGCTTCCCATTTCTGCGCGGTATGACCTTACCCTGTTGACGAAAACGTCCCTGGCATTCATCCAGTCCAGGCATTCCCTGCTGTCAACATATTTATCGATCTTCATAATCCGATTACCTCTCATTCACGACACAGGCTCCCTGCTCAATTGCTTTAAGAGCCGATGCAGGAAGCCTGTGCAAAATCATTTTAAATTGCTTTATACGGTCTATGCTTTGAAATACAGGACAAGGAACACGGTGGAGACCAGGAAGAAGGCAAGTCCCACGACAAGCAGGGGCCTGGGAGAGAACGGGTCCTTATGCCTCTCCTCTTTATACTCCTGAAAGCTCTGGTCCTTTTTCACCCTGTCCTCGAAGTCTTTTTTGAACAGGAAGCTGAAACGCCGGAACGAGTAGGTGAACGCGTCGAAAAAGCCGCTGTTCACTACATAAAGCAGCATTCCCGAACCGATAAAGAAAGCCGCGGGGATGAAAGTGGCGTCGCACAGGCAGAAAAACACATCCTTAGCCGAGGATGATGAAAATATCCTGCGTGAGAGCACATACCATACGGCAAAGACAAGGCCGATGGCCGCGATGACCGCACAGGATGCTTTTCTGCCGTCCTTCATTCCCTCTGCCTCTTTGTTCAAACCCCCAGCTCCTTGATATATTTCTCGAATTCCTTTTCCGTGCAGCGCACTATGTGCCCCGGAGAGACCTCCCTGTCCTCCGGCTCCTGGGAATTGTCGCTGTCCAGTGCCGGCGTATAGGTGATCCTCTGGCGGGTCTTCTCATAATGAGGATCCGGCAGGGGGATCGCCGAGAGCAGAGAACGGGTATAGGGATGGAGCGGATGGGCAAAGAGCTCATCCGACGGTGCGGATTCCACTATCTTGCCGTAGTACATGACGGCGATCCTGTCAGAGAAGTATTTTACTACAGAAAGATTGTGGGCTATGAACAATATGGTCAGACCCATGTTCTTTCTCAGGTCGTTTATGAGGTTGATGATCTGCGCCTGTATCGACACGTCGAGGGCGGAGATAGGCTCATCGGCGATGATGATGTCCGGTTCCATCACGATGGATCTGGCGATACCGATTCTCTGGCGCTGTCCTCCCGAGAATTCGTGGGGATATCTGTCAGCGTGCTCCGGCAGCAGCCCCACCATATCGAGAACTTCAATCACCTTTTTATTGATGTAATCCTTATCCTTGACTCCTCTGATCACCAGGCCTTCGGAGATGATCTCCCTGACGGTCATCCTGGGGTTCAGGGAAGCGATGGGATCCTGGAATATCATCTGGATCTTCGTTATAGTATCCCGTTTGCAGTGCTTATGGTCATACTCCGCTTCCGCGATCTCTTTTTTGAGGCGGGAGACCTTAGCGGAATCGCCTTCCTTCTTCGCGGCCTTCAGGGCTTCCCTAAGGTCACCGGTACCGGCAACGATGCGTTGTCCATTGAAATATACATTTCCGGAAGTGGCGTCATAAAGGCGGATGATGGCGCGTCCCGTGGTGGTTTTCCCGCAGCCGGACTCTCCAACGAGTCCGAAGACCTCGCCCTTGTCCACATAGAAGCTTACGTCATCCACTCCCTTTATCGTCTCACCGCCTACGGTGAAGTACTGTTTCAGGTGCTCGACTTCGAGCAGGTGTGCGGAATGGTTATTGTTACTTTCCTGCATTTCCCGATTCCTCCGCTTTCTTCATTCTTTCGATCCTGTCGGAGATTATCTTCGGCATCTCCACCTTAGGCGCACCAGGCGCGAGCAGCCATGTGGCCGCTTTGTGGGTATCGGAGATGTCGAACATCGGCGGAGCCTCCTCGAAATCTATCTTCAGTGCGTACTTGTTGCGCGCTGCGAAGGCGTCACCTTTGGGCGGCGTTATCATATTGGGCGGAGCGCCCGGGATCGCTTCGAGTTTCTCCTTCGTCTGCAGATCGGGCATCGAGGAGAGCAGCGCCCAGGTGTACGGATGGGCGGGAGTAAAGAAGATATCGTCCGTAGTGCCGTACTCCACGATCCTGCCCGCATACATGACGGCTATGGTGTCCGCCATATTTGCGACGACCCCCAGGTCATGGGTGATGAAGATAACGGAGAGCTGTCTCTTTTTCTTCAGCCCCTTTATGAGTTCGAGTATCTGCGCCTGGATCGTGACGTCCAGAGCTGTCGTAGGCTCGTCGCAGATAAGTATGTCGGGATTGGCCGAGAGGGCTATCGCGATAACGATCCTCTGGCGCATGCCTCCGGAGAGCTGGAACGGATACTGGTTGTATCTCACCCTGGGTTCGTCGATGCCGACCTCGTCCATAAGGCTGATGGCCCTGTCCCGCGCCATATCGGGGCTGACCGTGTATACCATGCGGGAGTTGATCTCTTTCAGATAATCGACCATCTCTCCGGCTTTGGCCTTGAAATCAGGCTCCTCTCCGCCGGCCGCTTTGTCCAGCAGCTGAGCATAATCGTTCTTCATGGAAGAGACGACGCGCCGGATATTCTCCAGATAACGGGGGATATCCATGTTCTCCCTGAACATGCGGTTCTCACGGGACAGCAGTCTGGGATTCCTGTTCTCCAAACTCTTGGCCTTGTCGTAGAGCGCTTCTTCCTGACTGTACGCTCCGGCGAAGGTATAGGCTGTGGAGTCCTTGCTGATCTCAAGCCTGTCGATAGAACGTTCTACCGCCTTGGACAGAGTCTTGCCCAATTCCTTGGTCTTGGCGGCAGGTATGCTGTCGTCCTTCAGTGTCTCCTCAGCCTCGGTGAGCAGCTTGAGCGCTTCCTGTTTTTTGGCCAGTGAATCCTCATAGGAGTATTTGAGCCCGGAAGCGACCTTGTCTATGAAGCCGTTCAGGAAATCCTCCTGCGCGCATTTTACCGTCTTCGCGTTCAATTCGGGTATCGGGCACGATTTGTAGTCAAAGCTATCTTTCTCGCTGCCGTAGGTGAGAAAATAGCCCAGCGAGAAGAAATCCACCTTATCTTCCTTTACCGATGAGGTAAGGATGTCACGGGCTTCGCCCAGAAGTTCCCTGAGGGTTTCCCCTTTGCCTGATGCTGCATAAGCCTTTCCTTCGGCCCTGATCTTTCCGGCGAGCTCTTTCAAACCGCTGTTGTTTTCGTCGACCAGGAAGGTGTTGAATACCTTTCCGAGCTTGGGTACGAGAGCTTCCACCGAACGCCCGATCACCTTCTTATCCTTCGTGACCATATCGAGGGTGATATCGGTGATATCCGATACGGAAGAATTGATATAATCAAGCGCTGTGTTGTATTCGCTCTCCATCTTATTGCTCAGAGAGGCGAACTTGCGCAGCTTTTCCATATCCTTCTCGGCCGCTTCCTTTGACTGTTTTGGATCACCGTTCACTGAGGAAGCGGAGCCGATGGCTTCGGTAAGCTGCCTGGTCTTCTGAGCGAATTCCTTCTGAGCCTCCTTCTGATTGGCTTTCCCGTTTAGTATCATTGCTTCGGTCATCTGCTGGCCGACCTTCATGATCGGGTTCAGGCTCGACAGGGGGTCCTGGAAGATCATGGCTATCTTTCCGCCGCGGATCTTATGGAACTCCTCTTCGGATATCTTCAGAAGGTCCTTTCCGTCATAGAAGATCTCCCCGCTCTCAACGATGGCGTTATTCGCGAGGATACCCATGATAGCCCTTGCCGTCACGGATTTGCCGCTGCCCGATTCGCCGACGATCGCAAGGGTCTCCCCCTTGTCCAGAGTCATGTCCACATCGCGGACAGCCTTGACCGTACCGTTGTTCGTCCTGAAGGATATCTTCAGGTTCTTGATCTCAAGTATTCTTGCCATCTCAGTCCTCCGATCCGCGCAGTGTCGGGTTGAACGCATCTCTCAGGCCATTGCCGAAGAGGTTGAAGGAGATCATCAGCAGGGAGATGATCACTGCCGGGAAGAAAATGATATGCGGGAAAGTGGACAGGTACTGCTGCCCGTTCGCCAGCATGGTCCCCAGCGACGTCTGGGTAGAGGAATTCATGTTTGCTATGCCCAGATATGAGAGCATCGATTCGGAGAATATCACCGAAGGTATGACCAGCACAGATGAGGTGATGATCGTACCAAGGGCATTCGGGAAAATGTGCTTGAACATGACCCTCAGGTCTTTTGCACCGAGAGTCCTCGCCGCAAGGACATATTCCTGATTCTTGAAGCGATAGAACTGGGTGCGCACATTATATGCGGTGTTCAGCCACCCGGTGAGCACGAAGGCAAACATCAGAGCCATGAAAGTGGACACCTTGCCCGTAGCCACAAGGTGAAGCTGGAAGAGCGTCGCGACGATAATGAACGGCACACCGCTTATTATGTCCGAGACCCTTTCTAGTATCAGGTCTACCAGGCCGCCGTAGTAGCCTTCAACGGCACCGTAGACAGCTCCGATCGTCAGGTTGATGGCTGAAACGCATACCGCCAGGAGAAGGGAGAGCCTCGTGCCTGAGGCAAGACGCACCAGGATATCGTATCCGCTGCCGTCAGTACCGAGCAGGAATGCCGGTTCATGGCCGTTCTTGTATATGAAATAGTTATAGTAGAGCACGCGGATGTACTTCATGTTCGAAGCCTTGTCCTGGTAGAACGCAACGCTGCCGTCCGTATTCCTCAGATAGTTTTCTTCAAGTTCATCCTTGTTGATATCAAGCTTCTCGCCATAGGAATTCACGGGGTTGCCGGAGTCATCGGTCTTGTACCAGTAGTTGGCGTCGGTATGGGAAAAATTGAACTCGCTGGAGATATCGACCATCGGATAGATGAGCTGGCGGCCGGTCTCCTCCTGCCATGCGAGCATATCCTCATACTGGACTTGGGTGACCTGCATATAGGTAAAGCCTGTCTCCAGGTAGTCATCTATCACGCAGTCATGATAGTTCTTGTTATGGCTGGTGTAGAGCTCTCCTCCGGAAACTATCGGGGAGAATTCGCTTGCAAGACCTTCCTCTTTCGTTGCTCCGAGCCCGTCAGTATCAGCGGCGGCGATGCCTATGCCCAGAGTATAGGCGTAGCCTTTATCGGACAGGGTGCGTTCCCTTGTGCCTGTAGCGATGCCGATCTTCGAGAGGACCAGGTTCTTCGGGAGCTTTTTGGAATATATGCCGTCCGAGAAGCTTACCGGGTAACGCGAAAACAGCGGCGTAAGGAAGGCAAAGAGGACGATCATTATTATTATGATGAAAGCGATGACAGACGATTTGTTTTTGCGGAAGCGCAGCCATGCATCCTGGAAATAATTCAGGGGCTTGGTCTCAAACTTGACGTCATGTCTTATATCGCTCTGGTGTGCAAATTCAAGTTTTTCGGCAGGTATATTGCCGAGATCTGTTGGTTTCATATCATCTTTCCCCCATTCTCACTCTGGGATCGATGAATCCATAGCTCAGGTCGATGACAATCATCGAAGACAGATTGATGAATGTATAGAACATTCCGACAGCCATGAACACATCGTAATCCAACAGGTTTATACTGTTAAGATAAAGACCGCCCACTCCCGGAACGGCAAATATCTTCTCAATGATAAGCGAACCGTCCAGGACGCCGATAAACATGGATATTATCATCGGAAGGATCGGCACCATCGCATTTCTGAGCGCATGGCGCGTCGTCGCCTGACGGCTGGTCAAGCCTTTTGTGCGGGCAAGGAGCATGAAATCGCTGGTGAGGACCTCTGTCAGTTCTGCCCTGGTATAACGGGCCAGTGAGGCTATGGTCGAAAATGAGAGCGCAAGCACAGGGAGCACCATGGAGTGGAACATAGTCCATGAGAAGAATGTCCCGCCGGCATCCGCGTAGGATGACATAATGAGCGGGAACCACCCCGTTTTATAGCTCAGGAAATACTGTACGATAAAAGCGTAGACATAGCTCGGCACGGAGACGAAGATCATTATCCAAGTGGAGATAAGGTGATCCTGCCATCTGTTCTTCTTAAGTGCGGCGTAGATGCCTATCATGATCCCGAAAGGCACTGAAAAGATCATCGAATAGAGGTTGATCAGCACCGTAGGCAGGAGCCTGTCAAAGATGACCTCGTTGACGGGCGCCATATAATCTATTTCCCAGGATGTGCCCCAGTCCCATTTGGTGACTATGTTTTTAAGGTAGATGGCGTACTGCACCAAAATCGGCTTGTTATATCCGAGGGCTTCCCGGCGTGCAAGTTCCATAGCAGCCTGGGCGCCGAGCATTGGTTTTTCCGGCTGGAGCAGCTTTATGAGTATGAAGCACATAGTCATGATGATGAAGAAAGTCACAAACACCAGGGCTATGCGTTTTAAAACGTATTTGAACATAATATGAGACTCCTTTGACTGAACGGATCCCGTTTGGACTGAATAATCTAGACTAAAGCGGCAGGGCGCTGTTCAACGCCCTGCCGCGTCATGTCAAATAGATGGCGGTCTTATTTGTAGTTTAACGTTCCGCCGTTATCCTTGACGTACTGCTCCCACTCGCCGTTATTGTAGTTGTATGTGAGCCAGCGGATTCCGCCGAATTCATACATTACGTCGTACTGGGTGGTACCGTACTTGATCTTGTCGGAATAGATCGTTACCAGGTTCTCGCTCGAGAGGATGATGAAGTGATACTGCTCGATGAGGTTCTTCTCGATAGCGGCAAGGATCTTTAACTTGAGCTTTCCGTCAGCCAGGTTGTATTTTCCGCCCGGGTTGATGGAAGCACCCCAGTTATAGTAGGAATCCTTCAATGTTTCTTCCGTACCGTTGCCGTCAAAGTCCGCGGTGATCGACATGGTCTCCTGAGTCGGATCGAATCCGCAGCGTTCATGGATCTCTGTATAGCTCGGGTCGACATAGCATCTGATCATCGAATAGGGATAGAAAGCTCCGCCGCCCCAAGCGCCGCGAGCCATTTCGATCCTGCCTTCGCCGACAGCAGCGTATCTGTCTTCGTTGGTGGTGTACGTGATCGTCACTTTGCCTTCGAAGGGAGTGCCCGCAATCGCGGCATCGATATATCCCTGGATAAGGTTCTGCTGAGTCATATCTTCGGCAGTGAGCTCTTTCTTTACGACCGGGCAGGTGAACTCGAAGACATCACCGTCCTTGACATCCCCGGCTGCATAAGCCTCGTCCCAGGCTTTCTGGAAGAGTTCTCTGGCCTTATCGACATCATAGCCGGTAACTGATTCATAAGCTTCGTCCAGTGTGGCGTACTTTTCGCCTTCGCCGTATTTGACATCGTATATATCGCAGATGACCTGTTTGGCCTCGTCGCTCTTGCGGTACACGGAATCGGGATCGTGCTCGATATCATAGTAATACAGGCTGTTAATGAGTCCGAAGGCAGCGTCATGTCCGGCAGTGCCCTTGAGGACATAGTCTGCTCTGTCGATAGCCAGGGACATTGCGTGCCTGAAGTCATCGTAAGCGAGGATGACCTTGTTGACACTCTTGGAGTCGGAGGAAGCGTTCTCCGAGAGAGTTTTCAGAACTTCCTTATCCGTGACGAAGAAGTAACGGAAAGTATATGTCTGAGGAACCTTGAGCAGATTATCGCTGTGGCGATATTCGTTCATGTCATCGGAAGAAAGCTCAACGCTGTCGAGCTTGCCCGTCTCAAAGAGCTCGAGCTGGGTGTTGTGATCCGAGACGATAGCGCATCTGATCTTATCTGTCTGATACTGCCCTTCGTGTTTGCCGTCGGTATATCCGTACCAGTTTTCGTTCTTCTCGAATACTATCTGCTTATCCTTCTCGAAGGATACCAGCTTGTACGGTCCGTATGACATGTAATTGTTCACAGCGGTCCCGTAATTTGTGGCGACCAGGTCTCCGACCTTGGACTTGCCTGCTTCGTAGAGCTTCTCGTATACGAGCCAGATGGATGTCATGTTGACATAGAAGTTGAACTGGCTGATGGGCTCGGCGCAGATGTAGTACAGGGTGTAATCATCGACCTTGACGAGACCTACTCCTTCCCAGTCGAATACGGGGAACGTGAAGTCATAGAGGACATATGCCGCAAGCAGGTCTTCGGTCTCTTTGCCCCAGACAGGAGCGCTTGTGAAGCCGAAGAGTATGTCCTTGGTCTCATCGGTGACAGGGACGTAGCCCTTGTCGTCAGCCTTGGCTGCAAGGAGATCATAGGCATTGATGCCGCACTGTGCCTCTGTCATATAATCCTTGTAAGAGGTCAGGGATTCTCCCTGCAGATAAGCGAGGACGTCATTCAGTCCGAAATACAGCTTGGTCCCGTCTTCTCCGGTGTATACTCCGTCATCTCCGAGCACCCATGTTTCGTAAGGATATACATACGTATTCTCGCCCTTGTAGTTCTGGACCTTGCTGGTGCTGCCGGAGTAGAAGTAATCATATGCGCCTACGATGGCTATATCGTCGGAATAATAGCTGTTGGCGCGGTAGTTCTTCATCTCGGGGTTGAGGAGCTGCTGCATGGCATAGATATAAGTGTCGGCATTGATCGGAGTACCGTCAGCCCACTTGGCCGCCTGGTTGAGTGAGATCTTCCAGACTCTTCCGGTCTGTCCTTCCTCGATGCCCCATTTCTCCTTATCGGCGAAATCGGCAGTGACGTCTTCCATGGCGTCCGCCATTTCGTATGCCCATTTCCAGCCGCCGGTCTGGGGGTCATAGGCGATGTCGACGAAACCGATTTCCGTATAGCCGGGTATGTAACGGTCTCCGCTCGTTTCCCAGGTGTGCGCGTTCCACTTATCCGGCGTGGCTCCGATGTACTCGTTGAGAGTATAGCCGTTCGGGTCATCCTTATCCTTCTTCCCGCAGGAAGCGAAGGAGATGAGCATCATGACCGCGAAGATCAGTGAGAACAGTTTTATGACACCTGTCTTACCATTTTTCTTCATAAAATAGTTTTCCCTTCTATAAATTAGCATTACGGCTCTGCGTAATCTTTTGTATATTTTATAATACTTTCAGCCTGAATGTCAACGGGTTTATTCATCTGCAGACCCGATTATTCATTTTCCGGTCCGGATGTCCTCCGCGAGGTTGACATGAAAGGATAAAAATGTATAATGATGTTCGAATTCAAACGAGATGTGAGGAGATTACCGATATATGGACATGCAAGAATTAAAGGACGTTTTCACAAAATCGGCAAAGGAATGGGACGCCTCCGCCGTCTTCGCGTACTTCGACGCCGAGGGCACTTCTGTCTTCAAGGCAGGCTATGCGGACAGAAAAGGCAAAAGAAAACTGAAGAAGAGCGATACCATCATAATCCCTCTCGAAAACAGGTTCTTTACATCCATCGCTTTGGTCAAACTCATGGAGGAGGGCCGCCTGAACCTGAACAGGAGGCTGGCCGAGTATATACCTGAATGCGTCCATGCGGAGAAGATCACCATAAAGGATATCCTTCGCGGGGAAAGCGGACTGCCTGATTATTTCTACGGAGGCATCATCCTCTCCTTGCAGGATGACGAGGCATTCAAGGCCCTCTCCGATAAAGAGAAAGTCAAAAAAGAGGCAAAGCTCTCATATAATCACCATGAGCTCAGCGAGGTGCTCGATATAGTCAACAGCAAAGAGCTGAATTTCATACCGGGAAGCATACACGACAGTTCCTGCCAGACCGAGAGCTTCTTTGCGCGGTATATCGCCGAAAAGCTCACCGGCAAGACCCTGTTCGAATACCTGAACGAGATACTCTTCGCGCCAATCGGGATGGCGCCGGTTTACGGCAATAAGGCGAGCACGGTGCCGACGCTGTGCCCAAATGACGATAAGCTCGTGCCGACCGATAATAAAGGCGCTAAGTACGAATGCATGACCATCGGCATCGATGACGCACTGAAGCTGGCCAAAGCGCTGGTCTCAAAGGATGAAAGGGTGCTGTCAGCCGGGACCTGGGACAAAGCCCTGTCCGCGTCGTATTCCAAATCGCTGCTTACCCGCAGGTCGAACGGCACGCACGAGGTGTACATAGGGGTCTCCGGTTATTCCCTGGATATCCTATTCGAACCTGAGATCTCGACCGGATGGATCATCATGACACCGGAAGAGCCTATATACAAGGAGATCTCCAGCAGATGGATGTGTTATTTCACTTCCGTGCAGGATTACATCTATTCCTCGATCACGTACCCGGTCTCGCCCGTGCTATCGCGGATCAACTCCGAGACCGTGTTCGATGCGATGGACATAACGATAAACGAAGATCAGACCTATTTCGTCGAAAGTGCAAGAGACTCGATCGCGTGGACCGCGGCGGACCCGGTCCGCCTGAAGCCCATGGTGCTTACCGAACACGGCCGCGCTGTCGCGCTGGCGGTGCTCAAGGTCGACAGGCAGAAGAAGTATTACGCTGTCGAGATAATACAGGTCGATAAGCTCTACCAGCACAGGGGCTACGGTAAGATACTCATGCAGGAAGTATTGAAATACCTGAAAGCCCAGGGTGCTGAGAAACTGACGATCGGCGTGGCCCGCAATAATGAAGTCGCCATAAAGCTGTACAAGAGCGTCGGCTTCAGTGAAAAGGAGGTCTACCGCGGAGGCTACAATCTCGAGATGGTCCTGTAACCGCCGAAAGCCCTTGATCCTCCTTCTACAGGTTTAATTAATCCGCAGTCTTTTTCTCGAATTCCGCCGCAACGGTCCTCAGCAGCTCTCTGATCGGGAGATGCTGAGGGCACGTTTCCTCGCACTTGCCGCATTCGATGCACTCAGAGGCTCTCCCAAAGCCCTGGGTGCTCACTTCATAATAGAAATCGCTGTTCCAGTCGTTATAGCGTCTTTTACAATTCATGCAGCTGAAAAGATCCGGTATCCTTATACTCATAGGGCAGCCTTTGACGCAGTAGCGGCAGGCTGTGCAGGGTATCGCGTCATCGTCCTTGAGCAGTTCGTTCACCTTTCCGATCGCATCGAGCTCCTCTGCAGACAGCGGGACGAAATCCTTCATATAGCTGAGGTTGTCCTTCATCTGAGAAATATCGCTCATGCCTGAAAGCACCACCAGGACACGGTCATAGCCTGCAGCAAACCGGATAGCGTAGGAAGCCTGGCTGCCTCCCCCGAGGCTGTCGAGCACCTCGGCCGCCTTCTCAGGAAGGCTGGCAAGCACCCCTCCTTTGACAGGCTCCATGACCAGGACCTTTTTGCCGAATTCGCTGCAGACCCGGTAAACATCCCCGCTCTCCACGCTGGGAGAATCGTAATCGGCATAATTGAACTGTATCTGCACTACTTCTATCTCAGGATGGGCGGTGAGCACATCCCTGAGCATATCGGCCTTGTCATGGAATGAAATGCCTATATGCCTGGCTCTTCCGTCTGCCTTTATCTCTCCGAGGAAATCGAAAGCCCCGCAGGAAATGAACTTTCCGTAGTTGTTTTTTGTAATGGAATGCAGCAGGTAATAATCGAAATAATCCACACCGCATTCTTTCAGCTGGTTTTCAAAAAAGGGCATTATGTCCTCCCTTTTGCTGAAATAATCGTCGGTGAGCTTGTCTGCCAGGACATAGGCGCTCCTGGGATATCTTTCGGTGAGACATGTCTTCAGTGCTGCCTCGCATTTTTCCCCCATATAGCCGTGCGCTGTATCGAAATAAGTAAATCCTTCCGATAAAAACATATCAACCATCGCTTTTGCCTGCTTGATATCTATATCGCCTTCGCCCCCTCCAGGTATCAAGGGAAGGCGCATAAATCCGAAACCAAGTTTTTTCATCCTTCTGCTTCCTTGTATCATTATTGTTTTATATGTTTTATAGATCGAATTACGGATAAGCCGGGGTGTGCAGCGTCTTTCCGGTTCTGCGGACATAAGATAACCCGCAGCTAAATACGGTACACCTGTCCAAAGCCTCCTGACGATGAGCATTATACCATGAAGCAAAGTCTCTGTCGTCACGATATTTCACTGTAAAATGCACGTCGCAGTGATCGCCGCAGACCGGTTGCAGGCGGGCGTCTTGTCAGTGCGGGCTTATCCGCAGGAAATACAGCGATCATATAAGAATATATATTTACATCTGCGTGATTTATGATAAAGTATAAATCAAGTACTGTCCGAGTCCTGCTGCGTTCCTGCAACGCAGCGGGTTAAAAGTGAACCGGGTGAGAATCCCGGACGATCAGGTCACTGTGTGGGGGAATGCCCCGAGTCAGGTCTCTGCCCGGATGGAACGATGAGTATCTTCCATCGAAAGTATCTCATCTGAGACATAGGGCATTGGCCCTTTCAGACGCTGTGCTTTCCGGAAGACGGAAAGCTTTTTTATTGGAAGACTCGACAAAATGAGCTAAAAGGAGGATAAATGATGAAGCTCAAAAAACTTATCGCGGCACTTGCGGTGCTTATGCTGACCCTCACGATGTTCGCCGGATGCGGCGAATCGGGAGGAGGAGGAAAGGATGATGAGTACGGGACCGTCGTCATCCAGAACGGCGACAGGACAGTCACCTTTACCAAAATGCCTACAGGTGTACTTTGCGCAAACCTCTACTCTGCCGAAAATATGGTGATGATGGGGCTTGGACAATATATCGTAGGCAAGAATGTACACACCAATCCCGCTGATGTTCCCCTGCCGGAACTGGAGGAGTACTTCAAGGACATCCCGGAGATCGAACGTTCCAATGAAAATGCAGTCGCCAGCGGATGCGACCTTCTGATCGGACAGGTCAGCGCGTTCAAGGATACATCCTGGGGCACATATGAACAGCTGGAAGCGGAAGGCATCCAGTGCCTTACCATCACCGGCACTATCGTTCCGGATGAGACCGTGGAGGATATATACACCGACATAAGGAACCTGGGAAAGATATTCAAATGCGAGGATAAGGCGGAAGAGCTGATCGCCCAGATGAAGGCCGAGATCGCCGCTACCTAGGAGATCGTTAAGGATGTCAAAGAAGAGGACAAGCCCAAAGTATTCGTATTCGACATGTTCAAGGAGGACACCATCTACACCACGGCAGCCGGTCTGGAAAGCAACCTTATCGAATTGGCCGGGGGCATCAATACCACAAGAAAGATGGAGGATTCCCGCTGGTTCTACTGCTCTGTAGAGACCCTGGTGGCGGCAAATCCCGATATCATCATAATCAACGATTACGGCAGCCAGAGCGTTGAGGAAAAGATCAATTACATCAAGAGCAACGAGGCATGCAACATGATCCCCGCTGTGGTCAACGACCGTTTCCTCGTGATCCCTCTGGTGGCTGTGATGCAGGACATCCGCGCCCCGAGGGCATGCCGTACAATGGCTGAATACTTCTATCCGGAGCTGTTCAAGTAAGGGGCAGCCCCAAAAATGAACAACAGAACCTGGCATTTGTTCCTGTTTGTGATTCTGACGGCGCTGGTGCTGTTCTCGCTGGTCTACACGGTGAGCATCGGCGCCACGGATCTGCCGTTCGAAGAAGTATACGACGTGCTCATTGACCATGTTTTTCATTCCGATGCCAAGCTGAACTCCGGACAGTTCGAGATGAGCCACTTCAAGATAATATGGCAGATCCGCCTGCCCCGTACACTGTTCGCGCTCCTCGTTGGGGCGGGACTGTCTCTGTGCGGTGCAGCGATGCAGGCGCTGGTGCTCAATCCGATCGCGGACCCTTATGTGCTGGGCGTATCATCCGGAGCTTCCGCAGGTGCTGCCATAGCCCTGCTGGCTCCGATCGCGTTCCTGGAAGGACAGCATCAGACCACGGCGTTTGCCTTCATCGGCGCGATGATATCAGCTTTTGCCGTATATTTCCTGGCGAAACGCGCCGGAGGAGGAAAACTGCAGCCCGTGACTCTGCTGCTCTCCGGCACGGCGGTAAATGCGGTAATGAGCGCGATCACCAGCTATCTCGTGTTCAAGGCCAGAAGCCCTGAAGGGATAGCTGCTGTATACAACTGGCAGATGGGAGCGATCTCGGCAGCGCAATGGAGGACATTATCAATCCCTGCTGTGATCGTGACCCTCGGGCTGGTGGTGTTCACGATAATGGGCAGCCGCTTCAACATGATAATGATGGGGGACGATGACGCTATGGCCATGGGCCTGAGAGTCAAGCTTTTCCGTTCCGTCATGTTCGCGGTGTGCTCCATAGTAGTAGGCTCGCTGGTATCAATCACGGGCATCATCGGGTTCGTGGGACTGGTAGTCCCCCATGTGGTTAGGCTCTTTTCCCGCACCAGCGACAACAAAGTCGTCATGCCCATGAGCGCCCTGTTCGGAGCAAGTTACATCATGTGGGCAGATGCCTTCGCAAGAAGCGCTCACGGCGCGGCTGAACTTCCCCTCGGGATAGTCACCTCCTTTATCGGCGCACCCTTCTTCATGTTCCTCATGATCAGGAACGGATACGGAGGCAGCAAGACATGAAGCTTTCATTTGAAGGAGTCGAGGTAAAGCTCGGAGGCAGGGAAATCCTTACGGGGACTACCATGGAGAGCCATGAAGGAAAGCTGGTGGGAATAGTCGGTGCAAACGGCAGCGGCAAATCCACCCTTATCAAAACGGTCTTCGGGATAGTCCACTATCACAAAGGGAAGATCCTGCTGGACGGGAAGGACATACGCAGTTTCTCTCCGAAGGAGCTGGCTTCCAGGATCGGCTATGTCGGTCAGGACCAGTCTGTAGCCTTCGACTTTTCCGTAAGGGATGTCGTGGGCATGGGGCTGTTCGCAAGAAAGAATGTCAAAAACGGCAAGGCACTGGTAAACGAGGCTCTGGAGAGCCTTGGCATCGAGCGCTTTGCAGACAGGAACATCCAAAAGCTTTCCGGCGGGGAAAGGAAGATGGCATTCATTGCCAGAGCGCTGGTACAGGGCACGGAGATGTTCATACTGGATGAACCGACGAATCACCTGGATATACATCATCAGCTCTTTGTGATGGATTACCTGAAGAATTCAGGAAAAACAACACTGATAGTCATCCATGACCTTAGGCTCGCTGCCCACTACTGCGACTATCTGTATATGCTCGCAGACGGAAAGGTCTATGCGGAGGGAGCGCCTATCGATGTGCTAACGCAGGAAAAAGTCGAGCATGTCTTCCGTATAGGAGGCTACGCCGGAAAAACAGAGAAAGGTGTGCTTGACTTCTATATATTCGAAGACGAATCAGAAGGGGATATCCATAAGCATACCAACTAGAATAACTGATCGCGGGACCGCCCCGGAGGTCCCGCTTTTTTTATGCATGGGCCAAGACGAGCATATGAGAACGGTCATCGATGAGCCAGCATGTTGTGACTGCGTATACTTTTCAGTCAAATACATGAGGTCAGCTGCCCTGCCGGCGGCAAACAGTTTTTGCCTACGCGGGATAATAGTGTATAATACCGGTGGTATACGTTCTCAGGGAGGAAACAAAATGAATTATCCCATTTCGACTGTGCTCGTGGCCTCCGCGGTGTTCCTGGCCATGCTGACCACCCTGGCTTTCAAGCCCAAGATAGTGCGCCGCGTGACAGGAACAGCCACCGCTCTGTCAGGGATTTTCGGACTGGTGATCTACGGTCTGGGCTTCGGTGCAAATGCCGCCACGCCGGAGGAGATGCTTATAGCCGCGTTCAAAACGATAAGCTACACCGTGAGCATGTACGGCGGCAAGGAGGACTTCAGCGCATTGATGAACGCCGCATCATGGTTCAGGGAGAGTCCGGCGCTGCAGACTGTCTACTGGGCTGTGCACCTCATCGCCATGTATGCAACAGCATCCGCCCTGATATCATCTCTCGGCAAAAAGCTCGTCAGGGAGATACGCCAGGCTGTCCTGCCTTTTAAGAAAGTATGCCTGATCTACGGCGACACGGCAAAGACACTGAAATACGCAGAGAAGATCTCACGCGATGAGAGCATCCAACTGGTATTCACAGATTCCGAAGGGAAGACCCCAGTGGAGAACGATCTGCGCGAAAACACTGTCATACTCCCCTCCTCCGATATCACGGCTGACGGCAAATGGCTGAAGAAGATGAGGATAGGCAAAGGAAAACGCAGTATTAATATCATAAGCCTGTGCGACAAGGATACGGCAACGCTTAAATTCGTCAAAGATGTCCTGGAAGCCTTTAAAGCACAGAATATCGGAGCGAAGCATCTGAAGATGTCAGCGCTATGCGAATCGCCTTTCAATTTCGCATTCGTCTCGCAGCAGAAAGACGGACATGGGCATTATTACCAGGCAGATTTCTTTACCTTAGCAGACCTTGCCGCCGGAAAGCTGATGACAATGGCGCCGCCATACAGGACGATGAGCTTCGATAAGGCAACATGCTCCGCAGACGGGGATTTCAGGGCGCTCATCATCGGATTCGGGGAGACAGGGCAGACGGTCCTTAGATATCTGGTCAGGAATTCCCAGTTCCTGGGCAGCAGTTTTTCCGCACTTGTCATCGACAAGGAGAACGGCACCGCCGGAGGGATGTTCAAGACCCTGTACAGGCAGATGATAGATACATACCATATCACCTTTGAGGATATGGACGCAAACTCCTCGGAATTTTCAGAGATGCTGGAAGAAGAAGCCCATAACCTGAAATACATCGTCGTATGCACTGGCAGCGATGAAACGAACGGGGAACTGATCAGGCAGATCAGGTCATTCAAGAGAGTGCATCCGGAAAAAATAGGCGACAACGCAGTGATGGCCGCGCTGACGAAGGAAAAAGTGACGGTGTACACCGACAGCATACACACTACAGGCGAGACATCGAAGCCTGCCGTCGACATGGAAGAGATCATCAGCGGCAGCAACGACCTGGCCGCCAGGGCTTACAGCGACTCGGCATACCGGAGCATGGCGGAAAAGGACGGCAAGGCTGACAGTGCCGGGATCGATGTCGAAACGGAAGAAAGAGATTACTGGTACAGAAAGGATCCCGTGGACAGGGAAAGCACCCGCGCTTCGGCAGGATTCCTTCCCGCACTTTTCGCTTCTGCGGGGCTCGCACCGGACTCATATAAAGGGAAAGAAGGACGGGACCGGCTGTTGGACGAGCTGAACAGCGACAGGGCACGGCTGGAAAGGCTGGCTTCACTGGAGCATCTGAGATGGAACGCCTTCGAGTATTCGATGGGTGTCACGCCCTTGGGCGAACAGGAGTATCTGGAGGGGATAAAGGAAGCCGACGGACTTGCTGACGAGGCGATAGCTCTTTATGAACAGGCCGCCTCCGGAGCGGAGACGGCGGCAGAAGCCAACCGGGCGTTTGACCGTGCAAAGGAAAGGTTCGCGACCGTGCGCAAAAACATCCCCTCGTACGGCGTAGGGGGAAAGCACGTGTGCATCACATCCTTTGATGAGCTCGCCCGGCTCTGGGAGGAATACAGGCCACTGGCCGAAAAGTACAACCGTCTAATCGGGATGTACAACGAGGCCAACTCCGGTAAAAAACCCCCGCAGGCGGAAACGTCGCTTACGGATTTCATCCAGCAGGATGTAAAAAACGTCTATCATATGGCCGACCTGATCGGTAAAGCGTAAAGAAGAGTGCTGCGGGACATGCGGTCCTGCGGCACTCTTCTTTTCATTTGCTCATCCAATAACAGATTTCTAAAATGACGGGGATCAGAACCTGTCGAAAGCGTTCGTGATTATCCTCTGTGAACAGGCCTTCACGCAGAGCATGCATTCCAGGCATTTCTCCGCAGAAAACTGAACTTTCCCGTACGGTTCAAGAGAAAGCGCACCGGTCTCGCACGCCGCGACGCACAAGCCGCAGCCGATGCATCTGTCGAAGTCTATCAGCGTGGATGTGCCGTTCTTTTCTACCTTTATGCCGTTCCTCTTCAGGTATGCGATACCTTCATTGACCTTTCTGGGCTCTCCCTCGACCTCGATAAGGAGCCTGCCTTCGATGTTATAGTTTATCGATGCTTTCAGGATATTTATCTTAAGGTCGTATTCCTTCACCAGCACCCAGGTCACAGGCTCCCCGGTGAGCTCTTTCGGGAACATAAGCAGGAGTTTTGTTTTCTTTGCCGCGGCCATATCATTTCACCTTCCTTATCTTCAGGGATTTGAGCGCGTGGTTTTCCGGGAAGCTCATCACGGGTTCAGTAAGCGTGAATTCTCCTGAAGAGATCCATTCCTTGAGTATCTGGGCGATCTCCTTGGATTTCATCAGGCTGGTAGTCGGGGAAGTGCGCACCATCCTGTCGTTTATCATGATGGAGCCGCTCTTGAGCTCTGCGTAGTTCACTTTCCTGATCGTGGCATCAGCGCCTGAACGATCCGAATAATCCTCCAGGACCGTCCAGATATCCTTGTCTTCCACTGCCAGGCACTTGAGCATATCCACATCAAGTACAGGGATCGGTATCCCGATGCCCACGAACATTGATACTCCGTACTTTTCAAGAACTCCCGGGCGGATGAAGTCGGTTGACATCGCCCTCATGTCACCAGCGACTGCTATCGTGCGCCCTCCGCCGATGGGAATGCCGTTTGCCGGAGCCGGACCTGCGGAATTGAACTGGGTGCCGTACCATGCGACGTAGCCCTGGGCGCCCGCAAGGAATATCTTGGTGCCCATTCCTATAGTACGCATCTTTGGATCATTCATAAGCGGACTCAGCTGGCCGCTGGTAGCATAGGTGACGTTGCCGTAGCGGGGCTGTAGGATGCCCATATATGTGTAAAGACGCCTGTCCGAGGAATTGGTGGCCGCTGCATAGTTCTGGTAGGCGTTGCGCGGATTGTAAAGGTAGGCTTCGTTGATATCGTCGAGCCGTATATATGTCTTGACCTCCTTGGTCGGATAGCAATCCGTCCCGGGGGATCTGGCCTCCAGGAGCACGCTCTTGCCGTCGATAAGGTCGCAGATGACGTGAGCCCCTCCGTACTCCCAGCCCCTGTCCTCACTTTCGGAAGTAGCTCCTATGTAGGTGTCCACAGCCGCAAGACCGCCCATGCAAGGAACCTTGTTGAGCATGATCTCGCTCATCCTTATGGGAGGAGCGGCATGCCCGAAATTAAGGAATGCGCCTGAAGAACACATGCAGCCGAAAGTGGCGGTCGTGACAACGTCCACGCGCTTGGCCGCGGCTTCCAGGCCTTCGTCCTTGACGATATCGATGATCTCTTCCGCGTCCACAACGACGGCTTTGCCTGAAGCGATCTTCTCGTTGATCTCTTTGTATGTTTTTGCCATATTTCTCACCGTCTGGAAATTATTAATGCGATTATATTACAGCAAAAAAAACAAATAAAGACTAATGAAGTTATAATATTCATTTTTTACGGATAATATCTTATTGAGTATTATAATATCCGCAGGGAAGGTCACAGATGGGGAGACAGCTTTTTAGATCGGATAAGGATAAGAAACTGGGCGGGGTTTGCGCAGGTATGGCGGAAGCCTATCACCTTGATATCACGATAGTCAGGATAGCTGCTTTCCTGCTCTCTGCTGTATACCCTCCGCTCATCATCGTATATTTTATCCTCGCAGTGACACTGCCTTCCGACGAAGAAGCCCTGGATCACGCCCCGGATCATGATGTCGCATCATACGGGCCGGATGCCAAAGAGGAACCCGCGCATGGGATCCTTTTCATACTGCTGAGCATCGGGGCAATCATCGCCATGGCCGCATACACGTTCCTCGGCGGGTATTCTCTCGGCATCAGTGAGATCACTTCCTTCTTTCTCGCTTCCACCGGTGTTTACATCGCCGTAAACGGCATAATCAACAGGAACGACTCTCCGTCGGACAGGATATCGAAGGCGGCAGCAGGCATCATGCTGCTGTATGTATCGGTCCGCCGCTTCATATTCCCCACCCTCTCAGGTGCTTTCGGAACTGATACCGTAAAAACATCGTTTATATATATCCGGCCGCTGCTGATCTTTGGGCTGGGGATCACTCTTCTATTTCCCTATAAAAAAACGGCCACCAAAGTATGGACCGTTATATTGCTGTTATTGGTCTGCTACGCGATCTATTCTGCCTTCCGTTCTGCCGGACTGCGGTTCATCTTTTGATCCCGGCGTCATGGAAAGCGTCTGCCAGTCGGGCAAAATCCGCCAGATCAAGGGTCTCCCCTCTGGCTGAAGGGGCTATGCCGGCGGATACGATCAGATCAGAGGCAGTGCCGCGATCTACTCTGAAATATGATGAAAGACAGTTTGCAAGCGTCTTTCTCCTCATCGAGAAGGACGCTTTGATCATTTCAGCCATCATAGTTTCGCTTTTGACGGATACCGGAGGCGTCTCTCTCGGAGTCAGCCTCATGACGGCCGAATCTACCCCCGGCACAGGCATGAACGAATTCTTCGAGACATCGAACAGCTTTTCGCACTCTGCCAGGAACCTTACCTGTGCAGTAAAGGAAGAATAATCCTTCCCGCCTGCAGGGGCGGCCAGCCTGTCCGCGACCTCGCGCTGCACCATCAGTACGATAGATGAGAGCCTGGGCCTTATATCGAGAAGCCTCATGATAAGGGGAGAGGTAATGTTATAGGGCAGGTTGGAAACCGCCTTGTAAGCTCCGTAAGACTCCTCCCTCCCATATAGAAGGCTGAGGAGATCCGTCTTAAGTGCATCCTGTTCGACTATCTCAAGGTTTGCCTCATCCTCAAGAGCTTCCCTCAGCACTCCGGCGGCAAAATGGTCTATCTCCACTGCTATCACTTTCCCGGCCATGCCGCAGAGGAACCCGGTAAGGGCACCGAAGCCGGGGCCGATCTCAAGTACGCACTCCTCCCCTGTCAGATCCAGCGAGTCGACTATCTTCCGCGCCACAGAGGATTCCTTAAGGAAATTCTGGCCAAGGTTTTTCTTGAAGAAAAAACCGCTTTTCCTGATGTTTTCGGAAATGTAGAACGGACTGGTCAGATCCTTCATCAGCCCCTTACTCCCTTTATATCTTCGATGGTAAAAGTCCTGGTCAGAAGCACCGCTGCGCTGTAGATCACGACCGATACAAAGATCGAGACGAGCGTTGCCAGCGAGGAGGAGATAAAGCGGACAGCCATAGTATAGGTGAGCCGGCAGAAGACTCCCATCACAGCGCTGCACAGTACGCCTTTGAAGATCGGAAGGACGATCTTGTCAAAACCGATGAATTTCCTGACATCCATAAGGCTCAGCAGGAAGATGAGCCCGGTGGATACGGTGGAGGCGATTATCGCGCCATATATATTTAGGTAAGGGTTACGGATAAGAACGACATTCAGCACGAATTTCGCCGCACCGCCGATGAGGATGTTCTTAAGCGGGTGATAGTATTTCCCGCAGCCCTGCAGGATGCCGTGCAGCGTGCTCATGGCAACTGTAAAGATCACGGTGAGAGCTGAAAATGCCATCATTTCAGAACCTTCGGGGACATTGCGGTATATAAGGCTGTATATCGGAGAAGAAAGCAGGGCAAGCCCCGCCGCAGCAGGTACCGAAAGAAGGAAAGCCAGGCGTATTGCCGTGGATGCCTTCTGGCGCGCTTTGACCCTGTCGCCTTTTATAAGTGAGGCGCTCATTGCCGGAACGAGGCTCGTGGCGAGTCCCGCGCCGATGACCAGGGGAACGTTGAGGAGGGTCTGGGCTTTGTTGGTAAGCTGTCCCAGATATACCGTTGCCTGGTGAAGATCAAAGCCGGCGACCTGGAGATTGGCGGTGATAGTGACGGAATCGATCAGGTTGGTCAGCGTAGTGGCGACAGCGCTTACAGTTACGGGCAAGGCTATGATCACAAGCTGTTTCAATATACTGCCGGCGCCGATGCTTCCGGGTTTGACGGAGTTCTCATCTTCGCCCGGTTCACGGTTCCTTGCACGGTATACCAGATATGAGACATATAGATACGCCAATGAAAGGAAGGCTCCGGCGACTGCTCCGAACGTTGCTCCGGCAGCGCCGAGGGCAACATCTCTGGAAGATGTGAGATAATAAGCGAGGGACAGTCCTACCCCGACCCTGCCGATCTGCTCTATGATGGATGAGATCGATGAATAACTCATCTGCTGGATGCCCTGGAAATATCCCCTCACGACGGACACGAGGGAGGCCAGCAGAGGGGCAAAGGAAAGTGCGACTATACACCAGTACGCATTCGGATCCCAATCGAAGGCCGAGATGAACATATGAGCCCCGGCAAACATGATGAGCGTGCCCAGTCCGCCTATGACGGCAAGGGAAGCAAAAGCGACATTGAAGATGCGGTATGTGTCTTTTTTGTTGCCAAGAGTAAGGCTCTCGGATACCATCTTTGAGACTGCCAGAGGAAGTCCACCGGTGGATACGGTCAGGAAAGTTGAATACAGGGGATATGCGCAGCTGTACAGACCCATGCCGTAATCCCCGAGGAGGTTCGTCAACGGTATCTTAAAGAACATCCCCAGGAATTTCGCGAAGATCATCCCGAAAGTAATGATAAAGGCTCCCTTTACATAATCGCCGCTGTTTTTTTCCGTCATAGCATGCCTCCGATACACAGCAATTATATACTTATAACAGTACTTCCACAATTGAAAGAGCTTCAAAGTAACTAAATCTTAATGCGGGGAAGAAAAAACAGCTAAGGTAGATTGACATGAGTACGGAGAAGTGATAGTATGATTCAGCAAGCCTTCATAGCTCAGTCGGTAGAGCACCACCATGGTAAGGTGGGGGTCATCAGTTCGAATCTGATTGAAGGCTCCATTTCTTTTTTGGATCCTCTGACAGGCAGACTTTCGGCCGCGGCAGTCTGCCGCCCTTCCGGAGAGCCATACATCTCCCCTGTTATCCGGCTTTTTCTTAACAGCAACACCGATAAGAACGGTTTTTCCGGACTTCATTTTTATCCGGCGGCTCCGTTTTTTTTCTTTCAGGCTATTGCCAAACGCGGAAAAACATGTATAATGTCAGTGATGGCCCCGTGGTCAAGCGGTTAAGACACCGCCCTCTCACGGCGGTTACAAGGGTTCGAATCCCCTCGGGGTCACCATTAATTAAACTGTTCTGCACGGTTCCTGAATGTCGGAACCGTGTTTTTTTCAGCCTCATCCGGCTCCGTGTATATCTACCATATATCCCGGGGAACCCTGCCTGGCCATATCGGTCCTGTCCGTCAACAGGCCGCAGTGCTTATCGCATGATAATTTTGGATAATATATTTGACAGCTCAAAGTTAAGTTTGGAAAAACAGTTGACGATACAATGCGTAAGATATCGCAAAATCCTTTTATCAATAGTATAATTTGCTTATAAAACTATCAACGGAGAGCGAGAATGTTCCACCATATTTGCGAGAAAAGCATCTGCGAAGCAGTCGAAGCCAGCCTTAGGGCTCTTCAGGAATACGGTATCGACCGCACCCGCGAGAACCAGGACAGAGTAGACATAGTTAAGGAGACACAGCTGGTCATCGACGTGACCGAACCTCTGAGCGAGCCTGCCGTAAGCAAGGCAATGCCCGCGGACATAAATATGCTGATACAGTACGAGGATGAGTTCCTTAACGGATCGAGCGATGATAAGGGCTGGGAATATACTTATCACGCTCTCTACAGCCCGTTCTATCCGAAGGTGCTCGATGAACTCAAACGCAACCTCAATTCCCGCCGTGCCTGCATCGCACTGGGACAGGGAGACATCAACTTTACTCCCGACCCTCCGTGTCTGCAGCTGCTGATGTTCGTACAGGAGGACGGAGCTCTGGAGTTGACCTGCGTCTTCCGCAGCAACGACGGAGTTAAAGCCTTCGCGATGAACATATGCGCGATCGCGGCCCTGCAGAGAAAGGCGGCTAAGGATCTGGGCCTTGAGGTCGGTCAGCTGCATTACATCGCCAACAACTTCCATGCATACAGCAAGGATTTCGACCTGCTTAAAACCTATATCGCCACCTTTGACAAATACTCCGATCAGGATCATCTCTGGCGCAAGAGCTACAGCTGGGCTCAGCACGAAGCGGCGGAAAAGAAATACTACGCAGCGAAGGAAGACGAATAGGATATAAATTACGCACTTTAGATACGCAGAGCAGGTAGAATATGAGACCGTTATTACTACCAAAATGATAAAAAGCGTTACCGTATTGGCTACGCTTTTTTAGTTCTCTATTCTCATTCTAATGGATAATCAAACGATAATAATATCGTATGATATGTGCATTAATCACCATTCGAATTTCTACTTTGCTGTCTGTTGTGTCTTGCCCTTCCCAATATTTCTCTTGTATCGGCACCCATTGGTTTTATAATTTGAACATCCAAAGAAATCACCATACGGACCGCTTCTTTTTACAAGTCGCCCACCACACAGAGGGCATGTATATTGCTCTTTGTGCATTTCCTCTCCGTATGCCGCTTCAACTTCTTTCACAAAAACTGATTCGTTTCCTTTGATTGTGACAAGCCATACTTTTTTCTTTGCCCTTGTTATAGCAACATAAAACAGTCGGCGTTCTTCCGCAAAAGGATAATGGTCACAATTATCAAGCAGAAGTTGTAAAACAGGAGCATCCGCGATTTGGCTCGGAAAGCCCATACCATATGCCTTGGTGTTAAGCAAAAAAACATAATCGGCTTGCAAACCTTTTGAGCTATGAACTGTCATATATGATATTTGCAAGTCAGTACGTTTGGAAAAAGACACTTCAGTTCTTCCAAGAGCAGCATTGTACTTATAGGAAAACTGAGGTTGACCGTCCAGAACCCTTATATCAAACCTATATCTTCCGAGAAATAATACAGAGCTTCCTTGTGGTAATTCTTTCAGCCTCTCAGCAAGAAACTCAATAGCATATGCATCCGTATAACCTGTTATTTTTTCCATGGAGAATCCATGGTCAACAATGGCGCTATGCAGTTTTTTCCGTTGTTGTTCCGGGTTTTTCATGATGAAATTACTGCTGACAGAGATCAAGCTTTCAGGGAATCGATATGTTGTTTCAATACGACTAATTTCTGAAGCACCCCAATATTTTTCGAAATTTAGAATAAAACCAATATCGCTACCGTTAAAACGGTAGATACTCTGCCAATCATCCCCTACGCAGAATAAACGATAGTCATTTTGCTGACGTATTGCATCAAGCAGTCGATAACGTGCCTGTGAAATATCCTGATACTCATCAACAATAACATAGCTATATGATGGAGTGAATTGTCCATGTTGGACGTACTCAGATGCTAAATTGATCATATCATTAAAATCAATTTCATTATTGGAATAAAGCATGGACTGATAGCTGTCATAGACAGGCTCGACCAAATCTATCACAGCATCGATACTCGGCAGGTTTTTGAAGTTGCGGTTTCTGCTTCGAACTTCGCTCAACAAGCAGTTGTTGCTTTTAGTTAACGTAATAATTGTCCCAAACAGTTCTGCGACTCGATCAAGTTTTTGTGTTTCTGAGCCGCCAATGCCAGCCCACATTTCTTTGGGAGACATGGGCATAAACACAACACCAGCTTGTTTCAGGCGTTCCTCTAATTTAGGCAAGAGCTGCTCTTCAAGTTTTTCATAAGCGTAAACCTCGATCATCCGTGTCCCATTTTTCTTATGGAGTGCACGCTTCCAGTTAATTCCCTCCTGATAAACTTGAGATGCCGACATCCCATTTCTTTTAGAAAAATAAGCTGGAACTTCCCCTTTTCTATTAATACCGAAGTATTCTATATACAGGTCGTAATCCGGTAGGTAAAAATCCGGATAATATTGTCCGAACTCAGAAGTTCTTGTATCAAATGGATATTCTTTCTCATACACATAGGCAATTCCGTTTTGCGTCAGACAATTTGCAATATCCAGCTCGCCATAGCTTTTTACAGTTTCTTTTTTTAAAGTTACAGGAGGATTATATTTCAGATAAGACAGGTATTCTTTTTCGGTTTGAAAATCAAATTCTGATTTTTGTTCCGTACCGTTATAAGTCAGATATACACATAGTTTTCTTAAATAAGCGGCATTTTGGATCAGCGAGTCCAATTGCATCCTGACAAATTGTCGAATGTCTGTAGAGTATATTTTTGGTTTTTTCCCTTGTACTGCAGTGATAATATTCAGCCCAAGTTTATGAAATGTCAATGCAGTAATCGGTTGGCCAATCTCCTTATTCAAACGCTCACTCATTTCCGCAGCAGACGAATTGGTAAATGACAGCACCAGAATATCATTTGGCAAACACTTATTCTTTTTCAGTAGATATTTGACATAGCCAACAATAGTGGTAGTTTTTCCAGTGCCAGCGCCTGCAAGGACGAGGTGACTGCGAGCTTCTTTCGTGATGCATCGCAGTTGCTGGTCATCCAGGTTTTTTCCTTCCACAGGTAAAAGAATCTTTGCTGCATCTTCTGCTTTTTGATTTGCCAGCCACTCATTATACGCTCGTAATTTGGAAGGAAGCTGCTCATAGGCCTCAATAAACTGAGGAGCTAAATTGCGTATCTTTCTTCCAGATAAACCAATAGAGAATAATATGCCGTTCGTTTGCTTCTTTGCTGAACAGTATGTTGAATACCATCTATTCTGAAAGATTTTGCTAACAACAGGATCAAGGAACTCATTTTGTGATTGCCAAAGCTTTTTTTCTTCTAACAGAGCTTCATTCATTTGAATAAGAAGTGTATCTTCATCCAAATCATTCGGCAAGACTGTATCAGCAATAGTGGTTAGCATTTTATTCCAAAAGTCCATGATGACACCTCAATCAAACATTTTGCACAGATAGTATACCATTCAATGTAAAAGTATTACCATTATATCTTTAAGCAACAATATCCAATGATATTTTGATTTCCGGAAGAATCCGCAATATCTAAAATGAATAATAAAAAGACGGAGATTGCTCCCCGCCAATTAAGCCTGCGAGTTAATTATTTCGGCTAATCCACAATGTTCAATTAAAAGCAATTCAATGAAATGAACTCTTTATGCGCCGTTTTTCATTCTCAGTAATACATGTGTGCAAGCTTCTTGCCCTCATCCATGATCCAGCCGTTAACCTTTATGACGTCCGGATCCCTGAAGTCCAGAGTCTGGACATGGCCGGAGAAGATGAAGCCTCCGCCTGGAGCCAGCATGTCGAACGCTTTCTTGACGGATTCCCTGACCTCATCCTCCTTGACATTCGGCCATTCGGGCGGCATCTTGTATTCGTAGCCTCCATTGATGGCGAGCCTTCTGCCCAAGGTCTCCTTGATCCACGGGAAATCATTTTCCGTCTGAGCGGGATCCCATACCTTAACGCCTATATCGACCATGGGCTTGAGGAAATCCTGGCATTTGCCGCAGTTGTGATAGAAGACGGGCATGCCTCTGTCGACGGCCAGCTGTAGGGTCTTCTTGTATCTGGGCACGAACATCTCCTCAAATACTTCCGGAGACATGAATGGGCACAGCCTTGAAGCAGAGTCATCCAGAATGTAAAGAGCCTGCGGTTTATAGTAATCAAGGATATGCTGGGTCAGATAGATGGCGTTCTCGTTCATGTAATCTAGCAGCTCGGAGACCTCTTCCGGTTCCTCGTTTATCGCGCAGAGCCCTTCCGTGAATCCCATCATCCCGATGAATTGCTGGAAAAGGTCATTGAAACCGCTTGCGACGAGCAGCTGGCAGGTAGGATCATAGGGCATTCTCTGGGCAGCTTCCTCTTTGTCCTTGCGGGCTTGCTGCTCCCAGTCAACATCCGAAAAATCAGGTTTCTTTATGACATCCCTCCATTTGCGGATATCCGTCAGCAGAAAATCATAGGGGGCCGGAATGGCCGCGTAGTTGGTCTCCTTGTTAGTGATGTACTTTACTCCCCAGAAATCCGTTCCGCCCTGAGGGCCGCGGAATGTATTTAGAAAGCTGGGTCCTGTCATGGCGGTGAACGGCTTATGGTCTCCTCCGCCTCCGAAGGGGGAATTTATAGGAACATATTCCGGCATCTCCCCGTTTACGACTCTCAACCAATTCTCAAATGGCGTCAGTTCTTTCGACATCGCTATCTCCTCGATATAAATTGTATTATTTACTGTATATATTATAATACAGATCATTTTAAAACTGCTATATGATTTGAAATATTATTCTCCTGTTTGAACTTTACAGACCTTCCGGATAAAGCGGGCCGATGTTCTGGATCGGGGAATAGCCTGTCTGAAGGCTCATTATCCCAGCGCCATGCCGAAGCCTTTAATGGAGGACAATGCGGAACCGAGATGAGAAGGAATAAAAAGGCCTCCCGTACGGCGGTTTGAACTGACCTCCTCCAGTTGGTTTTTTGCTCTAACTTTTCGGGGTCACCTCAATCCACTGCTCCTTTTTTATTTATCAAGAAAGAAATGCATTAGCCATTCAAAAGAAGCATAGGTTGTGATATACTATCATTGCGTAAAATGTGCAAATTGGCATCAAATTCGCATTTGGAGGAAGTATGGAAATTAAACGAGACGATTACCTGAATATGCTGATTGCTAAAAAGGGCAACGGTTTGATAAAGGTGATTACCGGGCTCAGAAGGGCAGGTAAATCCTATTTGCTGTTTACGCTTTTTAAGAAGCATTTACTGGAAAGCGGAGTTAAGGAAGATCACATCATTGAGGTGGAACTGGACAACCGCCTAAATGATGAGCTTAGAAATCCTGACAATATGCTCGCTTACATCAAAGGTATTGTCGAAAAGGATAAGGGGCTTTATTATGTGCTTCTGGATGAAGTTCAATATATGAGAGAGTTTGAGGATGTACTGAATAGTTTGCTTCACTTTAAGAATGTGGATGTCTATGTTACCGGTAGCAATTCAAAGTTTTTATCGAAAGATATTATTACCGAGTTTAGAGGAAGAGGAGATGAGATTCACATCTTCCCATTATCCTTTAGGGAATTTATGGGTGCCTATGATGGGGATAGATACGAAGGATGGACAGAATACTGTACCTATGGTGGGCTTCCGTATATCATGGCTCTTAAAAGTGAGAAAGAGAAGATCAATTATCTTGAAAAGCTATTCGAAGAAATATACCTTATGGATATTATCGAAAGAAATAAAATAGGCAAGACGCAAGAGTTCGAAGATATTCTCAATGTGCTTGCTTCATCCATATCATCCCTTACCAACCCACTCCGCATTCAAAATACATTCAAGAGTGAACTTCATTCCGATATCAGCGATCATACTATCAAGCAGTATATTGAATACATGGAAGAAGCCTTTCTTATCAGCAAGGCACAAAGGTATGATGTCAAGGGAAGAAAATACATAGGAACGCCGCAGAAATACTATTTTGAAGATGTGGGATTAAGAAATGCCCGAATCGGTTTCAGGCAAAACGAAGAGAATCACATCATGGAAAACATTATTTACAACGAGCTTAGACTAAGAGGCTATAAAGTCGATGTCGGGGTTGTAAAAAGCCGTGTAATGGAAAACGGCAAGCGAGAAAACAAACAATATGAAGTTGATTTTGTGGCGAATTTAGGAAGTAAGAGATACTATATTCAGTCGGCATACCAGATGGGAAATGAAGAGAAAAGAGCACAGGAGGAAGCATCTTTCAGGAATATTGATGACTCTTTCAAAAAGATTTTCATAGTGAAGGATGTCATAAAGGTACAACGAGATTATAACGGATACACCACGATGAGCATTTTTGATTTTTTGCTCGATGAAAACAGTCTGGATATTTAATAATGGGATTTATCATCCCCGCCTTTTTGAATGCATTACAGAGCAAATAATCCTCGATTTTCGACCTTTATAGGGATGTTTTTCGAGCCTATATATTTCTCTCCGCAGATGTAGAAATAAGGATATAGAAACAGGCATCCAACTGAGGTGACCTCCTCCAGTTAGTTTTTTGGTCTAACTTTTTGGGTCAGTTCAACCTTCATTGACTGAATGCCTTAATTCTTCTGCCAATCCCATAAGAACAGTTATATTTCTAAAACTGTCTTATGGAAAGTCCTCTGTACGGGGCCGTCTTCATCTGCGTCTGCTTCACAGACAGGCCGCTTCGGTCTATGGATTACAGTGTTTATGTATCAGTCCTTAAGCACTGTAAAGCAGATCAGGGCCGATGAGATGAGAGCTGCAGCTGCGGAAAGTATCCCGGCAAGCGGGCCGACGCCGCCGATTATGCCGTATACGATATAAGCAGCATACAGTGCCATCGGGCTGAGACCGAAAGCAAAACCGGAAGTGCCGGGAGACAGATCGCTGAGCGCAACCAATGTCACGCCCATGGCAAGGTTCAGGCAGAAAACAGACAACAGGCCTAGGGCAGGGACAAAAAACGAGGAAACGGCTGTAGCAGCGGCAGCAGTCTGACAGATAACCGTGCTCCGCCTTGCCCCATACCTGTCCGCAAGAATCCCGCTGAGCATTTTCCCGGCGGTCACCGCAACAGACAGTATGAGCGTTCCTGCAAGTCCCTGCGGGATCTTCACAGGGATCAGATATCCTGCCAGGCCTCGGACAAAGACGGAAATGAGCATTAAAGCAGTGGCTGCGGCATTGGTGCATTTATCCGAGAGGATCCCGAAAACAGTGACATCGCTTCTTTCAGCGCTGCTGAGCGGGAAAACGAGCATAAGTGCAAGAGGCATCAGACAGAACAGGAGCAGAAAAGGCAGATCTTCCGCAAGGACCGCGGACCGGTACAGTTTCCCCATATAGCCGCCCAGGCCGACGCCCAGAGCGCCTCCGCCGACGAATATCCCCCCGGGAGCGATCCTTTTTTCGCCGCGATGAAGACAGACATATCCTCCTTCGATGTGGTACAGGGCATTTCCGAGCCCCATCAGTGCGACAGCCGGAATTAGCATGCCGGGGGCAAACGAGGAAATGAATCCCAGCGTGATGAGGGCATAAGCCGCTATGCCGCAGGGGACGGACGGGTGTTTATCAATGAAAGCACCGGCAAGAGCCTGCAGTCCGAAGGCTGTGCCGTGATAAACGATCACCCAGATAAAACCCTCCATGCTGCTTCCTACAACACGGGAGAACAGTGTAAAAACGCAGATGAAGTCCGTAGTGAAGTGACACAGTGTATATACAGCGAGCTTAAGGTTCTTATTTGACATACAGCTCTCCCATCACAAAAGAAAAGGCATTTAAAAGGGCGGAGAATACAAATGCATTCCCCGCCTTCATGCCGCACATTTGTTTATACAAAACAGCTTCGGTGACTACTACCGCCGCTTCCGCAATGAAGAGCTTGATGGGCGAATATCCGAACACGCCGAAAAGCATCAGATTCATAACGGGATTGGTGAAGGTGTTGATCAGCACATTGTAAACGATCTCATCCTTCAGAGGAGAAATACCTCTGAAAAACGGATACAGCAAAGCGCCCAAAGCTCCTTCGAGAACAACCGTCCAGATGAGGGCACGTACCATGCCTCTTATCTGTCGCCGTTCTGCTTTTTCTTAAAAATAATGACGCCTATGGCTGAGACCGCAATGACTGCGGCAGCGATCACATAGGGCACCAGGCCCCCAAGGTCCGGTCTTGAAGCTATATCAGCTAAAATGACGTTTAAAACACTCATCCGATACTCCTTTATCATGATTTATTGCAGCACAGCCGCAAGCTTATGCAGGTGAAAAGCCTTCCTGAGGATCTATTTCATGAGGGATGTGAGCACGGAAAGGAGTTCTGTACCGTCCACCGCAGAGGTGTCGTTATCGCTGCCGAGGCCGCCCTTCATAAGGCTTGAGATGACTCCGCCCAGATCGCCCTGCTGTTCCGCCTGTCTGCCGCCGGCTCCGAGGAGGGTTCCGAAGAGATCCATCACACCGCCGACCTGCGGCTTTGCCTGGGCCTGCTGTCCTCCGCCGAAGAGCTGGCTCATAAGATTCATGCCGACGCTCTGCTGCTGCTGTGCCTGTCCGCCGCCTGCGAGCATACCTACTATATCATCGAGCCCGAATACGCCGTCATCTTCCTGCTTTCCTGTTCCGGTAAAGTTCCCCAGCAGGCTGCCGAAATCGATAGCTCCGCCCTGTTCTTCCTTAACGGTATTTGTGGCTGCCGAGAGTCCTGACAGGAGAGCGGGAGCGATCGTGGAAAGGATGGAGTTGACCTGCTGACCGTTCATACCGCTTTCCTGAGCGAGGTTTTCAACGACTTCGTTCCTTTCATTGCCTAAGATGTGGTCGATGATCTTGGAACCGTCGGTGTCATCGGCATTCTTTATCTGGTTGGCGATGGAACCGGTCTCCTTATGCTGTGTGAGAGCGCCTAAAAGGGACTGTGCCCCTTCCTTTGAGGATGCGTTCTTTGTAAGGAACTTGAGGAGAAGAGGGATGGCTGCCATAAGGAGCAGCGTCATCTGCTTCTGGTTGCTGCCCGTCTTCTTGGTCAGGGCTTCCATGGTTTTTTTGGACATAAAGATCTTTAATAAAAGGCTTAAAAGATTCATCAAATACCTCCGAGTTTTCTTTTCTAGATTATAATCCAAAATGATTACAGCGTATATACTTTCCGAATAATTATTTGATTAACGCATGATTACTCAGGACCGCCCCGCATGTGCCGCACACTGCCCGGAGGCAGCTTTCCGGCAGTTATTCCGCTGCACCGGCCTAAATCCAATGATGCCGCGGCTGAAACGATCAGACCCAATATATACCCGGCTCGATCCGATTTCTTGCGATCCGCAACGGCCGGGCTTTCATCCTCACTATAGAATCCGCACGGCTTTCAAATTGAGAACAATTCACAAATTACTTGACAGGACAGGCACGGATGATATAATTGATAATGATTCTCATCTTCATTCATGGGAGCATTGATCCCGGTTCGGAACTGTTATGGTCAGCAGACCGGCTTAACCTATAACAAAAAAAGGAGGAGAGATAATGATGCGTGATCCGAATAAATCCGGGTCTTTTCGTGTCGCAGCGTGTATCATCGGGCTGATAGTGCTGGCAATAGCCCTGTTTTCCTCCTGCCTTATCCCCGCTGAATCCTGCCACGATTGCAGCGGCGATGGCTGCCCGGTCTGCATGCGTATCAGGCAGTCTGAAGATTCAATGCGCATTTGGGGCGGATGTACGGCGGAACTGATCGCCTATGTCCTGCCTGTTTTCATTATTATTCTATCCGCAGCCTTTTTAAATGCTGCGGCATATCCGCAGACACCCGTCTCCAGGAAAGTCAGACTAAATAACTGAACAGTCTCCTTAAAAGATGGTATGAAATGAGGATGCCCGTACGTCCTTATTTTTGCGCTTGGGTCCTTACATTTCGGAGAATAGATAATGAGAAAAAAAAATGTCCTGATAATTGTACTTCTGTTCGCAGCCGCATGCCTGCCGGCCTGCAACCCAACAGGAAACACTCCCGGAGCTGATAGCGGCAGGCTTCAGATCGTAACGACGATTTTCCCAGAATATGACTGGGTAATGACTATCCTCGGAGATAACCCGGCGGACGCGGAGGTGACGATGCTGCTGGACAGCGGCGTCGATCTCCACAGCTTCCAGCCCGCTGTGGATGATATCCTTAAGGTCTCTGCATGCGATATGTTCGTCTACGTAGGCGGAGAATCCGACAGATGGGCAGAGGGCGTCCTGAAGGATGCCGCAAACACGGAAATGATCACAATCTGCCTGATGGATGTTCTGGACGACAAGCTGAAGGAAGAGGAACCGGAGGAAAGTATGCATGAGCACGGTCACGGCGGCGATGATGATGAAACGGATGCAGCAGGATACGACGAACACGTATGGCTCTCGCTGAAAAACGCAGCGGTCATGGCAGAAAGCATCGCTTATGCTCTTGGAAAGATCGATCCGGGCCATGCGGATCTCTACAGGGCAAACTCCTCAGCCTATGTTGAGAAACTGCTTTCCCTTGACGCACAGTATCAGGCGGCGGTCTCCGGCGCTTCCGTGAAAACGCTTGTCTTCGGGGACCGTTTCCCCTTCCGTTATCTGGCAGACGACTACGGGCTGAGCTATTATGCAGCTTTTGCCGGCTGTTCGGCCGAATCCGAGGCCAGCTTCGAGACCATAACATTCCTTGCCGGAAAAGTGGACGAGCTGTCGCTCCACGCTGTATTGACGATCGAAGGGAGTGATCATAGGATTGCGGAGACGATAGTCCGGAACACGGCCCGCAAGGATCAGAAGATCCTGACGATGGATTCCATGCAGGCCGCGACGGCAGATGATGCCCAAAACGGCGCGACGTATCTGTCTATCATGGAAAAAAACCTGTCCGTCCTTATGGACGCATTGAAATAGGAGGCAAAGGATGGCTTTGATCACAGTCCGCGATCTGTCCGTCGGATACGACGGGCATGCCGTCGCGGAAGGCCTGAATTTTTCGGTCAATCAGGGAGATTATCTGTGCATCGTCGGAGAGAACGGATCCGGGAAGACCACGCTCATGAGGACTTTGCTCCGCCTTCAGGAGCCTCTTTCAGGCCGGGTGCTGACCGGCGACGGGCTCAGGAAGAATGAGATCGGATATCTGCCGCAGCAGACCGTTCTCCAGAAGGACTTCCCGGCATCGGTCAGGGAGATCGTCATGTCCGGGTTCCAGGGGCGCTGTACACTCAGACCCTTCTACAGCAAAGAAGAAAGACGGCTTGCCTTAGGCAACCTTCGGAAGATGGGAATAGAAGGCCTTGCAGACCGATGCTACCGCGAACTTTCAGGAGGTCAGCAGCAGCGTGTACTTCTCGCAAGGGCTTTATGTGCGGCCGGCAGAGTCCTGCTGCTTGACGAACCGGTCTCCGGACTCGATCCGAAGGTGTCGGCGGAAATGTACGGCCTTATATCCGGATTGAATCGGGACGGCATCACAGTCATCATGGTCAGCCACGATATCCAGGCTGCCGTCACGCATGCCAGCCATATACTCCAGCTTGGGAAAGACTCTTTCTACGGGACCAGGGACGAATACCTGGAAAGCCCGACGGGAAAGCATTTCCTCGAGCATAAGGAAGAAGGTGAGGCATGATGTTCGAAAAACTGGTCTTCTACCTGCAGTACCCCTTTGTCAGATACGCGCTGGTCGTCGGCGTGCTGACCGCCCTGTGCTCTTCCCTGCTTGGCGTCACGCTCGTGCTCAAGCGGTTCTCATTTATCGGGGACGGGCTGTCCCATGTGGCATTCGGCGTCATTGCGGTCGCCTCCGTATTGAAGCTTACGGATGATATGCTGCTGGTCCTGCCCGTTACGGCGGTCTGCGCGGTGCTCATCCTGCGCACCGGGCAGAAGGCAAAGATCAGCGGAGACGCCGCCATAGCCATGATATCCGTAGGCGCGATGGCATTCGGATATCTCATAATGAATGTATTTTCGACATCGCCGAACCTGTCCGGCGATGTATGCAGCACGCTGTTCGGTTCCACATCCATCCTGACGCTGAGACGCAAAGATGTACGGTTATGTATCGCTCTTTCGGTCCTTATCGTCGTGGCTTTCATAATGTTTTACAACAAGATATTCGCCGTTTCCTTCGATGAGGAGTTCTCAAGGTCTGCGGGCACGAAGGCGGATATGTACAACAACCTTATCGCCGTCATTACGGCAGCCGTCATAGTCCTGGCCATGAATCTGGTCGGATCGCTGCTGATATCCGCATTGATAGTTTTCCCCGCCCTGTCCGCAATGCGACTGTTCAAGAGCTTCAGAAGCGTAACGATATGCTCAGCTGTGCTGTCGGTAATCTGCGCCTTTCGGGCATCATCCTCTCCATACTTGCAGGGACTCCTGTCGGAGCCACGATAGTTGCGGCTGATATAGCAGCTTATGCAGCCTGCTGTCTGGCAGGCAGTCTCACGGAAAAAAACAGATACTGAAAAAAGCCGGATGAGGGATCCGGCTTTGCAACTGTCGAAACGTGACCCACTGGGGATTTGAACCCCAGACACCTTGATTAAAAGTCAAGTGCTCTACCACCTGAGCTAGTGGGTCATTTTTAGCTATATGATTATATACGGCAGGCTTTTGACTGTCAAGCTTTAGCGGCGCATTTGTAAAAATTCGGGCGCTGCTATTTATTGTACTTTTCCAGTGCACAGGCGATCACGTGCAATGCCCGTGAAAGGTCCTCCCCTTTCAGGCAGTAGCTGATGCGGACCTCATTCAGCCCGAGACCGGGGGTGGCGTAGAAATCCTTGGCCGGGCACAGCGTTACGGTGTCGCCGTCCAGGTCGTAGTCCGTAAGCAGCCAGCGCGCAAAATCTTCGCTGTTCTCTACAGGCAGGGAGGCGATAAGATAGAATGCACCGCACGGGCGGATAAAGCCGGCCCCGGGGATGGCCTTCATCCCCTCATAGAGGATATCCCTGCGTTTTTCATATTCGTCGTGGCAGTATCTGATGTAGTCATCTGCAGTATCGAAGAGGGCGGCGGCTCCTATCTGCTCGACAAGAGGCACGGAAAGCCTTGCCTGAGCAAGTTTCAGCGAGTTGGCTATTATGTCATGGTTTTTCGTCGCAAGACACCCGATGCGGATGCCGCAGCCGGAATACCTTTTGGAGACGCTGTCTATGACTATGAGCCTGTCGAGGATCCGGTCGTATCCGGAGAACGGAAGCCAGGTCTGTGAATAGACGTATTCGCGGTAAACCTCATCGGAGATTATGAACAGATCCTTTTCGAGAGCGATATCAACGATCGTATCCATCTCTTCCTTTGTAAGGACAGTGCCGGTCGGGTTGTTGGGATTGGTGACCATGATGGCTTTTGTTTTGGGCGTTATCTTTTTCAATATCTCGGCTTTATCCGGGATGCGGAAACCGTCTTCAACGTGGCAGGTGACGGCGGAGATCTTCGCTCCCACCAGCTTGGCCAAAGAATTGTAGTTGGGGTAGAAGGGCTCGAAAGCGAGTATCTCATCTCCCTGATCGCATATGCACGCATAAGAGAACAGCAGTGCCTCGCTGCCCCCCGCGGTGATCAGTATATCATCTTCGCCGAAAGGCATATCCATCCTTGCATAGTAGCGGGTGAATGCGGATTTGAGCTCGTCTATGCCGTTCGAATCGGTATAGGCTATCACTTCGCTGTCAACGTTTCTTATGGCCTTATAGTATTCCTTCGGAGTATAGATATCGGGCTGGCCGATATTCAGGGGAATCACCCTTTTGCCGGCTTCAGCGGCAGCCCTCGCCAGCGGGGCAAGTTTCCTGATCGGGGATTCGTTGATGGACAGTACCTTATTAGACAGATTGATCATTATCCTCTCCGTGATATGAAAAATATGCTGTTGTTTATAAGCGTTAGGTCGATTATAGAACAGAAGAGATGCAATTGCAACCGCCTGACGAAATACTGTAAACTTTTTTTCGAGAAAGCCTTTGATTTGTTAATCTTATGCGGAGTATTCCCTAATTATTAGAATACAGTATAATATTTCCGCCTTATTTTGGGAACGGCTGTGTATCACCTTCCGAAAGCAGGCACATGCCGCCTTGCTGTTTTTTCACCGTTAGTGTATAATAAGTAATCAAAATATCCCGAAAAGAGCGGTTTAATGAAGAACAAGAGAACAGTTAAGGTAAAAAGAGGGAGAGGCCGGACAGCCGTCATCCTGGTTTTGGTATTATTCATCCTTGTAGGAGTGTTCGGGTACGGGACTCTCAGAAGCGGAATGCAGGCTCCGGGGTCATCCGAAGAGATAGTGCCCTTCGAAGTTGCCGAAGGCGACACCTACGGAGTGCTGGGCGAAAAGCTGGAAGCCGCCGGGTTCATCAAAAGCGCCTTTATCTACAAGGTCTACCTGAAAACGCTGAAAAACCTCGGCACGCTCTATGCCGGATACTACCCGCTGAGCAGTTCAATGGATCTGAAGACTGTGATCGGCACGATATCTAGCGGAAAGACCTATAATCCGTTCGCGTTCAACGTCACTTTCCCTGAAGGCTCGGACGTCCCTGATATCGCGCGTATAATCGCCAGGAACACCGATACCGGCGCGGACGCATTCATCTCCGCCATCAACGACAGGGAATTCCTGACGCGCATGATAGACAAATACTGGTTTTTGACCGATGAGATACTTGCGGAAGGCATATACTACCCGCTGGAAGGGTATCTGTTCCCGAATACCTACCAGCTGACAGGGAAAGACATGGCCCCGACAGACATCGCCGAGATGATGCTCCAGCAGACAGACTCGGTCCTGACTGAGTACAAAAGCGCGATAGAAGCCTCAGGGCGGACCGTGCACCAGATCATGACCATGGCTTCCATCGTAGAGATGGAGGCCGGGAATGCTACCGACCGCGCCGGAGTAGCGGGCGTATTCTACAACAGGCTGAATTCAGGCTGGACGCTCGGCAGTGATGTGACGTGCTATTACGGCATACAGGTGGATGTAAGCGAGAGAGACCTTTATCTGTCAGAGATAAACGCATACAATCCATATAATACCCGCTGCGCCCAGATGGCGGGAAAACTGCCTATAGGCCCTATAGCAAACCCCGGAAAGGATTCGATATATGCGACCATCAACCCGGCGGCTTCCGGTTACTATTATTTTGTAGCCGACAAAAACGGGAAAGTATACTACTCCGTGACGCTTAACGAACACAACGCGACTATACAAAGGCTGAAAAACGAAGGGCTCTGGTACGAGTACGAATGAGAGAGACACTGGAAATAGGCAAGATAACAGGGGCACACGGCATCGCAGGCGAGATCACGATCTTCCCTATCACAGACGATCCGGAAAGGCTTCTTAAATTAAAATACTTTCTGGTAGACGGCAGAAGATACGAGGTGGACTCAGCACGGCCGCACAAAGGCACACTGCTTGTAAAATGCCCGGAGATAACCGACAGGACCTCAGCGGAGAAGCTCAAAGGCAAATACGCCGAAGTCTTCAGAGAAGACGCCAGTCCCCTTAAAGAAGGGGAATACTATATCGAGGATCTTATCGGCATGAGGATAATCGACGAAGCTGCAGGGAAAGAGGGGAAGGTAATAAATATCCTCTCGCCCGGCGCTGCCGATGTCCTTGAATACGAATCGGACGGAGATAAGTACCTTATGGCGATGGTAAAGGAAAATATCTGTGAGATCAACACGGAGGAGAGCTACATCAAGGCCGATTTCGGTGCGGGAGTCAAGGAATGATATTCAACGTTGCCACCCTTTACCCGGAGATCATCATCTCCTACAGGAAGACCGGGATAATAGGCAGGGGCGTACGGGACAAAGCCATAGAGATCAACGCATTCGATATCAGGGATTTTTCAGCAGATAAGCACAACCGTACCGATGATTATCCTTACGGTGGGGGCAACGGCATGGTGATGACTCCTCAGCCCGTCTGTGACTGCATAGAGGCAATAAAGTGCGGCCGGGACGTTCCTGTGATCTTCTTCTCGCCTAGAGGCAAAAGACTCACGACACAGCTGGCAAAGGATTACGCCAAAAAGGAAGAGATGATCCTTCTCTGCGGCCATTACGAGGGAATAGATAAAAGAGCCCTGGACCTTACGGTAACGGAAGAGATATCCATCGGAGACTATATCGTCACTGGCGGGCATATCGCAGCGATGTGCTTTATCGACGCGGTTTCCCGTTATGTCCCGGGTGTGCTCGGCAAGACCGCAGGAGCCTACAGCGAAAGCTTTGAAAACGGTCTTCTCGAATACGATCAGTACACACGTCCCCCGGAATTCAGAGGGATGAAAGTTCCGGAAGTGCTGCTGAGCGGCCACGCGGCCAACATTGCCAGATATCAGAAACAGCAGAGCATCTCAATAACCGAGAGGCTTAGAGGCGACCTGATAGAGGAATACCTTAAGGAAAAGCAAAATAAAGGCTAAATATAAAAAAAACTTGGCAAAACAGTTCAAGTGTGTTATACTTTCATAGCAAAAACGGCGCTCCGCTGTAAATCGTTTCATCGATACAAGAACGCCCGGGACGGAAGGAGGAGCAACTATGGATTTAATGAAGCTCGCGGAAGCAACTCCCGTTAAAGAAGGTATCCCCGAATTTAACGTCGGAGACACTGTCAGAGTAAGTGTCAAGGTCGTTGAAAACAAGAAGGAAAGGATACAGGTCTTTGAGGGCACGGTGATCAAGCGCCAGAACGGCGGTATAAAAGAGAATTTCACCGTCAGAAAGCTCTCATCTGGAGTTGGCGTGGAAAGGACATTCCCGCTGCATTCACCTCGCGTAGACAAGGTTGAAGTCGTAAGAAGAGGCGATGTGAGAAGGGCTAAGCTTTATTACCTGAGGGATAAGGTCGGCAAGGCCACCAAGGTCAAGGAAAAAGCGAGAAACAAATAAAACAGAAGCACTTAATAGCGGACTGTAATACACTTACTGTGTAAAGCAGTCCGTTTTTTATTAGGTGCTTTCACATCGGAGACGCCACAGCGCCTTGTGCAGCGTTCTCAGAAGATCAATAAACGCACTTCGAGAATCACGGTTATTATCCTAGTGCATAAATAGCACACAGGAAAACTCTCCTTGATGTCAAAGGATACGGCGTTCAGGAATCCTGGGACAAGGCGGACACCTCGTCCCGCCGCCGTGCTGTTCAGCGTCGTATCGCGATCGGCACTGTTAAAGCAATTATACCTTGCCTTCTCCGACGATCATTTGGTGCCGAACGACACGCAAGACCAGGAAAGCCCATGCAATGAAAAAACCGCCGGGAGCCAGTCGGCTTCCGGCGGATCATGGTTTTGCCTCTTTACTTAGACTCAGACGCAACGGTCGCGTTTATACGCAGGTATAGCCGCCGTCCACAGCCAAAATCTGGCCTGTGACGTAACTGGACTCCTCAGCGCCGAGGAAAACTGCGGCGGGATTGAGCTCGCCCCAGTTGCCGTAGCGGCCCATGGGGACGGTCTGCTTCGCAAAGTTCTGGAAGTACTCCGTATCCAATGTCTCTGTGGTCAGCTCCGTATAGAAGTAGCCCGGGCAGATGGCGTTGACGGTGATGCCGCATTTGGCCAGTTCTGCAGCGGCTCCCTTGGTGAAGTTGACCACGGCGCCTTTGGTGGCGTGGTAAGCAATAGTGGGGATGGCTGTGTTGCCCACCAGACCATAGATGGAAGCGATATTGATCACGCGGCCATAGGACTGTTTGCCAGCCTCGATGTTCTTCTTCATATATCCGGTAAAGAATTTGGTGACTTCAAAAACGGAAGTCAGATCCAGATTCAGTGTAAATTCCCAGTCTTCCTTCTTGTAATCCACCAAAGGAGTACCAGTGCCTCTTTCGCCACCAGCGTCGTTAACGATCACTTCCACATGGCCGAACTTGGCATCGATGCTGGAGATGGCGTTGGTGATGGACTCGGTGTTGGTCACGTCACAAGCAACTGGCAGGACCTCAACGCCGTACTTTTCCGCAAACTCTTTTGCGGTGGCTTCCAACCGATCTACCCGCCTGGCCATCAGAACCAAGTTGGCTCCGACCTGAGCGTAACCCTCTGCCATCTGCTTGCCGAGACCAGAGGATGCACCTGTAATGGCTACGACTTTTCCTTTGTAATCAAACATAGTATTCCTCCTTATTGCGATTGTCTTTTATCCGTTTGATATCGCTCGAAAGTAAAGTACCACAATTAAATACAATACACAAGCCCATCAATGGAATTATAGAGATTCTTTATTTTTCCCCACAAAACTTTGATGCGTTATACATTACAGCGCGTGGATTCCCGTTAGCTGCCAAGTACAACCCTATACGTAAGGTTTCAGTGCTGATAAACGTCTCCGGCAAGGAAGGCTGTGTCACCGCTTATACAGGCATCATGAGCGGATGGAACCGTGCCATAGTGGTGACCTTTTCCCGTAAAAATCTGAACTGAAAGCTTAGCTTACCTCCGAGGGCTATAAGGTGAACGCCATGCCTTCTCCGGTTATCCTGACAACGAGGTAAAGAACCAGGGAAATCGCAATGGAACGGTCCAGTATGGTTTAGTATGGTATAATTCACCCACGCTTGTTATCAAACTAAAACAAACAACCAGACAAGAGCTCCAGCATCAGCGACTGAGCTGATGCTCATCGCTGTATGATTCAATACATAAGGTTTTCGGGCGACATATGCTTCAAGTACATGCTCCGGTCATTATTTGTCCTATGCCGCCAAGGAAATTCCTTCCCATCTGCAGGCATTCGTCAAAAACACAAACGATCCTGCTCTTGTTTCTCTATCGGGCGATTACTGCTGGCTTTATTTCCCGACTCACACGATGCCGATCACATTGTCATCAAGCATTTTTATTCCCGCTGATCTATTTCCATCTCTCTTATCATGTTGATTAATAATTTCTCATAAGAGATAGAAAAATTATCTGATTGTCTTTCAATATAAGAAATATCAATACTACGTCAATAGGCATCTTATTCTTTACTTATTTGACTTGTAAATAGTATATAATTACAACGTAAAGTATCGAATTCCTGTATAAATGAAACAGCGCAGGAAAACAAATACAGATCAAAAGGAGTATATATGGCGACAGTTTATTTCACAAAAGAGATCACTCCCGCCTCACTAAAGAAGATCTATGCAGCACTTGGCGTATCACTGAAGGATAAGGTGGCGGTGAAGATTTCAACGGGAGAACCCGGAGGGCACAATTTCCTGGATCCGGCGCTCATTGCCCCGCTCGTCAGGGAGATCAACGGGACGATAGTTGAATGCAACACAGCCTATCCAGGCAAACGCCATGACAGCGCACAACATTGGCAGACAATCAAGGATCATGGCTTTTATGCAATCGCACCATGTGACCTGATGGATGAGGAAGGCGATATGGCCATTCCCGTAAACGGAGGTAAGCACCTGAAGGAAAACTTCGTCGGAGATCACCTCAAGAATTACAGCTCCATGCTCATGCTCTCTCACTTCAAAGGACACGCCATGGGAGGCTTCGGCGGAGCGCTTAAAAACATGTCCATCGGGGTAGCCTCCGCGAGAGGCAAAGGGCATATCCACGCCGGAGGCAGTGATTCAGGCAACATGTTCGGCACGGAACAGGACGTATTCCTTGAATCAATGGCTGAAGCGGATAAGTCAGTGGTCGATTATATGGGAAAAGAGAATATAGTGTATATCAACGTAGCCAACAAGCTGTCCGTTGACTGCGACTGCGATTCCCATCCCGAAGAACCCAAAATGGGAGATATCGGGATCCTCGCCTCCACTGACCCGGTAGCTTTGGACAAAGCCTGCGTAGACATGGTATACGCTTCTGATGACCCGGGGAAAAAAGCTCTTATTGAGAGGATGGAGTCCCGCCACGGGATCCATACCGTTGAGGCAGCAGAGGCTCTTGGAGTAGGAAGCACTGAGTATACTATCCGGGTCATCGACTGAAAACAGGATCGCGTAATCCTTCGTCACCCCAAGATCCGCCCCGGGCGCGCAGATCATAGAAGATCCTGCCGCATGGGTGTTGCGAAAACGGTGATAAAGGAATAATGACAGAAAAACCGTCACAAAAGCGCTGAAAACAGCGCTTTTTTTCGTCTGCAGACGACCTTGCATACAGTGTTTGAAAAATGGATTCCAGAAAATAACCTTTTTCACAGCCTGCCGGTCAGATGTGAAAGCACCGGCCGGTGCAAGCAAAACTTCTCTTATCGATATGTTTTTTAGGGACAATAACGGAAAAAAGGCTATAATGGACTTATAGCAGATCTTCTTTCAGGAGGATAGTGTGAAAAAAAACAGAACGTTGCAGCTGCTATTAGTCGCTTTGTTGGTAATAGCCGCATTCGCAGCCGGCTATAAGCTGGCCGGAGGGCACGGTGACCCTTCCCAGACTCCGCCTTCACCAGTACAGCCAAACAGCCCCGGCAACTCAGGCAGTACTGAGTCTGTCGATGAAAAAGGCAGCTATTATGACAAGGACCATGTTGCTCTGTACATACATATCTACGGAAAGCTCCCCGATAATTTCGTCACGAAGAGCGAAGCAAGAGCTGCCGGCTGGAGCGGCGGCAGCGTGGAGAAATATATCAAGGGAGCAGCTATCGGCGGTGATGTTTTTTCCAACAGGGAGGGAAAGCTTCCTCAAAAAAACGGCAGAACCTGGTATGAATGCGATATAGATACCCTGGGCAAAAACGAACGAGGCGCGAAGAGGATAGTATTCTCCGACGATGGACTTATCTACTATACCGCAGACCATTACGGATCCTTTGAATTATTATACGGGGAGGAATAGAAATGGAGATAATCATCCTCAATGCGAATAAAATGACGGATAGAGCCGCTGCCTATTCATATCTGAAAAGCGCCATGAGGCTTCCCGAGTATTTCGGGGAAAATCTAGACGCGTTGGCTGACTGTCTGGGAGAGCTGCCGCGCGGAAGCGTTATCATTCTCATCAACAGCACGGCACTGACCGAAAATCTCGGGGATTACGGTCTGGACATGATCGAGACCTTCAGGGACATCTCCCTGGAGGCGGGGTTTTCTTTCATAGAGGAATGACGGCATCACTCCAGCCATCGTCCGGTTTAAAGACATTTCAGGTTTATCCCGGAAATGTCTTTTGATTCATCCCGACCTCAGACCATCATCAGAATACAAAAATTATATTCTTTTAAATGAGAAACGATTGACTCAGAAGAATATCTGATAAACTGTATATACGAATAAAACTACATAAAAGGGAGAACACAATGAACAAGATTCCATTCAGTGAATCAGAATTGAAAGTTGTCAAAGAGATTCCAGGCAGAGGCGGACTCGTCACCAGAGAATATGACCGTCCGATCACTGACAAGGAAAATCTCCGCATGCTGTATGAAGAAGATCATCCGCTGTGGGCATGCGGAGGAAGATCCGGAGCGCAGACATTCTGCCCTTCTCTGATTCCAGACAACGTTGCCCGTCATTTCGTGTATGACGGAACCTCTGCAGACAGGATGAAAAACGATCCGCTTTACGACGGTATCGATATGTTCGGCATCAAGTGGAAATTTGTGCCCACAGCCGGCGGTTCAATGGAAGACCCGGCTTATCCCCACCCCCTTGAAAACGCCAATGACTGGGAAAAGGTCATCAAATTCCCCGATGTTGACAGCTGGGACTGGGAAGGCGGCAGAAAAGACGCTGAGACATACCTTCAGGATGACAAGTGGGTGCTCACGTATATGCTCAACGGCGCATGGTTTGAACGCCTGATCTCCTTCATGGGATTTGAGAATGCTGCCATGGCACTGATCGATGAGGATCAGGAGGATGCCCTTAAGGCACTGTTCGACAAGACTACTGCAGTCTACGAAAAGATCGCGGACAAGTTCGCAGAATACTTCCCGCAGGTCGACATGTTCAACCAGCACGACGACTGGGGCAGCCAGAAATCACCCTTCTTCTCCGAAGATGCTGCAAACAATATGATTGTGCCTTACATGAGGAGATTCACGGATCACCTCAGATCCAAAGGCATCGCGGCAGACATGCACTCCTGCGGACACAACGAGAGCAGGATACAGTGCTACATAGACGGCGGATGGCAGTCATGGGGACCTCAGCCCATGAACGACGTCGATAAGCTGTTCGAAGGTTACGGTGACAAGATCATCCTCACCCTTACAGTGAATCTTCCCGCAAATATGACCGACGCGGAGCAGAGGGAAGCCGCCGACAAGTTCGTCGATACCCACTGCATACCCGGCAAGAAATTCAAGGTGAACTACACCGCCGGTTGTTTCGCCTTCGAGGAGGAGCTCTACAGAGCTTCCAGAAAGAGATATCTTGAGTTCTAAATCCAAAGAATCTGTATATCAAAACCCCGCCGCAAGGCGGGGTTTCCTATTTTATCATATGCCTTCCAGGTCAAACGGCGGGATAAAGCTTATATCATCCGCTCCCCCTGTCTGCATCAGGCAGTTCTCGATATCCATCTGTCTGGCGAAGTCAAGGAAGGAACCGTATTCTGCCTCTGAGACCTTCCTGTTGATTTCAAGAAACCCTGTATCTGTGATAGGGATATACTGCCCCATAAGAGAGTACCATACATCTTCTCCGAAGCGCATGTAGGCTTTTTTGAGCGCCAGTTTGGCGTCGATAAGAGCTCCAGGCAGCAGAAGTATCCTTATCACGACGCCGCTTTTCATCATCCCCGAGCCATCGAATGACAAAGGCTTCTGGCGGACCATCTCTTCGATATTGCCGAAAGCTGTCTCAAAATAATGAGGAGCCTTGGAATACTTCAAAGATAGTCCGTCTGAATAGTATTTGAGGTCCGCAAGATATATATCCACTGTTTCTTCCAGCATTGACAGATAGTATCTGTTTTCATAGCTCGACGTATTATAGACGACAGGGATCTCCAGTTTCGTACCGTATGAATCCTCCCCTGCCCTCGCACGCCGGATGCTCTCCATAACCTGCGGTATATAATGTGTCGGGGTTACGAGATTGATGTTGTTGGCCTTTTTTTGCTGAAGCTCGATATAGATGTCGGCAAGCCTGTCAAGGGTGATCTTTTTTCCGAAGCCTCCGGCTGAGATATCATGATTCTGGCAGAAAACGCATTTCAGAGAACAGCCTGAGAAAAAAACAGCGCCGGATCCGCTGACGCCGCTTATGAACGGTTCCTCCCAGAAATGCAGTGCGGCACGGGCAGCCTTTAGCTCAGCAGTCATGCCGCATGCCCCGGTCCCGCCGGCAGTCCTGTCTACTTTGCACCTTCTCTCGCATAGCTCGCAGTGACTGAGGGCAAGGAACGCCTCCTCTATTTTGCCAGTCAAATCTTTAGCATCCATATCTCTCATTATCTATAAGCATGATATCGGCTGCATCGGTCAATTCCCGTATCCGGGCCATTGACCGGCTGCACAGTCGCAGCCATTCGGACCTTACTGTCAGGTCCGAGGGAATATTCCGATGCGCTCACTCATGCTTTTCCGCCATCCGGCTTATGACCTCCTCATTATCGGGTATGCTCGGCATACCGCCGGGACGTTCGACTGATATACCTGCCGCGGCATTGGCATAGCAGCCGATATCATAAAGATCCGATGCGTCCAGTTCCTCGGGAGCAACAGCGTATCTCAGCAGTCTGGACATTGCAGCGCCTCCGAAGATGTCCCCCGCCCCGGTCGAATCGATCTGGGCGGCATTGATTGCCGGGATATGGACACCGCCTTTTCCGTTGGTGATATAAGCTCCTTTTGATGCCATCGTCACCATCACCAGACCGACCTGATATTCTCCGAGCAGTTTTTCCGCTCCTTCCTCGGGCCCGCATCCGAATAAAAAGCTTACTTCGTCATCAGAGATCTTAACGATATCAGCCTGCAGCAGGCCCCATAGCATCTGATCCCTGCATTCATTCATGTCATCCCACAAAGGCTCGCGGAGATTCGGGTCAAAGCTGATGAGTTTTCTCCGTCCTTTAGCGTAATCCACTGCAGCCCGGGTCGATGAACGGGCAGGCTCGTCCGTCAGGGACAGGGAGCCGAAATGCAGCACCCTGGCTTCATCGATAATGGTATAGTCTATTTCTTCAGGAGCAATGCAGATATCCGCTCCGGGCTTGCGGGCAAAGCTGAAGGAGCGTTCGCCTCTGCCGTCCAGAGTAACGAAGGCGAGTGTCGTAAAACAATCCGCATCAACGATCAGGCCTTTGGTCTGTATGCCGTATCCTTCCAATGTACTCTTGAGCAGCCGTCCGAAATAGTCGTCCCCCACCTTGCCGATGAAAGCCGTGCTTATACCGTATTTCGATAAAGCCGCCAGATAATTGGCCGGGGCTCCACCGGGATGGGCTGTCATGGTCGGGTATCCTGCTTCATCCGTTCTGTCCATCGTAAAATCTATCAGCAGTTCGCCGAAAGCAACTACATCTGCCATTTTCAGTCCCTTGCCTCGGGATATTCATTGCACAGAAGCCTGTATGGGGCTTCGTCCTCTTCGATTGTCGGGAAGCGGCCAACCTGAGGGTTGAAGCGGTTATCGGAGTTGTCGTCATTGCATTGGCTGACCTCTCCCAATAAGACCGGACCGCTGCCTTCTTCCACCGTGAAATCATGATAAAGCCTCTGCTGTATATGGATGCTTTCACCCGGAGCAAGGCGTACCTGCGTGCCGGCAGGGACCTGATATGTGCGGCCGTCGGTATGGACCGTGACGATGCCGCTGTAATCGATATCTTCGTTTTTCAGACTGTTGTATACCCGTATAAGGACATTCCCGCCCCCACGGTTAATGATATCCTCGGTTTTAAACCAATGAAAATGATTCGGTGCATACTGCCCTTCCTTCAGATATAGCAGCTTTTCCGCGTAGACTTTGGGATATTTATCGGGCATCCTGCGGCTGCCGTTTCTCAGCGTGATGAGCGAGAACCCGAAATGGTCGAAATCCCCTTTGCCGTAATCCGTTATATCCCAGCCCAGCATGCAATCCCGTATCTCGTCATATTCATGGCCAAGAGCCTTCCATCTTTCCGGCGTGAAACCGCAGAAGGGAGGCAGAACGAACCCGTGCTTTGTGCACATGTCCTCCATCTCCTTAAGGGCTTTGTTGATCTCGCTTCTTTTCATCTGTCCTCCTTTTCTCCAATTCAATGATCGTTTTGCATATGAAGTTCCAGCTATCGTTCCTGCAGACACTGCAGGCCGAGCTGTGAGAGACGGCAATCAGATGACCACCCCGGACAGACCATCCGTACCGTGATCCGGCATTGATGAGGAATAAATCCGCAGAGAAAAAACAGTTCTTTCTATTTTTGCTCACCTGTAAAGGTCATCACGGCGTTCGCGCACGAATGTGATCAGCAGGCACACGTCCCATTTGTTCCAGTAAGTCACAGCAACCACTTCCCATCCGTTCTGTGCCATATCGTTCATTATCTCCTCGGCGTTCTTCTTGTCCGCCTCTATGACTCTGTATTCTTTCATTTTTCCTCCAGACCTATATGAAGCGGCAGACCGTAATGCCGGCAGACTGCCTTTCGTCATCCCATACAGGATGGACACGAATGCCCGTTTAAATAACTCTTACGCGCTTCGCATACTGTGATTATATCATCTTATGTTAAAACATGACGCATTATAACCGATGCCTTGCTGCTCCGTTATGCTATAATCAGAACAGATCACAGCGGTCATGCCGCAGAAAGGATACAGAATGAATATTCCGGAAAAATTTCTTAAGAATCAGACATTCGAATCCCGTTCTATCGGATTCAACAGACAGCTAGTGCCAAGCATAGTCAACTCGAATCTAAAAAACAAGAGGCTGGTCGGGACGGAAGTCCTCGCGGACGGAAAGGTCAAAGTCTGCCTTTACGGGCCGACAGCCAGTGAAGTCACCGCAGGTTATCCAGATAACATGGTAAAACTGGAGAAAGACGATGACGGCATGTGGAGCGGCGTCATCCAGTACGATGAACCTGGTCAGAAGCAGCTGATCTTCTATGTGGACGGTGTCAGGGTCATCAATCCCCTGGCCCCCATCGGCTACGGATGGGGCTACGGCATCAATATTATCGAGGTGCCGGATGTGGATCAGGATTATCTGCTGATAAAAGACGTTCCGCACGGGACTGTCTCGATGGAATACTTCAACTCTACCGTGACCGGAGAGACTGAATGCTGCTATGTATATACTCCCCCGAAATACAGAGACGACCTGACCACCAGGTACCCTGTGCTCTACCTGCAGCACGGGGGCGGAGAGAACGAGACCTGCTGGGTGAACCTGGGGAAAGTGAATTTCATAATGGACAACCTGCTCGCCGAAGGGAAGTGCGAACCTTTCATCATAGTCATGAATAACGCCATGATGCAGGTCAACAAAGACGGCGTCATAAAGGAAGCTACAGACCTGTTCAACGACATGCTTATAAAGGATTCCATCCCGTTCATAGACTCACATTACCGTACTATACCGGATAAAGC
>JAFZLL010000039.1 GCA_017551505.1 Eubacteriaceae bacterium
AAGTGCCTGCCGTAGAGCTGACGATCCATGTTCCGGACAGACGGGAAATCGAACCAGTCATCGAACAAATTCTCAGCAATAATACTCGGCATCAACATAACTCTTACCTCCTCGGGTGTTGGGCCGCTGTGGCAGCCACGCCATGTTGATTTTGAGCATTGGGACGGTGGTTTATTGGATCGCTGTTCCTTTGTTCGACACATATTATAGCACTTTTGTTAGCACTGTCAAGAGGTGAGTGCTAATTTTCTAAAATTTTTTTCTGTTTTTTTCTGTGTGGCGACCTTAGAGTGCCATCGTGCTACGACAAATGTCAGCTATTTCAGCTTTTTGATCGAGAATATCGCCAACGCGATGGAAAAGACGATCCCGGCTACAGCCAGCAAGGGCACTCCGTTGGGTAGAATCGGCTTGAAATCGGTGGTGCAAAGAATGCAGGATCCGATGAACAGTACCAAAGCCACCAGCGTCAGTACGGTGTACCGCAGGAAGTGGAAGATCCGGTTTAGGGGTTCCTCATAGCCGGACAACTCGAAGCGCACCTTCGTCTTTCCCTTCACCATACCCTCCAGAACTTCAGAAGCGAGGAGGGGGATTCTTGCTGCCTTTTTACCCGCCTTGACCAGTTCCTGCCCTTTCTCAAAAAGCTCACGCGGAATGTTCATATTCTGCCGCGCACGCTCCTTCAGCTTATCATAAAGCATATCGAATATGTTCAGGTCAGGGCAAAGCTGCTCAATGACGCCTTCCAGGGTGGTGAGGGAGCGGGCGAGCATGGTGAACCTGCCAGGCATAGAAACGTGGTTTTTGGCAGCCAGGCTCATCACTTCGTCGAACACCTCGATCACATTGATGTCGCTGACGCTCTTCACATTCATATACTTCTGGATGAACATTTCTGCATCCCGGGTAAGCATAGTGCGGTCGGTTTTCTCCGAAGCAGCGCCCATACCCATGACCGCGTTGACCAAAGAGTCAGCATCCTGAATCAACAGCGCCTTGACCGCGTCTTGGATTAAATCGATATCCTTGTCCGTGACGTGCCCGATCATCCCGAAGTCGATCCAATAGGGCTTGCCATGGCTGACCAGGATGTTGCCCTGATGCGGATCGGCGTGGAATGTGCCTACGTCCAGCACCTGATGCAGGTAACTGTCCACAATCACGCGCCCGATCTCATCCAGATCGCAACCATCCGCAGTCAATTTTTCCGTGTTGGCGACAGAGCAGCCATCGATATAGGTCATGGTAAAGATGCGTTCGGTGGTCAGCTCATCGATGACGGTTGGGCAGGAGATCAGTTCTTCGTCATCAATGCACTTTTCCCTAAAAAGACGTGTGTTTTCTGCCTCCACGCGGAAATCAAGTTCAGCTTTGGTAACACGTTCAACCTCTCTGATCACCGATTTGAAGTCGATGACCTGTTCGTCGGAATCTTCCTCGACGATGTTCACCAGGTCAACAAGCTTGTTGAGAAGCACGAAGTCTTTTCGCATCATGTCGGCGATCAAAGGGCGCTGTATCTTGGTAACGACTCGGGTACCATCCTTGAGGACACCATAATGGACCTGAGCGATCGATGCGGATCCCAGTGGTTCATCCCGAAACTCAGAATAGATTTCGTCGATTTTTTTGCCGGTTTCCTGCTCGATGACGGCTTTGGCCACAGCCGGGTCCAGAGGCTTTACGCTATCACGCAGCTTTGCCAGCTCCCTGCAATACGCGACGGGTAGAAGATCAACCCGGCTGGACATGATCTGGCCGATCTTTACATAGGTTGGCCCAAGATCTTCCAGGGTCGTCCGAAGCTCCTGCGGTGTAAAACCGTTGGCGTAGAAATTATGCCTGGCAAAGATAGCGATCATTTCGGTGGAGCGGTGCTTCTCGCGCTTCTGAAACGCATTGATCTCACTTTCAAGGAGCCGCTTCAGTTCCGCACTCATTTCCTCCGTACTGTGTTTGATCTGTTCTTTTTCAGTCTCAAGCTTGTCCACCATTTTTTGCGCTTTATCGTTCAGAGGCATCTTCCGCACTCTCCTTCCCGTTTTTGAACGGCCACACCCAAATGAGCCTAAGCGTGCTCACAAAAGCGGAAAACAGGAGCGCGCCACCGATGATCCTCATGAGTAAGGTCGGGGAATCCCACCAGGGATTCAAAAAGATCAATACACCCAAAGCCATAAGCACAATGGCAAATATGATCAGCATCCACCAACCCTTCCGATTGGAGCGGCGGGCAAACAACAGAGCATTCAACAGCGTAAACAGGCTATCTTGCACCAGCACGAATCCGAACAGCCAGCCCAAGGCTTTCAGAAGATCCTGATTGTAAATGAGTATGAAGACGCCGAGAATAGCGATGAATAATGCGCCGGTAAAAATGATGTAGTGAATCAAGGCTTTTTTACTTACAATGAATTCAAGCATCTCCACGAGCGCAAAGATAATCATCCCATAGCCCACGGTCACAACGAGGGTATTCACATAGCTTTCGGGGCAGATCAGCATGACCACACCGAGAGCCATCATGAGAATTGCAGCCAGTATCGACTGCCGCTTGAGTTTATCCAATGATTGAAACAACATACAGCAGCGCTCCTTATCTGATCGGATTCAAGAAGGATAGTAAAGGTTTACTGTGATCATCTTGTCCTCCACAAAACTGGAATTTATCGACGTATCAAAATGCCTTTCATATACTGGTGGTCGCAACAGGACTCGAACCTGTGCTCTCGCTTTGTTCGGTCAGGTTCGCAGGTTAGCTTTCCTTTGCAATCGATGGATTGCATGAAATTCCTCCTGCTCACCACGCTTCCGCCTCGCTTTCGCCTGCGGCGAATGCCCCGCCGGGGCACCGTTCAGC
>JAFZLL010000005.1 GCA_017551505.1 Eubacteriaceae bacterium
ATGGTGCGGGAAAATGAGGTCATACCCTCCCGAATGGATATCTATGCTCTCCCCCAGGTATTTGGCGCTCATCGCAGAGCACTCTATATGCCAGCCCGGGCGGCCCTGCCCCCAGGGGCTGTCCCAGTACGGCTCGCCTTCCTTCTTTGCCTTCCATAGCGCAAAATCAAGGGGGTCGTCCTTGACGTCATTGACCTCGATCCTCGCGCCGGACTGGAGGTCGTACACGCTCTGGCCCGAAAGCCTGCCGTAATTGGGGAAGCTGGAGACATCGAAATAAACGTCTCCGCCCTTCTGGTAGGCATGGCCGGAATCGATGAGGTCCTGGACGAACTGTATGATCTCGGGTATCGTCTCGCTGACTCTCGGGTGCACGTCCGCATCCTTGATGCCGAGGCCCCTGGCGTCGACGAAATACTCCTCGATGTATTTGTCGGCGACCTCCTTCGGGGAGATCCCCTCCTCTATGGAGCGGTTGATGATCTTGTCGTCAACATCAGTAAAGTTCTGCACATAAGTGACTTTATAGCCTTTATATGTAAGGTATCTTCTCAGTACGTCAAAGACCGCGAAAGCCCTGCCGTTGCCCACGTGTATATAGTTATAGACCGTAGGCCCGCAGTTGTACATCTTGACTTCGCCTTCCTTTAAGGGCACGAATTCTTCCTTTTTCCTCGTCATATCATTATAAAGCTTCATATCTTCTCCTTTGCCTTAACTGTTATCATTCACTGTCAGCGGTATCTACAAGGCAGGTACAGTATGCTTTGATCCCTCCGAGGCTGCCGGTAAACCCCATGCGCTCCTCCGTCGTGGCCTTGACGCTTATGCGGCTCACATCCACCCTGAGCGCCGCAGCGTATCTTTCCCTCATCAGTGGGATGAAGCCGGATAGCCTCGGCTCCTGGGCAACTACCACGCTGTCCAGATTGATGAGCCTGTAGCCCTGCTCCTCCATCATCTCCCTGACCCTGCCGAGGAGGATGAAGCTGTCGATATCCAGGTACTTGTCGTCATTGTCCGGGAAGTGCTGCCCGATATCGCCGAGGGCGAGCGACCCCAGTATGGCGTCCATCACGGCATGGGTGAGGACATCGGCGTCGGAGTGCCCGTCCAGTCCCATGCGGTACGGGATCTCCACTCCCCCGATTATGAGTTTTCTGCCTTCCTTAAAGGCATGCACATCATAGCCGAAACCTATCCTCATATATGCCTCCGAATCGTATTTTAGCATAAAAGGGGCGGATATTGAAACATGAATAGGGATATAAAGAAGGAGCCTTTCGGCTCCTTTGTCATTCGTATCGTTCGTTATTTGGTTCCCGTCGTCTCGCCGCCGGTCATCGACGCCTGCGTCTGGGACGCCTGCCTTTCCGCGTCCACGCAGTCTATTGTCAGAGCTACGCACATGGCCAGGATAACGTCCGACGGATTCGGCACGTCTATGCAGTAGGTATCGCCCCAGGAAAGCCATTTCTTGGTGATCCTTGCGATGGACGAATTCCGCCTGCCGAAGATCTCGTAGTTATGGTTGAGGAAATCTCCCTTGACTCTCCACCCTGGGCCTATGACGTCGTATTTCGGGATCACCAGGGTCATCTCCCTGAGGATCTGCGCGACCCTGCGTCCCCCGATGTACACCAGGAAACGCGGACGGTACGTGAGCAGCTTCTGCGTCACCAGGGCGATCTCGCGGCCGTCATCCGTGGTGATATGCAGCTTCTTGCCCAAAGACAATAACTCGCCCCTTACGCGGTAGAGCACCTGCTGATTGCTGTCGTATACTGTAAACTGATCGTTGAATGATAATAACTTCTGTTTGATGAAAAGCTGCATTTTCCCCTCCTGTATCAGCGTTTTTCCATATGGTAGATCTCGTATACCTCGTCGGTGTAGCTGCCGTCCTCGCCGTGAAGCACCAGCGGCGGTTTGACCGTGACCTGCCTGCCGCCGTTCTTGACCGCCTCGCCGTAAAGCAGATATGCCGGGCTGCTTTTCTTTGAGTGCACGAAGCGCAGTGTCTTGAGCGAGAGCCTGTTCTCCGAAAGGGAGACGATCAGTTCGTCCAGGCGCGAAGCCTTATTGACGAAGATGAACCTTCCCCTGTTTTTCAGCATCCTTCTGGCCGCCTGCGCCGCTTCGGAAAAAGTAAGCGTCCCTTCGCTCCTTGAACCGGCGACGTTCTCACACGGGGATGCCAGCCCCTTTCCGGCCGGTACGTACGGCGGGTTGACAACAAAGATGTCGAAGGATTCCGTGAAAGCGGATGAGACATCCCTGATGTCTCCCGTGATCACCTCGAACCGGTCCTTCAGACCGTTGAGCTCGCAGTTGTATCTGGCGAGCGACGCGTCGGCCTCCGAGATCTCTATTCCGGTTATCCGGATATCTTCCCTCCTTGCCGCCATCAGTATGCTGACAGCACCGTTTCCGCAGCCTGCTTCGGCGACCCTGGCGTTCTTCGGGCAGGCCCTTGAAGCGAATTCCGCGAGAAGGACGCTGTCTGTGGTCAGGCAGAAACGCCTTTTGTCCTGCAGCAGCCTGAACGATCCTATCTGGAGGTCGTCCAGCCTGTATTCATCGGAATCGAACCAGTTGGATTCTTTCACTCGGTCTTTATAAACAAGCCCCTCTTATCGAGGGGCGCAGATGATTATTCGTCAACCTCGACCGGCGCCTCGTTGGGACATACGTCCGAGCAGGTGCCGCACTCGACACACAGATCCTGATCGATCTCGTATTTATCGCCGTCCAGATAGATGGCGTTTACAGGGCATTCGTCGGCGCAGATGCCGCACGCTATGCATTTATCCGAAATCTTATACATGGTGTTCACCTCCAAATAAAAAGAATATAACACCATGGCCGCTGATTTGCAAGATTGCAGGCCAAATTAATGCATTTCTCATTCGCTCCGGCGGCATGACAGGACCGGCGGCACGGCTGCAGAAGAGGCGCCGGGCACATTCATGGATACGCACGGCCATGATCGATCGGCTGCCGCGAGGGATATGATCAAATATGATGCAAAACACCGGCCCTTATAGTATAATAAAGGGTACAGGAGGGATATCATGCTTACTTCCAGACAAATAGCAGCTTCGATCGACCACGCGATGCTCAAGCCTTTCATGACGGTCTCCGACATCATCTCGGGCTGTGAGACGGCCGCCAGATACGGGACCGCCTCCGTATGCGTAAGGGGCTGCGATGTGAAAACAGCTTATGACATATTAAAGGGAACGCCCGTCAAAACGGGCACCGTTATCGGCTTCCCCCACGGGGACTGCTCTACCGCGGCAAAGGTCGCCGACACCCTGGAGGCTGCGAGGAACGGGGCCGCGGAGGTGGATATGGTCATTCCCGTCGGAATGGCGCTCAGCGGCGAAATGGACTATGTGAGGACCGATATCTCGTCGGTGCTCAAGGCAGCCCATGACAACGGGATGCTTCTGAAGGTGATCTTCGAGAACTGCTACCTTAATGATAAACTGATAGTAGAGCTGTGCGGGCTGTGTTCCGAACTTAAGGTGGATTTCGTCAAGACGTCCACGGGCTTCGGGACCTACGGAGCCAGGATCGAAGACGTAAAGCTTATGAGGGCCAGCACCGATCCTTCGATCGGGGTCAAGGCCGCGGGAGGGATACACGACCTGGATGAGCTGTTGGCCATGATGGACGCTGGCGCGTCCAGGATAGGAGCCTCCGCCACGGAAAAGATCGTGGAGGAAGCTGTTGCGAGAGGATTATAGCTACAAAGGAGAGAGCCAATGAAAGTCATTCTGACAGAGAACGTCGAGGACCTGGGCAAGAAGATGCAGATAGTGGATGTGAAGCAGGGCTTCGCTAACAATTTCCTGTTCAAAAAGAACCTTGCCCTGCCTGCCACGAAGGAGAACATCAAAAAGCTCGAAAAGGAGCTGGCGGAGATAGCGGCCAATGAGGCAGAGCTCAAAGCCCTGGCGGAAAAGAACAAGGAGCTGCTCGACGGCTATACGATGACCATGAAAGTCAAGAGCGGGCCGGAAGGAAGGCTGTACGGCGCCGTCACCACACAGGAGATAGCCGATATGCTCTATGCCCAGAAGAATATCAACATCGACAAGCGCAAGATCATCTGCGACACGATCAAGGATCTCGGCACCTATGATATCAGGATAAAGCTTCACCAGCAGGTCGAAGCAATGATCAAGCTCGAAGTGGAGAGGGAGTAGGATATGCCTTTAGGCGAGGTCAAAACACCTCCGTACAGCGAGGAAGCTGAAAAGAGCGTGCTCGGGTGCATGATGCTCGACAGGGACGCTGCGGAAACGGCGGTCAATATGCTTTCCGCGGATGATTTTTACGTGGACAGGAATAAATGGCTGTTCTCTTCTCTTACGTTCATCATGCAGAAGGGTTACGCGATAGACGCTGTGACCCTCATCAATGAGCTCAAGGACAGGGGCTACTACGACAAGATCGGAACAGCCTATATCGCCGAGCTGCAGGACATCGTCACCTCCACCAGGACCATAGAACAGTACTGCCGCATCGTGCGGGAGAAATCCGACCTGCGCCTCATGATCAAGAACCTGAGCAGCTATGTGAACGACTGCTACGAAGGGAAGAAGCCCCTGAAGGATATCGTCGAGCAGGCGGAGAGCTTCATTTACGGCATTTCAGTAAACGCTTCCCGCGGACAGATGCTCTCCGTAAAGGATATGATACTTCCGGCGCTCATGAAGATATCCGAGATCCACGAATCCGGCGAACAGTTCACTGGCATCGCGACGGGCTTTTCCGACCTGGACAGGATCACCAACGGCCTCCAGAAAGCGGACCTCATCCTCCTTGCGGCCCGCCCGAGCGTAGGGAAAACTGCCCTGGGACTCAATATAGCGGAGAACGCGGCCATCCGCGGAGGCAAGACTGTTGCCTTCTTCAGCCTCGAGATGCCGGCCGAGCAGCTGATCATGAGGATACTTGCCAGCGAGACCGAGATAGACGCCACTGTCATCAAAGCGGGAAAACAGACCGGAGCGCAGTGGAAGACTCTGACACGGTTCAACAACGACATCTCCGAGAGCGACATCAAGCTCTTTATAGACGATACCTCCAGCATATCGACCAGCGAGGTGCGCACGCGCTTAAGGAAGCTCAAATCCTCTCAGGGCCTCGATCTGGTGGTCATAGACTATCTGCAGCTGATGACGGCGAGCAACACGAGGGCGACCAACAGGGAACAGGAGATATCCTCCATATCGAAGGATCTGAAATCCATGGCCAAGGACTTCAATGTGCCGGTGATCGCGCTCTCGCAGCTCTCGCGCAGCCCCGAGAAACGCACGGACACCCGACCGATCCTCTCCGACCTCAGAGAATCCGGAGCCATCGAACAGGATGCCGATATAGTACTCATGCTTTACAGGAATCCGAAGCCGGCCGAGGGTGAAGACCCTAACATGACCGAGCTGATCATATCCAAGCACAGGAACGGGGAAACGGGGACGATCAAGCTTTCGTTCCTGAGGGAGTTCACAAAATTCGTCGATTACAGGGGCAATAACTGATGCAGGATGAATATGTAAAGGTCGCAGGGCGCAATCCGGTGAAGGAAGCCCTTAAAAGCGGGAAAAACATAAACAAGATATACGTGGCCGAAGGAGAGACCGACCACGGCCTTTCCATGATCATAAAGGACGCTATGGAAAAAGGCATCTACGTGCAGCGCACCGACAGGCGAAAGATGGATTCCATGACCGGCGGAGCCGCTCACCAGGGCATCATCGCCATGTGCTCCCCCATCGAATTCTGCGATGTGAACGATATCCTTTCCTACGCCGATGAGCTGAACGAGAAGCCCTTTATCGTCATGCTGGACGGGGTGACCGATTCCCGCAACGCAGGGGCGATAATACGCAGCGCGTACTGCGCGGGGGCGCACGGCGTCATAATAGCGAAACGCCGCAGCGCCGCCCTCAACGAAGGCGTCTATAAGGCCTCTGCGGGCAGCGTGGAGTATATCAGGATCGCCCAGGTGGCGAACCTGGCGCAGACTATGGAAGCGCTGCAGAAGAAGGGCCTTTTCGCGGTCTGCTGCGATATGGACGGCGAGAACTATCACGATATCGATTACGATATGCCGCTCATCGTCATAGCAGGGGCAGAGGGAGAAGGCATCAGCCGCGTAATCAAGAACAAGGCTGATTTCTCCGCTTCGATACCGATGAAGGGGAAGCTCGACTCACTGAACACGGCAGTGGCCTGCGGCATCGTGCTGTTTGAGGCGGCAAGGCAGAGAGGATGAAGCACTCCAAATATCCGCGCTTCGCGGTGTCTGAGCCCGAAAGCCTGGATATCCATGGCTACACGATCGCAGAAGCGGAGAACGAACTGGATCATTTCCTCGATTACCTGCCGGATAATGTCGACGAGGTCAGGATAGTACACGGCTACAAGAGCGGACAGGCCCTGCTCACATATGTGCGCACCAGATACCGACATGAAAGGATCAAGCAGAAGCTGGTCACCATGAACAACGGGGAAACGATCTTCCTGTTGAAAACCGATTACTGAAAACGCTTTATGATGATTCACGGCTCCGGCACAGTACCGAAAGCACGCTTCACAAAGCGTTTTTTTATTGCCTGAGCCGATACATGGCTTCACAGCAGATGGGTGCCTGCGGCAGATAAGTCTACGAAAAGCAGCAAAGCCGCCTATCGCCTGCGGACTGACCGCGCATGAGAATGAATGCTGATAAATAATCGAAAAAGAAGTTCATATTCATTTCATAGCTTGTATAATAGGCGTATGAAATACCCTAATACTTATGCTCAGATAGACTTATCCAACCTTGTCAGCAACTTCAAAGCTCTTGCTGAACTAAACAAGAATAAAACTCCCATCGCCATCGTAAAGGCGGATGCCTATGGCCATGGGGCTGCGGAATGCGCCGCCGCCCTTGAAAAAGCCGGCGCGAAGTATTTTGCCGTCGCCAATACGGACGAGGCTGAACAGCTCAGAAAGCACGGAATCAGCGGAGATATCCTTATATTGGGATATGTGCCGGAGGAGCGTGTCGATGAGCTTCTCGAATATGACGTAATAACGGGAGTATATACTGTACATTTCGCCCGAAAGCTTTCGGAAGCCGCGAAAAAACTCGGCAGAAAAGCAAAAGTGCACATCATGCTGAACACAGGCATGAACAGACTGGGCTTCCCGTGCAGTGATGAAGGCATCAAAGAGATAAAAGCGGTCTCTTCCAACGACGGCATCGAGATAGACGGGATATTCTCCCACTATGCAACAGCTGATGAGGAGGACTTAAGCTATGCGAGGCTGCAGAGGGAAAAATTCGTCACCATGGTGGAAAAGCTCGGCAATGAAGGCATCCGCCCGAGGATGATCCACATCTCCAACTCAGCCGCAGGGCTCGATTTTGACTGCCCCATCGAAAACGCGTTCCGCCCGGGCCTGGTGCTTTACGGACTCACGCCGTTTGCCGACGGAAGGTTCAGGGATATACTCAAACCGGTGATGACCTTCAAAACCAGCGTGGCAAACGTATTTGATCTGAAAGAGGGAGAGACTGTAGGCTACGGACGCCACTACACCGCCCCGTCCGACAGAAAGATCGCTACCCTGTGTGTCGGGTATGCGGACGGATACTTTAGGCAGCTGTCCAACAAAGCCGACGTTTTCATCCGCGGGAAACGCGCGCGCAGCACCGGCAATGTATGCATGGACATGATGATGGTGGATGTTACCGATATCCCTGAAGTACGCGTAGGCGACGAGGTGGAGCTGTTCGGGAATAACATCCCCGCCCAGGAGCTGGCCGATCTTATCGGCACTATCCCCTATGAGATATTCTGCTCATTAAGCAAGAGGGTGGTACGGTTCTATAATTAAATATATCCGGACATGAAGGATCCGGAATGAATGGAAAGGGACTGTGGAAAACGGAAATCCGGTTTTCACAGTCCCCTTTTGCAATTATTCGTATTCGCTTCCGCAAAGCTTGACTTAAACAGTATTCCGTTCCGTTCAAAGTGACATCCAAAGTGACATCTGGAATGTCACTTTGAAGCTGTGGCCTAAACAGATTGAACACTCCCGCCACTTAGAGAAGTGGGGGATTCCTGCTTCAACGCTGCAGCTTACATACGGAGACGTATCGCCGTATACAGAGGCCGCCGGCTCCACAGGCGTTATGGATTCGGACAGTTCCTGCCCTATCGTGATGGTATGCTGTATCACATGTCTATGCCGTATCCCTCATGTACTCTCTTAGTCCTTCCTGAAGGATGTTCATTGCGGCATTTATGTCACGCTGGTGCGATGTCCCACAGACAGGACATACCCAGTGACGGATCTTCAGATCCTTTAACTCACTGTCGGTATTA
>JAFZLL010000040.1 GCA_017551505.1 Eubacteriaceae bacterium
ACGAAATGCTGGATATGATAGTCTATTTCACCGCAGGCAAAAAGGAATGCCGTGCATGGCAGATAAAGAAAGGCACCAAAGCCCCGCAGGCCGCAGGCATTATCCACAGTGATTTTGAAAGAGGCTTTATCCGCGCCGAGGTGACCAAATTCGATAAACTGGTGGAAGCCGGTGATGATGTGAAAGCCAAGGAACTGGGATACACCAGGGTAGAAGGGAAGGATTATGTCATCGAGGACGGCGACGTGGTCTATTTCCGCTTCAACGTATAAGAGTCCGTAAAGCCTTGAAGTTGCAGGCCTTACGACAGATCGCGGCATGGCAGCCTAAGCAGGGTAAAATCAATAATAGATTGTTGCACCCACTGAAGAAGTTTTTCAGTGGGTGTTGTTTTATGCCTGAAATTCTGTCAGGTAAGCATGAAGGCGCCGTTGCCGTCCAAATCAATGATATCTGCTGTTCAAAAGGTATGTTCTGATATCAAATATCGACCTGGCTGAGTATCTCTCCGATCTTTCCATGTATCACGATATCGGCATTTGCGTCGAAGCGCGTCGCCGATTTATTGATCAATATAAGATGATCGCCGTTGAAATGCCTTAAAAGTCCTGCAGCGGGATAGACGTTCAGCGAAGTGCCGCCGACCAGCAGGACTTCGGCTTCTTCAACTTTCTTTACGGCATTGGAAAAGAGTACCTGGTCTAAAGGCTCCTGGTACAGCACCACATCCGGTTTGATTATCCCTCCGCATTCGTCGCAGACGGGTTTTCTGGTGGTGTTTTTAAATTTGTAGATATATTCCAAAGGAAAGAACTTTCCGCACTCCATGCAGTAATTCCTGTGGATGCTGCCGTGCAGCTCGAACACTATGCGGCTGCCGGCTGCCTGGTGGAGCCCGTCGATATTCTGCGTGATGACGGCAGCGAGCTTTCCCGCTTTTTCCATCTCGGCAAGCTTCAGATGAGCCTGGTTTGGCTTTGCATCGGTGTATACCATCCTCTGGAAATAGAATTCCCAGAATACCTCCGGCCTTTTGGTGAAGAATCTGTGGGAGAGCACTGTTTCGGGCGGATAATCGAAAGCCACGCTGAACAGTCCGCTTTCACCGCGGAAATCGGGTATCCCGCTTTCGGTGGACACCCCGGCTCCGCCGAAGAATACCGTGTCCTTCGAATTCCTTAAAACTTCGTTCAGTCTCTCGATGTTGTCCAATTCAGTACCCTTTCTTCGTTCAAAATGCGTCATTATTATACCAAATGGGAAGCGCTTTGTATATTCGAACGGATTTTCTGTTATAATTACCTGTAACGATGGAGTATAAAACATACCTTTCCGAAGCTGTCAGCGAGACAGAGATAAAGCGCTCACGCTTCATCGCCTATTTGAACCACGTTGAATCTGCGGCAGAGGCTGAAGCGATACTGGAAAAACTGAAAAAAGAGCATTGGAAGGCCAATCATGTCTGCTACGGCTATGTCCTCGGGATCAACGGCGAGACCATGAAGTTCTCGGATGCGGGCGAGCCTTCCGGCACAGCCGGTAAGCCGATACTCTCCAGCCTTACGGCGAACGGCCTGACGTTCGTACTTGGCAGCGTGGTCCGTTATTTCGGAGGGATCAAGCTGGGAGCCGGAGGCCTGACAAGAGCCTATGCGTCGGTGATGGGATCCTGCCTCGAGCAGTGCCTCTTCTCACGCATGGTCTACTGCCCTCTGGTAACAGTGAAAGCAGCATATTCCGATTACGGCAGGATAGACGCTCTGATTAACAGGCACAGCCTGAAACGCGCTGAGATGGATTTTGCGGACGAGATAACAATCAGCGCATATTTACCGGAAGAAAGCATAAAACCGTTCCTTGACGCCCTGAGCGAAGCTACGGGAGGCAACTACAGCTTCGAGCAGAATGAAGGAACGTTTATAGAGGATACAAGGCAAAATGTATGATTATATCAAAGGGACATTGGTCGAGACCGGTGATGAGGGAATAGTTATCGAGTGCGCCGGGATAGGCTACACGATCTCTGTCTCATACAACTCGCTGATCCGTTTTCAGAATGAACGCAGCGCAGAAGTGAAAGTCTATACCGTATTCTCCGTAAGGGAGAACGCCGTCGAACTGTTCGGATTTGCTGACAAGCAGGAACGCGCGATGTTCGAGACGCTGACTGATATCACAAAGGTCGGTCCCAAAGCCGCCATGTCAATACTGTCGCTGTTTACGCCCGAGCAGCTGGTGGCTATCGTCAACACCGGGGACGCAAAGAGTCTGACCAGGGCGGCAGGTATCGGCAAGAAGCTGGCGGAGACCGTCATCTTCAACCTGAAGGATAAGTTTACGCAGGCGGACAGTACGGACCTGCCTGCTTACGAGCAGATAGATATGGGCACGGTAAAAGACGAAGCACTTATGGCACTGTCCTCGCTCGGCTTTGACAGGGCTTACTCCATCAAACTGATCAATGAGGTGTACATGGAAGGCATGGACGTTGAGGAGATCGTAGGTCTTTCGCTGCGCTCCGCAGGAGATGAGAAATGAACGACAGACGGATAGTTACCAGCAGAGAGACTGCATCGGATCTCGATCTGAACAATACACTGCGTCCCACTCGCCTGAAAGACTATATCGGGCAGGCGTCGGTAAAAAAGCGCATGGAAGTGTTCATAAACGCTGCCAGGGCGAGGGGAGAAGCGCTGGATCACGTGCTGCTCTACGGACCGCCTGGGCTCGGGAAGACGACGTTGTCGCATATAATCGCCAATGAACTCGGGGTAAACATAAGGATCACCAGCGGGCCGGCTATCGAGAAGACCGGGGACCTTGCTGCGATGCTCACTTCGCTTAAAAAGAATGACGTCCTGTTCATTGACGAGATACACAGGCTCGATCGGTCCGTGGAGGAAGTTCTCTATCCGGCCATGGAGGATTATAAGCTCGATATCATCATCGGCAAAGGGCAGGGCTCCAAAGCGATCAGGCTCGACCTCCAGCCTTTCACCCTGATAGGAGCCACCACAAGGGCCGGACTTCTTTCCTCACCGTTAAGGGACCGTTTCGGGATCATAAACCGTCTGGAATACTACAGCACCGACGAACTGATAACGATAATAAAGCGCAGCGCGTCCATCTTAGGCTACGACATAGACGGCTCCGGCGCGGCAGAACTGGCGAAGCGTTCCCGCGGGACGCCGAGGATAGCGAACCGTTTCCTGAAGAGGGTACGGGATTTCGCGCAGGTCACGGGAGACGAGAGGATATCTCTTGATACGGTCAATTCGGCGCTGTCCCTTTTGGAGATCGATCCCATAGGGCTTGATAAGACTGATATACTGCTGCTGTCGACGATCATAGAGAAGTTTTCGGGCGGGCCGGTAGGCCTGGAGACTATATCGGCTGTGATCGGTGAGGAGAAAGAGACCGTGGAGGAAGTCTACGAGCCTTATCTGATGCAGATAGGCTTTCTCAACAGGACTCCCAGAGGCCGCGTTGCGACCAGACGGGCATATGAGCATTTCGGCATCGCCTATGACGGCACGGTCAGTACAGACGATAAACAGCAGACTTTCTTCAATAATGAAAGCGGCACGGCAAAATGAAGACAGAAGACTTTGATTATTATATGCCCAAGGAGCTCATCGCCCAGCACGCCTTTGAACAGAGGGACCAGGCGCGCATGCTGGTAGTCAACAGGGCAGACGGTACTTTCACCGACAGGCATTTTTATGAGATCATAGATTATATGTCTGCCGGGGATATCGTTGTACTCAATAATTCGAAGGTCATCCCGGCGAGGATATACGGGACGAAAAGGGAGACCGGAGCGCATATCGAATTCCTGCTGCACAAAAGATTCTCGGAGCATGACTGGGAAGTAATGGCCAGACCCGGCAAGAGGCTGAAGATCGGTACGGCCATCGATTTCCCCGGGGGGCTTTCCGCTGTCGTCAAGGCAAAAAAGGAAGACGGGCTTATCGACGTGACCTTTGAATACCAGGGCGATTTCTTTGCGATACTCCATGATATAGGACAGATGCCTCTGCCTCCGTACATCAAGGAGAAGCTTAAGGATAAGGACTCCTACAATACCGTATATGCCAGCGTAGACGGTTCCAGCGCCGCCCCGACCGCAGGGCTGCATTTCACCGAGGAACTCCTCGAAAGGATCGAAGACAAAGGCATAAAGCTGGTCTGTGTCACGCTGCATGTCGGGCTTGGCACCTTCCTGCCTGTCAGCGATGAGAATATCGAAGAGCATATCATGCATACCGAGTATTACGAGATCAGCAAGGAAGCTGCCAGGATTATAAATGAGACCAAGGACAACGGGGGAAGAGTATTCTGCATCGGGACGACGACGGTCCGCACCCTCGAGGCGAGCGCATCGAACAACGGGGGAAGGGTCGCTCCGGAATGCAGAGAAACGAATCTGTTCATATATCCCGGATTCGAATACAAGGTCGTTGACTGTCTGCTGACCAACTTTCACTTGCCAAAGTCGACCCTGCTGATGCTGGTATGCGCTTTTTATAACAGGGAGAAGATACTGGAAGCATACAATTATGCCGTCAGGGAGAAGTACAGGTTCTATTCTTTTGGAGACGCGATGCTGATAATATAAGCAGCACTTTTTTAATACCTGTATTACGAATAGTTTATATAAGCCGTTTATTGCACATATACGTTACTGGATCCGATATTTCCTTTTGGAGAAGATTGTGGAAACCTTCTTGCTGGGGACAGTTATAGCTGAAGGAAATTGGATCGATTGTACTGAAGAACGCAATGGACTCCAGAATCGATTTGATGATTTTGAAGAGAAATATCCCTGAGCAATGATTCAACTCTTAGCAAAAATAACAACGGACGATCTCGAAAGATATGAAACCGAAAAAACAAGCGAGCCGATGAGCATTACAGTTTATCGGCTTTTGGTTATTCAAATGCACAAAACGGAAAAGCATGCCAAAAAGTGCAGTCTTGGGTAAAGCGGATACATCAGATTTGAAGCAGTTTGAGGCAGAAGCCGAAAGTATTATACAGATATATGATACACTTGTAATGTCATAGGAGGCAAATCGGCTTTTAGCAGACAGAATGTTCATTCTATATACAGGAGGATACAAATGAAAAGACCACTTTCGATCAAATCTCAGAGCATAGTTCCTTCAGCCACGCTCGCTCTTTCAGCTCTTACAAAGGAGCTTCAGGCTAATGGCGAAGATATTATCTCCTTCGGAATCGGCGAACCCGATTTCAACGTGGATCAGGTCATAAAGCAGGCTGCTATTGATGCGATCAGCAGCGATTTTTCGCATTATACGGAGGTCAAAGGCATCTATGAACTGAGAGAGGCTATTGCAGAAAGACTGCTCAGTGAAAATGGCCTCAAGTATTCCCCTGACGACATCATCGCGACTTCCGGCGCAAAGCACGCCTTGTTTACAGCCTTGCAGACGCTCGTTTCCGAAGGCGACGAGGTGATCGTGCCACTGCCTTATTGGGTCAGCTACTCGGAAATGATCAAACTCGCCGGAGGGGTCCCAGTCCTGGCAAAGACCGATTTTGCAAACAGTTTTCTGCCGGATGCGGACATCATCAGAGAACTCATCAACGATAAGACCAAAGCAGTGATCATAAACGATCCTGTCAACCCGACAGGAGCCGTAATGGATAAAAAGAGGCTCAAAGGGATAGTCGAGGTCTGCGTCGAAAACGGAGTATATATCATTTCCGATGAAATCTATGACAAGTTCCTGTATGACGGCGCCAAGCATTATTCCGCAGCCGCATTCGGCAAAGAGGCAAGCGATATCACCATCACTGTCAACGGGTTCTCAAAGACATACGCGATGCCTGGGTGGAGATTGGGTTATGCGGCCTCCTCGAACAAGGATATCGTCAAGGCAATGAGCGGTATCTCGGGGCACTGCATCTCGCATCCTTCCAGCATAGTGCAGAAAGCCGGAGCAGCAGCCCTGAGAGCTGAACAGGGTTTTGTATCCAAAATGGTCAAAGAGTATGACAGAAGGAGGCAGTATATGATGACACAGCTCAATAAAGCCGAGAACCTGAGATTCGTACTGCCCAAAGGAGCCTTCTATATGTTCGTGGACATTTCCGCATATTCCGGCGACAGCAGTGATTTCGCCATGGATATGCTGAAGAACGGCAAAGTGGCCGTAGTGCCAGGCAGCGCTTTCGGACTCGAAGGCTTCATCAGGCTCTCCTATGCCTGCAGCTTTGATGACATCGTGAAAGGAATGAACAGATTCACATCATATCTGTCAAATATGCATGAACAAACGAATCCTGATTATTGATTCCTACTCCCTTCTATATAAGGCATTCTTCGGGGTGAGGCGCATGACCGCTTCAGATGGGACTCCGACCAATGCGGTATACGGCTTTGTCAGCATGCTCTCACGGCTGATAAAGGACTATGAGCCGGATTATGTCTTCGCAGCTTTCGACGAGGGGATACCGACTTTCCGTCATGAGGTATATGCCGACTACAAAGCCGGCCGGGATCATATGCCGGAGGATATGAGATCCCAGATCCCTATCGTTATGGACATCCTGAAGGCTGCCGATATCGAAAGCCTTTCCTGTGAAGGTTATGAGGCTGATGACGTAATAGGCAGTGTCGCTTCCTTATGCGAAAAGAATTCCGACAAACTGTTCATCGTCACCGGAGACAGGGATTCTTTCCAGCTGGTCTCCGATGACGTCACCGTACTGTACGCTAAAAGGGGGGTGAGCAGTCTGGAAGCTGTCGATGAGGAGTATATCCGGAATGAGTATTCATTGACGCCGAAAAAGATGATAGACCTTAAGGCTCTGATGGGGGATTCCTCCGATAATATCCCCGGCGTAAAGGGGATAGGTGAAAAGACCGCCTTAACACTGCTGGCTGAATACGGATCTCTGGACGGAGTCTATGACAATATCGAGAACATCAAAGGCAAGCTGAAGGATAAGCTTGCAGAAGGGAAGGAGAACGCTTATCTGAGCTACGAGCTTGGTACGATCAAACGTGACCTCCCTCTGGCTCCTGACCTTAACAAAGCCGATGATTTCAGCCTTTCTTCGAAAGCTGTGCTCGATATACTGTCGGCATTGGATATGGAAGCCCTGGTCAAAGCTCTCGGAGGCAGGACAGACGTTCAGGAAAACAAAGAACCTCTTGGTGAATATGAAAACGATCTGCCGGATATCGGAACACTGAAGGGAAAAGAGATCTCACTCGTGCTCGATATGGACGCAGGAGGGGCAGCTATTTCTTTCGAAGGCCGGACATACTCCTCCGCCGATGTTTCCGCCGAATATATCGAAGCGCTTTGCACCGACGGATCGGTCTTGAAGAACGTCCATGATCTGAAGAGCCTTCTGGAAAAGGCACACGCGAAGGGCATCGAACTTAATGGATTCGTATTCGACACATGCGTAGCCGCTTACGTGATCGATCCGACAGACGGAAGATACGATCTGGCTTCACTTGCAAAGAAATACCTGAACGTGACCTTATCTTCCCCGGAAACAAAGAAGCAGCGCAGTTTTTTCGATACGCAGGAGAGTACCTTCGAAGCGTCCCGTGCCGCCCAGCAGGCCGGGTGCATATCGGCACTCAAGGAGCTCTTCATAAATAAACTGGAGGAAGACAGCGAAAAAGAGCTTTACGATGATATCGAGCATAAGCTCATCTTCGTCCTTGCTGGCATGGAGGAATACGGTTTCACAGTAGACCCCGGGATGATCGAAAGTCTTGGCAGGGAATTTGACAGCAGGATCACAGAGATCAATAACTCTATCGCCGCATTTGTTCCGGAGGATATGCCCTCATTCAATGTCAATTCCACGAAGCAGCTGGGTGAGCTTCTATTCGACAGGATTGGCCTTCCCGTGGTGAAAAAGACGAAGACAGGCTATTCTACCGATATCGACGTGCTCGAAAAGCTTAAGGATAAACATCCTTTGATACCACTGATCATTCAGCAGCGTCAGCTGACCAAACTGAATTCCACATATATACGTGGTCTGACCAAGTATATAGCCGGCGACGGGAGGATACATTCCAATTTCAACCAGACGATGACTGCGACCGGGAGGATCTCATCCTCAAATCCCAATCTGCAGAATATACCCATCAAGACGGAGGAAGGGAAGATCATACGCAAGGTCTTCATACCTTCCGACAGTGATCACCTGATAGTATCCGCCGACTACTCGCAGATAGAGCTGAGGGTGCTTGCGCATATCTCGGGAGACGAAAACATGATCGCTTCCTTTAAGGGCGGGCTCGATATCCACAGAAAGACAGCCTCCGAGATCTTCGGCGTCCCCTTTGAGGAAGTGACCAGCGCGCAGCGCTCCAGCGCAAAGGCCGTAAACTTCGGGATAGTCTACGGGATAAGCGACTACGGACTCAGCCAGAACACCGGGATCTCCCGGAAGGAAGCAGCAAGATATATCGAAACATATCTGGACAAATTCCCGCAGGTCAAAGCATATATGAAAAATATCGTGGAATACGCGAGGGAAAACGGTTATGTTTCAACTATGTTCGGCAGAAGGAGATATATACCGGATATAGCCTCCTCAAGCTTTACCGCGCGTTCCTTTGCCGAACGTACGGCGCTTAATACCCCGATCCAGGGCAGCGCAGCCGATATCATAAAGATAGCGATGATCAACGTGGCCGACCGGCTAAGAAAAGAAGGTTTAAGGAGTGCTCTGATGCTGCAGGTGCACGATGAGCTGATAATCGACTGCCTGATCAGCGAACGTGATAAGGTGAGGGCTGTCCTTCAGGAAGAGATGGAGAATGCGGCTGAGCTGAAGGTCCCGCTGGTGGCGGAAGTTGTTGAGGGAAATAACTGGTATGAGGCGAAATGATGATAAGAATTGGTGTTACGGGCGGTACAGGAAGCGGCAAAAGCACTTTTGCCAAATATCTGGCAGAGTATCTGGACTGTCCGGTGATAGATGCTGACGTCCTTTCACGGCGTGCTTCAGCTGACAAAGACGTACTTGAGACCATACGGACGACATTCGGAGATGAATACATCGCCGAGGACGGAAGTATGGACAGGAAAAAGATGGGCGCTCTAGTGTTTTCCGATGACGCCAGCCGAGAAAAGCTCAATGGCATCATTCATCCTGAGGTCAGGAGAATGTATTTCCGGGATTGCGCCAGGTTCGAGGAGGACGGCGAGGCTTACGTGATCTATGACTGCCCGCTGCTGTTCGAGTGCGGCCTTCAGGGCGACGTGGACAAGACGGTTCTGGTATATACCGATGACGCCCTGCGCAGAGAGAGGATAATGGCGAGGGATTCTCTGACCTATGAACAGGCCGAGAGCCGCATGGCATCTCAGATGGATCAGGATGAGAAACTTCCTCTGGCAAATATCGTTGTTTATAACGACTCTTCGCTGAGCGACCTTGAAAAGGCAGCTGAACTGACAGCTCAAGAGATCAAAAATGATCGATAACAGTCTTCTGTCCGAAAAAGCAGGGGAATACGGTATAGACCTTGTCGGGATAGTCAGCAAGACTCTTCTATCAAGCATTAAAGAACAGGTAATATCTGCCAATGCCGGGCGCAAGCTGGCGTTTTTCAACGGGGACATTTCCGATCGGATGGATTATAAAAAAGAGATGGAAGATGCCGAAGGCATCATTGCTTTCGGAATCTCCTACGCGTCTTCCTTAAAAATGCCTGACGATGGGGAGGATAGGCTCAGGATATCCAAATGCGCTTACGGTGAAGACTATCATAAAGTCCTCATACGGGCCGGCAAAGCCCTCGCAGAGGATATATTCTCGGATTCGGGAGCAAAATACAAGGTCTTTGCGGATACGGGGATATTTCTGGACCGGATTGCCGCTTACTGTGCAGGGCTCGGTTTCTATGGCAAAAACAATTTCATAATCAACGAAAAATACGGTTCTTTAATATTCCTCGGCCACATTCTCACGGATATGCCGCTTGATTGCGATGTTTCTCCCGTACCAAATCTTTGCGGAAACTGCAGGAGATGCCTGACATCTTGCCCTGTCAAAGCATATGATGACAGCGTCTTGGATTACGGAAAGTGTACTTCCTATATCACTCAGAAGCATGGAGGATATGGAAAAGGAGGATATATATACGGATGCGATGTCTGTCAGGATGTCTGCCCGTTTAATCTCACGGCTCCGAAGGATCTTCATAAAAGCTTCTCAACGACAGTAGATAAGGCATTCCCTAAAGCTGAGACTCTCGTAACTATGAACATAGATGAGTTTAATGAAACGTATGGCAATTCATCTTTAGCCTGGAGAGGCTTTGAAAGAATCAAAAACAATGCAATGGTGTACCTGTCAGACAAAAATCATATGTCCTAAACGATATTTATACTTGTATAAGAATTGATCGTGTGGGAATAATCACTGAAAACGAGAAACAATGCAGGCTGCAAGAATCGATCTGAACGGGCCTACTTCAGTTTGATCCTGGGTCTAACCTTTGGAGTCGCTTCAAACAGTGGGTGTTTTGATTATTGCGACGATTATTTATGGAATTCTATGGAATTATGCTTGAGTTGAGCAATAATCCTTAATCATGAAAAGATGCCCTGGATTATAAAAGACAGGGTACATATTATTACGTGCAACGCACATAAATACATTAACAATTCCTTTGATACTAGTATAATGTAGCTGGTGAGGCGATAACATGAAAAATGTGAATGTAACTCTTCGTGTTGATGAAGACTTGAAAAACAGGCTGAAACCCTTTTCGCCGAACTTGGTCTGAATTTGACGACTGCATTTAATATATTCCTTAGACAGTCTGTCCGTGAGCAGCAGATTCCTTTTAAAGTGAGCAAGAATGTGCCAAATACGGTCACCTTTGTAGCTATAGAAGTAGCTGAAAGAGGAGAAGACCTATATAGACCTTGTGACAACATTTCAAATCTAATGAAGGCGCTTGACGCTTAAGGCTGATTTTACCGGCCAGTTCAAGAAGGACTATAAGATCGCCATCAAAAGAGGCTGCGATCTGAATGAAATGAAAAGTGAAGCGATTACGGCAGGAATGAATTCATGATTTTGAAACGGACGTATCATGCCGATAACGAGAAGCGACGGAAGCTGCGAAAACGAGCAATCACCGTTTCTGTTGCAGTTGTAATCTGCACTATTTGTTTATTGGGCATATCGATCGCTTATCGTAGAAGTAATAAGACACCTGATAATGCAGAAACGATTGATTTTGTCATTCCTTCCTATAAAGGCGCTGTGTATGTTGAAGTTAACGGTAATAAGCCGTTCTTTCAAAACGTTGCCATGACGACTGAAGTCTATCAACAGTACAGTCCATTGGATTCGTTAGGAAGATGTGGCCCCGCAATAGGTTGTCTGGGCCGAGAGACTATGCCTACAGAAGAACGAGGCCCGATAGGCATGATCAAGCCTTCTGGATGGCATACAGTCAGGTATGACGACCTTATAGAAGATAAGTATCTATACAATCGTTGTCATTTAATAGCGTATACTCTATCCGGCGAAAACGATAATGCATTAAATCTAATAACCGGAACTCGGTATTTTAACAAATTCGGAATGTTGCCTTTTGAGATAATGGTAGCTGATTATATCATGTACACCGGAAACCATGTTATTTATCGTGTGACTCCGATATTTGAAGGTGAAAATCTTGTCGCAAGTGGCGTTTTAATGGAAGCGAAGTCTGTCGAAGATCATGGTGCCGGGATCCAGTTTAATGTGTACGTGTTTAATATTCAACCGGGCATTGAGATCGACTACCGGACGGGCGATAGCAAAAGGATATTATAGCCATAATCCCATGAAGCAAAAGAGAGACTTTTTCAATTATTGAGAAAGTCTCTTTATATATCTGTCGTACTATCTCTATGATACTGTTTCAGAGCCAGTCTACTTTCCCATAGTAAGCTGGCTTTTTATCATATCATTTATTTCGCCAAGGATATCAGATAAATGGTTGAAGATTAACTAAATAACCGAAGCTGAACTAGCGCTCTTATCTGTGCTGTGGCACCGCATAGTCAAATATCAGAGCATTAAAAGCACTGAAAAATGTTGGAGAAAGGTTGAAAACGGTGCAGAAAGGATAACGCTTGTTTATGATTGAACAAAAATAGATCGCAGATGATCTAATGTGCGTAAATATTAAACTTGACATATACTGTAAAGGATGGTATAGTTTAAATATAACTCATATTAGACTGCATTAATGCTATTATGAGTAAATTGTAAACTAAGAAGGTGCTGATATGGATGTATATACGGCAATGGCAAAACGCCCTGTCTTCTCTGTGGATGATGTTGATCAATATTATAACAATATCGGCAGTGCACGTTCAGCAATAAAAAGACTGATGGCATATCATAAAGTGATGAAGATCCGCAACAATATGTATACTTGTGTCAGCCCGCAAACAGGCGGACCTATTGCCAGTCGTTTTCAGATTGCTAGCAGTATTTCCCCAACCTCTTATGTTTCGCACTATTCAGCAATGGATTACTACGGGACAACAGACCAGGTTTTCTATGATGTCTATGTTTCGTCAGAGACAAAGTTTAATGACTTTGAATTTGACGGTTATTCATACCATTTTATATCCTCGCCCTTTTTAGAAGGTGTTGAGTATCCGGAGCTAAGCGGCGGAATACGTGTCACCAGCCGAGAGCGAACTGTAGCTGACTGTCTCAAGGATATGGATAAGATCGGAGGTTATGAAGAAGTCGTTGCAGAACTAGGAATATTGAACGGTATTGATGAGAACAAGCTGCTGCTGATCCTTAATATATATGACAATCAGTTTCTGTATCAAAAAACCGGCTATCTACTGTGGCCTCTGCGGGATTCTCTGGGACTTTCCTCGGATTTCTTCGAACAATGCCGTTCCAGAATTGGAAAGAGCAAACGATATCTGTCCAAGGATATCAAAGAAGGAATCTATAATAATGAGTGGAGGCTGGTCGTTCCTGGCCAAATGTATGCCCTGAAGAATGGATGGATGATTTCTGATGCCTCGATATGATAGATTCGAATTGGACAGGATAGCCAGAGAACAGGGATTTGTGCGTGACACATTTGAAAAGGTGCTTCGATTAAAGCAAATTCTTGGCTATTTATATCAGCATGAATTCTTGAGGGATCATTTGCTTCTGAAAGGCGGCACAGCAATAAACCTTACGGTTTTTCAGCTTCCACGGCTTTCTGTAGATATTGATTTAGACTTACACCCAATAAGCCCAGAGAAGAAATGCTGACTTCAAGGGAAAAGATTGACGGAATCATCAGATCATATATGCAATATGAAGGCTATGCTCTTTCGCCAAAATCAAGATTTTCCCATAGTCTGGACTCGTATTATTACAACTATACAAATGTCGGCGGGAATCCAGATATTATAAAGATTGAACTGAATTATTCGCTCCGATCTCATATCCTTGAAGCAGAGGAAAGAAGAATCACGACAGATGCTTTTGGAAACAGCATTAAAGTAATAACGCTGGATCCCATGGAAATCTATGCAGCAAAAGCAAATGCTCTGTTGTCACGTGCGGCGGCGAGAGATCTATACGATTTTGAAAAAATGATTCAGAAAGATTTGTTTTCGCAAAAGAGAGATATGTTTCGAAAATGTATCGTCTTTTACGCAGCAGTATCAGCAGAAGTCATCAACAAGACCTTTTCAACCGACGCAATAGAGACGATTACTTTCAAGAAGATACGACGGGAGTTATTTCCTGTTTTACGGCAGGAAGAACGTACACAACAATTCGACATCAATGAAAAGATCCATGTGGTAAAGCAGTATCTCAAAACTCTTATGAAGCTTACGGATTCGGAGAAGGAATTCCTGGACAAGTTTGAAAGGAAAGAATACGAGCCTGGATTATTGTTTGACGACGAGACTATACAAAAACGGATCGCAGAACATCCGATGGCATTGTGGAAGTGCCGTAAATAATTATGCATTGATATTGGATCAGGCAAAAGAATCCTTACAAACTATTATGCACCAAGAATCCTGGCTACTGCTTACAGCACATTGAAATGGCTAGAATCACTCCATGTTTTTAACGAATAACACAAAGTATATCGAATTCTTGCTCCTTCCAGTCTTCTTGGCGACTGACTGAAGTGCTCCTTTTCTATCCATGCCTTTGGAAATGAGTTCATCGAACATCTCCTTGATCTCTTCGTCAGAGAATTCTTTATCCAAGGCGTAATTCTGATTCGGTGAGATAGTAAGCGTGTATTCGCCTTTTATCTCTTCACCAAGATCGTCATTTATCATCGATGCAGTACCGCGATAAATGTTCTCATAATACTTTGTTAGTTCTTTTGCGAGGGAGAGCATCCTATCCGGTGCAATTTCTTCTAATTCGTTCAGAACTCTTCTTAACTCATGCGGTGAAACGTAAAGTACTGTAGCGCATGAACTCTTAAGATACTCTGCAAGCTTAATGCTTCTCTCTTGTTTTTTCGAGGGTAGAAAGCCGGCGAAATGGAATTCATTCATATCAAAACCGCTCATGATGAGGGAGGGAAGAAGAGCGTTTGCACCGGGAAGGACACAGAATGAGATGCCTGAACTTATCATGGTCTTGACCAGTTTTTCGCCTGGATCGGATAACAGGGGAGTGCCGGCATCGGAAACCAGGGCGGCTTTTTCTCCTGAAGAGATCCTGTCGATTACTTCCTGCTGCATTTCAGCCTCATTAAATTTGTGATAACTGACAAGAGGTTTCTTGATCTCATAATGATTTAACAGCTTTACAGTCTGCCTGGTGTCCTCGCAGAGTATGAAATCAACGGTCTTCAGTATTCGTAAAGCCCTTAATGTGATATCCTCCAGATTTCCGATGGGTGTTGAAACGATATAAAGATCGAAGGTTCTCTCTTCCATGAACTGATTATAACATCGCAGCAAAGGATAAACACTTTGTTCAGATATTATTGACATTGTTTTTCATATTCGGTATTATTTGAATATAAAGATCAGGTGCCCCGAAAGGGGAGAATAGGGAACCGGGTGATAATCCCGGACGGACCCGCCGCTGTGTTGCGGAGCTCTGCGCATTATGCCATTGCCCTTGTGGTGAGAAGGCGCGCGTGAGTGTTGATGCTCAGTCAGAAGACCTGCCCGATCCGTTTTATAATGTAAGTTAAGGTAACGCTTGCAGATGGTATCTGTAGGCGTTTTTTCGACTGAAGTCGGGAAAAGGAGTAGTATGGACAACGAATTGAAAAAAACGGTATTTGCGTACGTGGACGGGATTTCCCCCGCAAATGAGAAAGCGATCGAAGATGCGAAGGCATTTTCACTGGATCTGCTGAAGATCCCCGGCAGCCTCGGAAGGCTCGAAGATATCTCCTATAAACTGGCAGGTATCACCGGAGAGATCAAAAAGACTTTCGGCAAAAAATGTGTTATCATAATGAGCTCGGATAACGGTATCGTCGATGAGGGAGTCTCATCTGCTCCTCAGTCGATCACCAAGACGATGACCGAGGTATTCACACGCTTCGGGTCCGGCGTCGGCGCTATCTCAAAGGCTTACGGGAATGACCTGATCGTGTACAATATCGGCGTTAAGCCTGACATAGATGATCCCAATGTCATCAATGTCAATCTCATGCGTTCCACCAACGATTTTGCCAAAGGTCCCGCGATGGATTACGACACAGCTCTAAAGGCGGTCCTGGTCGGGATCAACGCTGTCAAAGACGCTGTCGATAAAGGTTACGAGGTCATCGGGACCGGAGAGATGGGGATCGGCAATACTTCAACGTCGACAGCCGTCATCTGCACGCTGGCCGGCCAGAGCGTGGATAACGCCGTCGGCAAAGGGACGGGAATGACGGATGATGAAGCATTCGAGCATAAGAAAGCCATTATCCAGCAGGGAATCGACATTAATAATCCGGATAAGGATGACCCCATTGACGTACTCGCGAAAGTCGGCGGTCTCGACATTGCAGCTATGGCTGGAATGTTCATCGGCGCCGCATATTACAGGGTACCTATCGTGATCGACGGCTACATCTCCTCGGCTGCTTATTATGCCGCATATAAGCTCAATAAACTGGTAGCTGATTTCGCCATCGAATCTCACAAGACAGAAGAGCCTGGTTACGCGATAGTCCAGAGGGAGACCGGTGTCAGGCCGATGTTCGATATGAACATGCGTTTGGGCGAGGGGAGTGGGTGCCCGTTCACGTTCTTTGCCATCGACTGCGCCCAATCCGTGATGAACACAATGTTCACTTTCGAGATGGCAGAAGCAAGCACCGAATATACCGACAAGATCAACGACCTCAAATTCTGAGGATACTTTAGACAACCACTGAAGCCGTCAGGAGAGCCTTTTCCGGACGGCTTTTTTAAGTTCATTTACGTTGTTTTGAATTTATATAGAGTGTATAATTTCTCTTAAGAATATTTACGTAAAGGCAAGGGTACACATTTGGAAACTCAATTAATGAAGATCAAGGAACAGGTGCTCTCCGCAATTGAGTCCGTCGGCGATCTGGCCTCTATCGAGAACCTCAGAGTAGAGTATCTCGGGAAGAAAGGCAAATTGACGTCGATACTCAGAGGAATGGGCTCCTTAAGCGCTGATGAGAGGCCCAGGATCGGGAAACTCGCAAATGAAGTGCGCGAAGCTATCGAAACTGCGCTCTCGGAAAAAAAGAAGTATTTTGAAGAAAAAGCCGTTGAACTAAAGCTGTCCAGCCAGTTTATCGACATCACTCTGCCCGGCAAAAAGCTTGCGTCCGGTCATGAACATCCGCTTTATCTGGTGATCGATGAAATGCTGGATATCTTCGGCCAGCTCGGATTTTCAGTCGTCGAAGGACCCGAAATCGAATGGGTAAGAAACAACTTCGACAACCTGAACGTCCCGCTCGAACATTCTTCAAGGGACTACAGCGATACCTTTTACTTTACGGATGATATTCTCTTAAGGACACAGACTTCTCCCGTGCAGGTCAGGGCGATGACGGGGAACCAGCCGCCCATAAAGATCGTCTCGCCCGGAAAAGTCTACAGAAAAGATGAGATCGATGCCACCCATTCACCGATGTTCCATCAGCTGGAAGGCCTTATCATCGATGAAGGCATAACCATGGCTGACCTTAAGGGCACTTTGGATTACGTTGCAAAGCTTATGTATGGAGAAGATACGCAGACCCGCTTCCGTCCGCATCAGTTCTATTTCACTGAGCCGAGTGCTGAAATGGACGCCAGCTGCTTCGCCTGCCACGGCAAAGGCTGCCGCATCTGCAAAGGCACCGGATGGATCGAGATACTCGGCTGCGGGATGGTACACCCCCATGTGCTGGAGATCTGCGGCATAGATCCGGATAAATATACGGGATTCGCATTCGGAATGGGTCTGGACCGCATGGCGATGCTTAAATACGATATAAATGACCTGCGTCTTCTGTTCGGCAACGACACCGAATTCCTTGAGCAGTTCTAAGGAGGACTTGAATGATAACCTCAATTACATGGGTCAAAGATTATACTGAAATTCCCGATGATATGAAGTCCTTCGCAGAGAGGATGACGATCACCGGCACTATATGCGAGAATTACGAATACAGGGGAGGCCTGATCAGCAATATCGTCACCGCCAAAGTGAACAGCATCGAGAGCCACCCCGACTCCGACCACTTATGGGTATGCAAAGTCTTCGACGGCGAGAAAGAATATACTATCGTCACCGGGGCCCAGAATGTCAGACAGGGCGACATCGTCCCGCTCGCCAGAAACGATTCCACATTACACGACGGGCGTGAGATCAAGACCGGGGTCTTAAGAGGCATCGAAAGCCAGGGGATGCTGTGCTCCGCCGGTGAGCTCGGCATCAAGGCAGGGATCGCTCCAAAAGCAGCAGAAGAAGGCATCTACATACTGCCCGAGGACACTAAGCTCGGAGTCGATATAAAAGAAGTACTTGGGCTTGATGACTATACTACCGAATTTGAACTGACCAACAACAGGCAGGACTGCAACAGCGTTCTGGGCATTGCCAGTGAAGTCGGAGCCGCATTCGGAAAGAGATTTGTCTTCCCTGCATATGAGTTCGATTCTTCGAAGAACGATATCGATAATTACCTTACGGTCAGTGTTGAGAACCAGAACCTCTGCAGAAGATACACAGCGAGGATGGTCAGAATAAAGAAGATCGAACCGTCTCCCATGTGGATGCAGGTCAGACTTATGGGCTCGGGTATGAGGCCTATCAATAACGTCGTTGATGTCTCTAACTTCGTCATGATGGAGACCGGACAGCCGCTGCATACCTTCGATTTCGACAAACTGGCAGACGGAAAGATAGTCGTCCGTACCGCCGCAAAGGATGAAAAGTTCATTACCCTGGACGGCGTTGAAAGAGTGCTTGACGAGGATATGCTCATGATCTGCGACGGGCAGAGAAGCGTTTGCGTCGCAGGTGTGATGGGGGGAGAAAACTCCGACATTACGGATGACACAAAAGTCGTAGTCATAGAAGCCGCGAACTTCAACGGCACCAGCGTCAGGAACACATCGAAGAAACTCGGACTGCGCACGGAATCCAGCGCGCGTTTTGAAAAGGGCATAAGCCCGTTCCTGACGAAATACGCCTGTGACAGGGCTGCCAGCCTGCTCGTGGAGATCGGCGCAGCTGAATACATAGACGGTGTGATCGATGTAAAGGGAGAGATAGCCGAACCCAGTGAAGTATCCATGGACATGGATTGGTACAACTCCTTCATCGGAATAGACCTTACCCCTCAAAGGGCGGCCGGATACCTCGATCTTCTGGGATTCGACACTGTGATCGACGGTTCGGTGATAACCGCCAAAACTCCCAGATTCCGTCAGGACATCGCAATAAAGGAAGATCTTGCGGAAGAAGTCACCCGCATGTTCGGTTATGACAATATACCGCAGACGAGGATGGAAACGTCGAATTATATCTCGCCGAGGAACGAATACTACTCGTTCAAGCAGAAACTCAAACAGCTGCTTATCGGTATCGGCGGACATGATATACTGACTTATTCGTTCGACAGCCCGTCCAGGATCAAGGCTTTCGGATTTGACCAAGACGATAAGCGCAGCCAGCCCGAGGTCATCGTAAACCCGCTCGGAGAGGATACTTCCGCGATGCGCACGACGATCCTCACGGGGCTGCTGTCCACGCTCAAGCTCAACTCCAGCAAGAAAAACGAAGCTAGACTGATGTTCGAGATCGCATGCGCATTCCTGAAGAACGAGGATAAGAACGATCTTCCCGAAAGCATCGACAGACTTGCCGTAGGCAAATATGATTCTGATTTCTATGAGATCAAGTCAGTTATCGAGTATATCGCAGACGTGCTTAAGATCTCAGGACTTGATTACGAAAGAGCAAAAGAGCCTTTCCTCCATCCGGGAAGAAGCGCGTATGTTCTTCTGAACGGGAATAGGATAGGCTGCTTCGGACAGATACACCCGGGGCTTGCCAAATACTATGAGGCGCCGGAAAGCGTATGCATTGCGGAGATCGATGTTGAGCCTTTGTATGAAGCCTATAATGGTCATACTGTGCACATGAGACCTGTGGCAAAGTATCCCGCAGTACACAGGGATCTGGCGCTGGTAATGGATGAGGATACTCCGGCAGGAGATATCGGCAAAGAGATCTTATCAAGCGGGGGAGACAACCTGATCTCCTGTGACGTATTTGACGTCTATGTCAGCGATGTGATAGGTAAGAACAAGAAGAGCGTTGCGTATAACCTGGTCTTCCGCAGCGAAGAATCAACTCTTACCGATGAAATGATCGAAGAAGCTGTGAATAACATACTGACACATCTGAAAGATAAATACGGCATCACGATCAGGGAATAAGAATAGTTTTACAAAAGATGCACTAAATATATATTTAGTGCATCTTTTTATGTTATGATATAACTGTAATGGAAAAATCATATTCTGAATATCTGAAAAAGGAATATCCGTCCGATACGGCCAAAGGATACTTGTACGATGTCCGGGGATTCGAGCGATTCCTGAGACAGCGCTATGATGACGAAAACAGCGTTCTTGAAAATGCCGCCGCTGCCGATGTGATAGCGTATATGAACTGGCTGAGCGCATCAAATAATTCCGAAGCCATGATCAACAGGATGCTTTCATCACTGAGGAACTATTATGACTATCTGCAGGATCTGGGGGTAATAAATAATTCTCCCGTTAAGAATGTGAAGTCATTGAAAGTCAGTACTGAAAATAAACAGCCTCTGCTCATTGACGAATGCAGAAAGCTGCTTGAAAGCATAGATGGAAGGAATTCTCTGAGAGATCAGCTTATAATCCTGATGAATATCAACTGCTGCCTCACTGCTTCGGAGCTGGCATCCATCAGAACGGCAGATATCACTGATGAGTGCCTCATCATACGCGATAATGACAAAAATGAGAGAATGATCCCTTTGGATGACGCTCTGAAATCGATTTTAAGGCGTTTTTTATCGGACGAACGTATACGAACACGTAAATTCCTTTTCAGCGGGAATGACGAACCGATGCCTCTGAGGACCATCCAGCTTATAGTTACAAACCGGCTGAAAAAAAGCGGTATCTACAGGAAGGGGATGTCTACAGTCACTCTGAAACTTACCGGAGCATATATCCTGAAAAAATACTGTTCGGTCGGCAATGAAACTCTCAGTACAGTCTACGGTATAAACAAACCCGAAAACATCATAGTCAGCAGAGATGAATTTCCGGTCGGGGAAAATATCAATAAAAATCCTCTTGTAAAACTGGCGGGGCAGGAGTAAAATAACTACAGATATCTTTCCGTTAAAGACAGCTTTAATGTAAATATGGAGTAGAATTTATGCCAAACAACTACACTAAGGAAAAAAACGCAGAATACACTGTCAAATTAAGAAATATGCTGGAATTGCTGCCCGCGTTCGCGTCGGACTTTTTCCGCGGAATCACTGATACGACTCAGATCCGGACAAGGCTTGCTTATTCATACGATCTGCGTATCTTCTTTTATTATCTGAAAAATGTAAATGATAAATTCCATGATAGAAAAGATGAGAGGGATTTTACCGTTAAAGATCTGGATCTGATCAAAGCTGTAGATTTAGAAAAATACTCTGAATTCCTCTCCTATTATCAATTGCCGAATTATAAGGACCCGTCGAAGATGATGACCTATACAAATTCAGCAAACGGAAAGATGCGAAAGCTTGCTACGCTGCGCAGCTTCTATAAATACTATTTTAAACGCGAACTGATCCAGACAAACCCTGCGGAACTGGTCGATCTCCCGAAAATCCACGAAAAGCCTATCGTCCGGCTGGAAGTTAATGAAGTAGCCGATCTGCTTGACGGCGTGGAAGACGGTAATAGATTATCAGAAACTGCAAAGAGATTCCATGAGAAAACCGCTCTCAGGGATACAGCGCTGATAGCGTTGATGCTCGGAACAGGGATCCGTATCAGCGAGTGTATTGGGCTTAATATATCGGATTTCGATTTCTCGAACAACAGTTTTATCGTCACGCGAAAAGGCGGCGATAAAGCCATACTCTATCTATCCCAGGAAGTTGCAGATATACTTACAAATTACCTTAAAGAATATCGAAATAAGATAGAAGGAATCAGGCCGGGCGACGAAGATGCTATGTTCCTTTCTCTCCAAAAGAAACGCATGGGTGTCAGCGCCGTTGAAAAAATGGTTAAAAAGTATACGAGAAGCATTGTGCCGTTGAAAAACATCTCTCCGCATAAATTCAGGAGCACGTTTGGTACAAATCTGTATCTCGAGACGGGAGATATCTACCTTGTGGCGGATGTGTTAGGCCATAAAGATGTCAATACCACCAGAAAACATTACGCGGATGTAGAAGAAGACAGGCGTAAGCAGGCAGCTAAAGTGATAAAGCTGAGAAAAGATTAATAGACAGGCAACTCTATCGTCTGTCCGGTGTAAATGAGTCCACCCTTTTGCAGTCCGTTTATCTGGCATATCTCGAATACGACTTGAGGAAGTCTCATGTCACTTGGACATATTGCTTCAGCTAAAGCCCATACAGTATCGCCATCGCGAACTACATAAGGCATGGTCCGTGTTAACGTAGATCCGTTGGCTCCAGTAAATGGGATAAAGAAAGCAAAGAATATAACAAGCACAACGAATGCTATAAAGAGTTTCTTATATATTGCTACTGCAGATTTCTTGAGGTGTATCGAACGTTTTTTCATATTAACTCCCTAATCGAACATTTGTTTAGCACAAGTGTACGATAAACCGATTAAATTGTCAAGATATTTAGAACAAATATTTGACAAGACATACTGCCATATGTATAATGTAATTGAAAATTAGTAAGGTGGTTTTCCCATGTACGAAGATCTATCTGGTATTCAAATCGAAATTCTTGAGTATCTCAAGGACGAAATGAAAAAGCACAGCTACTCACCCTCTGTTAGAGAGATAGGTGCAGCTGTTGGATTGAAATCAACATCTTCTGTCCAGTATCAACTGAACAATCTTGCACAACTGGGCTATATCCGCCGCAATCCGCTTAAACCAAGAACCATCGAGATTATCGATGATGATGAACCTATTCCAGAGACAGAGATGATCTCTGTTCCTATCGTAGGTAAGGTCGCTGCAGGTGCCCCGATCCTTGCCGTTGAGAATTATGAAGACTATTTCCCTCTGCCTGCTTCATTTTTGGGCCGTGGTGAAAGTGAATGCTTCATGCTCATGGTACAAGGGAGCAGCATGATTAATGCCGGCATCTTTGACGGAGATTATGTGATCGTCCGTCAGCAGAATACCGCAAGAAATGGTGAAATAGTCGTTGCCATGATTGATGATGAGGCAACGGTCAAGACCTTCTACAAAGAAGAGAACAGCATCCGCCTGCAACCGGAGAATCCGATGATGGCTCCTATATATGCCAGAAATGTTACTATACTGGGGAAAGTTATCGGGGTAATCAGAAAACTATAAGAAGGATTAATCAAACATCTGCAATAGGGATATATTCAAAGAATAAAAAGTGATATTAGCCTTGAACCGGGCCCGCAATCAGCGAGCCCGGTTTGTGATTTTCAATCCCATTTTTCAGCAAGAAGGAAGTCACGGATATTCCTGTGTTTGATGCCGTCTCTGCTCATATCATAGTCATCCATAGAGATTACATATTTGGGGTAATTATCCCGAATGGCGTCATATGCGCGGAATTCACGCTCAACTGTGTCCTGTGAACTGAGAAGATATGCCACTTGGACGTAAATCTTCTCGTTGCCGCTTTGCGCGACGAAATCAACTTCTTTATCCATGACCTTTCCGATAGTAACAGTATAGCCGCGTCGTATCAGCTCCATACATACGATGTTTTCCAACAGCTGATCCATGTTACGGGTAGTACCTCCGTATACAGCTTCACGAATGCCGTGATCGACAATATAGTATTTCTCATTGACGGAGAGAATCTTCTTCCCCGCAATATCTTCTCGGCTGAGTTTGAAGAATAGATAAGCGTCACAACACGCCTTTATATAATTCAGTATCGTTTCTGGGGCAACTCTGCGGTTTTCACTCTTGAAATAGTTCGAAATGCCCCTGGCGCTGAACGTGTGGCCTACGTTTGCAAGAACATAGGTAATAATGCGCTCAAGAAGATCAACATCTCGGATATTGTTGCGCTTCACCACATCTTTGAGGATGACGGAATTGTATAAATCCCGAAGATACTGCAATGACGCTGTTCTGTCACCGTAAAGATTGGTCAGAAACGGCATACCACCAAGGTCAATATAGTTTTTGAATTCGTCCGGTATGGAAAGCAGCGTCTGGTCCTGTTTTCTGCATTCAAGATATTCCTCAAAAGAAAATGGGTAAATCAGGAACTCCACGTAGCGACCACCCAGATAGGTTGCAAGCTCACCGGACAGCAGCTTGGCATTAGAGCCGGTAATATAAATATCGCAGTCAAAATCCATTCTTGCGGAATTGATGCATTTCTCCCAACCATCAACTTCCTGTATTTCGTCAAAGAAAAGATAGCTTTTCTCGGATATGTCGGAAACTCGTTTGTCCAGTTCCTTATATAGAGCGTCCGACGTACAATATTTCGCATTCGCCAGAGATTCAAAATTAAATGTAATAAACTGTGTATCAGATATCCCCTGCTCACGCAGCTCTTCTTTGATGAGTTCAAGCATAACAGATTTGCCGGATCTGCGGATGCCGGTAAGAACTTTAATTAGCTCAGTGCCAATAAAGGGGCGAATCCGCTGTATGTAACGTTCGCGTTTGATCATGATCCTCACCGCCTTAGACTTTTAGTATGCCTAGAATATAACACATTTATAACTGACATTCAACTTAAATAATAAGAAAATGTCAGTTATATCTTCCAAAATACCCATCATGGTTAATAACATCAACCATACGTTACACAGTACTACTATTTAATGTCGATTTCTGATGGATATCGCCAGCGTTCCGGTCAAATAAAAAAACAAACGGTATAGCATAATGAACAGCTATACCGTTTCAAATTGTCTTGTCATATCTTCAACATGGGTTGGCTTTTGTTTCTGTTGTGTTTTCTGCCAAATTGGAACAGAAAAAAACCTCTCCCCTACCCTGTTACCTGTGTTTACATCAGCTTCAAAGAAACTATCGCATTATAAAGAGCGATTTTTACATGTTCGTATGTAAGTCCTCCCTGCTGATAAACGATGAACGGTTCTTTCATGGGAGAATCAGCGCTGAGTTCTATCGATGAGCCCTGGATGAAATTTCCTGCAGCCATGATGATCTGATCCACATATCCCGGCATATCCCAGGGCTCCGGTGAAACATACGAATCAACAGGCGAAGAAAACTGTACTGCTTGACAATAATCGATAAGCTTCTGTCTGTCATTCAGGACCACTGCCTGGATGATATCACTGCGGTCATCATCGAACTTCGGGAATACTTCAAATCCCAGTCCAGATAAGGCTTTTGCGGTGAGTATTGCCCCTTTTACCGCAGAATTGACTACACTTGGAGCGATAAAGAAACCCTGCATGTAATTTCTGGTGGTGCCGGAAGGCATCGCGCCTACCTCAAATGCAATGGAAGGCATCGTAAGCCTGCCTGCCGCCAATTCCACCAGGTCGCTCCTGCCGACTATATAGCCTCCGCTGGCAGCCAAACCTCCGCCCGGGTTTTTGATAAGGGAACCTGCGATAAGGTCTGCATCCACGTCACATGGTTCTTCTTTTTCCAGAAATTCCCCGTAACAGTTGTCCACTATGACTATGATGTCTTTCTTTACTGCCTTAATGGCCTCAATAGCTTCTTTCAGAGTGTCTATGGTCAAAGCAGTGCGCATGGAATATCCTGTCGATCTCTGGAAAAAGACTGCTTTTGTGTTTCCATCGACAAACTCCCGGAACTTGTCGAAATCGAGTTTTCCTTCGGGTGTAAATTCTATCTGCTTATAGCCGATCCCGAAATCAGCCAACGTGCCTTTATCCTTGCAGGTATCTGATACTCCGATATTCGAGTAGATCGTATCATAGGGCTGGCCTGTCATCGATATGAAGTTGTCGCCCGGACGGAGAACGGCATACAGGCAAAGTGATACGGCATGTGTCCCCGAGACTATCTGGGGCCGTACGAGAGCGGCTTCTCCGCCGAATACATCCGCATAGATCTTTTCAGTGACATCACGTCCGTCGTCATTGTAACCGTAGCCGGTCGATCCGGTGAAATGCCGTTCAGCCAGTTTATGCCTCTGCATCGAGGCAAGCACTTTCGCCTGATTATACAGCGCGATCTCATCACGCTTTTTGAAGATATCCCTGACGCTTTCTTCGCATTCGTTTATATAATCGAAAACTGCTCTGTTATCAAACATTTCTGCCCCCCTTGAAGATCATATCGGCGATCTGCGCGCTGTTCATCTCGTCAGCATCGATCCAGCGTACGTCTTTATTTGCGTTGAACCAGGTGTACTGCCTTTTGGCGTAATTCCGGCTTCGTTTCTTTATCAGCCTGACTGCCTCATCAATGGTGGTCTCTCCCTCGATTGCACTGATAAGCTCTTTATACCCGATAGCTTTGAATGCGGTCAGGGATCTGTCCGGATAGTCCCTGTACAGCTCCTGGACTTCCTGAGCCAATCCTTCCTCCATCATCCTGTCCACCCTTGCATTTATCCTCTCGTAAAGAAGAGGCCTGGATACTGACAGAGCATAATACTGTGTATTGGGGAAACGCATGACCCGTTCCTGTTTGGCTGAACTCATCTTATTCCCGGTATCATGATGGAATTCCAGCGCTCTCATTACGCGTTTGATATTGTTCTTATGGGTCGAAGCGGCATATTCTGGATCGACTTCCATGAGTTTGGCGTACAACGCATCGGCTCCTCTGGCCTCGGCGATCTCAGTCAGATATCTTCGATATGAAAGATCGGTGTTTTCGCCTGAGAACTCATAGCTGGAGTAAACGATGCTGTCGATATAAAGACCGCTTCCGCCGGTAAGAATGACCGTACGGTTTCCTAATGAGCCCATGTAATCCAGAGCCCTGTGCGAATAATCGAATGCCGTGACCGGATAAGTCACGTCATATTCATCGATCATATAATGGCGTATATGCTCTGTCATGTATTTCGGGGGCTTTGCCGTTCCGATATCCATACGCCTGTAGCATTGATAACAGTCGGCTGAAACGATGACGCCGGCGGTCAGTTCTGCAAGAGCATAAGCGGCATCGGTCTTTCCGGAAGCGGTCGGTCCCGCCATGACGATAAGTCTGCCGGAGAAGCTCATTTTATTCTTTCAAACACTTTCATAAAATACTTTTCGCTGATCTTCCCGAGTATCGGCCTGCCGTGGGGACAGGTAAACGGCATGTCCGTTTCGTACAGTTGCCTTAAGAGATATCTGCTCTCCTCCCCGCTTATGTTTTCCCTCCCGCGCACAGCATCATGACAGGCGCATCTTATCAGCAATGCGTTCCTGCCGGCCAGGTCGGTCGATGAACCGAAGCTCTCTATTTCACCGGATATCTGTCGTATTATTTCTGCGATATCCTTGTCGTTCAGATACATCGGAATGCTGCGCACAAGGATGCAGTTGCCAGAATACTCCTCCACGCCAAAACCCAGTTCCCCTAACTGATCAGCGTTTGCCGTTATCAGAGCACACCTCTTCGGGGAGAGCTCGACGTATACAGGCGTCATCAGCTCCTGTACTGCTATGGAATGAGAATTGAAGGCTTTCAAATACTTCTCGTATAGTACGCGTTCATGAGCGGCATGCGTATCCATGGCATACAGATCGTCACCGTATTCTATCAGTGCGTAAAGCCCGAAAGCGTTGCCGATGACCTCCATGTTCGACAGCTTCAGAAGAATGTCTTTATTCAGAACAGCAGTATCAGGTTTTCCGATTTCTGTCTCGGTCTTACTGGATCTATCAACGGTGAGCATATCGGATATCTGATACGCGGAAGCATCGGAGTAACTTGGTGCGTTATCCTTAACCGTACCATAATCCCTATAAGCTGCGGGCATATATTCACGCAGTGAGTCGAAAACCATCGCTTCTGAATGCCAGCCTTCCTCTTCGGGGATATCATCAGGGGAACTGTGTGTCTTTATCTCGATCTGACTGGCAAGGCAGTCTTTTACTCCCTGTTTGACCAGCATGCATATCAGGGATTCATTCATGAAGCGCACGTTCTTCTTCGCCGGATGGATGTTTACGTCCACCATCGAATACGGCAGGGTCATATTGAGGATGAACTGGGCGCTGCTCTTCCCGGTCAGCTCATTATACGCGCTGTCCACTGCCCTGTTGACGCTGACGCTCTCGATGTAGCGCCCGTTAAGGATCACGATCCTGTAGGAAGGTCTATCCTTGATAAAGGCGGGAGACACGATCAGGCCGCTGATATACAGCGGGTCGTCAGTGAATTCCATCTCCATCATCCCGCGGAGGGCGTCCCTGCCGTAGACGCATACTGCAGCATTCTTCAGCGAACCGTCTCCTGGCGTAGTAAATACTGTCTTGTTATCGTTTATGAGCGTTACCGAGATGTCAGGCCTGCTGATAGCTATCTTCCCGACTGTGTCTATTATCTGGGCCGCAGCGGTATTGTCCTCACTTATGTGCTTTTTCCTGGCAGGCAGGTTATAGAACAGATCAGTAACGCGTATCGTCGTGCCCCGGTTGGCTGAAACGGCTTTTTCACTGACTATGCGGGCTTCCTCCGCCTCAACGGACGTGCCGAGTTCGCTGTCAGAAGTTCTTGTGATAAGAGTGATCCTGGATACCTGCGCGATGCTTGCAAGAGCTTCGCCCCTGAATCCCAGGGAACTAATGGCCGAGATATCGTCCCTGATCTTACTGGTTGCATTGCGCAGGAATACTTTAGGGATATCGTCCGTAAAGATCCCGCTTCCATTGTCAGCGACTTCGATCAGCTTCTTGCCTGCCTGGCTTATCTTTACCCTGACAGAAGTGCTTCCGGCATCGATGGAGTTCTCCATGAGCTCCTTGACGACAGAAGAGGCATCAGCGACGACTTCCCCTGCTGCGATCTTATTTACTGTTTCTTTTGAAAGGATATTGATTATACCCATCAGTTACTTTTCAGATCCTTCTGTATTTTCGCGATATAATTGAACACTTCCATGGGGCTCATCTCCTCAAGAGGAAGCGAGGCTATCTCGTCTTTCAGATTGCGTTCGATATAGTTGAGAAGATTGGATCCGGCTTCCACAGCCACCGTTCCTGTCTTCTTCTTTTTTGAAGAGATCTTTTTTCCTTTTGGTTCTTCCGAAGCCTCGAGCATCTCCAGTATATCCTCGCTGCGTTCGATGACGGGATCCGGAAGTCCTGCAAGCCTGGCAACTTCGATGCCGTAGCTCTTATCTGCAGCACCGGGTTTGATCTTATGAAGGAAAACTACGCTGCCGCCTGTTTCGGCGATATCGATATGGAGGTTTTTGACGCCTTCTATCTCGCCCATCTGCGTCAGCTCGTGGTAATGCGTGGCGAACAGGGTCTTGCACCCTATAAGTTCCCTGTCTAAAAGGAATTCCGCAACTGCCCGCGCGATGCTGAGCCCGTCAAGCGTACTGGTGCCCCGGCCGACTTCGTCGAGTATGACGAGACTGTCAGATGTCGCGTGGCGCAGGATGTTGGCGACCTCGCTCATCTCGACCATGAAGGTGCTCTGCCCTGCGGCAAGGTTGTCGCTGGCGCCGACACGGGTAAATATCCTGTCCACTATGCACATATCAGCGGATTCACACGGCAGGAAGCAGCCGATCTGGAACATTATGGAAAGGAGCGCGCACTGGCGTATATAAGTGGATTTTCCCGCCATATTGGGTCCGGTGATTATGTTCAGGCGGCTGTCGGTAAGGTTGAGCTCTATATCGTTCGGGATGAACGGTATATCCTCGTTTATCCTCTCTATCACGGGATGGCGGCTGTCGCGGACTTTTATCACTCCGACGTCGTTTATCGACGGGCGTACATAATGGTATTTCACGCTTACATAGGCCAGGGAGCACAGAGCATCCAATATGCCGATATTCTCCGCACTTTTCTGTATACGGACGACTTCGCCGAGGATCCTGTCATTTATCTCGTTGAACAGCTCGACTTCTATCCTTTCGGACTCCTCCTGCGAGGTGAGGATCTTCTGTTCGATATTTTTAAGTTCTTCGGTATAGAAGCGCTCCGCATTGACAAGAGTCTGCTTCCTGACGAAATAATCAGGCACGCTGGAGAGGTTGCTCTTGGAGACTTCAAAGTAATAGCCGAAGACCTTGTTGTATTTGATCTTCAGATTCTTTATGCCCGTGGCATCCTTTTCCTTCTGTTCAAGTTCGGCGAGAACAGCCCTTGAGTTGAGCCTGAATTCCCTGGCTTCGTCAGCCTCTTTGCTGTAACCGGGCTTTATTGTGTTCGAATCCCTGATATCAGCGGTGCAGTCTTCGTTGATGGCTGAATCGATAAGCCCGTAGATATCGGCAAGGTCGTCAGTGCCGTCCCTCAGATCGGCAAGCAGACCGTATGATACCCCTTTCATCAGGTCCTTGATCTTCGGTATCAGGGAGGCTGTCTCTTTGAGCGACAGCAGGTCTCTGCCGTTTGCAGTGTGCATGGCGATCTTAGAACAGAGCCTCTGTATGTCTCCTGTGCGCTTCAGATAATACTGGATATCCTCCAGTCGCATAATATCCGACGTAAGCTCGCTTAACGCGTCCAGACGGCGCAGGATCGAGTTTTTATCGATAAGCGGTTCATTGATCCAACCTGCCAGAGTCCTGCCTCCTACGTTCGTAGCGGTCTTATCCAGTACCCATAGCAGGGATCCTTTTTTTTGTGCTCCTCGGAGCGTTCTGGAGAGCTCAAGATTGCGCTTGGTGGCATAATCCAGATTCATTACTCCCCGGTCATTGACTGTCCTTATCGCATTTATATGCTTTAGCGCATTTTTCTGTGTCTGCCTCAGATACAGGAACAGCGCCCCGCAGGAACGTATCATCTCGTCGCACTCCTCGATCCCTGCGGCATCCATCGAATATACGGAAAGCTGCTCCAGTATCTCGGAGGAGCATCTGTCATAGGCGAATTCGGAAGATGAAAGCAGCGTGAGCGGCCTCCCGGTTATCAATTCAGCTTTATCCTTTATATCCTGTGACTGGTACAATACGCCGTTGACTATGATCTCAGCCGGGCTTACCGCAGACAGTAGGTTATAGAAACGGTCCTCGGCATCAGTTCCATCGATCTTCTGGCATATGACCTCTCCGGTGGTGATGTCACAGTAACTGACACCGAAGGAGAGCTTATTGTAGTATATGCACATCAGGAAGTTGTTTTCGTCTTCCTTTATGAATGATGAGTCCGTTACTGTTCCGGAGGTGACGATACGCGTGATCTCTCTTTCCACAAGGCCTTTTGAAACTTTCGGATCACTCATCTGGTCGCATATGGCGACTTTATAGCCCTTATCCACCAGGCGGGAGACATAGGAATCCACAGCGTGATACGGCACGCCGCACATCGGAGCCCTTTCATCAAGGCCGCAGTCTTTGCCTGTGAGTACCAGATCCAGTATCTTCGATGCCTTGACGGCGTCATCAAAAAACATTTCGTAAAAGTCCCCGACGCGGAACATCAGAAACGCATCGGGAACGCTTTCGTGTATCTTCAGATACTGCTGGATCATCGGGGACAGTTTGCCCGTATTGACTTCAGTCATGAAGCATCTCTCCTAAAAGATAATAAGGCTTGGCTTCTGTGATCCTGACATCGACCGTATCGCCTATATTGCAGTTACCTGCGAAATTGACGAGCTTATTGGACTTTGTACGCCCGCTCATCATCATGTCATTGCTGCGTGAACTGCCGTCCACTATGACTTCCTGGACCGTATCGGCATAAAGCTGCGATTTTGCGGCAATGATCTCCTGAAGAGTGTCTACTAGTGCCTGGAAACGCGGCTTGATGACTTCATCGGGCAGCAGTTCCATAGAAGCTGCCTTTGTGCCGACTCTGGGAGAGTATATGAAAGTAAAGGCGGAATCGTAGGCACATCTGCGTACGAGGTCAAGAGTATCGGCAAAATCTTCATCAGTCTCAGTCGGGAACCCCACGATAATATCGGTCGAGATCGTGACACCGGGGATCCTGTCCCTGATCTTATCGACCAGTGAGATATAATGCTCCCTTGTATAATGACGGTTCATGAGCTTGAGAACGCGGTTGGATCCCGACTGGACAGGCAGGTGTATCGAATTGCAGATATTGTCTCTTTCCGCGATGACATCGATGAGCTCATCAGAAAGGTCCTTCGGGTGGGAGGTCATGAAGCGGACGCGTTCGATGCCGGAGATGTCGCTGACCTTGCTTAATAGTTCGGCAAAGGATATTCTTTCGTCGAGTCCCTTGCCGTAGGAATTGACGTTCTGTCCGAGCAGCATGATCTCCTTGCAGCCGTCCTCGGCCAGACAGCTGACTTCTTTCAGGATATCTTCCGGCCTGCGGCTCTTTTCCCTGCCTCTCGTGTAAGGAACAATGCAGTAGCTGCAGAAATTATCGCAGCCAAATGCTATGCTGACATAGGCTTTATGTTTAAAGGCTCTTTTGGTGGGAACGCTTTCGGGGATATCAGGTGTGTCTTCCAGTACACTGACCAGCTTTTTATGTGATGCTTTGTAACGATCCAAAAGCTCCGGGAATTCCGATATGTTATGAGTACCGAAGATGATATCGACGAATCGGTATTTCTCCTTTATCTCGTTACGGAAAACTTCCTGCTGCATCATGCATCCGCAGACACATATGACAGTTTCGGGCTTTGCCTGTTTGAGCTGCTTGAGCTGGCCCAAC
>JAFZLL010000041.1 GCA_017551505.1 Eubacteriaceae bacterium
AAAGGAGCTCGCCTGCTTCGGCTTTTTCCCTGGCTCCGCTGACGTTATCGAGGATCCATTTGATCTTGGTGGCGCAGAAATAAGGATCGATCAGCAGGCCTGTGGATTCCTTGACATGGGAAGCGAAAGCTTCGTCTCCCGTCAGTTTTTCGCAGTAATCCGCAGTGCGGCGGCACTGCCAGACTATCGCGTTATAGACCGGCTTGCCCGTATTCCTGTCCCAGACTACAGTGGTCTCGCGCTGGTTGGTTATCCCGATGACCGCAATGTCCTTTGCATTGAGCGATGCTTTTTCCAGGCAGCGCTTCATAGTATACAGCTGCGAGGAGAATATTTCCTCGGCGTCATGTTCGACCCAGGAAGGCTTAGGGAATTTCTGCGTGAATTCCTTCTGCGATACTGCGACGGTGTTCAGATTCTCGTCATAGATTATTGAACGGGCACTGGTGGTGCCTTCGTCCAGAGCCATTATGTATCTCATCAGTTTTCTTCTCCGCCGGCATCTTCCGGTGTGTCCGCAGTGTTGTCCGCAGGGGTGCCGGTATCTCCGGTATTATCAGTGCCCTCAGTGCCTGTTCCTGCAGGGTCAGCCGTGGTCGTTCCGTTTCCTGTCAGTTCTGCAAGTTTGCTGAGGACGGCCTTCAGTTCGTCCATATATTTGCCGTAGGCAGACCAGTCGCCTGAGGACTGTGCCTTCTGGGCAGCTTCGAAGAGCTCATTTGCCCTTTTTACGAGCGATGCGGTATCTCCGGACACCTCGCCGCTGTTGCCGCCGTCATCCGTGTTTCCCTGATCGGGAGGGACGTCCTGTCCGCCGCCGTCATCGGGCATCGGTACTTTTCCGTCCTTTGTGCCGAATATCTCGTCCAGACATTCACTGAGAGTGTCTCTCATTATGATCGTGTCGCCATAGCTGACGATGACCTTCTTCATCTCTGGGATCGAGGTGGAGCTGCTGGATGCCTGGATGTATATCGGCTCCACATAAAGTATGCTGTTCGCGATGGGGATGGTGAGCAGGTTGCCCCTCAGGAGCGAAGAGCCTTCCTGTGCGAGAAGGGCCAGCTGCGGGGCGATCGTCGTATCCTGGTCGATTCTCTGTTCGATCTGCATCGGGCCGTATACGGCGCTGTTCTTCTCGAACTGGTAGACGATCAGCTCTCCGTAATCGTCCCCGTCGCAGATGCCGGCCATCCATGCGACCATATTGTCCTTATTGACTACCGTGAAGGGCACCATGATGAGGAATTCTTCATCGCGGTCGGGAAGCTTCATGATCAGGTACGCGCTCTCAACAGTCTGCTTCGTCTTGTTCGCGGAATACTGTGTGGCCAGCGCCCATTCGTCCTCTTTGTTGTAGAACACCGAGGTGTTCGACATGTGATAGGTAAGGTACATCTTGGCCTGGACGTTGAAATAGGCTTCGGAATAGCGTATATGCGCTCTCAGGGAAGCAGGCATGTCCTTCAGGGGGACGAACAGGTCGGGATATATTCCGGAATATACCATGACCAGCGGGTCTTTCTCGTCTGCGATATAGAAAGTCACATCCCCGTTGTAAGCGTCCATGACGACCTTGACGGAAGAGCGGATGTAGTTGAAGTTGTTGCCTTCATCATCACTGTACGGATGTGAATACGGGTAGTCTGTAGATGTGGCCATGGCATCCAGCATCCAGTAGAGCTTCCCGTCGGCGATTACCAAGTATGGATCCGAATCGTAAGAAAGGAACGGAGCGATGCTCCTCACCCTGGCTATAAAGTCGCGGTTGATCAGTATCTTGCTGTTGCCCGTGATCTCGGCGGAAAGCAGGAACTTCGTGGTCTTGTATTTCAGGCAGAAGGCCAGCCGGTTTATCAGGGACAGCCTTATGCCCGCAGTGCCTTCATACACGTTCTCCACATTGTTGGAACCGGAAGGATAGTCGAATTCTCCCGAAAGCGTGTTGACTATCGCGTAATCGTCTGTGCTCTCCCCGAAATATATACGCGGCTGTGCAACGTTGAATTCCTTATACTGCGTTTTCGTGGGGATATCGTATGCTATGAGCACAGGCTGGCCGGTATTCGTCGTGGTATTGACCGGGGAGATGACGAAACCGAAGCCGTGCGTGTATTTCATATATTTGTTGATCCACGTCTGGGCATTTTCGGAAAGCTTTCCAGTGTCAAGTTCCCTTGCGGAGATGAATACCTGCGTGTAATCGCCCTGAAGGTCATACCGGTCGATGTCCACATCGTTGAATTCGTAGTATGTCCTTATCGACTGGGTGGAATTATAGGTGTCGAGGGCAGGGGCGTAATCGTTGATGGAGATATTCCCGATAGTGACCTGGTTGTCCTCGATATCCTTTGCCGTCAGGTCATAATCGACCCCGTATGTCTTGACATTGATATCGTCCAGCCCGTAAGCCGCCTGAGTGCCTTTGATGGCATAGGACAGATAGAGAGATTCCTTTGTGAATTCATTTGGATCTACCAGAAAGCGCTGTACGACGAATTGCGCTCCCTGTCCTATAAAGAAGACGACGGCTGTGATGATGTAAACAGCTATCATCGGCTTGATCTTCTTCGCTATGCCGCAGATAAGCGTCGTCAGTGCGCATATGCCGCAGAAGAGTGCAACTATCGTGTAGACAGGTGCGGTTATATTTACGTCCGTGTAGGTCGCACCGTATAAAAGGTCGCTGGACTTGAACAGTATCGCGTAGCGGCTGGTGAGGAAGAAGCAGCCTGCCAGCAGAAAAGCGCCTGTCAGGAACAGAACGGTCTGCAGGCGGTAGCTGTTCCATAAACGTGAGAAAAAGCCCTTGGCCTGTTCGCTCTCTGCGGCTTTCCTGTCGTCCGAGCTCTTCCCCGCAACCACGATGAATGAATAAACGATCGTCACAAGGAAGAGCAGCGCCATAAGATATGCGCCTGCCCAGATAAGTCCGTTGTACAGGGGGAGGCGGAACATATAGAAAGAGATGTCTTTATTGAAGATCGGATCGGTTTCGCCGAAGGGCACGCTGTTGATGAAAGTCAGGATATCATACCACATCAGATGCGTGATGGCGGCAGCCGAGAAGCCTGCAAGCACCAGCGCGATCAGATAAGGCAGGCCCTTGCGTACGAAACCTCCGTTGGTCTTAAGTATCGTAGAGCCTCCCGAGAGTGTGAGGAGCTTGAAGTATACGCTGAAAATGACGAAAAAGGCGATAAAGAGCGCTCCTCCTATCTTGGCCTTTGAGACCAGCTCCGTAAGATAAACGCTCAGATAGCCTGTCTCCTTATACCAGAGAAAGTCGATATAGATACTATTGAAAATCACGAAGGCGCCGATGAGCACGGCCAGTATCAATATGACCGCCAGTATCGCTTTCAGCGCTCCTCCCTTTCTCTTTTTTTCCATTTTGATTCTCCTTAATGTGTATATAGTGTATTCGAACAGCTTTAATGAATAAGTAATGTGTGATATTTATCCTCCGCGGGCTGCTGCCGGGAGGCAGACGGGCTTCGTCTTTTACGCGGTGATATGCCTTTTTTGTCGGTTATCCACAGGAGTTATGAACAGTTTGCTGACAGCCCTCCGCCGGCCGGGGCAAAGCCGCTGCAAAACTGGCACGAATGCTAAAATTCCGTAGTTTAAAGCCGTTTTTTCAAGGCGGTCATATGTTCGCAAAAAAAATACATTCAAGTATTTATTCATAGCATCCTGCAATTTATGCACAGTCTGTTCGAACAGTGCATTTTTCTTCGGTGACAGGGCAGAAACGCCTGGATAAAGGACTGGAAAGGCGTTTGCCGTTTTATTCGCTGAAGGGCTTTGCTATAATGAATCATAGCATAAACGCAGAAACGCTTTAAGCGTTTAAGGATATTTTAATGATGAAGCAATTCATGGAAACGGCGATAAAACAGGCAGAAAAGGCCTTCGCAGAAGGCGAGGTCCCCGTCGGTGCGGTGATCGTGAAGGACGGCAGGATAATCGCTTCTGCGCATAATCTCTGCGAAACGGAACACGACCCTACTGCACATGCGGAGATGGTCGCCATAAGGAGAGCTCTGGCTGATTCAAACATGCGCAATCTGGCGGGATGTGAAGCGTACGTGACACTGGAGCCCTGTCCGATGTGCGCCTGGGCGCTGCTGACCTGCAGGGTATCCAGGATAATCTACGGCGCGGGGGAGTATGAATACGGTGCCCTCGGCGGAAGATACAATCTGGCGGAGAAGTCCTTCGGGCCGGTAGAGATCATAGGCGGGATATGCGAAGAGAAATGTGCCGGGCTGCTCAGGGAGTTCTTTAAAGAAAAGCGGGAAAGCTGATGCCTCAGACCGCAGGTCCATGCGTCGGCCTGCCTTCTGCATGCTCTCATGACCATACGGCGACAAAAAAAAAACGGGGATGATACTCCCCGTTTTTCACGTTTGACTTAGTCGTACTTTTCTTTCAGTGCAGCGACAAGGTCAGGAGCGACCTGGTTGATCGACTGGCTGCCCGCAACGAGGACTATGTCCCCGGGCTCTGTCTTGTCCTTAAGGAAGCACACTATATCCTCAAATCTGCTGATGACCCGGCAGGGGATGTGGAACTTATCGATAACTCTGGTCATGATGTCCTCAGAGTAGACATTCCATTCGTCGTTGGTCTCCCTGTCCGAGTAGATGTCATTGAGCACCACCTCGTCGGCCAGTTTGAAAGCGTCCACGAACCTGTCGAGCAGAAGCTTGGTGCGCGAATAAGTATGGGGCTGGAACACGACGTAAAGCTTGTTGTGCTTATAGTTTTTGCATGCGGCAATGGTCACTTCCAGTTCTTTGGGATGGTGTGCGTAATCCTGGAATACCTTGATCCCATTGACCTCTCCTTCGAGCTCAAAGCGGCGTTTCGCCCCGTCGAAATCGTCGAAAGTGGCATGGATGAATTTCTGGTCGATCCCGAGATAGTCGGAGACAGCGATAACTGCCAGTGAATTGGAAACATTATGTGCGCCGGGTATCTTCAGAGTGAACGAGCCGTAGTATTTTCCGTCTTTCGTCACGTCATATGTCGGACGGCCCACGTCATCGTACTTGATGTTGACCGCCCTCCAGTAGTTGCTCTCGTCGAAGCCGAAAGTCTCGACCTTGGCCTTAACCTGGGGGATTATCTTTTTGACGTGTTCGTCATCGCCGTTGGCGGCGAGGAAACCGTCCTCCGGCAGTATCTGCGCGAATTTCAGGAAGGACTCGGTGATCTGGTCGATGCCTCCGGTGAAGTAATCGAGATGGTCCTCATCGACGTTGAGTATGACTCCGATCTTATGATTGGTATACAGGAAGCTGTCCACG
>JAFZLL010000042.1 GCA_017551505.1 Eubacteriaceae bacterium
AAAGGCGATGGCGGGAAAGGATTTCGGCAACGGTAAAGCCACCCTGGACAACGGATACGGGATGTTCCTTAAGTTCCTTGAGTACAAGCTCAGTGACCGCGGGAAGGTACTGATCAAAGTCGACAGATGGTTCCCGTCAAGTCAGACATGCCATGTGTGCGGTAATACCGACAGTGAGTTAAAAGATCTGAAGATCCGTCACTGGGTATGTCCTGTCTGCGGGACCTCGCACGACCGTGACATAAATGCCGCAATGAACATCCTTCAGGAAGGACTAAGAGAGTACATGAGGGATACGGCATAGGCATGTGATACAGCATACCATCACGATAGGGCAGGAACTGTCCGAATCCATAACGCCTGTGGAGCCGGCGGCCTCTGTGTACGGCGATACGTCGTCGTATGTAAGCTGCAGCGTTGAAGCAGGAATCCCACACTTCTATAAGTGGCGGGAGTGTTCAATACAGTATGTCTGACCATCCTTCTGCCGATCCGGTTTCTGACAAAGATACCGTCGTTCATATTCCGCAAACGCTTCACATCACTGCAATTGCCGGCATCTCGCTGATGATCCTTTCATCCGAGGGCTGTGCCGCCGCGGCAATCACTTCGGGACTTCTCGCAATAGTTATTACCCGATCTTTCTGATCGCTGAGAAGACGCCGTGGTTTGATAGGCTGTTCGTTCAGAATTCAAAGGGCGAAATCAAGAGGAGTATGCTGCTCTTGTCTGGTACTGGCACTCTGATCGGCGCGTCGACCGAACTGTTTTCACTGAGCGAATATGATACGGCGGCCGTTCCGGCCGCAATCAAGGCAGTCCTGCTGTTATCAAGTATCCTTTAAATTTCAGACAAAACCTGACCTGTCGCGATCAAATAACCGCATACTGCATTGTTATACTGAATGTCCCGCTCGGTCTCTGGTCGGCATCACCTCTTTGGTTTTCAACTGAATCATTCCCTTTTCAAAGGCTTATATTACAAAAAACAGGAGGTCTTCTCTTTTGAAAAGACCTCCTGTATACGTTGCAAATCTGCACAATGCACCAATCTTTATCACACTTAACAGGGTTCGTGGCCTGCCGTCCTATTCAAAACTGCTTGGAAAATACGGACCTGACAGAAAGCATTCCCGGTCGCACAGATGCTTATCGGCACAGTTACGATCAATCCGCTGCAGGATCCATTCCCTCTGAAATGGGATGCACCCATTTCCCGCTCTTATAATAGATCGCATAACAAAGAAAAGCGGTCATATTGTGGGCTATCATTCCAGTCCATGCCCCGACCAGTCCGAAATCGAACACCTGCGTCAGGATATATGTTCCAATGATCCTCATGCTCCACATAGCTGCAATATTGACGTACAGCGAGAACTTCGTGTTTCCTGCTCCCTGAAGCATGCCTTCCAACACGTTGGTAACCCCGTAGAAAGGCTCCGAACAGGCGACCATCTTGAGTACCGTACTGCAAAGGGCTATGACTTCGGGATCCTTATTGAAGATACGCACCAGGTTCGGAGCAAAAATGAACAGGAGACTGCCCGTCACCGTCATCATCAGTACCTCGCATAAGAGCGTGACTCTTGCCACTTTATGCAGGCTCTCGCTGTCCCTCGCTCCTATGAAGTTGCCTGTAAGGGTCGCTGCAGCAGTCATCATTCCGAATCCCGGGATATAGAACGCAGACTCGACCGTATTTCCTATAGTATGCGCCGCTGTCGCTGTCGCGCCGAGAGAGTTTATCATCGATGCAAATACCACAAATCCGAGAGACGAGCCGAACCTCTGGAACATGTATGGGATCGCTGTTCTGAGACAAGGCTTCATGATATCCATGTCGATTTTAAAAGGCAACCCTTTGGGCGATATCTCCTTATGTCTGAACACGCTGATCACCATGGCCAGTCCGCCGTATATGAACGATATGACGCTCGCCACTGCAGCTCCGATGACTCCCATACCTGCACCCGGCATAGTGAATTCAAAGCCCAGGAAAGATATGGTTCTCGTGGGGTTGATGAGCAGATAGTTCATGACAAGATTGATCACGTTCACGCCGATCCCTATGCGCATCGGTGTCTTGGTATCTCCTGAAGCCCTAAGCACCGTTCCCAGAATCATATTGGCACTTCTCGGAAGCATAGCGAGATATATGATGAAGAAGTATCTGGAAGCAAGGTCCCTTATGCTGGGATCAACATTCATCCATTTGGGAACATATTTGCTGACTCCCACAGTCAGCACCGTGAAGAAGGTCCCCAGAACGATGACCGTGATGATGGCCTGCATCACGGCTCTCCTGGCTTTTTCTTCATCCCCTCTGCCTCTTGCCTGGGAAATATATGCCAGGAATCCCACTCCAAAAGCAGATATGCTGCTGACGAACAGCCAGCTTACCGTTGACGTGGATCCTACTGCCGCCATTGCTTCCGTTCCCAGATTGCCCACCATTGCAGTGTCTATATACTGTATTGCCGTCCCGAGGATCTGTTCCAGCATGGTAGGCCATGCAAGGGTGAAGATCATCGGAAGATAAGAAAAATCAAAATACTTTTTGTTTTGTTTCTGCATCAATATATTATCCCCCGCTTCGAGCACCGCCTGTCCGTTCCTATTCCTTTAATCGGCAGTAAGGTGCTTCATCATTTTAACACATTCATCTTGAGGAAAAAGAATCTTCTCAATAACTTACCATATCATTAGCACGGTCATGCTTTTATACTAAAAAGGCAAAAAGAGAGTTGAACTGACCCCCAAAAGTTAGACCCAAAAACTAACTGTAGGAGGTCAGTTCAAGTTTTCGCCTTTTAATTTTCCCAATTTGGCGGAGAATACTGAACTAAAATGGTTTTATTATCTATACTCATTATACAGGCAGTATTGGATTATTTCGGAAAGGTGGTCACTGGTGAATAAAGTAATTATTGTCGGCGGAGTCGCCGGCGGAGCAACTGCGGCGGCTAGGATCAGAAGACTGGATGAGACTGCACAGATCATAGTATTTGAGAAGAGCGGGAATGTTTCCTACGCTAACTGCGGCATCCCCTATTATATCGGAGGCGTCATCGAAGGGGAGGGGAACCTGATCCTCCGCACCCCGGAGAGCTTCAGAGAAAGATACCGCATAGACGTACGGGTAAAGAATGAAGTCATCAAGATAGACCCCGGCAGAAAAACAGTCACGGTACGGAACCTTGAAAACGGAATGGTGTATTCGGAAAGCTATGATAAGCTTCTGCTTTCACCCGGTGCCAAGCCGGTCAGGCCGGAACTTCCCGGATCGGATTCCTCACGGATCCATACGGTAAGGACTGTTGAAGATGCCATGAGGATCCGTGAGATCATCACGAAGCAGGATGCCAAGAGCGCTGCCGTCATCGGAGGAGGATTCATAGGGCTGGAAACTGCCGAAAACCTTGCAAAAGCCGGGATCGATACGACGATCGTCGTCCGTTCCAACCAGCTGTTCCCTGCCATGGATGAAGACATGGCACATCTGATCCATACGGTCTTCAGGGCGAACGGTGTGAAACTCCTGTTCTGCAAGGATACAAAAGCCTTCAGGGTGACTGAAAACGGGATCAGGCTCGTATTCGGGGAAAATGACTCCTTGGTCGCGGATATGGTCATTCTTGCTGTCGGCGTATCCCCTGATACCTCTCTTGCGAAAGATGCGGGGCTCAAGCTGGGAGATGGAGGAGGAATCGAGGTCGACGAACACATGCAGACGTCATCTCCGGATATCTACGCGGTCGGTGATGCTGTGGAGATAAAGCATCTGGTTACAGGGCAGAAAACGCTGATAGCGCTTGCAGGGCCGGCGAACAAGGAAGCGAGAGTCGCTGCAGACAATATTTGCGGTATATCGAGCAGATATATCGGCTCGGCGGCCTCTTCTGTGATCCGGCTTTTCGACAGGACCGCTTCCATGACCGGTATCAGCGAAAAAACAGCCAAAGCCGCAGGGATCGATTATGAAAAGCTGGTGCTGAGTCCGGCAGCCCACGCCACATATTATCCCGGCGCGAAGAACATGACTATGAAAGTGCTGTACGAAAAAGGAACCCTGCGCATACTTGGTTGCCAGATCATCGGTTTTGAAGGCGTTGACAAGCGGATCGACGTTATAGCGACAGCCATGCAGGCAGGGATGACGATTACTGATCTGGCGGGACTCGATCTGGCCTATGCCCCTCCATATTCATCCGCGAAAGACCCTGTCAACATGGTCGGGTTCATGGCTGAAAACATCGAAAACGGCATGGTAAGGCAATTCCACTGGGAAGATATCCCGTCACTGCAGGCAGATCGGGACGTTTTCCTGCTGGACACCCGGACTCCTGCCGAATACGGCAGAGGCCATGCGGCTTCTTTCATCAACATACCGGTAGATGAACTGCGTGGCCGGCTGAATGAGATCCCCATGGACAAACCGGTTTACGTCATGTGCCAGAGCGGGGTAAGGAGCTATCTCGCGTGCAGGATACTGGCTCAGAACGGATACAGGTGCTATAACTTCTCCGGAGGATACAGCTTCTATAAAGCCGCGGTCCTTGATGAACAGACCGCAAATCGTGCTGAATAGAACGGCAAAATATTAAAGGCAAACGCAGTAATTGATATGACGGACAGGCTATGCTATCAACAGCCTGTCCGTTTTCATACCCGATCCATACAATGCACTATATTTCATCTCCTTTTCCCGGGCTGTCTCGATATTTCCACTGTTTGTTATTTAAAATTGTAATATCCCTGCCGTGTGCTATAATATTCGGGGAATACCATGTATAAAAAGCGTATAATGAGTGTTCTTATTCCTGCGGCAGGCATTTCCAGACGCATGGAAGGTCTGGGAAGCAAGCCGTACATCACCTTATTCGGCAAAAGCGTGCTTTATTATGTTCTGAGAGCATTCGCAGCCTCCCCGTACACAGGGGAGATCATAGCCGCAGTAAGGGCGGGTGAGGAGGATCTGGCCTGCAGAGCTGCAGCAGAAGCATGTCCTGATATCCCGTTCAAAACAGTTATCGGAGGAATGACCCGCCAGGAGAGCGTATACTCCGCAATCAAAGCCAGCGATGACTCTTTCCGTCTGATTGCAGTCCATGACGCAGCGAGACCCTGCATAACCTCAGACCTTATCAACAGGGTCGCGGAAGCCGCTCTGGCGGCAGGTGCTGCAACGGCCGCATCTCCCATGACGGACACTGTCGGGGTGATAGAGACCTCAAAAGAAGGCGCTGTGATTTCCGGCTATGAAGACAGAGAAAAGCTGGTACGCATCGCCACCCCGCAGATATTCGATCGTAAGATCCTCATTGCCGCACATGAGACCGCCAGGACAAATGCCCTCTCTTTTACCGACGACAGCTCTCTTGTTAGATCAGCCGGGACAAGGGCCATGGCAGTGATAAGCAATGAGAACAATATCAAAATAACCGTTCCCGCCGACCTGGCAACAGCATCGGCGACACTTTCTGGAATGATAAATATAGATGAAAAGGATGCATCCTGAAATGAACACGAACACCTCGCTGCAGATCTTTTACAAAATGATGAAGGCACGGCTTCTTGAAGAAGTCGCGGTCAAACTGAAGGAAAGAGGGCTGATCGCCGATGAACTTCGTCTAAGCCTCGGCCAGGAGGCAGTCGCGGCTGCAGTATGCTCTTTGTCGCTGAACGACGTGATCTTCGTTCCCCGCCGCAATATTTCTTCACTGATCGCCGCCAATGTCCCGTCCATATCTATCCTGTCGGAGCTGTGCGGGCTAAAGGAAGGCATGTGCGGAGGCAAAGGGGGGCTGGACTGCGCCGCTTGGAGCGATTCCAACGTCTTTGGTCCAATGGCTTCTCCCGATTCCTCGCTGATGAGAGCCTGCGGTACGGCGCTCTCCTTCTCACTGCAGGGACTGCCCTACTGTGTGCTTTGCATCGTAGGCGACTCCGCCGCTGCCAGAGGGGATCTATACACGGCGATGAATTATGCTGCACTCAATAATCTGCGCATAGTATTCTATGTGGAAAACAACGGCTACGCCGGACGCAGCCGCACGAAGGACACCATCAATGTATCAGAGATATCCCGGAGAGCCAATGGCTTCGAGATACCGGGCCTCACCGTTGACGGAAACGATACAAATGCCGTTTACGAGGCTGTTGACCAGGCTGTATCGTTCAGCCGCCAGAACAGGAAACCGGCCCTGATAGAGGCGGTTACTTACCGCTTGGCTGGGGAAACGTATGAGGAGATTCAGAGCTACCGCAGCGAAGAAGAAGTCAATATGCATGCCGCTATAGACCCGATCGAGATACATACAAGATATATGATTGAAGCCGGCATAGGCCAGATCGGCGACTTTTTATCCATGCGCGAAGCCATTCAGGATGAGATCGACGCCGCAGTGGACAATGTGCTTGCGCTGATCAGAGAAAGGATCGGAGGTGGGGAAGAGTGAAAGAATTGACATATTTCAAAGCCGCGGCAGAGGCAATCAGCCGCGCATTGGGTGACAACGATAAAATAGTAGTGCTCGGAAAAGGGATGACGGCAGGCGGCAAGGACGGTCTGTTCAATGAGATTTTCCTCAAATACGGGAGAAGCCGCGTACTGGACGGGACCGCAGATGACAAATCGAATATCCGCATCGCCCTCGGACTGGCCGCTACCGGAGCACTTCCTCTGGTTGTAATAGACGGGGAAAACCTGTACAGCTGCATCGAAGCCATTGCGGTCGACGCATGCTGCGCACAGACAGCATTCAACGGACAATATTCCTCATCGATAGTGATCTGGTCCGATTACGGCTACGCAGATGGGGACACCCCGGCAGAAACTTTCCTTTCAGAAGGTTTCTTCGCGTCACTGCCGAACTTGACAGTCTATTGCCCTTCCTGCCCGGAAGATGCCTGCTCGATGATGGCCACCGCATTGCGTTTCCCATACAACGGACCTACGCTGGTCCTTACTGACAGATCTATGAGGGAGACCACAGCCAAGGTGACCGAAGAAGACGCTGCCCCTGTAAGACCACAGGCCGGATCCCAGGTGATCAAAGAAGGCGGCGATGTTACGCTAGTCTCCTATGGAGCCATGATGCAGGCATCGATGGAAGCCGCTTACCGCGCTTCCCAAGCGGGCTGCGAGTGCGAGCTCATCGACTTAAGATGCTTGAACCCGATAGATACCGCACCGGTTATAGCTTCTGTCAAGAAGACAGGCAGGCTGGCCGTGGCCCAGGCAGGCTGGCCCAGAGGCGGCGTGGGAGATATACTGATCTCCGCTGTCATGAGCTCGGAAGCCTTTGACTACATGGAAAAGCCCGTGAAGATCGTTTCACCCCCCAATAAGGTGATCCCTTACGGGGATTTCGCGGAGAAGACCGTACTCCCAGGCTGGGAGGAAGTGTATTTCGCCATTATTTCATTGATATAGGTGATAAATATGAACGATGATTTTGACGGTAGAGTAAAAGCAGCCCCGGCGGTCAGACGGATCGCCAGGGAAAACGGCGTAGACCTGAGGGAGGTCATCCCCGGCGGAGAGGATGGACGCATAACTGTTGTTGACATCGAATCCTACATCGCCGCCAAGAGGAGCGTACAGGAAGCCCTGGCCGCTATGGACAGGGAGGAATTCGGAGAGGTTGCTTCAACCGAATCTGCACCGATCGAGCCTATAAAAGCACAGGCAGAAATCGGGGCATACACCGCAGAGCCCGTTCAGCAGTCAGATGCTCCTTCAGGAGCGCAGCATGATAATGCCGATGAATTTACGATGGGAGTGTATGTGCCCTCGTCGGCAGCAGATGATACGGAAGACAATCTTATCAGCAAAGAGGACCTGACATCCGCAAAAGAAGAACCTGCGTACACCGGTGCGTACAGCGCGGTGGGCATCAGTGTTCCTTCCGCCGAATCGGAAGAGATCGGCACGGAACCGGAACCATCTGAGGAAAACGTGGTCCCTCCCGCATCAGATACCATATCCCCTGGAGCAGTACCGGACGTATCCTTTGACAGTGACGCCGCAGACAATCAGGCTGTTTCAACTCCTGAGGGCGAAGAACCGGTCACTGAAGAGAATGTCCAGGAAGATGAGGAGCCTGTCAGCGAAGACGAGCTCAGGAATGCACGCAAAATCATGCGCCTTCGTCCCGCAAAGCCTGAGACACCCAACGAAAATGACTTTGAAGATATCGCCCAGGATGCCTTATCCAAGGATCAGAACGACCTTCTTTCCTCCCTCTATGACGGTTATATAGCTGAAAAACCCGATGAGGATAAAGAAGATAATTACGAAAACATCATAGACGAGGACAGTGAGGATACCATCAAGACAGTTCCTCAGGCCCGCGAAGACACCGGAGAAGACGATGAAGCGAAAGAAGAAACCGGCAGCAGCGCAGGCCAGGAGACCGTCGGACGCGTGTACTTCTCTGTGGAAAAGCGCTTCTTTGACGCGCTGGTGGATATCTCCGCCGGTACTCTCGATAGCGGCTACCGGCGCTGTCTTGCAAAAGCTCTGGCACTCGCATTCCGAAATTCCGGAGATTATCCGGAAAATCTGGATGTCGTCGCGCCCACGACTGATGGCTTTGAGAAGCTGACCTATGTTTCAGCTGCCAGCACCCCATTAAACCAGATCCTGCGCGATCCTTCCGAGGAACATCCCGATGTGCTCGCCGAGCTATGGGACATGAGGGACTTCGGCGTTGACGGAGTGGAATTCTTTGCTTCGGGAAAAATGCGTTTCTTCGTCAATTCAAATGACAAGATGATGAACGTAAATATCGTATTCGATTTAAGAACGATAAGCGTATTTGACGCGCTGACCGTCTCAGGACACTTCAAGGACATCCTCTGTGATCCTCTGAGCGAAGCCAGACGTTTCATAATGTGAGGAGACTTAGAAAATGAGAAGACTCAAACTGAAATCACCGGTCAGATTTTTCGGGGTCATTGCTGTATTAGTCATCTTGATCTTTTTCTGCGCACTGCTGCTTAAGGGCATAAGCAAAGACGAAGTGGTCTCTGAAATAGAAAAGGTGGAAAAAGGAAAGGTCACCGTAACTTCCGTCGAGATCAAGGCACATTACAACAATATGGATGTGGCAAGCGGAGATACTGTTCTGCAGGGCAGCAAGATCTCCTTCAGCGCGGTGTACAATTATAAAGTCAAGAATTCCGCCGAAGCCAAGACATGGGAAGTCACAAAAGGGCTGACCATCAGCGACGATACGGCAGCAGATATTTCCGCCGGCAAAGTCACCATAGGCGACGGCTTCGTGATCGTCGGACTCGGGAAAGAGGAAACCTTTACCGTTACGCTTAAGGTGACTTACCTCAAAACCGTCAAGGAATTCACATTCACCGTACCTGGAAGTGACGCTTCGCCCGAAAGCTGATTGCAAAATGACAAAGAAGCAGAGCACCCTGCTTTCAAACATTGCCTGACTTCGTGATCATTGAATAATGATCCCAAAGTGATTTTTGAACTGATCCATAACAGCAGCCGTATCGGAATGCTACCGTATACGGCTGTTTTTTTGTCCTTGAAGCACCGGCAAGGCCATGCTGCGGTCCGGCACAGCGCACGGATACAGACAGCCGTTGCCGGAACAAAACCGGCCTAAAGGACTCTTCAATCACACCTTCTTCCCGCTTACTGTCTGCACCGCATGATAGATGATATCGTCTTTCAGGAACCCTATTTACGGTTTATTTTTTTAGTGGTGATATAGAAAGAAGGCAGGAATAATGAGAGCATATCCATTATCAGGGTTTGATTTAAGTTGGGCAGTTTGTCCTGTTTGATGATAAGGATAGGCGAACGATGCAATAATACTATCGACAGCAGTCCCATACGCCTGAGCGGAAAGGCTGTATTTCTCCACGCACCGTCTTTTGAAAAAGAAAAAGGACGGACTGTATTTTGCAATCAGCCATCCCTTGCCCCGTGTACTGGTGCACGCGGTCCTTAACACCGCCAGTCACGATCTAATTGTCTATTGAGGTATCAGCTCCTGCTGCCGCCTGTCCCTACAGATGCCGCATTGGCAAGCATCCCTTTGGAAAAGCGGTCAAGCATGCTTTCAGAGGGCACGAATACCTTGAGCGCATCGTGCTTCATAGAGATTTCCAGATTTCCGAAATCCCCTATGTATTCCCCGTCTACAGTCCATGAGATCTCTTCGTCTATCTTTATGGATAAGCGGTCCGTCTGCGCAAAACGGACCAGCTCGTTGTCGAACTTTCCGGTGACGATCTGGCCAAGGATGGACGAGAATTCCGTCATGTTTTCGGGTTTGCGAACAAAAACTACTTCGAACAGGCCGTCAGCATAATCCACTACACCTGTATCCAGCTTGATTATATTGCCAACGGAATTGACGTTCGTCACCGCACCGAGGAGGAATTCGTCATCCATGCACTCTTCATCCCCGATGGTCACTTTCATCCTGTAGCTCCTGAGCTCCGCCAGACTTTTGACCGCGCCGATCACGTATGCCGTGTAGCCGAAAACATTTTTCAGTGTCTGCGGGGTAGCATAGGTAGTATCGGTAAAGCAGCCGAAAGAAATGGCAGTCACAAACGGGATGTGACCCATCATGGCAACGTCCATGCCGTGAAGATCTCCGTAGCAGATCGCTTCCAGCGCCGGTTCTATCCCCTGGGGGATGCCGATGACGTCAGCAAACAAGTTGCTGGTGCCGGCAGGGATTACTCCCAGCGCCGGGCGGTGCTCCTGGTCGATGTCCATGATACCGCGCAGAACCTCGTTTAATGTACCGTCGCCTCCGCATACCGCAATGATATTGAAATCCTTCCCGAAGTTGCGTGCCGTCGCTTCAGCTTCATCCTTTGCGTTGGTGATGCTGACAAACACCCTGTACTGGGAGCTCAGTATTCTGGACATCTCTTCGGCAGACAGCCTGCCGAGCGTCATTCCCGAAACGGGATTCTCTATAAGCAGTAGCTTTGGTTTCATTTTTATCTTCCGAATATGTAATAGTAATAGTTGTTTTCCAGTATATATGCGGAATAAAGGGTACGGTTCCGCACTATAGTGTTCATGGTCTGGATATACGCCGCAGTATCTGGGATGGTGACCCCGGGGGCAGGTGTGAACGTGGACGTACGGGCATTGTAGCGGCCTTTTTCCGATATCCAGCTGTAATTGCGGAAGATCACGAGCCCTTCTGCGGGAGACAGGATATCCTTGCCCATGATAAGGCGCGAATCGTATTCGCAGCCGAAAAGATTAAGCAGTGTAGGCTGTATGTCGATGGAGTAGCAAGGCTTATCGATCTTGACGGACGGCGTAGCGCTGTTATATATGATCAATACATTCTTGTAGAACTCGAAGTTGCGTTCCAGAGTGTGCCCTGCCAGTTCGTCAAATCCTTCGGTGGTGAGGCCATAGGGATAGTGATCGGGGCAGAGGACTATAACGGTATCGTCCAGTATGCCGCGGTTCTCCAGTTCCTCCAGCAGATAGGTCATAGCCTTTTCCAGCTCGAGGTTGCAGGCAATATAGGCTTTTACTTCTTCGGAATGATTCAGCCCGTCTACAGCCTGCCTGTTGCGGGAAGCCATGTTGTTGCCCCCCCAGTTGTAGTTCGGGTGCCCGCTGACCGTCATGTAGTAGGCGCAGAAAGGCTGGTGATCGGCATAGAGCGGGATGGTGCCGACCATCATCTCCAGATCGCTCTCCGGCCATACCTTCTTAACGTACTTCTCCATCCCGTTGCCCATTCCCATCCATACATCAAACCCGAGGTTGAGATGGGTCTGGTCGCGGTTATAGTAGGTATATGAATTGTTATGGTAACCGTATGTCGAATACCCCAGCCGTTTGAGCGCACTGGGCAGCGTGAAATAATTCAGATTTGTCCTGCTGTGGAACATGCTGTTTACCCCTGCCTTGGGGATATTCCCCATGAGGAAGGAGTATTCACCGTCAGAAGTGGAAACGCCCCAAGCCGGCTGGTAAAAATCGGTAAAATAGAATCCCTCGGTCATCATTTTGTAGAGTGTAGGTGTGATCTGGGGATCTATCATATGGACGTTGAAGCTCTCCGCACAGATGAGTATCAGGTTCTTTCCTTCGAACAGCCCGGTGTATTCGCTCTTCGGCGTACCAGGAGTGGATGCGAAATATGCACTCATCGACGCTATCGTCGGATTGCCATTCGAACGCGCCGCAAGGTCGATGTCCATGACGTTGGTAAAACCGTATTTCTCTATTTTGGGCACATATATCGGGATAGACGCGCTCACACCCATATCCGACGGTTTGTCAGTGAAGATATACAAGGTATCAAGTGCAGTAGACATCCCTAATCCGAAATGAGGGACGCCTTCATTGATATCGAACTGACTGGTCATGTACTGGATATCAGTGATGTATCCATTAGGTATATAGTATATAAGGCAGAATGCTTCGGCAAAAAGGAATATGGCCAGGCAGATGCCCGCGAAGAAGCGCCTTAGGCTCGCCTTGCCAGGCTTTATGATCCACTTGAGCAGAATGAGGCTGAGTATTACCGGGGCAAAAAACACCGCGATCTCGTCCAGCCCTCCGAATACTGTGGCGATGATTTCCTCCTTATAGCTCCCGGCCAGCGCTCCGGCCATCCCAAAGATGACGGAAACGCTCATGTAATTGCCGTAGGTCTGCTTAAGGAGCGCCTGAGTAGTGAACCAGACTGCAGCTGCAGCCATCGGTCCGATCGTAAGCAGCGCTTTGCCCCATTTGTGAGGCGCAAGGGTGCTGACCGAATAGACTGCAAGTCCTCCCGAAAACGCAAAGAGCAGGGCATACATCGTATTCAGGCGTATGATGTCCTTTGAGATTCCACCGAATTCCATCATCACCAGAAGAGCTAGCTCCATCCAGCAAAAGCTCAAAGGCAGCATGACGGACATGCCGTCCCCAAATAGCGATTGTTTTTTTATCCTCTTTAATTTGTGTTTTGCCATGATGCTTCCTGCCCGCCTGCGCTTACAGATCCTTTATGAATTTTCTCAGCATTTTAGCTGCAGCCGTAGCGTAAGCCGCACCTTTTGCCACGGCGCTGATGGCACCGCGCTCAATCCCGCTGAGTCTGTCGATGGGATCCGTGTTCTGTTCTATGATTTCGCCTGCCTCGTTTATCAGTCCGTTTACGTCTTCCATGACGGAATCGATGTCTTTGGGTTCCTCCTGGGGAACGGGCACGATCTCAAAGGTCATCCTCCATTCACGCCGCCCCTTCTCCCCCGGAGTCTCAGGAACGTCTGCAGTGGCTGTTTCGCCGACAGCATCTTTCTCCACAGCTGTTTCGGCTGGAGCCTCCTCCTCTTCAGGTTCATCCGATGGGTCTATCACATCCACGCCCGAAGCCGACTTGATGACCTCAGGAGGCACGTTGGCCGGATCTACTTTGATCGGCTCATCATCAGCTTTTTCTTCCTGTGCGGTCACTGCCGTGTCATCCGCTGCCGTATCGTCCGCTGCTTTATCATCCGGTGTATCGATGTCTGAAGTTCCGGCATCTTCCGGGACTTCTTTATCTTCTTTATATGGGACGAACATGAATTTCTTCGTCGGCATCACGGCCGGTGGATAATCCTTGGCCTCCCCGGCACCGGTCACCAGCTCGTCCTTTTCCGGGGAATACTGGGTAAAGTTCCTCTCCAGCACAGCATCAGGCGAGGCCTTCGCCTCGCGGGAGATTACAAAATCATCCGTGTCGCTGCTATTCTTTATACCAAGCTCGGCATCCTGCCGGCGCTTGAAATTTTCAAATCTATCGGAAGCCATATCTACTCCACCTCCTACCGGTATTTTATCACACCAGTACCGACTTTTCTTGTTTTTATTATTAATAGTAGCAATACTGAGATACAGAAGGCGGTCGAAGAATACATACGATACTACAACAATGACCGTATCCAGGCAAAAACAAAATGGATGCTTCCTGTAAAGTTCAGGGAGGCATCCATGTGTCGCGCGAAATTCATTCATTGTGTCCAGAATTCTGGGTACATATCATTATGAGCCGCATTTTCCGCTTACTTACTGCGGACCGTATTTATTTTTCGATCAGTTTCGCCTTCTCAAGAGCAAAAACGATGAGCGGTACCAGGATGATCTGCAGGATGATCCCGGGGACAGCCGAAGTAAACGCTCCCGCAATGAATGCGGAGAAAGGGAACTGCGTCTTGGTGAGCCCAGCGATGATGAAGCGTACAAGGCCCCATACTGCCCTGCCTGCCAGCATGGCGCAGATAAGTGTAACATACACATTGATCGGTCTTTTGGGCAGCGTACGGTAAAGGAGGCCGCATACCAGACCGTAGGTGCACAGCTCGAACGCCATCGCGACCCCAGTGGGGAAGATCGGAGGCATCCCGAAGAGCACGAAGCGCAAAAGCGGCGCGATGAAGCCCACCAGAGCCCCCCACAGCCCGCCGCAGAGGAATCCGCAGAGCAGCACAGGCAGATGCATCGGCGAGAGCATCGAGCCTATCTGCGGGATCTGTCCCGTAAGAAATGGCAGCACGAGCGCGAGCGCAAGGCACATAGCCGCAAAAGATAGTTTTCTAACTAAATCGTTTTTCATGTTTTTTCCTTTCTTAAGCGCAAAAAGGCAGCCGCCCTCTTGGAGAGCGCCCCGCCTTCATGGCTTGGTATGATAGATGAATGAAAATGACATTGCGGATTGACCGCATAAAACGGCTTCCTGCCGTCTGTTATGAGTTTACCACAAAATATGCGGGCAGCGTATCATTTCAGATCGACCGCATGCGCTTTTTTCATGGCGTCCGCGATAAGGAAGGAGAGGGACTGTCCCTCGATGCCGGCAACCAAAGTCGCGCATTTTTCCATCGGGATAAGGATCTTTACAGCTTCCGACGCGCCAACTGCGGAAGCCATCGCAGGGCTGACTTCCCCCACGAGGGCATCAGCCACGATTATTCCTATAGGCCCGAAGATGATGTCGGCTTTCCGGCAGGCAACAATGACCGCATTTTCTCCTGCGGCAGCCTTTATCCCTCCGCCTGCTTTCAGCATGTTCGCTGAAGCGGCGGAATTGGTCCCTACCGCAGTGATACTTGCCCCGGGAAACTGCCTGAGAGCCTCCTTTGCCAGAGCAAGCCCGAGGCTGCCCCCCTGCCCATCGATAATGACGATGTTCATGACTCCCTCCCATAAGCGATGATGCCAAATTATAGCACAAAGTGGCAGCAGCGGGAAGGATAAAGACCCGTGTGAACGGATTTATCTCGAATGGAATCCTCCGTATTCATATTATATTCGGTCAGACAGAACTGAGCTCCTCCCCGCTGAAGAAGGAAGTGTCCCATTGCCCGTATGTATCTAAAATATGGGTTCAATGATTCTCAAGCCAATTTCATCATGTTATAATCGGTTTGGAATTGTTCCGCGGAGGTCGATATGTCATCAGATTCCGGTAAACTCTCAGGCGCGTGCCTCATAGCCCAGTCGGGCGGGCCTACACCAGTGATAAACGCTTCCCTTTACGGGATGATAAAGCAGGCCGATGAATACCCAGAAGTAACAGCCGTTTACGGTGCCATGCACGGCGTGACCGGGATACTCAGGGACGAGATCCTGGATATGCGCCAGATCACACCGAGGGATCTGGAGCTGCTTCCCTCCACACCGTCTTCTGCCCTGGGCAGCTGCCGCTACAAGATACCAGAACCCGAATACGACGACACGGATTTCAAACGAATCCTGGAAGTATTCAAAAAACATAATATCCGCTATTTCTTTTACAATGGCGGAAACGATTCCATGGATACATGCAATAAGATATCCCGCTTCATGCGCAGTTCCGGCTACGAATGCCGCGTAATAGGCGTGCCAAAGACCATAGACAACGACATCTACGGCACCGACCACTGCCCAGGATACGGGAGCGCGGCCAAGTATGTGGCGACTACGATGATGGAGCTCTATCGGGATACCATCGTTTATGATTACCCGCAGCTGCTGATCGTTGAGATCATGGGGCGCAATGCAGGATGGCTGACAGGCGCCTCCGCTCTTGCTTCCTATTACGGCAAAGGACCGGATCTCATCTATCTCCCCGAAGTGCCTTTCGATGTGGAGGATTTCATCAGGACTGTCGAGCGCAGGATAAAGCTGGGCCACAGTGTCATCGCCGCGGTCTCCGAGGGAGTTCGAGATAAAGACGGTGTCTTTATCTCTGAGTACGGCGCAACAGACAGTCCCGTTCGCGATACCTTCGGAAACATTCAGCTGGGAGGCGCGAGCAGTACACTGAAGCAGATCATCAGCAGGCGGCTGAAGGTCAAACAGCGTGCAGTGGAGTTCTCTACGATGCAGCGCTGCTGCGCGACAAGAGCTTCCCTTACAGACAGGAATGAGGCTGAGATGGTCGGCCGGGAGGCTGTAAAAACAGCTCTGAGCGGGAAGTCAGACTGTCTTATCGGTCTGAAGAGGCTTGCCGGTGAGGGCTACCACATAGAGACCGAGCTCATACCCTTAAGGGAAGCAGCCAATTTCGAAAAGAAAGTGCCTCTGGAATGGATAGGCTCAGACGGCCGCAGCGTAACAAAGGATTTCATAGACTACGTCGCACCGCTCATCGAGGGGGAAGCGCCGGTAACTTATGAAAACAGCCTTCCCGTATTCGCGGATCTATCGTACCTGAAATGTATTGAATAAATCAGATAGTTTATAATTATACAACCAAGTTCAAGCTGCACCTTTATGTACGGGAATGGCAAACCATTCAACAGCAAAGATGGCGTGTCGGCTCAATATTGGCATTATACCGTTAAGAACAGCACTAGGTCTTCAGCAGAGCGGGGCTGCTGCCCTGCTCTGTATTTTTGGGCAAATGCATATCTATATTTGTATTTTTTTGTTTGCCCGTTAAAATTATTGCATTTCTTAACGGAACATAGTATATTAATGACAATTGAACAGGCATATGTTATCGAAGGAAGGCGGTGTGAATCCGCCACAGTATCTTTGCTACTGTAAGGGATATCAATGCCGCGCTATAAGTCACTGCTTCAGGCGGGAAGGCTATAGCGCAAACGGCTTCCCAAGCCAGGATACTTCGGGCATAGGTGTTTTGCTTAGGTTTCAAGGGTAACCGGGAGTGTGTTTTAGTCATTCACGGTTCCCCCTAAAAAGGAGGGGCTTTTTTTATGGGCAGGCGGCTTATGCACATGTATTACGGTTTCGGCCGAGGCAAAACCACAGCAGCGTTCGGCTTGGCGGTTCGGGCGGCGGGCCGAGGCTGGAAAGTGATGATAGTGCAGTTCCTGAAGAACAGGTCGACCGGTGAGGTCGAGTACCTCTCGGGCATGAGGAATATCACGATCCTCAGGGGAATGGCAAACAACTCAAATATGCTGATAATGAATGTCAGCGAGCTTGAACGGACGAGGATCATCCATAATCATAACATGGCCCTCGCATTTGAGGCAGCGCGCAATGGCGAGATAGATCTCCTGATATTGGACGAAGCACTGGACGCATACCAGTCTGCACTGATGGATACCGAGGCATTCGAGGAATTCGTAAAGAATAAGCCTGACAACCTAGAACTGGTCATCACAGGACATATAGAGGAAGAATTCATCGAAGAGATCGCCGATTATGTCACCTGTTTCACCAAGGAAAAACACCCATATGACAAGGGCATCGATGCCCGGGAAGGAATAGAGTATTAAGGAAGGAATAGAGTATTAAGGAAGGAATAAAATGGCAGTCAGCAGATCACAGAGGAAAAAACCAATCGCACCTTATAAGAAAGGCATTGAAACAAAAGCACGTATATATAATTCCACGAAAAAGATGTTCACCCTTTACGGATACAAGGAAGCCACCATCCAGCGCATAGCGGATGATTCCAAGGTACCGCTCGGCCTTGTGAATTACTACTTCAAAAAGAACGAAGCACTGGCGCTCGCCATGAAGGAATTTAACGAATCGATCAAAAAGCTCATACGTGAAACGCTTGCCGGGAATTACGAGGATCCTCTCACAGAGCACATCCTGTTCACCCGTATATTCTTCGATGTGGTACTGAGCAACAAGAACAGCAAACGCCTTTACAATGAGATATACACAGAGGAGCTCATCGGGATCGAGGAATACGACCTTGACAGCGGAATGTTGGCGGCAATCATTTCTTCTTTTGATATCGATATCACCGAATCATTGTTCAGGAGGCTTGCTATTGCCGAATACGGTGCCCGACGTGAACTGTTGGAGGACAGGTATGACAGGCTGAACCCGAAAACGAGCGTGGATTTCATCAATTTCCTTGCAACGATCTCCGTGCGCCTCGCCGGAGTGGATATAAAGAGCATACTGAATTGCGTAAAAAAGGCCAATGATATATTCGACAAAACAGACACCTCGAAACTGAGGTTCTTGAATTGGGAATAAAGTGACAGTTGGAAGGCAGCTTTAATGAACTGACCCCCAAAAGTTAGACTTTTGGGGGTCAGTTCATAAGGCTGCCTTTTATATTTCCGCCGCGATGCTTTTAATACCGGATATTTCATACGGCTGTGACGATACAGTTCGAGACGATCTGTTTCACGTGAAACATAATCCAATGCAGAAAGCTTCTCTGTGTGACTGTTTCACGTGAAACAATCCTGTCAGCGCAGCCGCAGCCGTACAGCTGAACTTCACAAATATTGAAAAATATGCTATACTCCTACCGTGATCAAGATTATCGCGGCAGGCAAGCTGAAACACAGCGCTTATGCAGAGCTGACAGAAGAATACCTCAAGCGCATCTCGCGCTTTACCAGGGTGCGTCTTATAGAAACACCTGATTATGACAGCGGAAATGACCCCGGCGCCGTGATCAGGGAAGGGGAAAAGATACTTTCCGAAGTAGAAGAGAGGGACTGGGTGATCCTTTGCGATATCGGAGGAGCGATGACTGACAGCGTCGCATTTGCCGAGCATCTGAGCTTTCTTTTAACTTCCGGCAAGAGCAGCATCGCTTTCATCGTGGGAGGGAGCGAAGGCGTGTCGGATGATGTAAGGAAAAGAGCCGACGAAAAGGTCTCATTTTCACGCATGACTTTCCCGCACAACCTGTTCCGCGTTATCCTGACCGAGCAGATATACCGTGCCTTTAAAATAATCAACGGGGAGCGCTATCATAAATGATGTCGGGGAAAAAGAAGGCAAAGAGCCGTGAGGACAACAGTAAAGAAAGAAAGATAATGCAGCTCGTCGCCGCCTTCATTATGTGTGCCATATTCATATATGGCGTTTTCTTCGCGGAAAAGGCAGGACCGATGGTGCTGAGCTTTCTGTTTGCTACTTTCTGCTGGTGCCTGTTCTCGGCAGCACGCGGGAGCAGGTTCATCCGGGCAGCCCTATATCTATGCATGATCATGTACCTTATCCTCCTGTTCGAGCTCACCCTCTTCAACTATTACTACAGGAGCGAAATGACCTCTATCTTTTACGTACCTAAAGAGGAGAGAATAAGTTTCATCAGGCAATACGTTAACCTGAAGCCTTTCTACATGATCAAACTCTTCTGGACAGGATATCAGAACGGCTCAGTGACTTTTAAAACTATGCTGAGGAATATTTTCGGCAATGTCGCTGCATTCATGCCCTTCGGCTTCTTCATAGGAGTCCTGAGGCCGGATACGAAGAATAAAAGGTTCCTGGTCATTCTCGTTCTGCTGGTAACACTAATCGAGACGCTCCAGCTTATCATGATGGCAGGCACTTTTGATATAGATGATTTTCTCTTGAATATCCCGCCCGCATACGTCATGTTTCTAATAATGAAGACCCGAGCGGGACGCAGCCTTGCTGACAGGCTGTTTTACGGCGGGGCAGCGGGAAAGACAAAGGGCGGCAGTCAATGATAGAACTGGTGTTCGATAAAGAAGTTATCACCGAAAATATAAGAGCTACTTCACTCACCGAGACAGCAGACTTGTTTATCCCTTATTTCTCGAGAGAAAACAAGATAACCGTCGTTGTCTCCGGGGATACTGCCCGCGCCTCTTTCGGGTGCAGATCTGCCTTGCAGACCGGCGAAAATGCCGAATACGCTGCCAAAGGCGCGATATTCAGGCTGCTGAGAGATATGACCGGCTACTCGCCTGCCTGGGGCAGTCTCACAGGAGTAAAGCCGCTGAAGATGTACACGAACCTCATCGAGCGCGGGCGTACTCCAGGCGAGGCCCGGGCATACATGGAAGATGTCTTCATGGTGTCCGCAGCCAAGATGGATCTTCTCGAGGGATGCAGGTCGAATCAGTATGATCTGCTGTATCCTCCCGACGGCACTGTCTCGCTCTATATGCACATACCTCTTTGTCTCTCCAAATGTACTTACTGCTCCTTTCCTTCCGCAGTTACTCCCGAAGGCAGTCAGATGTGCGAAGCCTACTTGAAGGCCCTCTCGAAGGAGCTGAAAGCAGTTCGGGCTTTCTTCCAAGATAAAGATATTGACTGTGTCTACGTCGGAGGCGGGACTCCATCCATATTCTCTGTCCCTCAGATCGTCCGGCTGCTGGACGATATACATACAGCCGCACCAACGCTGAAGGAACTGACCTTTGAAGCGGGGAGAGCGGACACCCTTTACCCGGAGAAGTTCCGGGCACTCAGTGAAAACGGCGTCACACGCATATCCATTAACCCGCAGACCGCAAATGATGCGACCCTGGCCAGGATCAACCGGGCAACGAAGTATTCCGACTATGTTCGCTCTTTTCAAGAGGCCAGAGATGCCGGGATCGGGAACATCAACTGTGATCTGATATTCGGACTTGAAGACGAGGAAGAGGAGGACTGCATGCGCTCCCTGAACGAGATAATTAAGCTCGGTCCGGAATGCATCACCGTCCATTCCCTCTGCAAAAAACGTACCAGTGCGCTGGAAGCGGGAAGCGTGGCAGCAAAGGGCCTTCCGGTCGCCCGCCTGCAGGATATAGCCCGGGAAATACTGCGTGAAAACGGCTACGGTCCATATTATACGTACCGCCAGAAAGCCGCGGTGGATAACGCGGAGAATACGGGATACTCCGTCAAAGGCAGTCAGTGCGTCTATAATATCCGGATGATGGGTGAAAAGCAGACAGTCATTTCCGCAGGCGCGGGCAGTACGACGAAACTCTACTTTCCTTCAACTGACCGATTTGAAAACATTTATAACATGAAGAACGTAGAGCTGTATACCGCCCGTATCGACGAAGTCATAGAAAAGAAACTTAAGGCTATGGAAAGACAGATATCAAAAGGGTAGCATTAAGGGTTCTGCTCCATGGCCGTTTCAGTACAGTCTCTGGACCAATTTACCGTCTGTGCGATTTTTCATACTCACCCCAATCAAATTTCTCATCGCCTTTGACGATAAAGGCTTTCTTAGCAAGCCGGGCCATCGGCGTATCCGACAGGGAGTCGGAATAGAATTCATCTATAACCGTGTCCGGGAACTGTTCTCTGAAGCGCTGGGGCTTGACATCGGCCAGATTGTTCGGTGAGGAGTATTTCCCCGTAGCCGGATCCACCTCTGAAGCGATCAGATACTTTATACCGATCTCATCGCAGATATACTTAAGCTGGAAATAGGGCGAGGCGCTGATGATAACGTCGTCCTCCTTCATCTGTTCAAGATACCAAGGTTTGATCTTTTCCCTTTTCTCTTCCCAGAATGCCTTAAGGGTTTCCTGCATGTCGGGAACCAGCCTGTAATAGGAATAGAACATCTCCTTCATCCGCGTTTTATCCCACCTCCGGAGCTTATAGCCTGCCCAGGCCCAGCCAATAAGGGGCAGTTTCCCTATGATGGACGGATTGCGTTTAAGGCAGAAAAAAAACAGATCTATCGATGAATCCCCGTAATATATGGTATCGTCAAAATCGTATACGTTCATGCAATGATTATAATCGAACTTCCGGTCTTAGCGAGGGAAAACCCGAATCCCGCGCTGAATTTTCCCCGTTTAATGGACCTCCCGGTGAAACGAAAAGACCTCCCCGGACAGGGAGGCCGAATCAATATATCTATTTTCTTTCTATATATACCGCGTAAACGTCGTAGGCACGGTCCTTTTTATAGCCAAACTTTTCGGCCATATGAAGGCTTATCTCGTTTGCCGCATCGCAGCTCGGATACCAGCCGCGTTCCAGGCAGGCCAGGATCATTTTCGCAGTGACAGCCATTGCCAGGCCCTTGCGGCGGTACGGACCGAAAGTGTCAGTTTCGACCTCGCATCCGCCTTCGTATACAGTATATGAGGACGACCCTGAAACGAACTTGTCCCTGTAGATTACGGCAAATCCCATCCCGCGTTTCACGAAATCCTCATAAGAATCGAACTGGCAGACCAGTTCCTTCGACCAGTCATCCTCCAATGCCATCTCATACAGCTTCTCGTCGATGGGCACGATCTCGTAGCCTCTGGGCAGCGAATCGATGCAGCTCTTCAGATATTCCCTGTCGAAATTGTCACCGAGCTTTTTCGTTGCATAGCGGGTGATCTTCTCCGCATCTTCCCCATAGGTATCTTCTATCAGTTTTGCCCAATATCTGTTACGGGGCACCAGAAGGACGTCGTCGATGATATCCTCCGGTATCTCCGTTATGAATTCGATTGCAGCAGGAGAGTCCACATCCCCCGTGAGGTACACGAAATCCCCGGTGATGATGCGGGCTGCGGCAGGATGCTCGAGGTCGTCCACCCAGCAGGAACCCATATATCCGGTCAGATAGCTCCAGATACCGGTCTCGTCCCAGCCCGCGAACAGGCTCTTTACCTTGTCAGCCTCAAAATATTCCAGTTTATACATACTTATTCTCCGTTCGAGAGCGCATTCAAATGTTTGCCTACATACAGTGACGGGAACCACACCGTCAGCGGGTCCTTCTGTCCGGACGGATTGCGGATCTCAAAATGCAGGTGTGTTCCAGTGGATCGGCCTGTCGAGCCCATGTAGCCTATCGCCTGGCCCTGGCTGACGTGTGTCCCTACGTCAACGTACAGCTTGGCCATATGCGCGTATACCGTAGCATATCCGGTCGGATGCTGGATCATGATGGCGTTGCCGTAGCTTCCCCACCAGCCTGAATATACCACCGTGCCGGCCGCTGATGCGAAGATGTCCCCCGCGCGCCCGTTGGCAATGTCCACTGCCTTCCCTCCGGCATGGCTTCCCGGTTTATCCATTGCGGAAACATTACCTGTTGCGGGAATGACGAACATGCCCATGTTAGAGGGTAATGTTTTGGTACCTTTGCAGTATATGGCCGGTTTTGGTTCTCTTACGACCGTCTCGTCCAGTATCTTCTCGCCCACTACCTTGTTGTTCTCATATGTGATGACGGAATGTACTGTCTTTACTCCGTTCTCACCTTCCTGAACGAGCACATTCTGAGTGACGTAATAAGCTGAGGATTCACGCTGCTCTGTCTTAAAGGGTATACTGGCCTGATAACGAACTTCCTTTACGGTGGTGACCTTAAGCAAAGGAAGCTTCTCGGTATCGTTCGTCCCTGAAGTGCCCACCCGGAAAACCATCGCTGTGGTAAGCCCTCCTGAGATCTCATTTGCAGTCGGAGTCATCGGAGATACGGACTGTTCAGTTGATGTGAGCGAAAACAGGAAAGAGACAGCATCCCTCTTGGATGAGACGTAATTCGACTGCACCGTGGTATCCTTGATGCCCAGATCACTGGAAAACGAACTCTCGTATACGTCAAGTACCTCGTACTTGCTGTCCGACTCCATCCCGTAATCATGCAGGAACTCGTCGAGGGCGCCCTGAGCGGTCTCTCTGTCTTTCAGCCAGACTGCTTCTTTCCCGTCTACGGTGATCGCCGCGCCGGTGAAGTACAGATTCAGCCCAAAGGAGTCAACCTTGCTGATGATATCGTTGATATTCATGACATTACGGCTGAAGAGAGTGAACGCGGGCTTGAAAGTAACACTGCGCTCGAAATAGAGATCCTTCACGTCATATGCCTCATTGTACATTGCGGTGAGCTCGTCGAGGGCCTCGTTCAGTTCATTCATATCAGACACGGTCCCGATCTGGTGCCCGTTGATGGAAACGTCATATCCGACGGAAAGGGTAGTGACGAAAAACACCAGCACCAGAGCAAGAGCCGCAAATGCTGCGGTCATCAGCGGACGGCGTCTGGACTGTGCCCAGTCCAGTACTGCTCTTGCACCGTAGCGCACCGTGTAAGCGGCTTTCTCAGCGCGTCCGGCAAGGCTCAGCTTCTCCTTCTTTTCACGGGAATACTCTTTTTCGGCGGACCTGATCTCTTTGGAGGTCATTCCTCTCATCTCACCGGTCCCGAACTTGAAGTCAAGGACTTCCTTTTCTGCAGCCCTTCTCGCTTCATTTACTGCTACGCTGTCGGAAACTGCGTTTTCACGCATGCTCCGCTTAGCCATGCGGTCAAGGAATTTCTCCAGTTTATTGTAATCTGTCTTTGCATGTTGGTCCTTCCTGGGGAGAAGATACCTGTTCTTTCTTTTCATTTTTAAAAGTCCTGTATCAGCAGCACGCCATGCGCAGTTCCTCTGAGCAAAGCGGTTATCTATCAATATGCGGGATGTATGTTTTCCCGCGGGCTATTTTACCACGTACAGACTGATATTTCAACATACTGCTTCCGCGAGGCATTTGCAGACAGGAAAACGGAAGATCTTTCAGGTCATACAAAAGAAAGCCCTTGCGGGCTTTCTGATAAACACATGTGCATCAGACCGTGACAGTGTTGTCGGGCACTCCCCAGTATTCGAGAGCGTGCTGTATCGTAAGGTCCCAGAATCTCCATTCGTGGGCATAGCCTTCGATCTCTTCGAACTTGGCTTCCAGACCGAAGCTCTTGGCGTATTCCTCGAACTTCCTGAATCCGTCGATCCCGAAATCCTTAGCGCCGCAGGCACAGTAGAACTTTGGAAGAAGCCCGGCCTGGGATTTTTCCTTCAGGCGGTCCCACAGATTCTCTTCGCTGGCGAGATAGCCTTCCTCACTGCCGTATTTCTCCAGTGCTTCCTTCTTCATCCTTTCGGCGTACTCGGCCATCGGACCTTCCGCCTTTCCCCTGAACATTTCCCTCGGGTCGCTTGCCGCGGCGGAGAGCACCGCAGCGCCGGCGAACTTCTCGGGGAATCCGAGCACATACTTCAGCGTTCCGCCTCCGCCCATGGAGAGCCCGGCGATATAGTTGTCCTCGCGCTTGTCGCTGGCGGGAAGCCAGTTGTACACGAAGGGCATGAGTTCCTTGACCAGAAAGTCGTACATATTGTAGCCGCCTATATTGGCGTAGCTGGAGTTCAAGGCGCTGGGCATAACCACGATAAGGTTCTTCTCTGTGGCGTAGAGTTCTATATCGGACTTGCGCACCCAGTCGGAATAATCTCCCATTCCGCCGTGCAGCAGCCAAAGAACCTTATACCGCGCTCCGCTGGAATAAAACTCCGCCGCGTCCTGGCCCCACGCCTTATCGGGGAGTATGAAGTTGATATGAGTATTCCCTCCGAGGTATTGGCTGTTGATGTTCGCTTTAAGAAATGCCATTTCCTTCCTCCTTCCTCACATCTGCGGCCCCGGAGCATCCGGGATGCCGAAAAAGTCTAGTGCGTGCTGGATCGTAAGGTCCCAGAATCTCCACTCGTGGCCATAGCCCTCGATCTCCTCGAATTCCGCGTCCAGGCCGATCTGCTCTGCATACTTTCTGAACTCCGTGAAAGACTGATACAGAAAATCCTTTTTTCCGCAGGCAAAATAGAATCTGGGCAGCTTGCCGGTACCGGCCTTCTCAGCCAGACGCTCCCAGGTGTTTTCGTAGCTGTCCAGGAACTCTTCCTTGCTGCCGAAATTCTTCATGGCGTTGACAAGCATGAGGTTGCCTGCACCGTCCCCGTTCTTTTCCTGATCCTCGAGGACCTTCCTGTAGTTGGAAGGAGGTCCGGAAAGGACCGCCGCGGCGGCGAATTTTTCCGGATAGTTCACGGCATATTTAGCCGTACCGAAGCCTCCCATCGAAAGCCCGGCGATGTAGTTGTCCTCGCGCTTGTCACTGGCAGGCAGCCAGTTGTATACGAGCGGCATGAGCTCCTTGATAAGGAAATCCCACATGTTGTAGCGAAGGGTGGTGTCGTTGGAATACCCGGAATTCAGGGCGCTGGGCATGACCACGATAAGGTTCTTTTCCGTGGCATAGATCTCGATGTTGGACTTCCTGACCCAGTCAGTAGAGTCTCCGAAAGCCCCGTGCAGGAGCCAGAGTACTTTGTACTTCTTGCCGCTTGCGTAGAATTCGGCGGCATCTTGCCCCCAGCCTTTATCGGGCATTATGACGGATATCTCCGTATTTCCGCCCAGATACTGGCTGTTGAAATTTAATTCGAACAGTGCCATATCATTCTCCAAATCTTTTTTCCTGCGATGTGGCAGGATGAATTTATTATATCCCCTTCCCATTCAAAAGTCAAATCACCAGACACCGGGCAGGCTTCATGTCCCAGCCCAACGCATAAAAAAAGCCGGAAGGGTCTGAACCTTTCCGGCTGTATGAATGATCTATGCGTAAGGCCTGTCAGCGGGCTCACTGTATTCCCTGGCAGTCTCTATGCCTGTAAGTACGCGGTATGCGCCATCAGCCAGAGCCTGCATCTCGTTCTCTCCCGGCATGACGACGACCGGAGCGATAAAGCTTACCCTTTCGGTAACCATGTCCGTGAACTGTCCGGAGTAGGCGATGCCGCCTGTAAGTATGACCGCGTCCACCTTCCCGTTCACGTCCACACTGAGCCGCGCTATGCTCTGTGCGACGCCCAGCGCCATAGCTTCTATCGCGAGTGCGGCTTCTTTGTCGCCGCTGTTCATGCGTTCGATGACTTCCTTCGCGTCTGCACTGCCGCACAGGGATGTCAGTCCGCCTTCCCTCTGAAGGATGAACATCGTATCCTTGTAGGAAAGGTTATTCTCCGAAATATACTTCGCCAGACGGAAATCGGGTATGAGCCCGGCCCTCTCGGGCGAGAACGGCCCTTCGTCATCGGAAATCATGTCTATGATGCGGCCTTTCGAGTGGAGCGTCAGTGTGATCCCTCCTCCCATGTGGGCTACGACAATGTTCTTCTCCCTGTAGTCGAGCCCGTTCTCCAGGCAGTACCTGATCGCCATCGACCTCATGTTGAGGTTGTGCCCCTGCCCGTAGCGGCGTATCTCCTTTAAGCCGGTGATCCTCACTACATCCGTCATCTCGTCCACGGTGACAGGGTCGTAGATATAGGCCTTTATTCCCAGGGGCCTTGCAATCTTCAGGGCTATGGCGGCGCCGAGGTTGGAGGCGTGGTGGTTCATCGGCCTGTGTTCCAGCACGTCGAGCATCTCATCATTGACCTCGTAGGCACCGGATGACACGGGCGGCAGCAGGCCGCCTCGGGACATCACGCAGGCGAGCCCTTCAAGGGGCTGCCCGTGCTTTTCGAGAGTCTCCAGCACTATCGGAAGTCTGTACGGTATCTGTGAGAATATCGTCGGATAACCAAGCAGCGCATTAGTGTCATGTTTTACGTCTTCCTGCCAGAGCTGCCGGGTATCTTCATATACGGCGATCTTGGTAGATGATGAACCGGGGTTTAATACCAGTATCCTCATTTCCCGAGCTCCCTGGTGATCAGGGCAGCCATGGCTATAGAGTTGAACTTCTCGTCGGCGTCCGAACCGCGGGAAGCAAGGATCACAGGTACTTTTGCTCCCATGACGACGCCCGCCATCTTTGCGCCGGCGGTCACGGTGAGGCATTTGCCCAGGATATTCCCGGCGACGATATCCGGGAGGATGAAGCCGTCAAAATCCCCGGAATACGGGCAGTCAAAGCCCTTGTGCTCGGCTATCTCTCTGCTCATCGCGCAGTCATAGGAGATGGGTCCAACGATCCTGCAGCCGGTGATCTCCCCGCGCTCGTTCATCCTCTGGAGCTCCGCCCCGTCCACAGTCACCTGGATCTTCGGGTTCTCTTCTTCCACGTGGCATACCGCGGCGAGCTTCGGTTCCTTCCAGCCGAGGGCATGGAGGGCTTTCACCGCGTTGTTTACGATCTGCACTTTCGTATCCAGATCAGGATAGAGGATCATCCCTCCGTCGGAGGTCATGAACAGCTTATGGTAGCCGGGTATCTCGAAGAGGGCGACGTGGCTCATCATGCCTTCCCCTCTCAGCCCGTTCTCCCTTTTTACCAGCGGTCCGAGGAAGCTCTTTGAATCCACCAGGCCCTTCATCAGGACGTCGGCCTTTCCTTCGCGCACCTGGTCGACGGCTACCTGTGCGGGATTCTCCTCACCGGCGTCCACGATCATCGCGTCAGGTACCTCCGCACCTTCATCGCTGAGGATACGGCGGATCACTGCGGCATCCCCGACAAAGAGCGGCTCGGCTATGCCGGCCTCCCTTGCCTTCAGTCCGGAATCTATCACCGACTTATCCCCTGCTCCGGCGATGGCGACCACGCTCATCCTGCCGGGATTCTCAGTGGCTTTCCTTACGAGTTCGTCGAAATCTTTAAGCATACTGCCCTCCTTACATCGCATAGCCCGCATTGAAAGCGGCTTTATTCAGGTCTATGGTCTTGGGCGGCACGCTGCTCTCTATTATTCCAGTCCAGTCTGCTGCCTCCAGGTGCATGGCCTTGACCATGGCGCCGAGCAGCACTATATTGGCCACGACTACATTGCCCAGATCCGCGGCTACTTTATTGGCTTCGACCACCATGACGTTGGGTACTGTCTTTTCCAGCTCGTCCAGTATGCCGTGGGGGTATTCCGCGGTCCCCTGGAGAATAGGAAGACCGTTCAGCTCGCAGGTGTCCGTGATGACGATGCCGCCTTCCCTGAGATAAGCGATGTTGCGAACCGCCTCGCATTTTTCGAAAGAGATGATTATATCCGCCTGACCGAAGCCGAGGGAAGGTGAATATACTTTCTCACCGTACCTGACCTGGGTAGTGACGGCGCCGCCGCGCTGGGCCATGCCGTGTATCTCGCTCATCTTCACGTCGTATCCCAGATCCATGAGGCCCTTGGTGAGTATATTGGAAAAAGTGACCGTGCCCTGTCCGCCTACGCCGCAGAGCAGTATTCCTGTGGTAGCCATTAGAATTCTCCTCCTTTGATTATCGCACCGAAGTGGCATTTCTGAGCACACAGGCCGCAGCCCGTGCACTGTGACGGGTCGATCTTCGCAGCCCCGTTCTCAAAAGAGAGCGCCGGGCAGGTGACGCCGACGCAGACTTTGCAGCCTGTGCACTTTTCGGTATCGACTATATAGAACTTGCCTGCGTTCGCCTTCCTGACTTCCCTAATAAGGGCGCAGGGGCGTTTGGTTATAATGACGAACGGACCGGTATAGTTTATGCCATCGTTGAGTGCGGCCTGCATTGCCTTAAGGTCCAGGGGGTCGACCACCCTGATGTTCTCGTCGGTAAAGCCTATGGCACGGACCACCGCTTCGATTGAGATCGCCGGCTTGTCCTCACCCATCAGGTTCTTCGTAGTGCCGGGGTTGTCTTGGTGCCCGGTCATCGCGGTGATGGAATTGTCCAGTATGCAGGCAATCACGTTCACCTGTGTGGAGAAGATGTCGAAAAGCCCGTTGACGCCGGAATGGAAGAACGTCGAGTCGCCCACCATACCGAGGACCTTTCTCTTGTCGCCCTGCAGCTCGAGTGCTTTCGCCATCCCGACGGTGGAAGAAAAGCCAGCACCCATGCAGAAGGAATAATCATAGGTCCCGAGGCCGTAGCAGCCTATATCTCCGGCGAGGACCAGTCTTTTATGGCTGCGGCTGATGACGTCGAAGAATCCTCTGTGCGGGCAGCCCGCGCAAAGCATGGGCGGACGCGAGGGGACATCCCCGGCGACCTCGTACACGCTGGGATCTTTAACGCCTGTCAGGGCTTCCTTCACTACGGCCGCGTTGAGCTCGCCGCATCCGGGTATCTTATCCTTTCCGGTGCATTTGAAGCCCAGCGCCTTTACTTCTGTCTCGAGGAACGGGTCGTTCTCCTCTACGACATAGAGCGTCTTCTGCTTTGATGCGAAATCGGAAATGAGCTTTTCGGGGAACGGATAGGTCAGGCCGAGCTTTAGGATATTGGCCGAATCCCCGAAGACCTCTTTGACATACTGATAAGAGATGCCCGAGGTTATCACTCCGATATCGGAGCCGTTGTCTTCGACCTTATTGAAGGGAAGCGTTTCCGCGTCCTCGGCGAGCCTTCTGAGGTTTCCCTCGACGATGGGGTGTCGCTTCAGCGCATTGGCCGGCAGCAGAGAGTATTTCTCCTTGTTGGACACATAGGGCTTGACCTCTGCCCCGTCCCTGTCGCCCAGCTCCACAAGGCTCTTGGAATGGCAGACCCTAGTGGTCATTCTCAGAAGGACCGCTATATCATATTTTTCAGAAAGCTTAAAGGCGTCGCGCATGAAATCCTTGCATTCCTGGGAATCAGAGGGTTCGAGCATCGCCAGCTTGGCGTGCGGCGCGTACCAGCGGTTGTCCTGCTCGTTCTGGGAGGAATGGCAGCCGGGATCGTCAGCGTCGACGAAAACGAGGCCTCCGTTCACCCCTGTATAGCCGGCTACGAAGATCGGGTCGGTCGCCACGTTCATGCCGACATGCTTGAACGTGACCATGCTGCGTGCCCCGCCTACCGCGGCTCCGAGGCCGACCTCGGCCGCCACAGCTTCATTCGGCGCCCATTCGCAGTAGATATCATTTTTGTAAAGCGCGACATTCTCCAGAATCTCTGTCGACGGGGTCCCCGGATAAGCCGCCGCCACAGTGACGCCGCCTTCCCAGGCACCGCGGGCGACAGCCTCATTGCCGCTCATAATTACCTTGCTCATAAGCCTCATCCTTTCATTTAAAGAGAATTGATCGATGTATTTCCTGAATCTATAATAAGAACTTCCTCCGTACTTAGCAAGGGGAAAAGGAAAAGAATCCTGCCTGATCGTCCGAGCCGGCGCAAGGCAGGCATGATGTAAGCAGAGGCATAAAAAAACCGGCTCCAAAAGGAGCCGGGACAGGCAAAGCGCCGTTTCATCCAAAAAATAAAACGGTGCGGATAACAGGAGTTGAACCTGCATGAGAGATTCTCACACGGACCTGAACCGTGCGCGTCTGCCAATTCCGCCATATCCGCATCGAGGATATATTATCACAACTCCCTCCGCAAGTGAAGTGTTTTTTTCAAATTCTGCCAAGCATACTTTCATGAGGGCGAATATCAAGTAAAATTACTTGACAGGTATCCCGGACCTCTGATATACTGCCTAGGCGAGGAAAAATGGACAAACGCTTCAGAATGGTCTGGCTGACAGATATATACGGCCCACTGCTCACCGAAAAACAGCGTGAGGCATTGACCAAATACTACGACGAGGATTATTCCCTCTCCGAGATAGCAAAGGATTTCGGCTCGAGCCGCCAGGCGGTGAGTGACCTTATAAAGAGGAGCGAAGCCGTCATCGAGGACTATGAGGAGAAGCTCGGGCTTTACGAGAGATTCAGGGAGAATTCCGCTCTGCTCGACGAGCTCACGGAGATCGATGCGGGGAACAGCAAGGCCCTGGCCATCATCGGGAAGCTGAAAGAAAACATTTAGGAGAAGCAATGTTCGACCAGCTTGGCGAAAAGATTCAGAAAGCCTTCAAGAAACTGAGCGGCAAAGGCCTGCTCAATGAGAAAGACATCGACGATACACTCAGGGACATCCGCATGGCACTCCTCGAAGCGGACGTCAACTTCAAGGTGGTCAAGAGCTTTTTGGCCGACGTCAAGGCGGAAGTCATGACCGAAGAGGTCATGCGGAGCCTCACTCCCTCCCAGCAGGTCATAAAGGCTGTGGACAGGGTGCTCACGAAGCTCCTCGGCGGCAGCACCGCGGATCTCAGGCTTTCGGGCAACCCTGCGGTCATCCTGCTTGCCGGTGTCCAGGGAAGCGGCAAGACCACTTCAGCGGCAAAACTCGCACTGTATCTGAAACAGAAGGACAGAAGGGTCCTTGCGGCAGCCTGCGATACCCACAGGGCCGCGGCGGCAAAACAGCTCGAGATACTTTGCAAGTCGATCGGCGTGGACGTAAGGTCCTTCCGGGAAGGAGAGACCGCGGACGAAGCGGCGGCCAATGCCCTTAAGGAAGCGAAAGCCGGCGCTTATGACGTCCTGATAGTCGACACGGCGGGACGTCAGCATGTGGACGATGAGCTCATGGACGAGATAACCAGGATCGCCAAAGCAGTCGATCCCTGCGAGATCCTCTTTGCCATCGACTGCATGGCCGGACAGAGCGCTGTCGATTCCGCGAAAGCTTTTGATGAAGCCCTGAAGGTGACCGGCTTCATCCTTACGAAAGCGGATTCCGACGCCAGGGGAGGCGCAGCCCTTTCGGTCAGCTATATCACAGGCCGTCCTATCAAGTTCTCGGGCACGGGAGAGAAGCTCAGTGACTTCGAGGTCTTCCACCCACAGCGCATGTCGGGCAGGATTCTCGGCATGGGGGATATGCTGACACTGATAGAAAAGGCCGAAAAGGCCTCCGATGCGGAGACTCAGCTGAAGCTGGCCAAGAAGATGGCCAAAAACCAGTTCACCCTTGAGGATTACCTCACCCAGCTGGATTCCCTCCAGAAAATGGGGGGCATCGGGGAGGTGCTCAACAGCATTCCCGGAGCCGCGGGAAAGCTCAAAGGCATAACCGTGGACGAGAAAGCCATAGTCCGCGTCAAGGCGATAATACAGTCCATGACAGTCAAAGAAAGGGAGGAGCCTTCCATCATCAACGCCTCCCGGAGGAGGCGCATCGCCGCGGGAAGCGGCACCACCGTCACAGACGTCAACCGCGTCCTCAATTCATTCAGCGAGATGAAAAAGATGATGAAGCGTATGAACGGCAATAAGCGGAAAATGAAATTCCCGTTTATGTAATAAAGAATAATTAACAGAAAGGCATACAAAATGGCAGCAAAAATCAGATTGAAGAGAATGGGCGCGAAGAAGGCCCCCTACTACAGGATAGTCGTGGCGGATGACAACACGACCCGCGGAGGAAAAGCCATCGCAGAGCTCGGCAGCTATGATCCAAGGACCAAGGAAGTGAAGATCGATGCCGAAGGATCCAAAAAGTGGCTCGCCAACGGCGCAATCCCCACACCTACAGTCAAAGATCTCCTTAAAAAGAACGGAGTCCTCTGATAAGGAGGTCCGGTGTTGAACGAACTGATCGAATTCATCGCGAAAAGCCTGGTCGATGATCCCGATGCCGTCAGGCTGACCGAGAAAAAGAAGGACAGGCTCACCGTCCTTGAGCTTCACGTAGCTCCGGGGGACATGGGCAAAGTCATCGGCAGACAGGGAAGGATCGCCAAGGCGATACGTACGGTGCTCAAGGCCTATTCAGTTAAGCACAATACCCACGTAGTCCTTGATATCGTAAATGACTGATAAATGATTTGACAGATGTCAAATGATGTTTTCAACGTAAATATACCTATTGACATCTGTCAGACATTGATGGAAACGGGGTACCGGTCTGCTGCACAGGCAGCAGACCGGTATTTGTGTTATCCCGATCGATGATTACCTTACAGTGATTCCCGCCAGGACATATCCGCACCCGTTCTATAAATTGTATGAACAATATTGACATATTATTTCTTGACAGACATACCGCGGTATGTTACTATTAAGGCGCAGTTCGGTATACGATACCGATCATTTATTAGGGAGGGAAAAATGGCAGATCTCAGCAATTTAGCCCAGTTCATGGGTGATCTGGATGAGGAAGGCGTACTCGGAATCATCGACAAATTGGTAGAGGAAGGCGCAGGGGCGGACGAAGGCAACGAAGCAATCATGGAATTGCAGAAGGGCATGAACACCGTCGGCGATCTTTTCGAAAAAGGCGAATACTTCGTAGGAGACCTGATCTTCGCGGGAGAGATCCTTACAGAAGCTATCGAGAAATGCAAACCGCTTATAGCGGGAACGACAACGGAGAAGCTCGGAGTCATGGTGCTCGGCACTGTGCACGGCGACCTGCATGACATCGGCAAGAACATCTTCAAAAATATGGTGGAGATAGCAGGTTTCGAGGTACACGACATCGGCATCGACCAGAACCCGGAAGCTTTCGTGGACAAAGTCAAGGAGACCGGCGCCGGATACGTTGGCATGAGCGGGGTCCTGACCCTCGCGCTCGACTCCATGAGGGAGACCGTAGACGCCCTGAAGGAAGCAGGGCTCAGGGACAAGCTGAAGGTCATCATCGGCGGCAACTGCGTTACGGAGGAAGCCTGCAAGACCATCGGAGCCGACGCCTGGACCACCAATGCCGCAGAAGGCGTCAGGATATGCAAGGGCTGGGCCGGAAAATAAACGGACCTATTTATATAAAAGGAGCCTCCCTGATATGTACTCGGGATTCTGGGTACATATCACCCGGCTCCTTTTTTTACGTGGTCTGTTTCCTGCCCCTGTTATCTCCTCTTCTTTCCGTAAGCGACGGCTTCGACTTCGATAAGGCCGCCTTTGGGAAGCTTGCTCACCTCAACACAGCTGCGTGCCGGGAACTGTTTGAAATATCTCCCGTAGATCTCGTTGAAGGCCGCAAAATTATTCATGTCCGTAATGAAGCAGGTGGTCTTCAGGACATCATCCATCGTAAGGCCTGCCTTTTCGATTATAGCCTTGACATTCTCCATGGACTGCACAGCCTGGGACTCAAGGTCCTCGCCGGCGAATTCACCTGTCTCGGGTACAGTGCCAAGCTGACCGGAAACGAACAGAAGATTGCCGCCTTTCCTCCCCTGAGAATAAGGGCCGATAGCTGCCGGAGCCTTTGATGTCGCTATAGTCGTGATGCCGCGTGATGTGTTCTTCTTCATGATGTGATTCCTCTTTTCCCGGCCGAAAGCCGTGGTTTTTCTCTTCAACACAATTATAATATATGTGACAGTCTTAATCAACCAACGCCCTGTCCAGTATATTCAAAGGAGATACGCTATGGATATAAAGCTGCTTATCAATCCCCATAAGAAGGATTCGCCCCTGCCGCCTTCCTTTAACGACGGAAACTACCGTGCCATAAGAACCTTCCATCAATCGCTCGCGGAATACCGTCCGACTCCTCTCGTTTCCCTCACGCACATGTCGAAACGTCTTGGCATAAAAGGGATCTATGTAAAGGATGAGTCGCAGCGGTTCGGCCTGAATGCCTTTAAGGCTCTTGGGGCTTCCTGGGCTATCCACAGGATGATCTCGGACGGCAGGCAGGTCAGCGCCTTCGTCACAGCTACCGACGGCAACCACGGAAAGGCCGTGGCCTGGGCGGCCCGAAAAGAAGGAAAACCTGCATACGTATTCATGCCCAAGGGCAGTGCGGAAAACCGCGTCAAAGCCATACAATCTTTCGGAGCGGTCGTAAAAGTGACTGATTCCTCCTACGACGATACCGTAGCCTATGCACGTTCCTTCGCGGAAGATAACGGCTATGCTCTGGTCCAGGATACGGGTATGGAAGGCTACACGGATATCCCCATGGATATAACGATGGGTTACACGACTATGGCATGGGAAGCCGCAGAAAAGCTCACGGAGCGGGGGATTATCCCGACACACGTTTTTCTGCAGGCCGGGGTCGGTTCAATGGCAGGAGGCGTGATGGGTATGCTGATCGATTACTATAAGGGGAACGCGCCGATGATAGCCACGGTGGAACCATTTGCAGCGGACTGTGTATACCAGAGCGCACTGTCAAACAGGAGCGTGACCGTTGAAAGCACTGAGCCAACGATAATGGCCGGACTGAACTGCGGCACAGTGAGCGTCTGCACCTACGAAATGCTGATGAACAGGACCGCCGCCTTCATTTCATGTTCGGACAGTGTCGCCGCTGAAGGGATGCGTATCCTGGCACACCCGGAAGGCTCTGATGACAGGATCATCTCCGGTGAATCAGGTGCCGTAGGAGCCGGGATAGTCTCCTACCTGTGCGGAAGACCAGAGTACAGCCGTTTCAGAGACGAGCTGAAGATAGATGAAAACAGCGTGATCCTGCTCTTTTCCACGGAAGGGGCCACCGACCCGGATAACTACGAGAGAATCGTCGGGGAAGGCGTCCTGTAGTAAGGAATTCAGACATTCCGCTTGACTAAGCAAGGCGGAATTGATAGAATATCTTTTGCACGAAAAGTGGGGGCGTAGCTCAGCTGGGAGAGCGTACGGTTCGCATCCGTAAGGTCGAGAGTTCGAATCTCTTCGTCTCCACCATATAAAATGATTTGTATTAAGCGGCTCCAATACCGGACAGCCGCTTTTTTCACTCTTGGATTTCAGGGATCATACATCTGCAGAAAAATAAAGAGCCGCACATAAAAAAGCCCCTCTCTCCTGAGAGGGACTTTCCTTCATTACTTTGCGACCTCTGTCACTCTGGTCTCCCTGATGACATTGATCTTGATCTGTCCGGGATATTCCAGCTCGTTCTCGATCTGGTCGGCGATCTGCCTGGCGACATGCACCATCTTGAGGTCGTCCACCTCTTCTGGTTTGACCATGATGCGCACTTCCCTTCCTGCCTGTATGGCGTAGCACTTTGATACGCCGTCGAAGCTGTTGACCAGCTCCTCTATCTTCTCAAGACGCTTTGTGTAGCTTTCCAGAGATTCCCGCCTCGCTCCGGGGCGTGCGGCGGAAATGGCGTCAGCCGCCTGCACGAGGACCGCTTCCACGGTCTGCGGCGCGATGTCGTTGTGGTGTGCTTCCACGCAGTGTATGATCTCCGGCTTCTCCTTGTATTTCTTCAGCAGGTCGACCCCTACCTGGACGTGGGAGCCTTCCACCTCGTGGTCGATGGCCTTGCCGATATCGTGCAGGAGCCCCGCCCTGCGGGCTATATAGGCATTGGCGCCGAGCTCATCCGCCAGAAGCCCCGACAGGATCGATACCTCCAGTGAATGCTTCAGTACGTTCTGACCATAGCTGGTCCTGTAATTCAGCCGACCGATGGTCTTCACCAGCTCCGGGTGGACCTTGCCCACATCCGTCTGCAGCACGGCCTGTTCCCCGAGCTCCCTCATCTTCTGGGTGATCTCTGCTTCGGCTTTTTTAACTGTTTCCTCGATGCGTGCCGGATGTATGCGCCCGTCGACGATGAGCTTTTCAAGCGCTATCCTGGCGATCTCGCGGCGCACAGGATCGAATCCGGAAAGAATGACCGCTTCCGGTGTATCGTCTATGATGAGGTCTATGCCGGTTGCTGCCTCAAGGGATCTGATATTGCGGCCTTCGCGCCCGATAATGCGGCCCTTCATCTCGTCGCTGGGCAGGTTCACTACGGATACCGTTGACTCCGCCACGTAATCGGCGGCGCAGCGCTGCATGGCATAGCTGATAAGCTCACGAGCCTTTTTGTCGGACTCTTCCTTGGCCTCTGCTTCTTTATTTTTAATCAGGAGAGCTGTTTCTCTCGAGATCTGTTTTTCCGTTTCATCAAGTAATAGCTGTCTGGCTTCTTCAAATGTCAGCTGGGAGATCCTCTCCAGCTCCTTTATCTGCTGCTGGTGCAGCTTGTTGATCTTATCTTCCTTCTGTTCCAGTTCCTTGGCTTTTCTCTGGGAGTTCTCATCCCTGCGCTCGATCTGGTCGAGCTTCCTGTCAAGGGATTCTTCTTTCTGGTTGACCCTGTTCTCCAGGACCTTTACTTCGTTCCTTCTTTCCTTTATCTCACGGTCGAGATCCTTGCGGGATGCGTATATCTCATCCTTCGCCTCATTCAGGCGGTCTTTTTTGATGCGCTCGCCCTCAGCCACCGCATCTTCCACTATCTTCTCAGCCTGAACCCTGGCACTGTCTATCTTCTTCGCTTCATTAGATTTGTTTATGGCAATCCCGCCCGCGATACCGACAGCTAAGCCCACTGCCGCTATCAGGGCGTAAATGGCAAATTCCATTGTCTTAATTCCTCCTTATGTCGTTGTCAAGCAGCTTTTCCGCTAAGCGCGGATATATTACTCATGATTCTTATTCAACAGAAAAACATTTCACGATTATGTGCATTATAGCACACTCTGGAAAACTTACAGTGCACTTTATCCAAATACAATATACTGCCGGATATTTTTTATTCCGGGCATGTGCTATAATCTTATCGAAATACCCTGTAGAAAGGACATCGCCATGAGGATACTTCTGGTCGTCACCGATCCAAAGGAAAAGTATTATGACTTTGTGCGAGGGGCTCTGCTCTCTGCACACCACGAGGTATACGCCGCTTTTGCGGGAGGACAGGGTTCGCTGGAACCACTTGTGGTATCAGGCAGAATCAAACCAGTGGAATGGAGCCTCTCCGCCGAAGATCTGTCCGCCATCGCCGGGAGCACTGCCGGCGGAGAACTGGAAAGCATCCGCAGGCGCATCATGGAGTCAAGCGGAGGGCAGCCATTCGACGCGGTGATACTCCAGAGCCTTTCTGACGACGTCTCCAAGATCGGAGCTGCCTTCGCGGGAGAGCCCTCAACTTTCCTCTATACTTTTTTCAGCGACGACGAACTGTCTCCCGGAACGGACAGGATATCCCACGGAATCTGCCTCGAAAAAGCCAGATTTGTGGTAGTGTCTTCTGACGAGATCGGACGTGCCTTTATAAACGAGACCGGCAGTGCGTATATGAACAAACTGGTAAGGTGGAAGCTGGGTGTGGGAGGGCTTGACGATATAGATCAGACCAAGCGCAGAATCTCCAAATCGGAATGCAGGCGCCTATTCTCAGAGATGTTTTCAAACCTGCTCATCGTCATGGGCAACGAAAATGACAATACCTGGCGCTACGAAGAAGCGATCGAAGCGCTGAAGTCAATCCCGCGTCTAGTTCAGACGAGGCTCACCGTAATCATCGACGCAGCTCCTGAAAGCGCTGAAGGAAAGGAATATATCGCCGGACTGTACAATACCCTCAACGGGGCGCTTTTCGAATACCATGTGGTAGAGGAACCTCTCGGAAGAGAGAATTCCGCCGCCCTGCGCTGCGCCGCAGACATGTACCTTCATTTCCCAGGCAGCGGGAAAATAACCGACGAGCTCGCCGAGTACATGTACAGCGAGACCTGCGCATGTCTTCTGAAGACCGAAGTGGATTCCGGCGATCTTGACAAGATCGGCGGAGAATTCTACACCTTCTCCGAGTTTTCCGAACTGCCTTCCATCGTGGAAAAAATATACAAAAACCGCAGCTATACGTATAATTCCAATAGCAGCCGCATCCGCCGAGCTTTCTCTTGGGAAGCGGCTTCCCCGATATGGGAATCCCTGATGAGGATGAAATAGGAAGAATAAGGCTGGTATGCAATCCGGCTGTGCTATTGATTGAAACCCTGAACTGTCCTATCCCGGGTCTGTTTAAAGACCCTTTTTTATTTTCCGGGGACCTGCGTGGACCGCAATGACCTACTACCCTGGCTTCAGCGCTGGACCTCATTTATTATTATCCTGTTAAAACGACCTTTTATTTGCACCCGTGGACAACAGACCGATTATAATTGATCCATAGGATGACAAATGACATCTATAAGGAGCAAGGAATGAGTAAGCTGAAATGTGAAATCTGCGGCGGGACCGACCTGATAAAGGACGGCGGTGAATTTCTCTGCCGCGGCTGCGGGATGCGTTATTCCAAGGAGGAAGTGCAGAAGATGCTGTCGAAAGAAACGGACACTCACGATGCGCTTCCTATAGATAAGGCATATGCAGACCTTTACGCAAGCGAATTCATCGAAGCCGGAAAATGCGCCTCCAGAATATTGGCGGATGATAAAACGAATAGTGAAGCCTGGCTGGTAAAGCTTCTGGCTGAATACGGCTGCCGGACCGCAGGGGACCTGAAGGATGCCTCATTGCCCTTGGACATCTCGGAAAACTGGAATGGGCTCATGAAATACGGCGGACCGGAGATGACGGCAGCCCTTACCTCTTCCAACACGCTGATACGCACTAGGATCGCCTCGGCCGCGGCCGTGATAGCCATGGGGAAGGAAGCCTCTGACCCGGATGAATACGACCGTGCTGCGAGCATCCTTAAAGGCCTGCCCGAAGAAGAGCTCGACAAGCTGGATCTGCCTTTTGGCTTCCGCCCCGTTTTCGGCTCCTGGGATGGGAAGCCGATCGTCTGGCGCAAACTGGCCTCCTACAGCGGGAACACGCTCATGATAACAGAGAAGTGCCTGTGCCTTTTCCCATATAACGATACCTACAGCCCGGTCACCTGGGAGAGCAGTACCCTGCGGCGCTGGCTGAATGGAGAATTCTTCTCTGATGCATTCAGCCCTGAAGAACAGGATTGCATCGCCGAAGTCCTTCTGATGAACAATGATAACGAGAAGTACGGAGCCTCGGGAGGAAATAAAACGTCGGATAAGGTCTTTGCCCTCAGCATTGAGGAAGCGGAAAGGCTGTTTTCCGACGACGCGGACAGGTCGGCCCAGCTGAACGGCGAGGACTGCGGCTGGTGGCTGCGCTCCCCGGGCTATGACTCCGCACACGCTTCCGCAGTACTGTTTGACGGAGATATCTATTCCTCAGGCAATTACGTGAACTATGACAGATGCTCCGCTAGGCCCGCGGTATGGGTCAACGAAGATAAACTGAAGGATCGTTAATGCCGGAAGCGCGCATACTGAAACAATAGGGAGAAGGGACCACTCCTACAGGGACGGATCTGGACAAAATGATCCCCGACGAAGTCGACAGGCTGTTCTCAGCAATGAGAGCGGCCTGTGCCTATTTCCGGGGAGAAACGACTTCCCTTTTTAATGCGGCATGTCTCTTTATTTTGTTCTATTGCGGCAGCCACCAGACACTGATAAAATCATTATGTACTGACTATTCGAAAACATCACTGATACGGAAGGATACATGGAAGAACAGCAAAAGATGAAAGAATACCTCCTCCCGAAAAAGGTCGTCCTCATTGCAGGCTTCATCCTGCTTGCCGCTGCGGCAGCTCTTCTTGCATTCGGTATATACAGAGGCACCCGGGACTTCAAGAGCCAGGCCATGCCTTTTGAGGACTTCAGCCATAAAGGCGATTATGTTTATATTGACGTAGCGGGGATCTCGGACTGGGTATACAAATACGATGACGACGTATACTACGCTGCAGAAGATCCGGAGGGCTATTTCTACATCCTGCGGATGAGCAAATATAAAGCTTCAGCCATGTCTGAACAGGAGAAATACTGGGAAAGGCCCGACGACAGCACACCAATGCCGGAACCGGTCAGAGTATACGGCATCGCGGAAAATATAGGGGGCAACCTTAAGGACGCCTTCGCGCAGGTCTTCGACATTACGGGCAGCGACGTAGACTATTATTTCGGCTATCTATATCTCGATACCACCAGCGACCCCGGAACGGATACGATGTGGATGTGCATTACCGGGGCTCTCTTCAGCTTCCTTTTCTCCCTGGTATGCCTTGCAGTCTGCCTGCCGGCTTATTCCGCGCTGAAAAAGAGCGTAAAGGAATTAGACGCGCGCGGCGAGACGGAAAGGGCAGCCTCTGCTTTCGCGTTCTCCGGGGAAGAAATGCTTAACGGAGCCATGAAGACCGGAGGTGATTATCTTTTCGCGAAAAATACAGGGCTCGTGCTGCGTTTCGATGACATACTCTGGGCGCATATCAGGACCATCAACGGAACCCTTCATACTCTTGTGCTGTACACACGACGGATCAACGGTGTAAATATCGGTTCGGTCAAGGGAAATGAAGGAATAGAGCAAGTCGCCGAAGCAATCGATATGATCCATACCAGAAATCCCAGCATGCTGGTCGGCTTTACTGCCGAGAACAGGAAAATGTACCAGCAGCTGAGAGGCGGCGCTGTCTGACAGGAAAGGCCTGAGATATGCCGGGCGCCATCTATTGTTGAGCGAATCAGGGACTATTTAGGAGCATCTCCTGAATAATCCCTGTTTTTTTATTTGCTCAGGAGAGGTCAGATCAGTATTCTGGAGAGCAGCCAGACCAGAAAAATGATGACCAGGAAAACAAACGTAGCAACACCCTGGCCATATCGTGACGATATCAGATTATCCACGTCCCTGTAATTGAAGTACAGCCAGATCATCGCGGCTATAAATAGGATAAGGAGAAAAATCTTGAGAAGCTCCCATCCGCGATAGCCAAACAGGTAATAAACACCGGTCAGTATCAGGCCGACTGCACCGAGGAAGACCAGTCCCTTTATTCCCCTGCTACCGACATCGATGAAACGCAGCAGACCCGGCATGAACATATACAGCGCGACTGCAAATATGATGATGCTTCCTGTCAGCAGATACTCTTTTATCTTTTCCATCGTGTGTCCTCCCTAAAACGGGATTTATAAGTCAAACCTGAAGATGCATTTTTCCGCAGCGCCATCGTTAACTCTCATATCGTTATCCTCCGGCAGTTCCGCGATCTCCAGCAACTCGCCTTTCAGGTATTCGAGGGTTTTTCTTGACGGCCAGTTGTCAGGGTCGCAGCTTACATATAGATAATCCATTCCATGCTTTTTGGCCAGCTCAAACAGCAGCATGCATGCCTTTGCCGCATAATGGTGTCCGCGGTATTCTTCATCGACGGCGTACCCGATATGCCCTCCGTAATACAGACCGTCATTATAGCCTATCCGCAGGTCGCAATGCCCCATGCCATTCCCCTGCTTGTCACAGATTCTAAAATGATATGCCGGTACCCAATTGCGCACAGGGTCGGCATCAGTCGTCTTTTCAAGGATCAGTTTGATCTCATCGCTCTCTAAAAAACTCGTATCCAAAAACTCCATATCTTACTTCTGCAAACTGAGATTATTTCACTCTCAACAAAGCCGGAGCGTCAATTTCCAGGCTGTTTCGATCCAAATGCCAGCCATCGGCCATCTATATCCTCAATAACGAATTCCTTGTTCTGATAGTCTGTTACTTTAAGAGGTCTGACCACGTTAACACCACGGGATAAGAGCCTTTCCTCCAATGCCTCCTGATTGTCTGTATAAAAATAGGCATCGTATCCATATCCGTAGAGCTCCCTATTGGACTGGACTCTGTCTTTATCGGCTTTTAGCAGGATGATCTCCGCCTGATCCAGATATAAGCAGACATGCGGTTGTTCGACGTCCAGATATCCAACAGCGGTAAACCCCAGTTTGCAAACATAGTACCCTGCAGTTCTTATTATATCCGGAACAGGGAAAATGCAGCTCGACCCTCTGAGGCGCGCAATACTGTATCTCTGCGTATCGATTTCTGTTCTGTTTGGCAGCTTGTTCCATCCTTCCATGATCACAAGGTGTCCATCAACATATTTTTGCCGGAATACTTCTGCCGTTTCTCTGTCTGCAATTATCTCTTTCGGATACTCTGTATTGATCCTGTCGTATTCATCCAAGGTGATCTCACTTGTTGTAAAAAAGTCATCATTTCGATTGGCATACCCATGCCAGGCAAAATACTGTTTTTTCCCATTTATTGTTCTGAAACCACATCCGAATCTTGCCTGATTTGATATAACACGCAAATCGAAGTCTTTGCCTGTGTCCATATTTATCACCTTTTCTTTCCTCTCAAAACAGCAGGCGGAAACTCTTTTTGAAGCATATCGAGAGTGTGGTGGGAAGCCCCGATCAGATCCTGCCGTTCACAGATCGTAAAGTGAAAGTCCATCCATTTATCGAATGTCTCATCATCCATGGCATCGATATACTCCCGCATATAATTCGTTGCGCCGTCTGTGGCGACAAGTTTGATCCTCTTTACGGGTACAGCTTCATCCAGTTCCGCGATCTCCTCGGTACGCACCAATTCGAATAGATCCTTGGGCTCACTGATACAATGCCAGTCAGAGGTCAGCATTTTTAGGTCCATCACCTCATGAAGATGGTTCAGGCCGAATACATACTGGATGACGGTCGGCTCATTCATGCAATAGGCCACCAGAATATGCCCTCCCGCCTTTGTGACACGCACAGCTTCAGAAAGCGCTTTCAGCTTATCTTCCTTTGTGTAAAGGTGGTACATCGGTCCAAGCAGCATCGTCAGATCGAAAGAATCGTCAGCAAAGCGGGACAGATCCAGTGCATTCCCCTGCATCGCAGTGATCGGTTCGGTACCGTCTAATTTGGATATAAGGATATCCAGATTGTGTTCGATCAGTTCTACTGCCGTCACCTGAAGCCCCTGCTTAGCCAATGTCACACTGTAGCGGCCTGTGCCGGCCCCGACTTCAAGAATGCCCGGATCCGGAATGCCTTCCAGGCACTCTTCGATATACCTCATCGTAGTAAGATACTCCACCTGCCCGTGACGGGAAAGAAGGCGCCCATCCTCATCATAATTGTTATAGTATTCTTCAAGATAATTCATCTCTTTTTCTCCTAAGCTTCCGATATGGTGCGCTTCGGTCATCCTCTGCCCGACCATGTTATATCCTCTTGTACTTTATAAAGAAAGATGCCGGCATCAAGAATTGCCCGCATCCTCTTCTGCTTTCTTGTTAATAGCATACGATCAGCCCGTGCCTCTCGGCATAAAAACTGTCCAAACCTCTGGTAGTCAGAATATCCACCTCCGCAGTGTCCCAGGACTCCTTAATCATGTTTCTGAGCTTTTCTGCCATCTCCAGGTTCTGACAATGGCTGATGACGACCTTCCCTCCGTTATAAAGGTTTTCCTTCATGTCTGCGACGATGGTCGATAAAGTATGCAGGGCTCCTCGGGCCAGTCCCTTCATCTTTATCCTGCCTTCGGGATCCCCGATGCCGATGCCCCAAAGGCCAAGCTTTCCGGCTACAAATCCGGCTATCTTGTGCATACGTCCGTTTTTTATCAGGTTATCGAAGGAGCATAAGGCAAATATCGTACGGAGCCTATCAACGAATTCTTCCAGCTGCGCGGTGATCTCGTCAAAGGGGAGTCCCTGTCTTATCAAGTCCGCTGCTTTTTCAACACACAAAGCGACACCTGGCCCGGTGGTTTTTGAGTTTACGGCGTAAATGCGTTTGTCAGGGTATTCCTCCTTCGCCATCTTCAGCGCTGTCATTGCGGAATTATAACTGCCGGACATGTTGGCAGTGATGGTTATTATGATGATGTTGTCCGCTTCTCCGAAATGATCCATCCATGCCGCCGGCGAAGGGCACGCGGTGCGGCTGGCCGAGGGTTCCGCTTCCATATTATCAACCATTCCGTCAACATCCAGTGAATCGTCGTCGATATAATCCCTGTCCCCGATACGTATCATGAATGGCGCCTGGTAATATGCTATGCCTTCACCTCCCGGAATCCTGATCAGATCGCAGCTGGAATCGGTTATGATAGCCCAATTATCTATTTTATACTCCATAACAGTTTCCTCCTTTTTCCTGTTCACTCGGAAAAACCCCTATCAAATTCTGCAAGTACTTTATTGAGAATCAGAATGAACTCTTCCCTTTCTTCTCCTGTAAGGCAAGAGGTCACCTCCGTATTCGCCGCATCCGCGATGCCAGTCAAGGTCTCCTCCATCTCCAGAGCCTTATCTGTGAGCATGATCACACGGCTTCTTGCGTCGCCCGGTTTTTTTTTCCGCACTACATAGCCTTTTTTTGTCAGCTGCTTTATCAGTCCGCTGGTAGTGGGATGAGTCATCGAGAAAAACTTTTCCATATCCGCCTGGATAACGGTATCATCCTTATGCCTGAAGAGATAACCTAAAAGCTTATATTGGGATACCGTCAGTTCGTACTGCATCAGGCGGGGATTGAGGAGCTTCTCGAATTCCAGCGAAATGCTTTTTACCAGCACTCCAACTTTTTCTGTTTTCATTTCATCTTACGCTCCTCGATTATATTTGGATTAATATTAACGTAGGAAGCTACATTTGTCAAGTTGGCTGAAAATTAATAGAATAAAACAATACAGCCGGGGGCTTGTGCCTCCCGGCTGAAAACCGCTATTCAAAGCATAACGATCAGTAATTCTGGGCGTTTATCTCGAAATAGCTCTGGGCATGTAAGCAAACCGGGCATTTGTCCGGGGCTTTGGTGCCGATGACGATATGACCGCAGTTGCGGCATTCCCAGATCTTGACATCTCCCTTTTCGAATACCTGTCCATCCTTGACGTTCTTCAGCAGAGCCCTGTAGCGCTCCTCATGGCGTTTTTCAATCTCAGCTACTCCGCGGAACTTGGCGGCCAGTTCGGGGAATCCTTCTTTTTCGGCTGTCTCAGCAAAGCCGACATACATATCAGTCCATTCGAAGTTCTCGCCGTCAGCGGCAGCAACCAGGTTTTCCGCCGTATTGCCGATGCCGTTGAGCTCCTTGAACCACATCTTAGCGTGTTCCTTCTCGTTATCAGCTGTCTTCAGGAAGAGCTCAGCGATCTGTTCGTATCCCTCGCGTTTGGCTTCTGAAGCGAAATATGTGTACTTGTTCCTGGCCTGTGACTCGCCTGCGAAAGCGGTCTGCAGGTTCTTTTCAGTCTGGGTTCCGGCATAGGGGCTGGATGCGGGCTTTTCAACGTTCTCCACGATGAGCTCCAGGTCGTCTCCTGTCGCGTAGCATGTCGGGCATTCAGGGATCTTTCCTTCCTTGACCTCGAAAACTTCCTTGCAGATCTTGCATCTGTACTTTAATTTTTTCATCCTTGTCTCCTTTGCATTTTTAGTCGCGCCGTTTCTGTATATTGCCTAACCGCGGCGAATGCATCTTAACAGCTGCCTTCCTGAAAGCAGGCAGCTTGCAGATATATTCATTATACATCCTTCACTTTATATATCAACTTTCTTTCTGCCCGGATGGCTTAAATAATCAGGCTTTTGTACTTAAGATACCTATAATGAAAAGGAAATACTGCATAAACTGTTATATCCCCTTCTCTGCCTGTTCTACAACGCAAAAAGGCAGCCTTCCGGCTGCCTTTTATTATACTACTCCGTGTACCTTACCGGCATTATCATGTAAAGGAACCTGTCTGAATCCACCGGTTTGATAAGGCAAGGATTCAGCTGATCCTTGAATTCGATTACGATTCTTTCATCTCGGATGTTTTTGAGTATATCTATGAAGTAGCGTGAATTGAATGCGATCATTAGGTCCTCGCCGTTTTTCTCCACCGAAACATACTCAGTGATGCGTCCTTTGGAAGAGGAAGATGTAATGACCAGGCCTCTTTCTGAAAAATCCATCTTGATCAGCGAATTGCGTGATTCATCAGTAAGGAGGCTTGCGCGGCTGATACTGGACAGGAGCTCTGTTACATCCGCTTTGACCACGGAGGTCACTTCGCTGGGTATGAGCGCCTTGTAATTGATATATGTGCCCTCAATAAGAGAAGACATGATCACTGTCTGTCCGATAAAGACATTCAAACGGCCGGAGGAAGAGAAGAACCTGACCTGCTCATCATCATACATGGCTGTGATCTTCAGTATCTCATTGAGTGCGCGTCCGGGAACGATGACAGACATGCCGCCTGAACTTCCTATATCGGCACGGTCGAAACGGGTCGCCAGTTTGAAGCCGTCAAGGGCTGTGAATGATACGCCATCCTCTCCCGTCTCTATGAAAACTCCGGTCAGCACAGGATTGAGACTGGTAAGTGAAGCACAAGCGAATACGGTCTCCCTGACTATATCGCGGAAGACTTCATTTTCCATGACGACTCCGCTGCTGTCAGATGGAGCTTTGAAGGAAGGATAGTCGGCGGGGTTTTGTCCCGGAATGTCCACGTCGGATATTGAGCATTTGATGTTGATCCTATAGCTCTCGTCCGCGTAGAAAAACACCCTCTCGTTCGGATACGTGCGTACAAGGTCATAAAGAGTCCTCATAGGCACCATTATCGTGCCCTCCTCCTGTACTTCAGCTGGGACAGATGTGATGATAGACAGTTCTGTGTCGCTCGTCTTTAAAGTCAGCTCCGTGCCTTCTGCCTTGATGAAGACGCATTCGAGAACAGGTATAGCCGCTTTCTGGGGCAATGCATGTGAGACCACTGAAAGCGCTTTATTCAGATCAAGATTCTCTACACTGAATTTCATTTTTTCCTCCTGTTGCATCCGGGCTTTTTCCCGGTCCTTCTGATGTCATTTGATATCCTGAAGAGATATCAGCTTTATTTCTTTATTTTATATATAGTATTAATAATATGCAGTGTCGATATGTCGATTATTCACGGCAATAGCCTGTAATAAGGCTCTGCGGGATTAATCCCATCAAAAATGTGTCGATAAGCTGTGCAGAAATCCTACATTTCGTAGCCGCTGTCCTTGAGGGCGGACGCGGCAGCCTCCACGTCCTTTCTGAAGGAAGGATCCTTGTCCATATCCTCCTTGATCTTGTTGACCGCATGGATCACCGTTGAGTGGTTCCTTCCGAAAAAGTCTCCTATAGACGGCAGGGAGAAATCCGTAAGCTCACGGGTAAGGTACATGGCTATCATTCGGGCGAGGGCCACATTGGAAGTCCTTTTGGCTGAGAGGATGTCTGAATAACTGACGGAATAGCGCCTAGCCACGGCATTTATGACCATTTCCGGGGTCACTCTGCGTTCGCGGGAAACGATGATGTCGCTGAAAGTTTCCTTCACTTCGCTTAACTCAGGCTCTATTCCCCCGTTCATCTCGCTCATTGCCTTGACGCGGGAAAGGGCGCCTTCAAGCTCTCTTATATTGCTTCCAAGGTTGGCTGCTATGTAGTCCACGATCTCGTCGGAAACAGTAAAGTCGACATCCTTGGCCTTCTGGCGGAGTATGGCGCAGCGCGTCTCGTAATCCGGGACGCCGATATCGCATATAAGACCCTGCTCGAAACGGCTCTTAAGCCTGTCAGCAAGGAACGGGATCTCCTTCGGGGTCTTGTCCGAAGTAAGTACGATCTGTTTGCCTGCGTTATACAAGTCGTTGAAGGTATGGAAGAATTCCTCCTGGGTGCCTTCCTTATTGGAAAGGAACTGAATATCGTCGATGAGCAGCATGTCCACCGTGCGGTATTTGTTCCTGAAGGTCAGGTTGGTCTCATTTCGTATGGCTTCGATGAATTCGTTCGTGAATTTCTCGCTGGTGACGAAGACGACCCTGAGATGGGGGTTCTCCTTCAGGGCATATTGGGCGATAGCCTGCATAAGGTGAGTCTTGCCGAGGCCCACTCCGCCGTAGATGAACAGAGGGTTGTACTTCTTCCCCGGTTCCTCGGCGACTGCTTCGCTGGCCGCCTTGGCCAGGCGGTTGTTAGAGCCGACCACGAAGGTATCGAAGGTATACTTCGGGTTGAAGCGCTGCTGGACGCGGGAATGGGGATCGCTGTAGGCAGCGCTGCCGTCTTCGCCTGAGCCTGCGGATTTAGGGTCAAATTCGTTGCTGCTGACGATGTAGATGACATTGTAGTTCTTCCCGCTGCTGGCGTAGCGGACGGCTTTGCGCACAAGGGTGTCGTAAGCGGTGCGCACCAGATTGCGTTTGTATTCGGCATCGAACTTGAGCACTATAAGTTCGTCATCCATGTAATAGGGGACAATGTCCTCGATATATTCGCGGTAGACCATCGGGGAAAGCTCCTCGGCTAGGTATTCCTTGGCGCCCTGCCAGGTCTCTGTAAGATTATTGTTCATAACTTTGCCCTTAAATGTAGTAATCGTCAACAGTTATCCGGTGTGGATGTACGCAGCAATTTCCGATAAAAAAGACCTATCCGCAGGATGGAGACGGGAACTTGTATGACGCAGATGTTCATAAGTCAGCTGAACTGATAATATTTTAACAGCTTAGCGCGTACTTATCAACAGGCATATCGGGAAATAGCTGCTGCCGGCTGTCAGTCCGGTGCAGATATTATACCCGAAAAACATCCGGAGTTGTCCCGTGATTTCATCTTTAATGAAATGCCGGCAGCGAGGCGGCGAACGACCTGCCGAAGGCGCTGGCGGATTCGATGGGAAATTCTGATTTCGTTGCAAAAACCTTTGCATCCGGACCCGACTAAAGTAAAATGATTACAATCTTTAAGTTTGACACAGAGAGGTCAGCAAGATTCATTGAACTTAAGCTCATCATGCCCTGTCTGTGTTCGCGCAGACAGTTTTTTGTTCCTCAGCTGCGATCAAACTACAGGAAAAAACAAGGAGAAAAGAATGTCATCAAAAAACAACGCTGCCATCGGTTATCTGCCCGATGAAAAACCGACCTTCGTAAAGCTGCTGCTCTACGCCATCCAGCAGGTCATAGTAATGTTCCCTGCCACCGTTACCGTCGCCCTTATCACCGGGTTCCAGGTATCGACAACGATATTTGCCAGCGGTCTGGCGACCATCTGCTTCATATTCATCACAGGAAAGAAGATCCCCCTCTACTACGGTTCCAGCTTCGCTTACCTTTCCGCGATCTCCGGACTTGTGACCAGCAAGGCTGTGATGAGCAGGCTCGATCCTGCTTCACTTGAACAGCTGAATGCCTGGATCAACGAGACGTCCATGACTCTGCCGACGTCGGCGATACAGTACGCTCAGTTCGGAATCATCATGAGTGGTCTGGTATCCATCTTTGCGGGCATTCTCGTTAGAGTATTCGGCGCCAAAGTAGTCGAGAGGATACTTCCGGCCTCCATCACAGGACCTGTCGCCATGATCATAGGCCTGACCCTTGCCTCCAACGCTCTTTCTGATGCGGCCCCCAAGGCTGTCGAAGGAGTCTCCGGCTCCAACTGGGTATGGGTCGTATCCCTTGTGACCTTCTTCTCTACTGTCATCTTCGCAAAATACCTCAAGGGCTTTTTAAGCCAGCTGCCTCTGCTGCTTGGAGCTCTCGTCGGCTGCCTGACAGCCGCCCTGATATATGTTTTTGGCGGAGGGAACCTCTTCAGGACCATCGCAGTGGACGTTGTTACCTCCGCATCAACCTTCAAGCTCGGCAGCGGAGCCTTCTTCGCACTGCCCAGCTTCTCGCTGCCCAAGGTCTCCTGGGAAGCAGTCGTGGCCATCATGCCGATAGCCATCGCGACGATCCCGGAATCCACAGCACATATCTACCAGCTCGACATCTACGTCAACGAAGTCGCAAGGGAGAAGGGCAAAGGCAAGTACGACCTGGCCGCCCTGCTTGACCGCAACCTTATCGGCGACGGCATAGGTGACATGATCACCGGTTTCATCGGAGGGCCCGCAGGGACCAACTACGGCGAGAACATCTCCACCATGGCCATTACAAAGGTCTTCTCCGTACCGGTGCTTATCGCGGCATCCATCCTCGCAATGGTAGTGTCCTGCTTCACCCCGCTCGTACAGGCGATATACGCCATACCGCTGCCGGTCATCGGAGGGCTTGAGATATACCTCTTCGGCGCAATAGCTGCCCAGGGCATCGCTATCATGATCGAGAAGGGCGTCGACATGTTCTCTTCCAAGAACATAGCCGTCATCGCCTCCATCATGGTCATCGGCCTCGGAATCAACTACGGCTATGGCGGAACCATGAATTTCTTCGGACTGGCTGTTCCGGCGGTCGCCGGCGCTTCCGTCTTCGGCATCGTGCTGAACCTCCTGCTGTCCATCGGGGACAAGAAGGAAGAAGACTGATAATCCGGAAACAAAAACGAATGATCACTCCGTATGCCGATATGAGATGAGGATATCATCAGAAACCGGGACAAACGGAGCATAAGTCAAAAAACTGACACAGTGAAGAGCAATCCTGCGGTTCACCGTGTCAGTTTTTTTCATCTGCTTTTCGGAGCGAAGCTTCCAGTCCGGGCCGAAACAGCAATATCAGCCTTTTTGCTCAAGCCAGTCTTCCCTTGTCAGCAGATTTTCATGCAGAGTTCTGGTCTCTCCCAGCTGGCGTACGGGAAAATCCTCCACTGTCCGTCGGTATCTGAATCCCAGCTTCTCCTGGACGCGCTTTGATTGCACGTTCCCGTCATAGTAGCCGCACCACACACGAAAAAGACCCAGATCCTCAAATGCATGGCGAAGCAGTTCTCTGGACGCTTCCGGGACAAGACCCTGTCCCCAATAAGGAACGCCGATCCAGAATCCAAGCTCTGCCTCGTCTTCGTTTTCACAATTGGCGGTTTGATGCAAGCTTATGCTCCCGATGGGCAGACCTGTTTCCTTCAGAACGATGGCATAGGTTTCCGGCACCATCAGGACGTCACGGATCACCTGTCTGCTGTTTTCCACGCTGGTATGCACCGGCCATCCGGCGCTTGGTCCGACGCGCGGATCCTTCGCATATCTGTAACATTCCTGTGCGTCGGATTCCTCCCACGGACGGAGGATGATACGTTGTGTTTCTAAAATCATGGTTTTGATTTACAGGCAGATAATGCCTTCCTTTCGCACTTTTTTCTCGTTGAAAACCATCACCTTATGGCTCGCATGCCATATTATATATGAAGCGGTGTTTTTTAGCAAGTGCAGATCCGTTCCCGGATCATCCGCCGGATACCGTTCCCGCACACGGCAGCCGTCCTCATTTGATACCGGAGTACTCCCACGATACGGTGTCCAACAACAGGAATTCCCGAGTGCCGACCGGGCTGCCGTCCCTGTATGTTGAAAAAACATCACATAAGATCAGATTCCCGTTTCTATGTATCCGGTCGACCGGAGTATGGCCTGTCACCTGCAGAAGCTTCTCTGGCATATACATCTTTGCGTTATGATACCTTGGCCTGTACCAGACAGGGGAAAGATCCTGCCACATTTCATCCGGTCCAAACCCGTTGATCGTATTTATGACGGCGCATGCATCGCCGTAAAGCTCTGCCCGTACGTACTTTTGAACAAACTCATCGGTCAGACCTCCATGGGAGAAAAGGACATCATCTATCCGATGAAGGTACCGGATGTAACTGTCATCCGGCAGAGCCTCCAAAAGGGCGCGGAGCTTCTCGCACACGGTCTGTTGCGCGAAAACCGAATGACCTGATTCCCGCCGGTCCCACATATAGCAGATATCGTGATTGCCATAGCACCAAAGTGTATCCGGAAATGCCCTGGCGAAGGCGATTGCGGCATCAAACGTATCAATATACAAATCAATATTGAGCTGCTGGTTCCAATCATCAGGGATATCCATCAGACAGACGGCCTGGTCGGCTTCTGTTTCTTTCATAAGCTCCGATGCCCGCGAAAAGGTCCAGGGCTTCAGGTGAACATCAGGAATCACGATAACTTTCATTTTGCTGTTCCTTTGGTGATGATAAATAACAACGATTCACACCGTCAATCATGCTCTCCTATGATCTTTTCCATCCAGATCATATTGTACCAGCGGCCGAATTTATATCCGCATTTGTGGAACGTTCCCACTTTAGTAAATCCAAGGTGATGATGGAACTGCTCACTGTTGCGGGTAAGGTATTCATCCTCTTCTACGGGGTCGGCTATACATGCGTACATGTTGAGGAAGCCCGTGTCCTTAAGAGCCTGCTCCAGAGCCTCATACAGTCTGCGTCCGTACCCACGGCCTCTTGAATTATGGTCAAGGTAGATTGTCGTCTCACAGGAATAGCGGTATGCTTTTCTGCCGACGAAGGCTCTTGCATAGGCATAGCCTTGTATAAAGCCATCCTCCTCGAGTATAAGATAAGGATATTCCTTCAGCGTACTGTCAATGCGGTTCGTGAACTCCTCTAAAGAAGGTACATCATACTCGAAAGTTATAGCGGTGTTTTCCACGTAGTAAGCATATATTTCAAGAAGCCGTTCGGCATCTTCCTTTGTCGCTTTCCTGATCATAATCATAAGCAAAATCCCTTTCCCGCGTTTCTAAACTTTTCGAACGACCCTTTTATATCTTTCTATCGGCAGGGCAAGCTCGGACTCATATCGTATATACACAGCCCGAACCTCGGCCTCTGTCTCACCGTCATAGCCGATAACGATGACCCTGTCCCCGACCTTCACATCCGTAAGCTCACAGATATAATCGTATGTCTTGTCTGACTGCCCGAACGCAACACTGACCAGCGTGAGCTGTTCACCGCCGGGGGCTTCTTTCTTCCGGCGGTAGAACCGATACTCCTCGCAGGATATCCAGCCGACCATATCTTCATCATAATAGAAATCGATTCGCCAGTCTGTGGGGTTCCATTCGCATGAATCGTATTTGATTTCTTTTCCCGCGCCGGGATCAAAAGACGTATCCAGGCCGATGGCTGTAAGCTCAATGCCTGTCACAAAGCCGCAGTAATCTATCTCCGGACATGTCAGAAGGATCGGCGTCGCTCCATTTTCGGTCCTTTTCGGGATGCGCCTGACTTGTACGAACACACTGCCGTCATCATTGTTTCTGAACGTTATCCCGGCACGGTATCCATCTTCCAAAAATCCCCAGAAGATCCAGGGATGGGTCATTACGATATAGTCTGAAAAGAAATCTTCAGGCAGCATTGCCCGGGTCTCTTCAAGGGCTTTCTGTATATTGATGGCAACGGTCGTATCCCCAAAAAGATCCGAATTCATCGCGCGCCGTTTCAAGGCAAAATCCGCCTGCAGATAATAGCCATAAGCATTCTGCGGGCTGACAGCTTCTCCGATGCCTTTCAGATAGACATTGCCCATCCTCAGTGCCGCATCCGCAAAGCTGCCGTCCGGAGCCTTAAGGAGTTTCTTATAACAGTCATCATAAACCATACAGTAAAGAGCTCTCGCTGTCCGGGGGCTCTTTCTGCAGGCGTATCCATGGAGGAACATATCCGCCAGCTTATAGATTCCTTCATGCAGCCCGTTCGCAGCCGCCACCGAGAACATTTCCAGTGCTTTTGCATATTCGGGATCGCCGCTCGTGCACCGGCCGTAATAATATATATAACCCAGTGTATTGGCGTACTGCGGATCGTCGGTCTTCTCATAAAGACGTATGATGCAGTCTCTGGAGGCTGTCCAGTTGCACTCATATAGCCGATTTCCCCCATAGCAGGCGTAGCCTTTCAGATTGAGAGCCGTTTCGGAGTCCTTTTCGCAAAGTTCATCAGTGAATTTTCTGCAAAGCTCCAGTTCCAGTTCCGAGGCATTTTTCACCCTGGCATCGTTATGAAAGGAACCTATATAGCTTTCTTTATGATGATCCGTGAATTCCCTTTCGGAGACGGGCTTATCCCTGTTAGCCAGGAAGGTCTCGACATAAAAGACGGACTCTTTCAGCCGGATCAGCTCTGTAAGACGCCTTTCCTCGTTTTCATTGGTCCATATCATCTCGAGATCTCCCCAGACCTCACTGAATACGTCTTCTTCCGTCAAGGGAAGGCCCCGTACCAGCGCCGGATCGGCTTCATTGTCATAATCAAGGAAAAGTCCGCCTGCCAAGCCGCAGGCTCTCGTGATGCCGAACGTATCCTCCAGTCTGGACAATGGGTAGTACCAGTATTTTCCAAACTCCCCGACAGTCGGATCTTTTTCCAACATGTTTCTGACAGCTGCATAAAGATCCTCCAGAGTCATCTGGTATTTCTCGGGGAAAGCCAGAGTTCCCTCGTCAAATTCTGCTTCATCCATATACTTGTCAAATGTCTCTTCATATCTGGCCAGCGCCTTCATCTGCACAGACATGATCGTAATAGGTCTTTCACTCATTTTACAAAACCTCCTTCTCCGGTTTCGGACAGTATGTAACCATCGAGCAGTTTCTGCTCTTTTTCTTTCAGCTCATCGTCAACTTCTTTTTCAATCAGTTCGGACAGCTCTTGATACAGCGTTTTCGATATCTCCTGAAGCGGCCTTTTCAGGAGTCTGCACCAGGATTCCAAAGTACGCAGCGCGGTGTGCCTGTTCCTGACTACCGGGGACCATAAACCGGCGGCGACAAGATCCTCTCCGCAGCAGGGATGCTCTCCAAGTGCATATACGAGAGTTTCCAGCTGGTTATAGTGAATATATTCCGCACTTAGGCCCAGCTCAGCGGCTGGATCCCTCCGCATCTGATCCAGGGGGAGTTTATTGTGGAACAGATCGATAACCCGGTCCAGATAGCCTTCACGATGGATCACATTTCCGCAGCTATGGTAATGCCGGTCAAAATCTGTTTTCATGCACTCTAGAAGGTCATCGGCAAAATCTATCCCCAATGCTTCCGCAATACGGATCCCGTTCCCGGTTTTTACGGATCTCAAGACGGTTTCCCTGCATTTGTCGGAGGCAATGATCTCAGCGCATCTGTCTGAGACAGCCGGAAGATCTACGTCTTCATCCGCAGCCCAATTTTTAAGGTCTAATATATTCTTATAATCTTCGATATCCAGCGAGAAGCCGTCTGCCAGAGATAGATACGCCAAAATGCTTTTTTCAGCGTTTTCTATTTCGGATATCCCCGGTACAGGGCCTTCATCCAGCAATGCGCCGATAATGCGGCCAATCGCACTGAACTCTTCCCGGCTGATCTTTCCATAAAGCCGGTTTTCAACAGCTGCCTTTCTCCATACAGTAAGAGCTGAATAGCTCGGCATAACGTAATTGTCGATACCGTTTAACAGGATCCACTCGCTGATCTCGGGCGTTTCCGGTTCCAGCCTCTCAAGGGCATGGATCCTTCCCCAGCCATGGACCTTCCGGATCAGATCGAAGATCTCCATGTTCGCATCATCCCATTTCAGCATGTTCCATACCGAAAAGATGGTGAACTCATCGCTCAGTCCGATCCTGCGAACCACTTCTTTCACGGATTCTAAGTCCGATCTGAACAGCTCCAGCAGGCAGAGCCCAAATTTGACTGATTCCCTGTCCGCGGAACTCAGGATGAGGTCAAGTGCAACCTGGTAAATATTTGTTGCGGGAAGCTTATCAGTATGTTTGAGGATATAATTCTGCAATTCATCAAGGATACTGATCGCGCGGAATGATTTGCCGAGTTCCGCGAATGCGGAATCCGCCTCAGCGGTGTTTCCGTCTGCGGCATGCATCACAGCCTTGATCATAAGTTTTGTCCCTGCCGCATCTATCTTCGGCATTCCCGTATGATAAAGGGTTATTCCGTCGATCGCACCGTCCGCAAAACTGATTTCGTTTTCCTCTTCGATTCTCGGAAGGGAGAAGCTGCTTTCCAGACGGCCATCCTTCATATTCTGCAGGATACATTTATATAAAGATTTCTGTATGCCCATCTTTTATTCGCTTTTCTTCGTTCTGTGTTTAAGCATATCTTTGATTCCATCAATGGTCTCGGCAAGCCATTCATAATAATGATCATATGGGTCCCGGGTCCACCAGTTCAGCAGGTCATTCAGCTGCTGGGCGTCCTCCTCTGTGCTCGTACATCTGTATTGTTCCTGATCCCTGTTTGCCGTCACTATATGATTGTTGTCCGGCTTGAAATCTATACGGTATATACAGACGCCTGTCCAGCTGCGGTGTGCAAAAAGCGTATCCCCCTCCATAAACCAGAACCATTTGTCTTCCATCTCCCGGGGAATATTGCCGCGGCGGAGCATTGCCATCTGCTGCGCTGTAAACGGTCTCTGTAAAGTGAAGATATCATGCTGTTCAGGCATGTCGAGCCTCTTCCAGTCGTTCCTGTCGGCTATTTTGTAGCGGGAAGCGCTGCTTCTGCGGAGAATTGTACTGCCGGATTCAAGGCTCTCATCGCTGAGCACTGCAAATACGATATCCAGGGATACATCTTTGCGATCCTCAAGGAAATCACTGCATGCTTCAAATGCAGTGTGCCAAGCACTTTTTGCGGGATATCCGAAAATGCCGGCAGAGATCAGGGGAAATCCGATGGAACTGCAGCCATTGTCTGCCGCCAGCTCAAGGGCTTTGCGGTATGCATTGCAAAGCTGTTCGGGCTCCCCGTGATTGCCGTCTATCCATCTTGGTCCGACCGCGTGTATAATATATCTGGCTTTAAGATCAAAACCCGGGGTGATAACAGCTGATCCGGTCTCACAGTGACCGATCCTATTGCAGGCTTCCTGCAGCTGTTGATATCCGGCAGCTAAGAAAATTGCACCGCAGACACCGCCTCCAGCCGACAAACTGTTATTTGCGGCATTGACGATAGCATCTGTCTCAAGGTTGGTGATGCTGGTTTTTTTTATTTCAATCGTACTCATGGCTATTTGGTCCAGACCTCACAAGTTAAGATTACGTATTCAGGATAGCATTTGTATGTTCAGTGGTGGTCGCTTATAAAGCGACCTTTATCATCCATGGTCTGACCGAAGAGAATCTGCCTCTTTCATCAATAACGGCTCCTTGCGGGAGATATTGTTTAATACGATGTTAGTACAGCAGAGATATACCACACCGAGCTTTGATTTGGCATGGTGGCCGAGTGAGATAATTATGTCAAGATTGCAGTACTAAGTGAGATAGGTATGTGTTTTACCTTTAATTGCACCATGTCAAGTGCCGGTCTCAAATGCTGCACTTAAAGCGCCGGATCGATTGGTTTTCGTGACTGCGTGGGAATGTTGGGAATTCTAATGTATATTCTCGGATTTATGCGGTAAAGTGCATTGAGTATGGTCTTGTTTATTTGAGACCGTCGTTCCGTTCCCGCAGGGCTTGGAAGAATACGATCATACCAGTTGCACCAAATAAAACTTAAGGTAGTCGGTCTCAGGCACGTTCCAGAGGATGGGGTGGTCTGCAGCCTGGCGCCGGTATTCGATCTGGCGTACATCCATGGACGACTGTTTTGCCGCAGTTTCGATAACATTTCGGAATTCCTTTTCACCGAGGAAATGCGAGCAGGAACAGCTGGCAAGGTATCCGCCTCTTCTTAAAGCCTTCATCGCCTTTGTGTTCAGTGAGACATACCCGCGGTAAGCGGCCTTCTCGGTTTTGCGTGATTTGGTGAAGGCGGGCGGATCCAGGATGATGAGATCATATTCCCCCTTCTTCACGGTATCCAGAAAATCAAAAACATCGGAGACCACGAAGTCCACTTTATCTGACAGTCCGTTGAGCCTTGCGTTTTCTGTTGCCTGCTCGATCGCGCCTTTTGAAATATCCACTGCGGTCACCCTGTCCGCGCCGCCCATTGCGGCGCACAGCGCGAAGGATCCCGTATGAGTGCAGCAGTCCAGGACCCTTTTACCCCTGGCGAGATTCATTACCGTCCGCCTGTTGTATTTCTGATCCAGATAGAAGCCCGTTTTCTGGCCGTTTACGAAATCGACGATATATTTAACGCCATTCTCTTCTATTATTACGGAGTTCTTCTCCGGAACGGCTATGTCCGGCAGGAGGTAGTAACCCTTTTTTTCCTCAAGGCCCTCGAGCTGCCTCATTGTCTCGTCATCCCTCTCGTAGATGCCGGAAATGTCCTCGCCGTCGGTTGTCAGGGTATCGTAAATGATTGGCATAAGCAACGGTTTGATCTTCTCCATCCCGTAGGAAGTCGTCTGGGTGACTATGACATCATCAAACCGGTCAGCCGTGAGCCCGGGAAAACCATCCGCTTCCCCGAAGATCAGGCGGCAGGCCTTCCTGTCCGTTTCGTTCATGACGCTTTTACGGTATGCCCAGGCATATTCAACACGGCGCTGCCAGAAGGCTCTGTCGAAATTGTCATTGGCATTGCGGGACAGCAGCCTCACGCGTATCTTGCTTTTCTCGCTGATGAACCCGCTTCCCAGATATTTTCCGCCTGCCCCGGCTACGTCGGCTATCCCTCCGTTCTCGAAGGTATCCGGCTCTGCCTGCACGTCCGAAGCATAGAGCCACGGATGTCCGGCACCGAGCCACCTCTCGCCCTTTGCAGTCACTGTAAAAATGGGATAATCCCGCTTAGTTTTCATAGCATTCTCCGTATAGACGGGATTATACCATCCCATGGGATTCTTTTCAATTTGGTGTTGCAAAACGGGAAGTATAAGACTATGATATTATCAGCAGACAAGCATGTAGAGTGCTAAAATATAACTATACCGAAAGGAAGAATACATATGGCAAAAAGACAATTCAAAGCTGAGCCGAAACGGCTCCTGGACCTGATGATCAACTCCATCTACACCAACAGGGAGATATTCCTCAGGGAGCTGATATCGAACGCCAGCGACGCCATCGATAAGCTCTATTACAAATTCCTGACGGAAGGCGTGGGCGGCAAGAGCCGCAGCGATTTCTCCATCCGGGTGACTCCCGACAAGGCTGCCCGCACGCTGACCATTTCCGATGACGGGATAGGCATGACGAAGGATGAACTGGCAGAGAACCTCGGTATCATCGCCAAAAGCGGGAGCGAGGATTTCAAGAAAGCCCTGGACACCAAGGAGGATATAGACATAATCGGCCAATTCGGCGTAGGGTTCTATTCCGCTTTCATGGTGGCTAAAAACGTAAAGGTGCGCAGCCTTGCCTACGGTGAGACACAGGCATATCAATGGGAGTCCGAAGGCACCGACGGCTATACCATCAGCGAATGCGATAAAGAGGGGAACGGAACAGAGATCATCCTGACGCTGCGTGAGGATACCGAAGCCGAGCAGTATTCCACTTATCTGGAGGAGTATACGCTCAGGCGTCTCATCACCCATTATTCCGACTATATCCGCTACCCCATCATCATGCAGGTGACTAAGAGGAGGGAGATTCCTGCCAGTGACGAGGAGAAGGAGAAGGACGATTACGAGCCCAGATACGAGTCCTTCCGGGAGGACGAAACGATCAACAGCATGGTCCCCCTCTGGAAGAAGGCGAAGAAGGATATCACGCAGGACGAGTATGACCATTTCTACGAGGACAACTTCCACGATTACCAGGCGCCTTTAAGGGTGATCCATACCAATGCCGAAGGCGCACTGAACTACAATGCACTGCTGTTCATCCCCCAGGAGGCGTCCTACGACTATTACACGAGGGACTTCGAGAAAGGGCTCGCTCTATACACCAACGGCGTGCTCATTATGGAAAAATGCGCCGAGATGCTGCCGGACTACTTCAGCTTTGTAAAGGGACTCGTGGACAGCTCCGATCTTACACTGAACATCTCCAGGGAAACGCTGCAGCACGACAGGCAGCTGAGGGCTATCGCCTCTCATCTCGAAAAGAAGATAAAGACAGAGCTGAAGGAGATGCTGACGAAGGACAGGGAGAAATACGAAGGCTTCTTCAGATCCTTCGGCAGGCAGATCAAGTACGGACTGTACAGCGACTACGGAATCCATAAGGACGTGCTCTCGGATCTCGTGCTCTTCGAGTCCTCTTACGAAGGCAAGCCGGTGACCTTCGAGGAATATATCTCCCGCATGGCTCCGGATCAGAAATACATCTATTACGCATGCGGGGAGAATGCCTCCCGCATCGCTTCGATGCCGCAGACCGAAGCTTTGAAGGCCAAAGGATATGAGATCCTCTACTGCACGCAGGATGTGGACGAATTCGCACTCAAGACCATAGAAAAGGTGAACGACAAACCGTTCCGCAACATTTCCGAAGGGGATCTTGGGATAGAGCTTTCCGAAGAGGAAAAGGAACAGGTAAAAAAGGCAGGGGAAGAGAACAGCGACCTGCTCAAGGCAATGAAGGAGCATCTTTCCGATAAGGTGTCTGATGTGAAGATATCTTCGCGCCTGACCGACCACGCAGTCTGCCTTTCCACACAGGGAGGTCTTTCCATCGATATGGAGAAAGTGCTCAACGCAATGCCATCGTCATACCAGAAGGTGAAGGCGGAAAAGGTTCTGGAGCTGAACAGCAGCCATCCGGTATTCGCGACCCTTAAGGAAGCCTTTGACGCCGGCAATACCGATAAGCTCGATGATTACACCGATCTGCTGTATAACCAGGCGCTGCTTATCGAAGGATTGCCTGTGGAAGATCCTTCCAGGCTTTCAGATATGATCTGCCGTCTGATGAAATAACGGGAAAATTCAATATGATCTTCAATCCGGCCCGGCGCAGGCTCTTCGCGCCGGGCCTTGCCATATCCTGCAGGGACAAAGACAGTGTCTTTCGGGCTGTCCCTCGGTGATAGGGTAAATGCTCCTATGATCCCGATACGATATAGGATATGATCTGATACCCCGGATAAAAAAAACGGCCTTTCAGCCGTTTGATTTTTAGTGGTGATCCATCAGGGGCTCGAACCCTGGACACCCTGATTAAGAGTCAGGTGCTCTACCAGCTGAGCTAATGGACCATAATTCCGCAAGCGATATCTTACTACATTTGCATATCCATTGCAAGTATAAATTGAAAAAACGTCGTGAACAGGCCATGACGCAGTCTTGCATGCCAATATCCGGCCCGGTTGTTGATAAGGCGCGAAATATGATATAATTCAGTATCGGAGCAAAATCATGAGATTCGTACACGTTTCGGATATACATCTGTTCAAAAGCATGGAGTCGGGGAAGCTTCCTTCCGCTGCTGCCTCCCAGTACCGCAGGGAGATATTTGCCGCGTTCAGCGAAGTGGTTTCCAGAGCAAAGAACGCCGATGTGCTCCTTATATCGGGGGATATGGTGCAGATGGACTGCGCCCGCCTTTCCGACATCAAGCGCATCTATGAGCTGTTCGAGCGCATACCGGACACGAAGGTCTTCCTGTCCTGCGGGAACCACGATTATCTCACACCCGGGAGCCTCTATCTGGCTACCGCGCGTCCGGAGAACCTGTTCATCTTTCCGGACAGCCTCACCAGCGTATATCTGGAGGACATCAATACCCGTGTCTGGGGCTTCAGCTGGGCACGGCCCGTATATGATTCCATGCCCTTCGAGCTGCCGGAGCTGAATAAAAACGAAATAAACCTCATGTGCCTGCACGGCGATGCTTTATCCGCCCGCGGGCCCTATATGCCCTTGGACGCCAAGGCGTTCGCACGGGCCGGCTTCGATTATGCGGCCCTCGGCCATATCCACAAGCCTCAGCGGATCAACGACAGCGCGTTTTACGCCGGCAGCATGGCGCCTCTCGATTTCAGTGAGGCCGGTCGTCACGGTTTCTTTTCCGGGGAGGCGGATACGGGAAAGCTGTCCGTAAGCTTCACCCCTGTTGCCATCCGGGAGTTCGAAGATATTGCCGTGGACGTGACCGGCATGGAGAGCCACGCTGCCATCGTGGAAGCTGCCAGGGAAAAAATAAAGGATCCTTCCCGTGATTTCGTGAGGATGACCTTCACGGGTGCAAGGGGGGAAGATATAGATATCTCGGAGGTGGAGATGAGCCTCGGTGAAGATATGTATTGTCCTGTGTTCGCGGACGACACAGTCGCGGATTACGACCTGGACTCTCTGTTCAGGGAAAACGAGGGCAACGTGATCGGGCTCTTCATCCAGGAATACAGGCAAAAGGCCGAGACAGACAAGACGGCCCGGGCCGCGCTTTACGCAGGACTGGACGCTCTTCTGTCATCAGGGAGGAACGACAGTTGAACATCAAGAAGATAAGGATGAATTCCTTCGGCAAGTTCACCGACAGGACGATCGACTTCTCCTCAGGGCTCAATGTGATCTTCGGGATCAACGAGGCTGGCAAAAGCACAGTTCACTCTTTCCTCAGGGCGATGCTCTTCGGCATATATAAGCCGGACAGGAAAAAACGCTCGTATGAGGATTTTTATCTTAAATATGTACCGTGGTACGGCGAGAACTACGGGGGAAGCCTCACTTTTGAGAACAGCGACGGGGAGTATACTATCCGCAGAAACCTGAGGAAAGCCGACGGTAACGTGACCGTCACCGAGGATGCGACTGGGAAGGATATAACCGACATGCTGCCTTATGACCCCGTAGCCCGGCAAGCGGATACTTCTTCATTGCTCGGGATAAACACGTCGGTCTATGACAACACGGTCAGCGTATCGCAGATGGGCTCCGCAACTAAGGAGGCACTGTCCGACGAGCTGAGCGAGATCATACTGAACACGTCGCTTACCAATTCCCCAGGAGTATCCTACAAAAAGGCACTGGAAAAGCTGACACGGGAAAAGGAAAAAATCGGCACACCGACGAGGAAGTCCACTCCGCGAGGGGAAGCCGAAACGAGGCTGAACGCGCTGAATGCCGAGATGGCATCCGCTCTTATAGCGAAGGAGGAAAACGCCGAACGCTATAAACGGATCGAGGAGATCGGCGAAAAGGTAAAGGAGAACGATTCAGTGCGCGCCTCCCTCTCAAGCAGGCGGCAGATGGTGAAGGCATCGGAATACATTTCCAGATACAACAAATTCAAGGCTGCGACTTCATCGCTCCAAGGACTCAATGACATAATGAACGAGCCTGTGAGAGTCAGCGAAGGCGAGTACAGGCGTTACGGCGAGGTCAAGGCCATGATGGCAGACGCCAAGGAAGAATACAGCAGGACCCTCCTCGAATATTCCGAGGCGCAGAAAGAGTCCCGTGTACTGGAGGAAAAGCTCGCGGAGCTCTCGCAGGAACAGATAGATATGCGGGATACCGCAAAGGATGCCGCCGTATTCGAAAACGTAACTGCGGAGCTTACCCGCATAAAGGAGGAGAGGGAGAGCGACGAGAGGGCTCCTCTGATCGAGGAGAGATACGTCAGGGCAGACAGGATGAAACTGCTGTGCCTCATGATCTCCGCCGGCCTCGCGGGCGTTTCGGCGGTGATGTCGCTGGGAGGGCTCGTTTCATCCAATACAATCTGGTTCAAATACGCACTCATAGGCGCCGTTCTATGCGCTGTTTGTGTGGGGACATTGATATACTTCCTGTTCAGCAGTTGGGCAATCAAAAAGGAATACGAAAGCATCGTAAAAAGGACCGGGCTGGAAGTGGCCTACAGGGAACAGCTGTCATCCTTCCTATCCAAATACGGGGCCTCGGACTTAATGGAACTCAGCGACATCTTTGAGAGGGCTGAATACCTGTCGAACGAGACTGCAAGGCTGACCAAGGAGAAGGATAAAGCCGCACAGAGCATCGAGGTCGGACTGAAAAGGGCCAAAGAACTGGAGACCAAGCTCAGGGATGACGGGCAGCTCCTGTCATCCATACTGAGATCCGCACGTTGCGAGGACGAGGAGGCTCTGGACAGGGAATACTCCAAGATACGCGCCAAGGAGATCGCCAAGGTAAGATATGAGGAAGCGCTGAAGGCAGCAACCCTCCAGCTTGGTGATTTGGATGAGGAGACCCTTGCCGGGAAGGCGCAGGCGGCGATCGCAGCCGGGGCAAGCGCGGATCTGCCTGAGGATTATGTCCTGAAGCTTGCTCAGGAAGAAAAGGAGACCTATGACGAATACAACCGCCTGACCGAGGAAGTCTCCAGACTCAAAGGCGCCATCGGGGAAAGCGAATCCCACTCAAGGCCGGTCAGCGAGATCACCGAGGACATAGCCTCGGTAAAGGCCGAGATAGACGACCTTGACAGGAGATACAGGGCGTTTTCGGATGCACAGGAGTCGATAGTAAGGATCTCGGAGGACATAAAGGGCTATATCTCCGGCAGGTTCAACGATTACGTTTCCGAGCTTCTCAGCGCTGTTACGGGCGGCAGGTATACGAAGGTATACGTTTCCGACAAGCTCACCATACAGGTCCGGGATGAGGCTTCGGACAAGCTGGTAGACCTGAAGGATCTATCCGGCGGGACGATAGACCAGTGCTACTTCGCGGTGCGCTTTGCTGCCGCGGACCTTATCGTCCCCGATAAAACCATACCTATAATACTGGACGACTGCTTCGTACAGTACGACGAGGACAGGCTCATGAATATCATGACGCTCCTCGCCAAAGCCTCGGACAAAAGGCAGATACTGCTGTTTACCTGCCGCAGAGCGGAAACGCAGGCCCTTGACAGACTGGGCATACCCTACAATTACATAGATCTCGGGAGATAGAGACGTATTAATATTTCATAAAAACAGGCTTACAGGTGCCAACGTGCCTGCAACTTTGCTATAATCCGATATAGTCTGTTCATTACGGAGGGATCATGAAAAAGAAAACCGCTGCGGCCCTGGCCGCTTTCATATGTTTCGTACTGCTGTTATCCGGGTGCGCCGCGTATAAGGAGCACTCAAAGGAGCTTTCCGCCACGGTAGGCATCTGGTATCTGGACAGCGTATACATCAACACAAAGCCGGTCGAATCGGGCAGCGTGAAGATGGAGATAAAAGAAGACTACTCCGGCATATACACCGAATACTTCGACAATATGGACGGAACGATGAGCGAGAAGACCCAAAGCCTGAAGGTCACAGGCGGAAACGGAACCCTCACGATGACCGTCGGGGATACATCGACGACCTATGAATTCAATGTGGACGAAGCCAGCGGTGACTTCCATCTCATCATGACCGACGCCAACGGGGACATCTACCATTACGTGTACCTTTCGGAAGAAGCATGGAACGAGGAGAAGGCGACCGTACAGAACAAGTGAGCGGCGATATATGCTGCCGCAAAACGATGAATGCGGGATCGGCCGTCCTGACCCCGGGGATATCAGATAATTCGCATATTATAATAAGTATAAGGAGATACTAATGAGACATCTGTTCACTTCCGAATCCGTTACCGAAGGACATCCGGATAAGCTCTGCGACGCTATCAGCGATGCTGTTCTGGATGAAATGCTAAGGGGAGACAAGAATTCCCGCGTTGCATGCGAATGCATCGCCACGACGGGACTTGTGCTCATAGTCGGAGAGATCACGACGGAATGCTACGTGGATATAAACAAGACAGCCAGGGATACTATCAGGGAGATAGGATACACCAGGGCCAAGTACGGCTTCGACGCCGACACCTGCGGCATCATGATCTCCATCGACGAGCAGAGCCCCGATATCGCCCTGGGAGTGGACAGGTCGCTGGAGGAAAAGCTTTCCGGCACGAACGACGGTCACGGAGCAGGTGACCAGGGACTTATGTTCGGCTTTGCCTGCGATCAGACCGAGACACTCATGCCCGCCCCGATATTCTATGCTCACTCTCTGGCCAAGCGCCTGGCGATGGTCCGCAAGGACGGTGTTCTCGATTATCTCCGTCCGGACGGCAAGACGCAGGTGACGGTGGAATATGACGGAGATAAGCCGATCAGGATAGATACCGTAGTCGTCAGCGCCCAGCATAAGCCGGAAGTGGAGCACGATCAGATCGAGCGCGACATTATCGAAAAGGTGATCATGCCGACTCTGCCCGGGGATCTGCTGGATGACAAGCTTAAGATCTACGTGAACCCCACCGGAAGATTTGTGGAAGGCGGGCCTAAAGGAGACAGCGGACTGACCGGCCGCAAGATAATCGTGGATACCTACGGTGGCTATGCCCGCCACGGCGGAGGAGCCTTCTCCGGCAAAGACCCCAGCAAGGTGGACCGCAGCGCCGCCTACATGGCAAGATATGCCGCAAAGAACATTGTCGCCGCGGGGCTAGCACGCCAGTGCGAGATCCAAGTGGCTTACGCGATAGGTGTGGCACGCCCGGTATCGATTGCCATAAACACCTCCGGCACCGGTAAATACGGCGATGACAAGCTGGCGCAGCTGGCTGCGGAGAAGTTCGATTTCCGTCCGGACGCCATCATCGACCTGTTTGACCTGAAACGCCCGATATATTCCGCCACTTCCGCCTACGGACATTTCGGACGCACAGACATCACATTCCCCTGGGAGGAGATTAACGAAAACCTCTTTTAGAAAATTCAATATAGCCGAAGGCGTACTCATCTCATATACCGGACACGCCAAAAGGGTCGTTGTCCCCGAAGAGGCCGCCATTATAGGCAGGGAAGCTTTCAAGGATAATAAACAGCTTACCGATATCGTTTTCCATGAAGGTATCAGGCGGATAGAGGAAAGCGCCTTTGAGGGATGCTCCCTGCTGAAAAAGGCCGATCTGCCTTCTTCCATCACGTACGTCGGCAGAAAGGCCTTCAAAAACTGCACGGAGCTTTCGATCGTAAAGTTCTCTGAGAATATCAGCGTCATCGAGGATGAATGCTTCTCAGGCTGCGTGAAGCTGTACGGCCTGTCTATCCCCGAAAAGTGCATAGGCATCGGCAGGAGCGCTTTCGAAGGATGCTCTTCCATAACAGCGGTGAGGTTCCCCGCCGAAGTCCGTATCGTGGACCCCAGGGCTTTCGCGGACTGCCCCGGAGCATCCATAGTGGTTTTTAACGAAAAAATAAAGCAGATCGCCGGCGATGTATTCGCCGGAGACTTCGGCATAAAGAGCGTCAGCGTGCCTGAGAACCTTACCCGGGCTGCATGCGAGCTTTTCCGCCATCAGGACTCACTTGCCGACGAAAACGGTTTTCTCATTATAAACGATGTTTTTGTCCATTATTTCGGGGAGGGAAAGGACGTTACAGTACCTGACCGGATCCGGGTGATAGACGACGGAGCTTTCGCCGAAAACACTGTCGTGGAGAAGATCACTCTGCCGGGCACAATTGAGCGCATCGGGCTGGCTTCTTTCGGAGCCTGCGCCTCCTTAAAAGAGATCAACTTCCCAGAAGGGCTGAGGTCCATCGGATCCTTTGCTTTTGCCTACTGTCTCGAGCTGAGGGAAGCGATCCTTCCCGATTCGCTCGTCCGTATAGGCAGAGGCGGTTTCGAAGGCTGCGGCGCGCTGGAGACTCTGCGGCTGGGAGAGAACATCGCGGAGATAGGCCGGCAGGCTTTCACAGGATGCGGCAGGATCACAGACAGCCGCCAGATAGATATCATAAAGTCGATAGCGCCTGACGCTTTGCTGGAAAGCATAGCCGGCACAGAACCCGAACCTGACGAAGAAGGCGGGGATTGACAAAAAACGGGATCTGTTATATATTTATAGAAGCGCTTTAGGGCGTGTCAAAAAGGAGAGTAGATATGAAGCACATCGAAGCGATAGAAGTCATCGATCTGAAGCACTCTGAGAAGACCGGCGGCTGCGGCGAATGCCAGACATCCTGCCAGTCCGCATGCAAGACATCCTGTGGGGTGGCTAACCAGCAGTGCGAAAAAGCGAAGAAATAACATGGCTTTTCATGCTGCCGTACCGGCAGCATTTTTTTGTTGAGGGGAAAGAATGATACATCAATATAAACTGAACGGATATAATATCGTCCTGGACACTTACTCAGGCAGTGTCCTGAACGTGGATGAAGCTGCATATGACGTGATCTCGCTCTATGAAGGGCACACCAGGGAAGAGATCGTTGCCATCATGGCCGAAAAGCACCCCGATATCCCTGTTTCGGAGATAGAAGAGTGTCTGGAAGAGGTGGAGGAGCTGAAGACCGGCGGCAAGCTGTTCACCGAGGATCCTTACGGCAAGCTTGCAGAGCGGGCCGCAGACAGGAAGAGCCACGTCAAAGCCCTGTGCCTGCACGTAGCCCACACCTGCAATCTCAATTGCTCCTACTGCTTTGCTTCCCAGGGACGTTACCATGGTGAAAGGGCGGTCATGAGCCTGGAAACGGCAAAGAAAGCAATAGATTTCCTGATCGCGAATTCCGGAACACAGCGCAACCTGGAAGTGGACTTCTTCGGCGGGGAACCTCTGATGAACTGGCAGGTCTGCAAGGATACCGTAGCTTATGCGAGGAGCCTTGAAGAGAAGTACGGCAAGAATTTCCGGTTTACGCTCACGACCAACGGGGTCCTCATCGACGACGACGTGATAGACTTTTCCAACAGGGAATTCACCAACGTCGTCCTGAGCCTGGACGGGCGAAAAGAGATCCATGATGCGAAGAGGGTGGATTACGCGGGGCGCGGAAGCTACGACAGGATCGTGCCGAAATTCCAGAGATTCGTGAAGGAGCGCGGGGACAAAAACTATTACATGCGCGGGACCTTCACCCACGCCAATCCTGATTTCTTCAAGGACGTCATGCATATGGCTGATCTCGGATTCACCGAGCTGAGCATGGAACCGGTGGTATGTGCACCCAACGATGAAGCTGCCCTGACAAAAGAGGACCTGCCAATCGTACTGGAACAGTATGAGCTTCTTGCCAAGGATATGCTGAGGAGAGAGCGGGAAGGGCATCCGATCACTTTCTATCACTACATGCTGGACCTGACGGCAGGCCCGTGCATATATAAGAGGATCAAGGGATGCGGCTCCGGTACGGAGTATCTGGCCGTCACCCCTACAGGCGACCTGTATCCCTGCCACCAGTTTGTCGGCGAAGAAAAATATAAAATGGGCGACATCCATAACGGTGTCACCAACACAGAGCTGCGCGAAAAATTTGCCGGTTGCAATGCGTATTCCAGAGAAGGCTGCAAGGACTGCTGGGCCAAGCTTTACTGTTCAGGCGGATGCGCGGCAAACGCTTATCATGCCACCGGTGACATTTCGGGGATTTATGAATACGGCTGCGTACTCTTTAAAAAGAGGATCGAATGCGCGATCATGATGAAGATCGCCCTGTCCGCGGGTTGCAAAAAATAAAGGGGCAATACCATAACGATGCCCGTTTTTCGGCATGCAAAATTATTAATACTCTTTTAAACCGTCTTGTGTCAAGCAAGAACTAATACAGAGTTCTTTTTCAGCTCTAAGCTTTCCTGATGGGATGACGTATCACTGTCCTCAACTTTTCCGGGGCCGTCTTTCTGACGTCGCTCAGATATATCTCATGATGTAAACGCTGCTGTGTTATATCCAGAACATAGCCCTGTCCTTCAATGTACTCATGCATCATGGCGACTGTTACAGGCTCATCGTCATAGGGGCCCAGGTGCATGCACTGGACGCACAGCCCTTCGTCATAGGAAAAAAACTCTGCTATAGAGAAATCTGTTTTCTTTTTTCTTGTCGCCTCCTCAACTGCCCATGCAAAATCATCTGCAATCACGAAATCCGGGAGACGGATCACAGAGATCCATCGGAAGCTTTCTTTATGTGCGTAGTCGATGTCTTGGCCTCCGTCCTGCCACCAGAAGCCTTCGAGCGGAGGAACAACAAAATCGAAATAGCCGTCGATACGGTGATCGCCTTTTTTGCTCATCTTGATGGTGTAGGCAATGCCATACAGCAACTCGATAGACTGCTTATACTCGCCATCCTTCTGATTGGGATCGCCCTGTCCGCGGACTGCGATATAATTCATGGGCGGTACCGTAACGATGCCGGGCTTGTCTTTCGGCATGTAGAATTCTTTGTATTCCTTTTTAAAATCAAAAGCCATTGTCCTGTCCTCCAAATGTGTTGTTTCTTATCTGACGGCGACGTCAATATCGGTGGCGGTCCCAGTCTCGTTCTTCTGGCTAGGCATATAATCACCGCGTAATATAATACTTCTTTTTAACCGGGTAGCAGATATCCGTCACGAATTCATGCGGGTCAATTGTCTCGTTTGGGTTTACGTGGTAGATGCTGAACATAGACTCAGCGGGTTTACAGCTGTTTGCTTCCATCCAGCCCGATCACCTCAAAGCCGGGAAAAAGGGACACATGATGCTTACTTACCGCAGTGCTGCCTCCCTTGCCGTGGATAAATAGAATGGATTCCTATTACTCATAGCTGACGTTCATTTCGCCTTTCCATCTTTATCCAGGCTGTTTTTCTCCATGCAGGAGCCGGCGATGAGTCCGAGAAGCATATCGTCCGCAGCGTTTTCCAAAAGAGCTCGCGTATATTATCTTCATCTGCCGGAACGGATCATCTTATCTGATACCTCGTTTCTTTTGATTACATGCTGCTGTTCACGATGTCAGCATATTGTTCCTCGGGTATCATAGGCGAAATGATCTCTGCCAGCAGTTGTCCATCGATCTCTCCGTTTTCGGCGAATTGCCGTCCGGCAAGTTTGATCTTCTCCAGCCTTGGCGAAGTAACGGCTGACGCCTCGGGTGCGTTGAACATGGGACTTTCCGGAACGGTGATGATCGTGTGATCGTTGGGGAAGCACATCTTAAACTGCATGATTGCCGGTTCAAAGTTCTGTTTGCTGTTGGGGAAACCGCACCCGCAGATCATGAGGTATTTCAGGCGGCTGACATCAGCCTGCATTACATGTTCGTATCGCTCCCCGACCTTCTGCATAGCCATATTGGAAAGGGGAAGCGTTCGGTCAAGCAGGGCCTTCAGGGATGCTGGCATCCCATAGCAGTACAGGGGGAAGCTGAACAGCAGCAGATCGCTCTCCAGGATCTCCTCCGGGATTGCTTTCATGTCGTCATCATGTATGCATTTGCCGCCGTTATGCATGCAGGAAAAACAGCCGGTGCAGTATTCGATATGCCGGTCGATCGTATCGATGATATGTATATCCTGTAGCCCTGCTTCCCTCATGCCTTCCAGGAAAGCCCTGGTGATGTGCATGGTATCGCTCTTGTCCCTTTTGGGACTTCCGTTGAGAACCAGTATCTTCATACCCGAAATAAATGACCCTGTATCGTAATCAGATCCCTCTTTCCAGTCTGAAAAGGGCTTCTTCGTTGTTCTGTGTGATCGCGCAGAGCTTCTCGCAGGTCTTCATGTCCGTGCAGTCCCCGCAGGTCTCGAACGCTCTTTCCTTCGCGCACGCGCGGATCGGGCAGAGCGAATCGCAGTAGGGAGTCTTAACTCCGTCGATACGGCAGCCGGAGCAGTTGATCATCTCCGGTGTGATATTAGCATTGTTTAGTTCCGACCACAGAGCAGCGACCTTTCTGCGCAGTGCCTCATCATTGTTGATCGTGGCAATACGGGCTTCGCAGTTCCCGCAATCCAGACCGCAGTAAGCGATAAACTTATTCATAACCAATCCTTCCTTATTACATAGTAGGTCAGGTCCCTATCGATTCCGAGATAGTTCACTTCCTTTTCGGAAAAATGATCATATCTCATGCCGCACTTTTCCATCACACGCCGGGAAGCGTCGTTTCCCGGAAAGTAGGATGCATAGACCGTACGGTAGCTCTTTTCTTCAAACAGGTAGTTCAAAAACCGTCTGACCGCCTCGGTGGCATAACCTTGATTCCAATAGTCCGATCCGATACCGTAGCCTATCTCACAGGCACCATTACCTTCGTCGAACAGACTGAGAATGCCAATGAGCCTTCCCGTTTCTTTCAGCCGGATCGCAAACAGATCGCTTCTGCCCGGGTATGAGGAAAAGTCGAAGTCCTCCAGCGTCTCCGCGTACCTGCATATAAAGGTTTCCAGCACTTTCATGTCATGGGATATGTTGTGATAGTAATCCTCTTTGTCTGATTCCCGTATAGCGTCGAGGACCAGTCGTTCAGTTTCCATACCTCAAACTCCTTAACGGAACAGCATCAGCGTTGGTAGGGCACTGTATGCCGGCTTCTCGCCCGCTTGCCGAGGGAAAGCAAGACCGTGTCATAAAACTGAATGCATGGCTTCCCGGTGATTCCATTCAAACCAGGGCATTTTCGCTGAAACCCTGTATGAACGCTAACGGGCGAGACAGGAAATGGCATGACCCGAAGATCATGCCGTTATACAAAAAATAAACTTGTTTACAAAGACAGCGCTGCCCTCCGGGGCTTTTGCTTTAAACGGTCTCATTTACTCCCGAACTGGTAAAAGCCTATCTTCTTTTGAACTTTGCGCAGGGTCTTGTTTGCGATGCCGCGGGCTGTCTCTGCTGAATCCAGAAGGATCTTTTCCAATGCCGTTTTGTCGTTCATAAGAGCCTCGAAGCGGGTCTGTATCGGGTCAAGGCAATCCGCGACGGCCGTCCCTACGCATTCCTTGAACTCAGCATAGCTCATCCCCCGGCATTCCGCTTCAGCCTCAGGTATGGTGATGCCTTTGGCGCAGGAATATATCTCGAGCAGGTTGGAGATGCCTTTTTTCTTTTCTTTGTCGTAATATACTTCGGTCTCGCTGTCTGTGACGGCCCTCTTGAACTTATTCATGATGACGTCCCGCTTGTCCTTCATGAGGATGAACGCGTTCGTGTTCTCATCCGATTTGCTCATCTTCTTTTCCGGGTTCGCAAGGCTCATAACACGGGAGCCAGCCTGACCGTAATAGCCTTCGGGTACGACGAAGGTCGGGGAATAGTTGTGGTTGAACCTCTCGGCGATATTTCTTGCCAGCTCCACATGCTGTGTCTGGTCATCTCCCACGGGCACTATGTCCGTGTTGTACAAAAGGATGTCTGCAGCCATCAGCACCGGATAATCGAAGAGGCCGACCCTTATGGTGTCGCCCTGTTTGACGCTCTTTTCCTTGTACTGCGTCATCCTTGCCATCTCTCCCATATATGAGTTGCAGTTTAAAAGCCAGCATAGCTCACTATGAGCGGAGACGCTGGATTGTAAGAAAAGCAGGGATTTTTCCGGATCGATGCCGCTGGCAAGTATCATCGCTGCGCATTCGATGCTTCTCCTCCTCAGTACCGCAGGCTCCTGGGGAACTGTGATTGCGTGCAGGTCGACCACGCAGAAGATGCTGTTGTAATCATTCTGCAGGAGCACCCAGTTGCGTATGGCACCGAAGTAGTTGGCGATTGTGAAATCGCCGGATGGCTGGATGCCGCTGAAAATGATCTTTTTATCCTTATCGAACATGTTGTCCTCCTTTACTCTAGTGCCGGGACTGCTTTATTGGTCTCCGGATCGAATATCCATATGCCGTAGTCATCCTCGCTGCCGATCCTGATGATAGCCTCGGGGATGTTGTCCATCCCGATAAAATAGACTGTATTGTCGAACAGCTCCTTTTTTATCCTGAATACGTCGGCGCAGGTGCGGGTCGCTCCTGGCTCAAGATCCGCCTTGATGTCCGTGAAATCGATGCCCCGCTCAAGTCCGAAGATCTGCAGCGCGTTGAAATCAAACACCCCGTAGAAGTCCTCGTCGCTGTATGCACCTGCGGTATCAGTCTCTGAAGAGCTATCTTCGGCCTTATTCTCGTACGGTACCGCCATATAGCCTCCCTCACGGGATGTGTACGGCGCAAGTGTGAGATAGGGCATTATATGCCAGTCTTTGGCTGTGGTGAGTGTGTTCCTGACTACATAGACCGTCTTGACATATACGTAGTCTGGATCCAGCGGGTAGGTGAGGAGCTCGTCCATAACGGAGCATTCCAGGAAGGTGACCTCCAACCCTCTTCCGGCTACCGTCTGCCCTGCTTCGTAGACTTTGGAGTATAGTGAATTGTCGGTAGTTTCCCATATAATGAAGACACAGGCTGCAATTATCAATAGTATCAGCGTCATAAGGACCACGGTGGGAAGCTTCTTTGTGACTTTCCTCCTGCCCCTGGTCTTCGTTTTCCCGGAAGCGGGCCGCGCTTTGGCTGTCCCGTTATCATTGCCGCGCCTTGACGCGGCAGAGGCAGAAGCAGCAGCTGCGGATTCTTTCCGTTTCGCACCGCTTTTCTGTACTTCCGCGGCCTTTTTCGGCGATGCCTCGTTCTGAATGGAAGTCTCCGGCAGTTTTGATTCAGGCTCTGCAGCAGATGCACGAGGTCCATCTGCTGAGGGGCGTTCTTTTGCAGACGCCCTCCCAGTATCGGCTGTCGTCGCCCGATCTGAGGTCTGTACCCCCGTTGTCCCGGAAGAAGAGGTTTTTGACAGAACGATCCTTGCGGTCCGTTCTGTAAGGTCTTCGTTCTTATCCGGTACCGCCTGGTCGTTTTTCTTCTGTAATGTATCCTTCGGGATGAGAACTATCCTTTTCTTCTCGTTGCCGGGATTACTGTCCATAGGGTCATTAACTCTGTATCGTAAATATCGTCTTTGGGTTATTTTTCTATCTTTTCCAGTCCGCCCATGTAGCCTCTGAGGACTTCAGGGATCGTGACCGAACCGTCCTCGTTCTGATATGTCTCTATGACCGCAGCAAAGGTGCGTCCCACAGCAAGTCCGCTTCCGTTCAATGTGTGGACGTATTTGACCTTGCCGTCGCTGTCCCTGAAGCGCAGGTTGGCGCGCCTGGCCTGGTAATCCTCGAAGTTCGAGCAGGAGCTAATCTCCACATAGCGTCCGTAGGAAGGCATCCAGACCTCGATGTCGTAGGTCTTGGCTGATGAGAATCCAAGGTCGCCCGTGGACAGTTCAATGACTCTGTAAGGAAGGCCGAGGCCTGAAAGGACCGCTTCCGCATCTCTGGTAAGGCTTTCAAGCTCGTCGTAGCTTCCTTCAGGGCGCACGAGCTTTACCATCTCCACCTTATCGAACTGGTGGTTCCTGATAAGGCCCCTGGTGTCCCTTCCCGCGCTGCCCGCCTCGCAGCGGAAGCACGGGGTGTAAGCCGTCATGTATAACGGAAGGTCCTTTTCGTCCAGTATCTCGTCGCGGAAGATGTTGGTCACGGGGACCTCCGCCGTCGGGATAAGGAAGAAGTCGTTGTTCTTCACGTTGTATGCGTCTTCCTCGAACTTCGGGAGCTGTCCTGTGCCGGTCATGGAAGCTCTGTTCACCATGAAGGGCGGGGAGTATTCGAGATATGGCGGGTTCTGGACCCTCGTATGCAGGTCCAGCATGTAGGTGATCAGCGCGCGTTCCAGCTGCGCTCCTTTCCCGCGGAACATGGAAAAGCGGGCACCGGAGATCTTGACCGCTCTTTCAAAGTCCAGTATCCCGAGTTCCGGTCCCAGGTCCCAGTGAGGCTTGAATTCGAAATCGAATTCGCGCGGAGTTCCGACTCTGCGGATCTCCCGGTTCACAGAATCGTCCGGTCCGATGATGACTTCCGGATTGGGTGTGTTCGGGATATTGAGCAGCAGCGTCCTCATCTCCTCGTCCAGCTTGTCCACCTGGTCGTAGAGTTCCTTGGTCTCCTCGGAGAGCGCCTTCATTTCCTCCATCAGGGCCGTGGTGTCCTCTCCGGCCTTCTTCATCTGGGGGATCCTCTTGGAGTCCGCGTTCTGCCTGGCCTTGAGCGCCTCCGCCCTGGTGACCAGTTCCCTCCTCCTGTTGTCGGTCTCGAGCACGGGTGCGACGGAGTAGGTGCCCTTGCTGTTGGGCGTCCTTCTGTCCAGTAATTCCTGCACTTCTTCAGGATTTGTCCTGATCCGCTTTATATCGAGCATATCATCTCTCCTATAAAATCTTTTATATCCTCAGTCATTTTGCCGTTCTGACTGCTGAATTCAAATACAGCCTCGTCCTCCGCGATCCCGAGCCCCTCGATGATCGCCCTGAAGGTCTTGTCCCTTTCCGAAGGCTTGACCTTGTCCGTTTTCGTCAGTACAGTGACGGGCGTCATCCCGAGTCCGAGCAGATACTGCCTCATCTCGAGATCCGATGCCTGCGGTGGGATGCGGTGGTCGACGAGCTGCAGCACCATTATATCCGCCTGCCTTTTCTCTATGTAGCTCGTGATGACTCGTTTTATCGTTCTCTGCTCACCTTTGGAGGCTTTTGCGTAGCCGTAGCCGGGCAGATCCACGAAATAGAACTCATCATTGATTAGGTAAAAGTTCGCAGTCCTCGTCTTGCCCGGAGAGGATGAGGTCCGGGCGAGCCCTTTCCTTCCGGTGACGGTGTTGATGAAGGTGCTTTTGCCCACATTGCTCCTTCCCACCAGTGCTATCTCGAACCTCCCGTCAGACGGGAATCTGGATATATCCGTCTGCGAGGAGGCGAGGACGGCGCTCTTGATTATCACGCCCTGTCCCCGAAGGCGAATCTGTATACGTCATCATAAGTTTCGGCGAATGAAATCTGGAGCGCGTCCTTGAACTGCTGGGGCACGTCCGTCAGGTCCTCCTCGTTTTCCTTGGGTATGATGACTCTCTTTATCCCTGCGCGTCCAGCGGCAAAGAGCTTTTCCCTCAGTCCCCCGATGGGCAGAACACGTCCGGTAAGGGTTATCTCGCCTGTCATTGCCAGCAGCTGGTTTACCGGTTCCTTCTTTATCGCGGAAAGGAGCACCGTGGCCAGAGTCACTCCGGCGGAAGGGCCGTCCTTGGGCACCGCGCCTTCAGGCGCGTGGATATTGATATTCATTTTATCCCAGGCATCCGGCGCTATGCCGAATTTATCCGGGTTGGTCTTGATATAGCCTATAGCTGCTCTGGCAGATTCCTTCATGACGTCCCCGAGGTGTCCGGTGAGCTCGAGCCCTCCCTTGCCCTCGCTGACCGCCGCTTCCAGAGGCAGTGTGCAGCCGCCGTCGCTCGTCCAGGCAAGGCCGTTCACCCTCCCGATAAGGTCGACGTCTTTTTCGATCTCATAAGTGCGCACCTTCGCCCCGAGGTATCCGCGCAGATCTTCAGGAGCCAGAGGGAGCTTTTCGCCTTTGCCGGAGACGACGTTCATGGCTGCTTTGCGGCAAAGGGAGGCTATGGATCTTTCCAGCTGGCGTACACCGGACTCTCTGGTGTAACTGTTGATGATCTCAGAGAGCACTTCGTCAGAGAATTCTATGTTTTCGGCGGTGACGCCGTTTGCCTGCATCTGTTTTGCCACCAGATGCTGTTTGGCGATCTGGAGCTTCTCGTCAGGCAGGTACCCGTCGATCTCTATGACCTCGAGTCTGTCCAGAAGAGGCGCCGGGATAGTGTCCTTGCTGTTGGCGGTGGTGATGAACATGACCGGAGACAGGTCGAAGGGGATCTCTACGTAGTTGTCCATGAAGGTGGAGTTCTGCTCGGGGTCCAGTACCTCGAGCAGCGCGCTGGCCGGGTCTCCCTTATAGTCCTTGGATAGCTTGTCGATCTCGTCTAAAAGGAAGACCGTGCCTGTGGTGCCGACCTGCCTCAGCCCTGCAATGATGCGGCCGGGCATGGCTCCGACATAGGTCTTGCGGTGGCCTCTGATCTCTGCTTCGTCGTGCATTCCTCCAAGGGAAAGGCGCGTGAACTTGCGGTTGGTCGCTCTGGCCACGCTCCTTGCGATGGAGGTCTTGCCGACTCCCGGCGGGCCGACAAGGCAGAGTATCGGGCTCTTCAGGGTGTTCGTGAGCTTCAGGACCGCAAGGTATTCGAGTATCCTCTTCTTCACCTTATCCAGGCCATAGTGGTCGGATTCCAGTATCTCCTGGGCCTCGTTTATGTCAAAGGCCGGCGGGCCGTCGTTGGCCCAGGGCAGGTCGAGCACGACATCGAAATAGCTTTCGGTGACGGATGCCTCCTGGCTGCCTACAGGCGTGCCTTCGTATTTGCTCAGTTCCTTTAACAGGCGGTTCTTATATTCCTCCTGGATAGGGAGGGCTTCGATCTTCTTGCGGTATTCATCGACTTCGTCTTCGTCCCCACCGAGCTCCCTGTCGATCGCGTCCCGCTTTTCGCGCAGATAGCGGGCTTTCTGTTCCTCGGCGAAGTTGGAAGCTACCTTTGATTCTATATCTACTTCCAGCTGTGCGGTCCGCAGAGCCATATCGATATGCTCGATGAGCCTTCTTATGCGGGAGGCTGTGTCAAGGTTATCCAGCACCTCATAGAATTCCTCCGCCGAGAGGGGGGAACGGGACAATATGTAATCGCAGCCGTCATCAGGGTTCTTGCCGGTGACGGTCTCATCCATCCTCTCATCGGGCTTGCCGATGATGGCGCTGAGGTCCTCGTATTTTTCCTTTAATATCTGGAAAAGCGCCCGTTCCTCTACGGAATACTCCTTATCCTGATTGTCGATTGTCTCCACCCTTGCCGTAAGCACTGGGTCGCGGGAGACGATCTCCTTTATAAGGACGCGGGCCTTTCCGTCCACGTTTACACGCGTGGTATCCCTGGTATAGCGCATTACCCCCTTTATATCGCACAGGGTCCCTACGGGCCTCAGGTCATAAAGCGTAGGTTCCTCGCTGCTGTTCAACTTATCGACCATGACGACGAGCCGGGTGGTGCGGGAAACGCTCATCACGGCTGAAAGAAGCTTTCCCTTGGCGATGTCGAGAGAAGTGCTCATAAAAGGCCCTATGATCACATCCTCGGTAGGGAGCAGGGGCACGATCATCTCGTTGGGGGCCAGGGGCTTGTCCTTAGCCTTGTCGTTAATAAGTGTCTTAAGCATATATTCCTCCCGGAAAATATCTGTTTAATTATTATAAGTCTGCCGTGGTCTTTTACCAACATTTACGGCGTTTATTTGACCGCGGCACTCAATTTCTGCTGTCTATCCCGATGGCTTCCAGGGCGAGGCGCATGTCCTCGGGAAGCGGGGAAGAAAACTCGAGTTCCTGCCTGGTATAGGGCTGGATCAGGGAGATGAAAGAGGAGTGCAGGGCCTGGCGTCCTATCATGCCGCTCGGGGAACCGTACAGGTCATCTCCGAGCACGGGGCAGCCGATCGACTTCATGTGCACCCTTATCTGGTGGGTCCGGCCGGTAAGTATGGTAAGTTCGACGAGCGAGTACCTGCCGTTCTCGGCAAGTACCCTGTACTGCGTAACGCTGTCTTTGCCATCCTCTCCCGGCTGCCTTAAGATGCTGCCTTCAACGCGCTCGATGGGTGCGTCTATCGTGCCTTCTTCCTTTTCGGGCACGCCCTCGCAGATGGCGGTGTATCGCTTTCTGATCAGCCCCTTATGCGCCATGGCCTGGAGCGCGCCGTGCACATAGCGGTTGCGTCCGATGGTTATAAGCCCGGAGGTGTTCATGTCCAGCCGGGAAACGAAATGCACCTTGCCTGTGTATCCGATATCTCTCCAGTGCAGGTAGATGGAGTTGACGAGTGTGTTCTCCCGCCTCTCACCGCTGGGGTGCACCAGCATATAGGGAGGCTTGTCTGCGATGAGGATGTCGCTGTCCTCGTATATGAGGTTTAAGGGTATGGCGCCTGCGGTATCGTCCGGTCGTTCCTCCGGAAGGATAACGGTGATCCGGTCTCCTTCGCCGCACTGGCGCGAATAGAACGTCGGCTCCCCGTTCAGCAGCACCTTCCCGTCGTATTTGACCGCGCGGAGCACTCTTCCCGAATAATCGCAGCGGCCTCTGAGGTAATTATATATACGTCCGGAATATCCGGAGACCTCGTAATCGTATCTGTATGGTGTATGGAAAGCGTTCATAGTCAAAAGCCGCAGCGCTGCTGCGGCTGTTTTTCATACTGAAGGGCAGCCGGATTATTCCGCCTGCGGCTCTTCCTGAGCTTCGGCAGCCTCATCCTCTCCGCCTGCAGTCACAGCTTCCTTATCATCGTATTCATCTTCTTCGTCAGAGGAGAAGAAATCGGTGAGGGGGGACAGCTTCTTGCTTACCATATCGAAGCCGAAGAGCACAGCAGCAAGAGTCGAGAAGCCCATGAAGCTGGGCAGGTACTCTGGGATCACGTTGCTGAAGAACGGCATGTACTCCTTCATCTCTTCTCTGGAATACCCGTAATAGTCGATATAGTCGTTCAGGTTGTCCTCATACTGGATGGCATAGAAGGCAAACGTCGCGGCAAGCAGGAGCAGCGCGATTATTCCGAAATAGAAGAATACGGTATTTTTGACTTTCTTATTCTTATTGGTCATTTAAGTACTCCTTCTTTATGGCAATGATTGGATTTTACCGCATTTGCAGCCCCGCGGGATATGAAAGGGTTGAAAATTCATCATTTCTTAACGAAAACGGTCTTTTTTTCTGTGACGAGGATATCCACGTATCTGTCGTACCTGCCGTACGGGATGTCGTCGACGATGCAGCAGTCGTATGTGGGCACGAGCTTCATGCAGTCCTCCCTGGCAGCTGAGAAGAGCCTGTCGTAATAGCCGCCTCCATAACCCAGGCGCTTCCCCGTGAGGGTGAAAGCAAGCCCGGGGGTGATGACCATGTCGAGCCCTTCCGGCTCTATGGTCTCCGCGGTCTCCGGGTCCATTTCCAGGATGCCCCAGGTGCCGGGACGGTGATCGTAAGGGAAATTGGCGGTACGGCACAGTGCCATGGCAGAGTCCTTGAGGCACGTTGGAGTATATACGTTCTTGCCGTCCTCTATCATATATCGGATAAAAGGCGGGGTGACGATCTCGTCCCCGAAGGTGACGTAGATCAGGATGCTGCGTGACTGTCTGTAGCAGTCCATCTGTTTTATCTTGTCGAAGATCTTTGCGGATGCCTTTTCCCGATATTCCGGTGTCATCGACGCCCTCAGCCCGCGCGCTTCTTCCCTGAGGGCTTTTTTAATGCTCTTGATGTTTTCAGCCATTACAGTGTTTTAAATGTATATACAGTCTTCGATCTGAATACTTCTCCCGGGCGCAGTATGGTGTCCGGGAATCCAGGGTGGTTCGGTGCGTCGGGTATATGCTGTGTCTCCAGAGCCACACCTTTGCTCTTGTTGTATATCTCTCCGTCGCTCCCCGGCACTTCCCTGAGCCCGCCGGCGGAATAGAGCTGCAGGGCAGGCTGGTCGGTGGATATCTCCATGGAGAGCCCGCTTGCCTCGTCGGCAAGGATCGCGGCGGTCCTGAAGCCCGTCCCTGCGAGCACGTAGGTGTGGTCGTAGCCGTAGCGGAACGGGGCCAGCATCTCGTCTCCGATATCGCGGCCGATAGGTTTCGGCGCGGTGAAGTCGAGAGCAGTCCCGCTTACGGGCAGTATCTCGCCTGTCGGGATTAGATGGTCGTCGGTAGCCGCATAGGACGGTGCGTTTATAGTGAGCAGGTGGCCCAGGATGTCCGGTTCCCCTCCAAGGTTGAAGTAGGAATGGTTGGTGAAGTTCACCGGGGTGGGCTTGTCAGTGACGGCTTCGTAGGATATTGCCAGCGAGTCTCCCGTGAAGGCGTAGGTGACCTTGAAATCCAGCTTTCCGGGGAAACCCGATTCGCCGTCCGGGGATGAGTAGGCAAAGATGACGTCGTCCCCATCGGTGACGCAGCTGAATACCTTCGTGTGATAGCCGTCGCGTCCTCCATGCAGCATGTCCCGCCCGGAAGGATCCATCTCATACCTCGTGCCGTCCAGAGTGAACGCGGCCTTTGCGATGCGGCCTGCGAAACGCCCGATGGTGTTACCTATGAATCCGGCGTTCTGGATGTAGCCCTCCAGATTGTCGTGGCCCAATACGACGTTGCGGACTTTACCCGTTCCGTCCTTTACGTCCAGGCGCTTGAGAGCCGCGCCGAGAGTGATGAACTGGGCTTTGATGCCCGAGCCCTTATCCACGGTGAGAATCTCGACTTCCCTGCCGTCGGATGTGATTCCGAATAGTTCCCTTGTGATCATTAGTGCTCTCCGTTCAGATAGTTTATATTACGAACCCGCCGTTGATGTTTAACGTTTCACCGGTGATGAAGGCGGCTTTCTCGTCTGTCAGATAAAAAATGGCTTCGGCTATTTCCTCGGGCCTCGCTATCCTGCCCAGGGGAGTTTCCTCTGCGGCCCGTTCGAGGGCACCTTTAGGGAGGCTGGACAGCATCGGTGTATCAGTCACTCCCGGCGCGACGCAGTTGACCCTGATCCCGCTCGGCCCAAGCTCCTTGGCCAGCGCCTTGGTCAGGCCGATCATGCCGGCCTTGGCTGCGGAATAAGCGGCTTCCATCGAAGCTCCCGCCACGCCCCAGATCGAGGATACGTTGACGATAGCCCCTGCCTTGCGGCTGACCATCTCCGGAAGGAAGGCCCTGATCATCTTGAAGGTGCCGGTCAGGTCTGTTCCTATCATCCGCTCCCAGTCATCGTCGGAGATGTCCTGGAAGAGCATCTGGCCCGCCACGCCTGCGTTGTTCACCAGGGCATATATGAAACCCATATCGTCCTTTATGGCTTCAGCCATCTCCGTGACTTCCCCGGTCTTAGTGATATCCCCGTAATAGGGGCGAGCGAAAACGCCGTATTCGGCCTTCAGCCTGTCCGCAAGCTCATATGCCTTATCCCTGCTGGTCCTGTAGCAGACGGCGACGCTCCATCCGTTAGCAGCGAACTTTTCCGCCGCAGCGCTCCCTATTCCGCCTGCCGCGCCTGTGATGACTACGTTCTTAGTTAAAGACACCGATCTCCTCCCTGAGAAGGTAATTCCTTGCCTCTACGGTCTCGAAACAGAGGATCTCTCGCTTGTCCAGCACGAACGCGATAACCCTGTCCATGCAGGCCAGCACCGTCTCGTCAAGGCTGCCCCTGGCCTTTTCCCTGAGCCCGTCCGTGTAGGAATGATCCCTGTTCGGTTCGATGAGGTCGGCGACGAAGAGGATCTTGTCGAGCATTGACATATGCGTCTTCCCGGTGGTATGGCAGTCGATCGCGGAAAGGATCTCCTCATCCTCCATGCCGAATTCGTATCTGGCGCGTATCGCACCGACGGGGGCATGGGTGATATGGGGGGATTCGAGCGCCGTAGGGCTCAGCTGAACTCCCTTGCTCTCGGCGTAGGCGACCTGTTCGGCGAAGGTCATGTCCTTGGCGTTGTCGTGCAGAAGTCCCGTTATGTAGGCCTTCTGAGGGTCGGCGCCAAAGCGTTCAGCCATCGCCCGGCATGTGTCCGCGCAGCCCAGCGTATGGGCGTAGCGGAAGGGAGAGAGCTCCTTTTTCAGTTTCTTTTTCGCTTTTTCTATGTCAAATTCATGCATCCAGATACAAACCGTTCCTTCTTATATATTCCGCTATCCCGGCAGGCACATATTCCTCGATATTCCCGCCGGTGGATACGGTCTTCCTTATGAGAGTGGAGGACATCTCATCTATGAGATAATCCTCTATGAGCACTATCCCCGCACCGAGGCTCATGTTGAGCTCTTGGGAAACGGAATACATGCGGGAATTGTCGACCCCGCGCCTCGCGGCGACCACGAACCAGGTCTGTTTTGCGAGCTGGTCTATCTTCTTCCATTTGATGAGGGAAAAGAGGATATCGGAGCCGGAAATGAAAAAGAAATCCCCGTCCATGGTCTTCTTAAGCTCGTTTATGGTGTCCACGGTATAGCTCGTCCCTTCCCTGTTGACTTCGATGGAGCTTACCTCCCAGTCCGGGTGGGCGGTTGCGGCGATCCGGGTCATTTCCAGGCGCTGCGACCTGGTGGCCCCCCATTCCTCCTTCAACGGGTTATCCCCCGTGGGGATGAGGATCAGCCTGTCCAGCCCGAGAGAATTCGATGCCGCCTCGCAGAGCTGTATATGGCTGTTGTGGATGGGGTTGAAGCTGCCCCCGAAAATCCCTATCTTCATTGTGACCTCTCGCTATTTGTAGTATTCGAATTCAAATCCCACGATATCAACGGTGTCACCGTCTTTTACCCCTGCGTTTTCGAGGGCGCTGAGTATCCCTTTCCCCTTCAGCAGCTTCTGCAGGTAGGAAAGGGACTCGTAGTCGTCGATATTGACGGTTCCCATGATCCGCTCCGCCAGATCGCCCGTGACATAGTAGACGCCGTCCGCCACAGTAACGTCGAAGCTGTCGTTGTCCGTTTGCATTGAGGCCTCGTCGATATCGCCTTCGGTGAAGAAAAGGGGCTCGTAATCCACTGTCTTTAGGGTCTCTATGACGCAGTCGAGCAGCTCGTTTATGCCCATATGCGCTGCGGTAGACGTGATGAATGTCTTATATCCCTTGTCCTCGAAGTACTCCTTCAGGGAGATGAGCTCTCCCTTCTTGTCAGGAGGGACGAGGTCGGCCTTGTTGAGCATGACTATCATCTTGCGCGCGGAGAGCTTCTCTGAATACTTTTTCAGCTCATCGTTGATCTTTACGAAATCATCTTTCGGGTCGCGTCCTTCGCTCCCGGAGGCGTCCAGTACGTGGATAAGGATCCTCGTCCTCTCGATATGGCGCAGGAACTCGCTTCCCAGTCCCCTGCCTTCGCTGGCTCCTTCGATGATGCCCGGGATATCGGCCATTACGAAGTCCTCGGCATTTTTATACCTTACCATGCCGAGGTTAGGGTCGAGGGTCGTAAAATGATAATCGGCGATCTTCGGGCGTGCATTTGAAACGATGGAGAGCAGTGTCGATTTGCCCACGTTGGGAAAGCCGACCAGCCCTACGTCCGCAAGCATCTTCAGCTCCAGCGTAAGCCTGCGGGTGACGCCCTTGTCCCCGGGCTTCGCAAATCTCGGCGCCTGGCGGTTCGCCAGCGCGTAGTGCTGGTTTCCGTTGCCGCCCCTGCCGCCTTTCGCGGCGATGAATTCTTCGCCGTCCGAGGTCATATCCGCCACGACCTTGCCGTTATAGAATATGACTGTGCCCACAGGGACCTTGACGTAAAGATCATTTGCGTCCTTCCCGCTCATTTTCTTGGGCTGCCCCGGTTCGCCGTCGTCGGCTTTGAATCTCTTAACATAACGGAAATCGCTCAGGGTGTTCACGTCCTTGCTGGCCTTGAATATCACTGATCCGCCCCTGCCGCCGTCTCCGCCGTCAGGCCCGCCGTTGGGCATGAATTTCTCCCTCAGGAAGGAGACAGCGCCGTCTCCCCCTTTGCCGGAAGTGACTTCTATATCAACTTTATCTATAATCATCCTTGATTACCTTCTCCATCTATTATATCATATAATACCTGCAAGACATCTTTTCAAGCCTTTGAGGCTCAGCGGGCCAAAATTGTTATGATGCCTTGTGCCTGCCTGAACAAGGAGCTTTAGAATCCTACGCTGAAATACACGCACATGTGATCCCGGTGTATAAGTTTATGCCGGCAGGGGAATGCGCAAATTCGAAGAACAGAGGTACAGACATGGAAAAAAAGAATATACCGGCCATTGGCAAAGATGATCCCGAAGCGATCAGGAAAGAAGACGTGGCTCAGACCTTGGAAATGACCGGTGAACAGCCGGAGGAGTCCGTGGAAGAGGCCGGGCAGTCAATAAGCCTGGTAAAGGAGAAGTAACGGGTAACAGACCGGGAGGTCCGCCCGTCCCGTCAATAAGCCCCCTGACCATGACGTTCGTGCTCAGGCAGCAAACAGGAAGAAAGAGAGGCTCTTTCGGGCTTCCGTCTTCCGTATCTGGACCGCCTTATCCCCGCACAGTGCGGGAGGAGGGCATACGTGTGAATGGGCACGGCGTATGCCGTGTGCCGGAGGAAATTATCAAATGGGAAAAACACTTGTAATAGTCGAGTCGCCGGCAAAGGCGCAAACGATAGGGAAATACCTGCCGAAGGGCTGCGAGGTGACTGCCACCAACGGCCACGTCATCGACCTGCCGTCTTCGTCTCTGGGCGTGGATATCGACAACGACTACAAGCCTAAATACATAACGATCAAAGGCAAAGCGCCTATATTGAAGGAGATCCGCGAGAAGGCAAAGAAGGCTGACGAGGTGATACTGGCCACAGACCCCGACCGCGAAGGAGAGGTGATATCCTATCACCTTGCCAACAGTCTCGGGCTGGACCTGAGGGATAATAACCGCATAGAATTCCACGAGATAACAGCTTCCGCCATCTCCGCGGCGATGGAGAACAAGCGGAGCGTGGATCTGGATCTGGTGGATGCCCAGCAGGCAAGAAGGGTGCTGGACAGGATCGTCGGCTACAAGATCTCTCCCGTGCTCTGGAAAAAAGTCGCCAGAGGGCTTTCCGCAGGAAGGGTACAGTCCGCCGCAGTGCGCATCATTGTGGATAGGGAAGAGGAGATACGCGCTTTCGTGCCTTCAGAATACTGGAATATCTCTGCTTTTCTCAGAAAACAGGGGGACAGCACTGTTTTCGAGGCGAAGCTCACAAAACACGCAGGGCGCAGGATAACCATCGATAACGGTGAAAAAAGCGCTAAAGTCAAAAAAGAGCTGGAGGAGGGCGAATTCATCGTGGGCAGCGTGGAAGAATCTTCCAAGCGCCGCAAACCCAACGCGCCTTATACCACGAGCACTATGCAGCAGGATGCTGCCTTCAAACTCGGGTCTTCCGCCAAAAAGACGATGAGCGTCGCCCAGATGCTGTACGAGGGGGTCGAACTGCCCGGGAGCGGCCATGTCGGGCTGATCACCTATATCAGGACCGATTCCGTCAGGGTCGCGAAGGAAGCTGCCGATGCCGCAAAAAGGCTCATCATCGAAAAGTACGGTGAACAATACTGGGCAAATAACACCTACGGGAAAAAAGGCAAGATACAGGACGCCCATGAGGCCATCCGTCCGACGGATCTTGGGCTTGCGCCGGAAAAGCTCAAAGGAACGCTTTCCCGCGACCAGTATAACCTTTATAAACTCATATACGACCGTTTCATCGCATCCCAGATGGCTTCCGCCGTTTACGACACGGTCGGGGCCGATATAATAAACGGGAAATACACGCTGAGGGCATCGGGATCGCGTTTGGTTTTCCCGGGTTTCATGAAGGTCTACAATTCTTCCGATGAAGATCAGCCCGATTATCAGAAGGATGTCGATCTTCCTGTTCTGGAAGCTGACGAAAAGCTCGAGAAGGATCATGTCTCAGCCGAACAGAAATTCACCCAGCCGCCTGCCAGGTATACGGAAGCGACCCTAATAAAGGCTCTGGAGGAGCTCGGGATCGGGCGCCCCAGCACTTACGCCCCTACGATCTCCACAATAGAAGCACGTGAGTACGTCATCATAGAGGACAGAAAATTCAGGCCTACCGAACTGGGGGAAATTGTGACCGGACTTATGAAACAGGCTTTCCCCGACATAGTGGACGTAGGCTTCACTGCCGATATGGAGACCCGGCTGGACAGAGTCGCCGAAGGGAAGCTCAACTGGGTAGAGGTGGTGGACGGGTTCTACAGGAATCTGGAAAAGGAGCTGGAAAGCGCGGACAGCCTGGAAAAGGTGGCTCTCCCGGTCGTTGAATCAGACGAGGTCTGCCCTAATTGCGGGAGAAAGCTCATAGTAAAGAGCGGGCGTTTCGGCAAGTTCCTGGCTTGCCCGGGATACCCCGAGTGCAAGCACACACAGCCGCTGGTAGACAAAGTCGGCGCAAAATGCCCGAAATGCGGTGCGGATGTCATCGTTCGGAAGACCAAAAAGGGCCGTACTTTCTACGGCTGCAAATCCTATCCGGACTGCGATTACTTCAGTTGGTACAAGCCGTCTGATATGAAGTGCCCGAGATGCGGCAAGGAGCTGTACTATAACGCAAAGGGCGACAGCTTATTCTGTCAGGACAAGGAATGCGGATATAAACAGAAGATCGAAAAAGAAGACTGATCATGGGCGGGGCTCTTTATCCCTGCCCTTTTTTCTAGGTAATGCACCGGCATGGACAGCTGCTCGGCCGGGCTGTCTTTGCATTTTACCCACAATATATTGTATAATCTGATGCGGCCCCATAACGGCTGCCATGTCATTGAACGGAGAGCGTCATGAAGGATATCTACAAGAACTATCTATTTGCCAAACGCATTCTGGTAAGTGAAAAAACCTCAAGCCCCGAGGAGGCTTTCTCGGTGGTTTTTTCCCTGGCCTCGCTTTTCAATATAAAGGTCGTTTCCGGAGAGGAACTCGCGGAGCCGGGGATCATAAAAACTGCTGAGGTCAATATCGGGAAGAAAGTCCCAGATCCTTTTTACAAAGGCTTTCCCGAAAGCGTACGCGCGCTGTCTCCGGATCAGCTGCTCTTCGATCAGCTCGTGCATTACACCGTGACATACGGCTTCGGCATATTCGGAGAAGCGGGTCACTCTATCCTTGAGCCCGCCCTCGAAAAGACGGCTTTCAAGGAAGACTCCGATATCAGGGAATTCTCGATATTCACAGAGGAAAGAGCTGTTGAAGAGATCGCCTGGTTCGTGGAGTCGCTCCTGTCTTCAAGCCGTCCGCTGAGTGACGAACAGTACGGCCTCGTGCTCGGTTTTATCACCGATTACGACTACCAGATCAAAGACTGCGCATCAAAGAACACCGCGATAAAACTGCTTATAGATACGAGGAACATAAAATACGCCGTCTATCTGATGCTCTCGGACGTTATAAAGCTCACAGATGAACTGAATTACACTGTTTACGGGAATGGAGATATCAGGCAGCTGAACCTGAAAAATAAAGACAGGAAGTTCATCACTGCCGTGATTGACAGGCTCATCACGGCAGGCCGCTGCGACACTGCTGCCTGCTATGAAAAGAAAGCCCTCTGGTCTGGGCTGCTTCACCACATCCATTACAGGCCGATCAACGATATGGCGGCCAGGTTCGTTGCCGATATGCGCTCAGACAGGAACGAATCGGTTTATTCCGCTTTTGAAAACGCCATGGATGCCGGAAAGGTCAGGGTCGCGCTGGACGTGCTGAAGAAAGGCAAGGGCTCCGGCGCGGTGCTGCGCAACCTGGATTATCTGCTGAGCAGGGCGGAAAGCTGGGAGGATACCGCCTATATCCTCAACAATATAGATTCAGGAAACCTTATCGTGCTCATACAGCTGCTGATGAAATACTCATCCCTCCCCGAGGCAGGTGAACGCAGGTTTTTCAGATTCACCAGGCACAATCTGATGGAGATTCACCATGAAAGCGAGGAGGAACAAAGAAAGCGCAGGACAGAAATGACTCCGCTGCAGGCCCAGCTGCTTGTATCTAAATTGCAGGAAAACATACGGTCCCTGCTCGCGGGAAGACTCGGGAAAGTATATATCGATGAGGGAATGAAGAATATGGCTCTTCCGCTGCAGGAAAATACATCGAGCGGGGGCTTCGGTGTGATGGCGAAGGGGAGCCGCATCCATTTAGAAGAAGGTAAGAAGATCAGGGCATTCACGTACTGGGAAGGCGTGGACGATATCGACCTCTCGGTGATCGGAATCGGCAGCGGCGGGAGGCAGGAGGTCTTTTCATGGCAGACCATGTGGGACAATCAGTCAGAAGCCATTACTTTCTCCGGTGACGAGACGAGCGGGTCCAAAGGCGGAAGCGAATTCTTCGACATAGATACAGCTCTTTTCAAGGAGTTGGCTCCCGAGCTTAAATACCTGGTCTTCTGCAATAACGTATATACCCAAACCTTCTTTTCGGACTGCCTCTGCAAGGCAGGTTATATGACCCGCGATATCATCGATTCCGGGGAGATTTTCGAGCCTAAGACCGTAAAATCGTCATTTGTGATCGACTGCAGAAGCACGTTTGCGTATCTGTTCGGGATCGACCTCGAAAACAACGATTTCGTATGGCTGAATATGGCCAGGGACAGTTCGGCCCGCGTCGCGAGTTCCAGCTCAGCAAGCTTTTTAAGGCAGTATTTCAACGCGGTATCGGTCATCAACCTGTATTCGTTCTTCGAGATGATGGCCAGCGTGACGGTGGACGACCCGCTTATTGCGGACGTCGTGGTCTCAGACAAGGCGCTGGAGGTCCGTGAAGGGACAGAGGTGATACACAGCTACGATTTTGATAAGCTCCTGGCTCTTATGAACAAGTAACGAACGGTCGGTCCCACCGCATCAAAAGACAGTTGACTGCGGGGGAACCGGAATATATAATAATAAACGCAGGCAGCTAGACGGGTTTACTTCTCTAATCTTCATAGGACTAAATAATCCGGCGATATCGCCTGCTTTTTTATTGCATGAATCAATCTGAATCGGGACCGCCCTTTCTGCAGTTACTGACCGGTACGTTGAACACATCCCGGAACCAGAAGTCACACGCCCTTTGAGCAGCGCATTTTAGTTTTTGCCTGCCCAGTCAGTCAAATACCGCATTTTATGCGTGAAAAACCTCCTCGTAATGAATAGACCTCCAAAAGTCAGACTTTTGGAGGTCACCTCATGAACTGCCAGAGTAGGTTTTTGTGTCAATTCAGGCTTTCTTTGCTTTAGAGAGCAGCCGGGCCTTTTCTTTGCGAGCATGCTCCAGTCCGGTATCCTCTGTGAAGCCCCATTCATTTTCCAACAGGTCGATGATGCGGTCATAGGTCTCGGCGGCTTTCCCGTATTCGCCCATAATCTCATAAATATCTGCTATGCCCATTAATTCATCATTGAAGCGCGGTCTTCGTGTTTCTTTTTCGAAAGATACTTCATAGAGTTCGATCGCTTTGAGATAATCGCATTTTTTCGCGTAATACTGCGCGGCTTCAAACAGGCAGGCGGAGTCCTCCGGGTGTGCGGCGATCAGACCTTCGATAATCCTGTCCGCAGTCTTTTCATCGAAACGGGCGAGCGCGATATGCGCCTGGTAGACCAGAGCTATGACCGGCCTTGCATCCGGAAGCAGGATGGCCTGCTTAAGATAGTTTTCCGCTTCGTCCGCACGGTGATCGGCAAGCAGGTTGTCCAGTAGATACAGGTACGGTAGGCGGACGTCAGGATTTTCTTCAACGATACCACGCCAGAATTCTATGGCTTTCGTGTGGTTGGACATGTTCCAATCCCAAGACGCATGCCCTTCCGCACGGGTCAGAACCCACTGGCAGTCCTTTTCGCCAGGGGCTATCCGGATGACGTCCTTGGCGTAGCGAGCGGCTTTCTGTGCATTCGAATTCATTCGGTGCCAGTATAAATAAGCGAGAAGGCTTGTCGCCCGCTGTTTATTCAGTTCATCGTCAAGATGCGCCTTCAGAAAGTCTTCGTATTCCCTGAATAGATCCTGTGGAAGCTCCTCGTTGATGTCCAGGCTGTTTTCAATACGGTTCAGATGCTGTTCGCTGCTTAAGTCGAAAAGGTCGTCGATGCTGACACCGAAGGTCTCCGCGAGAATAGGAAGCGTCGTGATGTCCGGCATCGAGACGGCGTTTTCCCATTTAGATACTGACTGCGGGCCGATGCCCAGCTTATCTGCAAGCTGTTCCTGAGTCAGTCCTGCTTTATAACGGAGCTGCCTGATCTTCTGTCCAATATTCATATGTTTGTCCTCCATGTAGAGTCGGTGTTTGTGATCACGGCTTCATTATAAGGAACGGAATGCAGGTATTCAATAACGCAGTTTTCAAGTCGCCTCGCCTGATAGTGGACAAAATGAAGAACTATAAGGAGTTCTTTATCAATAGAAAACGGACTGCTGCATCAAATGCAGCAATCCGTTAGCTGTTACCTTCTCGGACAGAAGCCCATATCATTCTGTTCAAAGCATTGTTATGGGCGCCGTATTTCAGTAGAAATAATTATTTCTTCTTGTGTACGATAGGTGTCTTCTCCTTCGGGGGGATGCGGTAGACCGCGCCAACGAGCATAACGACTGCCAGGAAAATCAGGAAGTACCAGCACTGTACGCCGTAAGAGACTATGGTGCAGTAGATCATGAAGAGGCAGGAGAGGATGGCGAGGCAAGGCATCACGAACCTCTGGAATGGCTTCAGGTCCTTCTCCTTGACCATGACGGAAATGAACATCGGGATATAGAAGGCATAAAGGGCGATTATGACGATCTCATCGGGTTCCCAGTTGAACCAAGCAGGGACATTCGTGGTCTTCATGATCTGGCCGTCCCAGAAGCAGAAATGCCAGTAGAAGAGCCAGAATGCGGCGAATGCCATGCCTATGAAGGAAGAGTTGGCTGCCATATCGGATTTCTTGCTTACTTCGCCGTAGACATCCGGACGGGGACCCATGCCACGGGCCGCCAGGGAAAACATCCCGCGGCAGCAGCCCATGATAAGGCCATTCATCGTTCCCAGGCAGGAAATGACGATGAATACATAGACCAGTGTCCCGGCTACGTTGCCGAACAGCTTCGAGAATGCGATCTTCGGAAGAGCGCTGCCGGCGTCCAGTATCTCGCTTGTGGAAAGCGCTCCGGAAAGGCCGACAAAATATAACATATAGATGCCTACACAGAACAGAGAACCAAGAATCAGGGCCTTGGGAAGGTTCTTCTTGGCATCCTGCAGCTCGGAGTTAATGGATGTGGCTATGATCCATCCCTCGTATGCGAAAGCGAAGGCCGTGACTCCGGCGAAAACGCCGCCTCCGGCAGAGGTGACCTCTGTAACGGTGGTCTTGAACGCGTCGATAGTCATGCCGTTTATAAGTCCGGCAACGGTGCCGACGACAGCCATCAGCGAAAGCGGGACGAGTTTTATGACCGTCGTGGATATCTGGAGCTTGCCTGCCATTTTCGGTGAAAGACCGGAGATGACGAAGCCCATCATGAGGAACAGTCCCGCGATGGCTACATGGATATCTCCGAAAGTATCAAAACCGAAAAGCGTGCACGCATATTGCGCTGCAACCCACGCAAGGGTGGAGCAGAGCACCGGATAATAGATGAGCGTCAGGAACCAGCCTACGTAATATCCGAAGACAGGCCCAAGCGCTACTTCCGCGTAGTCCACAAGCCCGTTGACCTTTTCATATTTGCTGCCCAGCGTCGCAAAGACTATGGCGCAGATGATCATGACCAATCCTACGCTTCCGACAACGAGCAGGCTCTTGCCCATATTGCCGCCGGTGAAAGAGAATACCTTGACTGCCTTGAAGAAAATACCGCTCCCGATGACCGTGCCTATGACCATGCAGATCGCCGTGAACAGGCCGTACTTTTTCTGGAACTTATTGTCCATAATGAGACCTCTTTCTTTAAAAAAATGAATTCATGCTGTTTTTTGTTGTAATGTCTGATTATAGCATAATAAATGGCAGAAAAAAGAAATTTTTGCCAATTACTGCAGTTTGCGAATCATCTGAGGGCGCGTTTCTCCCATCTTCTGATCTTATATGTCCTCTCGATCCATTCATTCAGCCTCATGGAAGGGGTCTGTTTATAGTCTCCGTCGGTGACGGTGAATCCATCCGTCACAGCCTTCGTTTGGGCTGAAGTGTAGTTGGAGCTGTTGTTCTCCTTATATATCTCTATGATCTTCTTGTAATCGTCAGCGTCATCCAGATTGTAAGAATCCCTCATGCTTTCCACATATACGATGTAGTTGCCATCCGATCCGGGGACACCGCCGGTCATTTCGCCTTCCTTCATGTTGAAGACGGTCTCGGCCAGAATGCCGTCTGAGATCTGAGATTTTATCTGATCCGTTATTTCTCCTGTTTTTGCTCCGGGGACATCGCCGTTTTCGGCGTTTTTGTAAAGTACATCGAATCTGTTCTTGTCGTAATGGATCTCCTCCCAGAATTCTGATGTGGTCTCCAGGTTGTCGAAGCTTATGTATCTGGCAGTTACAAAAGGTCCAAAATAACTCGGGTTGGCGGCATAATAAGCGGATACCTCGTCGGCTGTTGGCTGCCAGTTATCCAGCAGGTAATCTGTATATGCCTGTGACAGGGCCATGGCCTTGCCGGCGCTTTCTTTCGCTTCTGCCACATCCTCCTCGGAAAGGAAATACTGGCTGTAGAGGGTATCAAGTGTATCTTCCCCAAAATACGCGGTATAGTAATCGAATACGTAGGTCTGGGCGTCGATGTCTTCGTCGGTGACCGTGATGCCCTTCTCGCTTGCGTACTGTGCTATGGAATGATATTTGGCAAGGTAATCCGTCTTGATGCTGTCATAGTATGGCAGCTGTTCGTCGTCGGTTGACGGGAAGGTCTGGTAGTTCAGGTAGAGCTGGATGAAGAGCATGACTGTGTAGAAATAGAATTCCTGGTCGCTCACCTTTTCGTCACCTACCTTGAAGGCGTCTTCCCCGAAGAGGAACGAATGATCAACACTTCTTTTATAGAAGGCATTGGACTTTGCCGTCAGATCCATATAATACTCGCTGGCTTCAATGAGTGACGCCTCGTCCTTAAATCCTATATCGCTGAGGTATTTGTTGTAATCGGCTTCCTCAGGATATTTTTCCTTAAGGGCCTCGATGAGCTGCTCTGTCGGGGTCTTTTTTTCCTCGGCCGGCTCAGTCCCATTATCATCCGGTGTGTCCGCATCGGTTTCTGCAGGTTCAGCGGGAACTTCCTCTTCCTCAACGGGGATTCCGTTTGCCTCGACATAAGCCGCAAGCGCGCACATGCGGACGAAATCCTCAAATGCGGTTTCCTTGAAGGCCTTCTCATCTTCCTCGTTGTCAGGCAGACTGTATCCATTCTGGTTGTAGACGATCTCTGCAACCTTATAATATTTGATGAAATCGGCTTTGGTGTATTCCCTGCCGTCTATTGTCGCGACGACACTCTCGGCGTCCTTGGCCTCATTGAGCTGCAGGAAAGCGCAGCCTGAAGCGCTGAATATGAACGCGATACACAAAAAAAGACATAAGAGCTTTTTCATTTTTCCCTCTTTGAGTTTATGATTCTTCTGATTATTATAGACTAATCATGCATTCGACACAACAAAATTGGCCACAAAATCCCTTGCCGCATCAAGCGGGGTGAGGCTTTTGGGGATAGTCAGGACCATCGATGTGCCCGATGCGGTATTCCTCATTTTTATCGCATATCTTTTGGCCAGATCGTTCACGAACTGACCGTCGAAGAATGTTCCCGAAGCGAATTCCATCACCAGCGTATTCTCGCTCTGGCGTATCCTTGTGATCCCCGCCTTCATGGCATAGGCTTTCGTCAGCGCTACGTCCAGCAGGTTGATCACCGAAGCCGGCAGGTCGGAATAGATGTCGGTCAGCTCGAACTCCGTCTTATGCTTGTCCTCTTCGCTCTCTATGGCTGCGATTTTTTTGTAGGCCAGTATCCTGTCCTCCTCCGAGGAGATGTATTCGGGAGGAATATAGGCATCAGTGCGGATATCGATCTCGCATGTCTTTCTTTCCGACTGGGTATTCCTGCCCAGGCCTTCGGAGACTGCCTGTCCCAAGAGACGGCAGTACATCTCGTAGCCCACGTTTGCGAAATGCCCGCTCTGCTCAGCGCCAAGGATATTGCCGGCCCCTCTTATCTGCATATCCCTCATGGCAATCTTGAACCCGCTGCCGAACTCGGTGAATTCCCGGATGGCCTTCAGCCTCTTGGCGGCCTCTTCCGGAAGCTCCTTGGATGAGTTGTAAAGGATATAGGCGTAGGCCCGCACGTCTCCCCTGCCCACCCTGCCCCTCAGCTGATAGAGCTGGGCAAGGCCGAGGCGGTCGGCGTCTTCTATTATGATGGTATTGGCGTTGACGATATCCACTCCGTTCTCGATTATGGTCGTGCAGACGAGCACGTCGAATTTACGTGCCAAGAAGTCCAGGACGATATTCTCCAGCTGCTTTTCGGGCATCTGTCCGTGAGCATAAGCGACTCTGGCCTCGGGCACCAGTGAGCGTATCTTATAGCTTCTTTCGGCTATGGTGTCAACCCGGTTGTACAGGTAGAAGACCTGCCCTCCCCGGGCAAGCTCGTTGCTTATTGCCGCGGTGATAACGGCATCATCGGACGGCATGACGTAGGTCTGCGTCTCCAGCCTCTGGCCCGGGGGCGTCTCGATGACGCTCATATCTCTGATCCCCGACAGAGACATATGAAGAGTCCTCGGGATGGGTGTGGCTGTCATTGTGAGCGTATCAACCTCGTTTTTGAGCAGCTTGAGCTTGTCCTTGTGGGCCACGCCAAAGCGCTGCTCCTCGTCTATTATGAGCAGTCCCAGGTCGCGGAAGCTCACGTCCTTTGCCAGAAGGCTGTGTGTGCCTATGACGATGTCGGTGATCCCCCGGCTGAGGTTCTCCTTCGTTTTCTTTATCTCCGCCGCGGTTCTAAAACGGCACATGAGCTCTATCTTGACCGGATAGTTTTTGAAGCGCTCGGTAAAAGTGTTGTAATGCTGCAGCGCGAGGATGGTGGTGGGGACCAGCACGGCTACCTGCTTGGGCTCCATCACAGCCTTGAACGCTGCCCGCATTGCCACTTCCGTCTTTCCGTAGCCCACGTCCCCCATGAGAAGGCGGTCCATCGGGGAGTCCTTCTCCATATCGGCTTTGATCTCCTCGGTGCATTTGATCTGATCCTCTGTAGGCTCGTATTCGAAACTGTCCTCGAACTCCGCCGCGAAAGGCGTATCCGGGGAGAAGGCATAGCCTTTCATGTTCTGACGTTCCGCATACATAGCGATGTATTCGTCAGCCAGCTTTTTGACGACTCTCCTGACCTTGCTCTTGGCAGCCTCCCAGTCACCGCCTCCCAGCCGGTTGATCCTTGGAGGGGCATCACCGGCTCCAACATATTTCTGTATTAGGTCCATCTGCTCGGGAGGTACGTACAGTACATCCTCCTTCGCATATCCGATCTTTATATAATCCCTTGAGACCCCATCGGCGTCAAGACGCACGATCCCCTCGTAGCGCCCGATGCCGTGGGATTCATGCACGACGTAATCGCCGGGGTGTATGTCCGCAAAGAACTCGTCGGATATCTCCCGGCGCTTTCTTGCGGGGGCGCTCTTCGGTATCAGATAATGGTATGGGATCAGCGCCACTTTAAAGGCGGCGAAATCAGCCCCTCCCGGCAGGTACATCTCACTGAAGGCGATCTCTCCGGGGGTAAGGGCAAAGGAATACTTGTATTCGTAGCCGTTCATCAGGGCTTCCAGATTCTTTTTCTGGCCTTCGCCATTATAAGCGATGACTGTTCGGTATCCCGATGAGCGGAAGGAATCCAGCGCGGCGTTCATTAGGCGGGAAGCCCCCTTGTAATCCAGAATGTCTGCACCGCCAAGGTATACTTCGCGCGAATACAGGTTCACGGGCGGTTTTTCCACCGCCGAGAAAATCACGGCGCCTTTTGAGGAGGAGCGCCTGAGCACTGAATCGAAGTCCTCAAAAAAGCCCATCTGGGTCGGATAAGCCAGAGCTTCGCCGGCCAGGACGCTCCAGTCGTCAGCGATGAGCTTGTTCGCACGCCTGACGCCGAATCTTACCGCGGAGTATTCATCGAAGATAACCGCCGAAGCCCCTATCTCGTCCATGATGGTCGTACGTTCGACATCGCAGTAAGGGTAGACGATACGGGCTGAGTCAGTGGGATAGAGCTCCGCCTTGGAGAGGAGAGCCTCGCTGTCTGAAAGGGCTTTTTCCCTCAGCTCGATATCCTTGATGGCTTTGATCGCGTTGTCCCTCTCTCTCCTCATTTTCGCGATGCCTTCAGTGAACTTGACGGGCGGGATCACGTACTGTGTGAAAGGCAGGATCCGGAAGGACTCTATGTTCTCTATCGACAGCATAGTCTCTTCTGAGAAGCTGCGTATCGAATCGATCTCGTCGCCGTAGAATTCCACGCGCACAGGGTGTTCGCTGTCACTGCCGAAGAAGTCCAGTATCCCTCCTCTGACGCTGAACTGACCCGGCGCTTCCGTACGGGGAGAGCGGGTATAGCCCAGGGATACGAGCGTATCAGTGAGCTTAGTCATTTCGATTATGTCTCCGATTCTGCGGACGGGATAATCCAAGGGGTCAAGCTTCGGGAACGTTTCAGTCAGGGCCTGGGCTGATGTGAAGATGATCGCTGGGCCTGACTGATCCGCTGAGAAAAGGGCCTTAAGGCGCAGATTCGATACCTCGCGTGAATAGCTGTCAGGATAGGTGAAATAAAAAGGCTCTGCGGGATAGCGCAGGATCTTTGCCGGCGGATCGGTCCTGACCAGCTCGTCGTAATACTTCCTGGCGTCATATTCGTCGGAGCACACAAACAGTACCCTGCCATCCGTCTTTCCGGCAAGGTAGAGCGCATATATTAATCTGGCGTTTTTCTCAGCGCCGCTGATAAGCAACCCGCTGTCTTTCGAAGGCATGAGCCCGTCGAAGAGTGCGAGCTTTTCCAAGGTCTTAAACACAAAGCGATTATAGCAGATGGGAGGGAAAAGACAAGGGAAGGTTTTGCGGGGAGCGGTATAAGCTGCGAAGACTGACCGGACAGGAAAGCTGCCTTGCCGAGCCGAATCCTCTGTGAAACAGATATATGCCGCTTCCCGATCATCATTTTTGACCTGAGTGCGGAATATATGGTACAATTTAGGTGCGGCTATGCCGTTTAATTAAACAATAGGGAGAATAAAGTGAAAAAGAGGTTATTATCAGCCGTTCTTGCGGCGTTCATGCTGATCTGCTTCGCTGCGTGCACGCCTCCGGCGGCTAAAAAAGCAGACATAGATGAGCTCTGGAACGAGATGGAAGGCGTATGGGTCTACACGGACACCGCAGGCGTGAAGTATTTCGTATGGTTCAAGCCTATGGGACAGGCCAGGTTCTATAATACAGGCATCCTTGAATCCGGATTCATAATTGGAGGTGAGGGAAGAGAAGCTACGGTGGACAGTGAAGGAGTCTACACTCTCACCGTCGATTTCCCGGCAGTGGAACCTACCGAAGAAAACAGCGGGTATGAAGCCTTCACAGAAGAGATTAGCCTGCAGCACAACCCCGGGGAGAAGACAGCGAAGATCAAGAATATTGCAGGGAATGACGACGTGCAGGAATTTACCTATATCGGCGTGGATCTAGACGATGTGAACGAAAAGCTCTTTTACGGGAATCTCTCATGGATGTGGGGCGTACTGGACGGGATCTGGGTGAACAACAACGATGGTCAGATCAACTTCATCGTCTTTTCATATCTTGACGGGGATTACCGCTTTACGATGGGTCAGTTTTTCTCCGAGTACTCAGAAAGCGGCGTCGTCACCGATTATAAGGCGAAGCCACAGATCGGTAAGTTCACGTTCACGGTTGATTTTCCGGAAGTTCCGGATAACGATGAGTGGTCGGGAAGAAAGGCGTATTCTCATACCTTTGAGGTGGATTATACCGAGATGGAGAATAACAATATCCTGTATATGGACACTTATACAGACAAGGTGCTTCCATATAAATACGTCACAGACGACTTTGACAAAATCGATTATGACGAGCTGTGGAATATGTGAGCTGAAAGAAATCCATCCTTCGGGGCGCCTGTAAAGGATGATTCAGCATGGTTTGGTGCAGTCAGGAAAAGGCTGCACTTTTTATGTATTATGAACGTATACATACCTCTCTTTTGTCGGCCTCATCAGCAGACGCTTCCATTCCTTATCATGAAAACTCCCGCCACTTCTTAGCGTCAGCTAAAGCGGCGGGAGCATATCGTTATAAGTCAATTTCACCGGACCCCTCATTACAGGTTCGCGAGCTTTTCCTTTGCTGCTTTTACATATGCCCTGACCTTTTCCGGCGCAGGTGAGAGGGCGGAATGTTTATTCTTAAGGTTGCCGGTTGCATTGAAGGCTTCCCTGATGCCTGGATCGTAGTATTCCCCGCAGGCGGCTTTTAGGTCTTCCTCGGAGATATCTCTGAGCCAAATGCCCTGCTTTTCGGCAAGACCGACGAGCCCTCCGATGATGAAATGAGCGTGCCTGAACGGGCAGCCCTTCCTGACGAGGTATTCCGCAGCGTCCGTGGAATCCATGAAGCTTTCCTCCACGGCTCTGTTCATCTTTTCTTCATTGACCGAGATGTCCTTGACCATGCCGGTGAATATCGTCAGACATATGTCCGCGGTGTCCACCGCGTCGAAGACGGATTCCTTGTCCTCCTGTATATCCTTGTCATAAGACATAGGGATTCCCTTCATGACGGTAAGCATCGCCATGAGGTCCCCGTAAACACGTCCCGTCTTTCCTCTTATCAGCTCGGCAACGTCCGGATTCCGTTTCTGGGGCATCATGGATGATCCTGTAGAATAGCCGTCCGATACCTTTATATACGCGAATTCCTCGCTTGCCCACCATACTATCTCTTCACAGAAACGGCTCAGGTGCATCATGACTATGCTCAGCGCCGAGAGGAGCTCGATGCAGTAGTCCCTGTCAGAGACCGCGTCGAGGCTGTTCTTCGATACCGCTTTGAAACCGAGCAGCTCCGCAACGTAATCATCATCAAGCTCCAGCGTGCTGGCAGCCAGCGCCCCTGCCCCGAGCGGCATCTCGTCCGTTCGTTTCGCGACATCCTGGATGCGGGAGATGTCGCGGAAGAACATCTCAGAGTAGGCATTAAGGTAATGCCCGTAAGTGACTGCCTGGGCCTTTTGTACATGGGTAAAGCCCGGCATCACCACATCTGCGTTTTCTTCCGCCTTGGCGAGAAGCACGCTGATAAGTGCCTTGAGCCTGTTCTGGAGGATCCCGCATTGGTCTAAGACGAACATCCTCATATCCAGGGCAACCTGGTCGTTGCGGCTCCTCCCAGTGTGGATGCGCTGCCCCGGTTCGCCTATCCTGTCCGTTATGATGGCTTCGACGGCCATATGGATGTCTTCATAGCCTCCTTTCATCAGCATGCTGTCGTCGGAAGAAAGCTCATTCCTGAGCTGCTCCAGTGCGGTTATGATCTTCTCAGTGTCCTCAGCGGAGATGAATCCCTGTTTGCAGAGCATCTTTACATGGGCTACGGATCCTTCTATATCATAAGGGGCCAGGCGTTTATCGAAACCGATGGAGGCGTCGAATTCATCAGTCAGCTTTTCATTCTCGCCGCTGAAACGCCCTGCCCAGAGCTTCCCGCTATTTGTCTTCATAATTCTTTTCTGCCAGTGCTTTGATCTTGAGCGGGAGCCCGTAGAGCCTTATGAACCCTTCGGCGTCTGCGGGATGGAACATGTCGCCCATAGCGAAGGACGCAATGTTCTTATCGTAGAGAGAGTATTCGGGGAAGGTTCCGTTGGGGATGATATTGCCCTTGTAGAGCTTCAAGCCGACCTTGCCCGTGACGTGCTTCTGTGTTTCGTCGATGAATTTGTCCAGTGCTTCCCGGAGCGCCCCGAACCATTTGCCTTCATAGACCAGGTCGGCATATTTGAGGGCAACTGTTCTCTTGAAGGAGGATGTTTCCCTGTCCAGGCACATTTCTTCGAGCTGCTTATGGGCTTTGAACAGCAGAGTGCCTCCCGGGGTCTCGTAGATGCCGCGGGATTTCATGCCGACGACGCGGTTCTCCACCATGTCCTCGATGCCGATGCCGTTTTCCCCACCGATCTTATTGAGCTTCCTGACTATCTCAGCGGCTTTCATTTTTTCGCCGTTCACTCCCACGGGCACACCCTTCTCGAATTCTATCGTAATGCATACTGCCTCGTCAGGAGCCTTCATCGGATCCTGGCTGAGAGTAAGTATTTTGTCGTATTTGGGGACGTTTGCGGGATCTTCGAGATCGAGCCCTTCGTGGGAAAGGTGCCAGATGTTCTCGTCCATGGAGTAGCTTTCGTCCAGTGAGACATTGAGCGTGATTCCGTGCTTCTGGCAGAAGGCATATGCGTCCTCGCGGGAAGTGATGTCCCAGATCCTCCAGGGGGCGATCACCTTTATGTCCGGAGCCAGGGCCATTATCGCCAGTTCAAAGCGCACCTGGTCGTTGCCCTTGCCCGTAGCCCCGTGAGCGATATAGTCTGCACCGATCTCCTTGGCGCGGTCGACCAGCTTTTCGGCGATGAGCGGGCGTGCGATGGAAGTGCCCAGCAGGTATTTGTCCTCGTAGACGGCGCCGCTCTTGAGCATCGGCCAGATATAATCTTCGACCAGCTCGTCCACAGCGTCAGCCACGACCACCGAATCAGCACCGATCTTCTTGGCGCGCTCGATGATCTGTTCCGCCTCACCCGGGGCGACCTGCCCCACGTCCACGCAGACGCAGTGCACCTCGCAGTCGTAATTCTCTTTCAACCAGGGAACGATGGTGCTGGTGTCCAGCCCTCCTGAATATGCTAAAACGATCTTCTGTTTCATTTCGGTATCCTCCTCAATGCCATTTTCCGCTAATTTCGTATAATTATAAATGTCAATGCATAATATTACAATAGGAAAAAGAAAAAATTACGACAAATGAAAAGGAAAAACAGGCGGAGGTGCCCGCAATGATGGTATAAATTAACCCCGGCCTCAGGCCGGGGTGAAAATTGATCTGTTATGTTTCTGTTTTCTGACGGATCAGCCCATTGCGACCTTTCCGCCATCGATGCGGATGGAAGCCCCGTTGATGTGGCCTGCCAGGTCGGATGCCAGGAACACGGTGGCTGTGGCGACTTCCTTGGGATCTGCGTACTTGCCGTCAGGATACTGTGCGGCGAAGGTGGCCAGAGCCTGCTCACGGGTGTAGCCCTTGCCGAGCCACTGCTCTTCGATACGGCGCATCATCGGAGTATCGACAGCGCCCGGGCAGATGGTGTTGACGCGGATGTTCTCTTTGGCAACTTCCAGAGCGACGCACTTGGAAAGTCCGCCTGCGGCGTGCTTGGAGGAGCAGTAGGGAGCCATTCCTGCGGCGCCTACGAATTCGCCTTCGCTGGTGATGTTGACGACGGCGCCCTTGCCCTGCTTCCTCATCTGAGGAATGGCGTATTTCATGCTGTATACGAGGCCGAAGACGTTGACATCATAGACCTTCAGGAAGTCTTCCTTGGTAAGATCTGCGATGGGCTTGTAATCGCCGTTGTCACCGGAGTTGTTGACGAGAACATCCAGTGAACCCCACTTGGCGATGGCGCCATCGATAGCTGCCTTGACTTCTTCTTCCTTGCTTACGTCCACGATGAACGTGGCGACGTGATCCGCGGGAGCTCCGAGCTCAGCGACCAGGGCATCGAGCTTGGCCTGTGTGCGGGATGTCATAGCGACCTTCGCTCCTTCTGCGAGGAACGCTTCCGCGACTTCTTTTCCGATTCCGCCGGTAGCGCCGGTGACCAGAACGACCTTGTCTTTAAGATTTGAATTCATAAAAAACCGTTATCCTTTCCATGTATTATTCTGACAATAAATATTGTATAAGAAAATCGACATTCTGTCCATAAATGTCGGTAAAATATAATCGTTTCCTATGGAAAACAGACAATAAACGGCGGCTCCATGCCCGGAAGCCGCCGCATGCGGTTTGATATTCAATTTTTTTAGGATGATTCAATAAAAAAGATCTGCCCGTCCGAAATCCTCACCTGCCATACTACGGTGAGGTCCTCCGCTGAAGGTGCGCGGTATCTGATATTTTAATCCCTGCCCTTTTTGTCCGCGATCAGCGGCTTGATGGCCGTATATATCTCCTTGACCTTTTTGCCGTCCTTATAATATTTTACGAGGGCATTGTTGATGCCCTGCTTCGTTTTGTAATTCTCTATGAGCCTGACGACTAAGTCGACATCCTCCACGTTGGGCAGTACCTGTTCCGCCTTCTGTCTTAAGGTGGTGTGTTCGTCCTGTTTGTTCGTACCGCTGCAGTTGATCACGATCTGCACGTTTACGTTATACCTCGCCCAATACTTACTCAGGACGGAGAACCCCTGGTCCTTCGTGACGACGTAATAGGCGTCGGTCCCGTTCCCGTTCTCTTTTATCAGCCAGCCCAGGTATGTGGAAAGCTGGAAGTCCAGGGCGTTTTTCGTGCCCACCTCCACCTTCTGATACTGCACCTCCGCCCTTGAAGTCATCAGCCGCTTATGCAGGCCGAAGGTCATGCTGTCGGAATTCTCGCTGTAGAATATGCAGACTGTGTCCTTGTCGGAGAGGGATGTCAGCCCGTCCAGCCCGGAGACCTTTACATTCTCGTAATCAACAAGCCAATAAGCCATCGTTCACCCTTTATGTTCTAATCAGTAAGAATAATACCACAAAGTATCATTGCTGGCAAAACAAAAGATGCATGGCTTGTACGGTGTTCCGCTGTGCGGTGGGAATTCCTTCTTGAACGTGTGACCCGTAGAGTGGTCATCGCCGAAAACCGTTGATATAGCTGGATTTTCGCTTGTTTTCTCGTCTGCTGGGTTGATGCTGCCCGCACGACTTTTGAGCTTTTTCAGGTATTTTTCGGTGGTATCGCCTGTGAAAATCTTGATATCCAGCCGCATGGAGCCGTCTTCCTGGGGCGTGACATAGATACGGTCGATGAAGGTGTCGATGAAGTCTTTTGTGATCGCGCCGCTGCCTGCCCTCTGCTCAGCCTGCCTGAGAACGGAGCGGATCTTCTCCATCTGCTTGCGGAATTCCTCGTTGGAGGCGTGCTGATCCTTCAGTTCCGCCAGTTCCTTTTCGAGTTCCTCCGCTTCTTTGTCGCAGGCCTCGGACATCTCTTTGAAGTTTTTCGGTGAGATGCTGTCCAGCGAAACCAGCTCCAGCAGTTTGTTTTTCTTTTTCAGATTGAGGTCAATTTTTGCCTCAACGCTTTTGATGCGTTTCGCCAGGTTGTCGCCGCGGGTGAGTTCGCCGTACATCCGCTGATACTCTTCCAGCATGGCGGCGGACAGCTTCTTCGTATCGCGGAAGACCTCATAGAGCAGCGGCTTGATCTCTTCCTCGTAGATCGGGAAGGAGGCGCAGCTCTCTTTCCCGGCCTTGATCTTTCCGGAACAGACCCATTTGGAATTGACGTTGCCCTGCTTGTCCCGGCTTTCCTGCGGCGAGAACGTATCTGTGTATCTATGGCGTCATTGAAAACAGTGCCAGGAGCGTCTAGTCAATAAAGCCTGATTTTGTTTCAGTCGCGGATCTGGATGCCAAGAAAATTGTCGATACGGTTACCCAGGAAAGCAGAAAGAAGAGAGCCGATAAGGCCGGTGATTCACCCAATTCATCTGATAAACCGGAAGACGATGATCCAACCAACGATTACGCAGAGTATCCCGACGAATTGAAGCCCTGGAGAGAACAACTTGCTGATATTCTTCAGAATATGGACCCCTATGGATTTGAAAGGCTTGCCCAAAGGATGCTGAGAGAATGTGGTTTTACGCAGGTTGAGGTCACGAAGAAATCCGGAGACGGCGGAATTGATGGCACCGGAAAGCTCAAAATCAACGGTATTTTCAGCTTTAATGTTGCTTTCCAATGTAAGCGTTACAGTGGCCTTGTCGGAGCACCGGCAATCCGAGACTTTACCACGATACATGGGTAAGCTGGAAATACAAAACGGGAAAATACGAATCAGCAATCAAAAACAAGCAATTGAGTTTCTAAAAATGCTTAATGACAGTATATTGAAATCCGAATTGACGGAAACTGAATATGATAGTTCCTTGAACACTCCCGCCACTTAGAGAAGTGGGGGATTCCTGCTTCAACGCTGCAGCTTGCATACGAAGACGTATCGCCGTATACAGAGGCCGCCGGCTCCACAGGCGTTGCGGATTCGGACAGTTCCTGCCCTATCGTGATGGTATGCTGTATCACATCTCTATGCCGTATCCCTCATGTACTCTCTTAGTCCTTCCTGAAGGATGTTCATTGCGGCATTTATGTCACGCTCGTGCGATGTGCCGCAGACAGGACATACCCAGTGACGGATCTTCAGATCCTTTATCTCACTGTCGGTATTACCGCACACATGGCATGTCTGACTTGAAGGGAACCACCTGTCGACTTTGATCAGTACCTTCCCGCGGTCACTGAGCTTGTACTCAAGGAACTTAAGGAACATCCCGTATCCGTTGTCCAGGGTGGCTTTACCGTTGCCGAAATCCTTTCCCGCCAT
>JAFZLL010000043.1 GCA_017551505.1 Eubacteriaceae bacterium
ATCAACCGCTCCATAGAGGAGGGGATCTCCCCGAAGGAGGTCGCCGACAAATACATCGAGGAGTATTTCGTCGACGCCAGGGGCCTCGGCATCAAGGATGCGGACGTGCACCCGAGAGTAAGCGAGACGATACCCGAGATCATACAGTTCGTCCAGGACCTCATCGATTCCGGCCATGCCTACCAGAAGGGCGGGGACGTTTATTTCGATGTTTCCAGTTACCCCAATTACGGCCGTCTCTCTGGCCAGAGCGTGCACGACCTTCAGTCGGGCGCGAGGATCGAGGTCAATGACGTCAAGGACGACCCCCTTGATTTTGCTCTCTGGAAGGCAAAGAAGGAAGGCGAGCCGTACTGGGACAGCCCCTGGGGGCAGGGCCGTCCGGGCTGGCATATAGAGTGCTCTGCGATGAGCGCCAAATACCTGGGGGAGAGCATAGATATCCATTCGGGAGGGTATGACCTCATTTTCCCGCACCATGAGAACGAGATCGCCCAGAGCGAGGCGCGCAACGGGGTGCCCTTCGCCAGATACTGGCTGCATAACGGCTATATAAACGTCGATAACGTCAAGATGTCCAAGTCGCTGGGCAATTTCTTCACAGTGCGCGATATAGGCGAATTATATGACCTGGAAGCCGTAAGGTTCTTTATCCTTTCCGTGCAGTACCGCAACCCGATCAATTTTTCCAAGGAGAGCATCTCGCAGAGCGCGGCTGCCCTGGACAGGCTCTATAACGTCAAGGAAAACCTCGATTTCCTTATCTCCCATTCGGAGGACAGGCCCTTGAGCGGCGAGGAGAGCGAACAGCTTGCCGCCATAAGCGCGTACGTGGAAAGATTCGAAGAAGCCATGGATGACGACCTGAATACCGCCGAAGCCATAGGCCAGCTATTCGAGATGGCCAAAGCCGTCAACGTATTTGCCAGGAATACGGTCTCCCGCAAGGCCCTTGAGGAGGCCAGAAGGCTCTTCATGATCCCCTGCGGGATACTGGGCATACTTGAAGGCCGCCAGGCGGAGCTGCTGGACAGCGACATAGCCCTGCTCATAGAACAGAGAGAACAGGCCAGGAAGGACAGGGATTTTGCCAGAGCGGACGAGATACGCGATCTTCTCAAGGAGAAAGGCATCACCCTGGAGGATACCAGAGACGGAGTCAAATGGAAACGGGGAGTGTAAATTACAGAGTCCTGTACAGGCGGTTCCGCCCGCAGAGATTCGATGAGATCGTCGGGCAGGACCACATCATACCTATACTGAAGAACCAGATAAGAACGGGCAATATCTCCCATGCGTACCTCTTCTCGGGACCGAGGGGCACCGGCAAGACCAGCGCCGCCAAGGTCTTCGCCAGGGCGGTCAACTGCCTGGACCCCCAGGACGGGGAGCCGTGCGGCAGATGCGCCTCATGCACCAGCGGGGATGACCAGGCCTTCACCAATGTCACGGAGATCGATGCCGCTTCCAACAGGAGCATCGACGATATCAGGCGCCTCAGGGATGAGGTGAACTTCCTGCCGGTGGGTGTGAAGTACCGGGTATACATAATCGATGAAGTCCATATGCTCACGAACGAGGCCTTCAACGCTCTGCTCAAGACGCTGGAGGAGCCGCCTGAGCATATCATATTCATATTCGCCACGACCGAGATATACAAAGTGCTGCCCACTATCATCTCGAGATGCCAGCGCTACGATTTCAGGCGCATCTCCGGAGAGAAGATGAGGGAGAGGCTCTCGGATGCCCTTTCTGGAATAGGCGTCTCATGTGAAAAAGGAGCGCTCGATATGATAGTCGCGGCTTCCGACGGTGCGCTCAGGGACGCATGGTCCCTTACGGACAAGGTCCTTGCCGCCAGTGAAGACGGCACCCTCAGCGAAAGCGCGGCATCAGCCGTGCTCGGCATGGGGCATACGACAGGCCTGCTGGAGGCAGCGGAGGCCGTATCGGAGGGCGATGCGGGCAAAGCCCTGGACAAGCTGGGTGAACTGATAGACTCGGGCATGGACGAGGACGATATACTCACGTCCCTCACGGAATATTTCCGCAGCCTGATGATACTGAAGAATGTAAGCGATTACGACAAGATGCTCTTCAAGAGCGAAGGGTATATACAAAGCCTCAAGAGGAGCGCGCTTACGGTGAGCGATGAGGACATAATCTCCTATATGGCAGTGCTCGGCGACGTAAGGGTCCAGAGCCGCGGCGGCGGAAATATGCGCTATGCCCTGGAGACCGCGGTGCTGCGAATGTGCGATAAAGACAGGCTCAATGAGAACATCAGCCTGAAGGCGAGGGTCGAGAAACTGGAAAAAAGGGTAGAGGCGCTCGCCTCCATGCCCCGCGAGACCCCGCAGTCTTCGCCCAGGGCGTCCGAGATACTCAGACGCGCCGGGATAGATGCCGCCCCAAGGCCTGAGGCCGCAAAACCGGCGGAGCAGGACATGATAAGCCCCGCTGAAGAACCGCCCGCCAAAGCCACTGGAGCGGATAAAGTGAAGGATCCCGTCGATACGCCCATGACCGCAGGAAGCGGAACCGATGAGGACGACATCGACATCCCGGAGGAGTTCGCCGTGTCTCCGGACGATAAGGATGTCCTTGCGGATATCGCGGAACACCTTGCGGGCTGCGCGGAGTATATAAACAACCAGTACAGGGACCAGTACCTCTGGAGCATCGTATCGGACTTGAAGCCGCTTTCCTTCGACGGGGATACTCTCACTGTATATCCCACCGGCGTATCCGTGCATATGATGGGCAGCTTCGACGAGCATAACGGTCCCGCAAGGCTATCGGAAGCCCTGAAGGTCAGGACAGGCAGGGAGATAAAGATAGCAGTCACTTCTCCTCCGCAGAAGAACGCAAAAAAGAAGGACAATATCGAGCTGGCCCGCGAGCTGTTGGGCGGCTTGGAAGAAATAAAGTAAGGATAGGGGAATCGCAATGGCAAAATATCAGCAGCCCAACATGAATAACCTGATGAAGCAGGCAAAGAAGATGCAGGAGATGATGGCCGCCGCCCAGGAGGAGATCCTGGCGATGGAATTCGAAGCCGCAAGCGGCGGAGGCGCGGTCAAGGCAGTCGTCACAGGCGACAGGAAGCTCAAATCGCTCTTCATCGATCCCGACGCGATGGCTGACGCCGACAGCGAGATGCTCTCCGATATGATAATAGCCGCCGTGAATGAAGCGCTCGTCAAGGCTGACGAGACCAGCGCGGCGAAGCTCGGCAGCGTCACCGGGGGGCTGAACATCCCGGGAATGAGATAAGATGCAGGCAGCTCCGATACAGAGGCTCATCACCTCGCTGTCAAAACTGCCAGGGATCGGCCGCAAGACCGCGCAGAGGCTGGCGTATTTCATCATCAAGAGCGACGGCGATTACGCCTACGAGCTTTCCGATGCCATCGCTGAAGCGAAGAAGAACGTGAAGTACTGCAGCGTATGCGGCAATATCTCCGATAAGGATCCATGCGAATACTGCTCTTCGCCTTCACGCGACCAGTCCGTCATATGCGTGGTCCAGGATTCCAAGGATATAATCGCCATCGAACGCACGAAGGAATTCAAGGGACTGTATCATGTGCTCGGCGGGGCGATCTCCCCGATGGAAGGCATAGGCCCTGACGACCTGAGGATCCCGCAGCTCATGGCAAGGCTCAATACCGCGGTCACCGAGGTGATCCTCGCGACCAATCTGAACGTGGAGGGCGAGACCACCGCCATGTACGTCGCGCGCATGATAAAACCGCTCGGGATCAAGACTACCCGCATCGCCCGCGGCATCCCTGCAGGCGCAGACCTTGAATATACGGACGAGGCCACGCTGTCGAATGCCCTGGAAGGCAGGAGGGTCATAGACTGAATACGACATGCTCATTACGGTAACAGACGTTTCGAAACATTACGGCTCCGAAGAGGTTCTCTCCGAAGTCAACTTAAGGATAACCGACAACGACAGGATAGGCTTTATCGGCCTCAACGGCAGCGGCAAATCGACGCTGCTCAATATAATCGCCGGATCACTTCCCGCGGACAGCGGATCCGTTTCCGTGACCAACGGCACCACTATCGGCTTTCTGCACCAGAACCTCGGGATCGACAACGGCAGGACCATCTACGAGGAGACGCTGAGCGCCTTTGATGACGTCATCGCGATGGAAAAGAAGCTGGAGGAATGCCGCGGCATGCTGGAGACAGAGACGGATCCGGAAAAGCTTTCGGCCCTTAATGAGGCTTTTTCCACCCTCAGCGAAAAGTTCCAGGCAGCCAGGGGATATTATTACAAAAGCATCGTCACAGGCACCCTCAAGGGGCTTGGATTCGACGAGGATTATTTCGATATGCCTGTTTCCGTACTTTCCGGCGGACAGAAGATGAGGGTGGCCCTGGCCAAACTGCTCATCGAGGAGCCGGACCTGCTTTTGCTGGACGAGCCCACCAACTACCTGGACATGTCCGGGACAGACTGGCTGGAGAACTACCTCAACGGCTATCCGAACGCTTATATCGTCGTGTCCCACGACAGGTATTTCCTGGACAGGACGGTGAATACCATCTGGGAAGCGGACAGGTCCGTACGCGTCTACAGGGGCAACTATTCCGCCTACCTGAAGCAGCGGGACGACGAGATCTACGCACAGCAGCGCGAGTATGAGATCCAGAACGAATATATAAAGAAGCAGCGCGAGATCATCAAGCGCTTCAGATCCTATAAGCGCGACTGGAGCTATGTGCGCGCCGCCGAACGCCAGAAGATGCTGGACAAACTGGAGAAGGTGGAGAAGCCCGAAGAGAAGAAGACGGTCAATATCTTCTTCAACACGCAGAAGGTCATATCGAGGAACGCCCTGAAAACAGTTGGCCTTTCGGTCGGATATGACGGCGAGCCCCTGGTGAGCGGGATCGATATGGAGATCTTCCACGGGACGAAGGTCGGGATCTGCGGGGATAACGCTACCGGCAAGACGACGCTGCTGCGCACCGTTCTGGGAGAACTGGAGCCCGTTACCGGAGAGATCGTCTACGGGACAGGGGTGCTCATGTCCTATTTCGAGCAGTACCATACGGACCTGGACAGATCGAAAACGATCGTGGACGAGCTGGTGGACTATTCCGGCGCGGATACGCTCGATGTGAGGAACGTGCTGGGCAGCCTGATGTTCTCGAATGACGAGGTCTTCAAGACCCTCGGCGTGCTCTCCGGCGGGGAGCTTGCAAGGGTCGCCGTCGCCAAACTGATGCTTACGAAAGCCAACCTGCTCCTGCTGGACGAGCCCACCAACCATCTGGATATATCCTCCAAGGAAGTGTTCGAGCAGGCGATAAAGGATTACGAGGGCACTGCCCTCATAGTTTCCCACGACCGTTACCTGCTCAAAGCCATATGCGACGAGATACTGCTTATTCAGGACGGCATGGCCTACTATTTCAAATGCCCGTATGAAGAAGCCAGGGCCCAGTTCCCGGAGAGGGAAAAGACCGCGGCCAAAAGGCAGTCCTCGGAGGAAGAAAAAAGCAGGCAGGCAGAGGCCAGGGGCAGTATGCTGAGCAAGAACGAGCTTAAGAGGCTCAAAGCCAGGGTAAAGGAGATAGAAGGCCTTCTTAATGAGCTTGACCGCGAGAAAGCCCTCATCGAGGAAAAAATGAAAGAAGCGGACTTTTACAAGTCCGCAGAATGCACAGATATCCTTCTGAGGTACAGAGCCATCCCCTCGGAACACGAACTGCTGGAGGAAGAATGGCTTGAAGCTTCCTATAAGCTGGAGAACAGCTTGGCGTAATTGCATCTGAAGGGCTTATGCATCTCTTCGATCCTTGCGCACAGCATGTTGTAGATGTCGGTCACTTTATCGCCCCCGGGAACGGGGCTTTCTTTTTTGATGACGGCGTCTTCTTCGGGAAGTCTGTTCAATATGCCGATCACCTCGCTGTATGAGGGCAGCCCTTCGGTCTCGGCGGGGGCGTAGGCTTCAGGCCAGTCAGTGAACCTGGAGCCCTTCGCCTCCTGGCGGAAAGAGAGCCTGATCACCTTTTCCGACTGGAATGCCGCGCTTAGTGTGGACAGCACTGCCTCTCCTTCGTCATCGCCTTCATCGCTGAAGCTTACGGTGTATTCCCTCAGAATAGGAAGAGGGAACGGGTCTCGCGCTCCGGCGGCGGCATTGTTCACAGCCTGCGTGACAAGGGGTATATAATAGGACGCCTGCGGGGCGGCGGCGCTCAGGCCCGAGGCGTTCTGCTGCTGCATCACGCGGGTGCTCAGCGTCTTTATCTCCGCTTTCAGGAGCATGGCCGCTTCGGCATTCTCTTCATCCTCCGAAAAGGCATTCAGCCTATAGTCGAACAGATCGTAGTGTATCTCTGCTATTATGCCGTCCGTGACATTCAGCTTCAGGGCGGCGGCATATCCGGCATCGTCATAATAATCGGTGTATACTATATACTCCCCGTCATAATAGGTGTATTCCGGGTCGTCGGGCGTTATCTCTCCTGAATCCGGATTGTTTACGGTCTTCTTGGCGCTGCAGGAAGAAAGGATGGCCAGCATTGCGGCCAAAACGGCGCAGATGAGCTTTTTCATGGGTCAATTATAAACCCATGCGGCTAAAAAAACAAAACAGTTATCCGGGAGCCGTTTTTTTGATATAATAAGATAAGAGGAAGAGATTTATCATGGCGCAGTTATATTATCGTTATTCCAGCATGAACGCGGGAAAATCCATAGAGGTGATCAAGATCGCCCACAATTACCAGGAGCAGGGCAAAAGGGTCCTGGTGATGAATTCCGCCCTTGACACGCGCTACGGCACGAACGTGGTGGCTTCGCGCATAGGAGTCAAGATGCCGGCGATCCCTTTTGACGGGAACACTTCCATACTGAAGGTCTACAGCGATGCGATGGCGCAGGACAGCACGCCGATCCACTGCATCCTTATCGACGAAGGGCAGTTCCTTACGGCCGGGCAGGTCCGCGAGCTGTCCAGGATAGTGGATCACGAGGGCATCCCGGTAATCGTCTACGGGCTCAAGAACGACTTCTCAAATCATCTGTTCGAGGGGAGCGAGGCGCTGCTCATCTACGCCGATAAGATCGAGGAGATAAAAACGGTCTGCTGGTTCTGCGACAGGAAAGCGACCATGGTGCTCAGGGTCATAGACGGCAAGCCCGTTTATACGGGCAGCCAGGTCATGATAGGCGGCAACGACAGCTATATCCCGGTATGCCGCAAGTGCTATTCCGAACCGGATCTGGAAGCCATCAGGAACTGGAAGCCGCAATAATAGGACAATAATAAGAATAGGAGACAAACAGAATGGAAACATTGGAAGCATTGAAAAAGAGAAGAAGCATCCGCAAGTATAAGCCGGAGCAGATAAAGGATGATGAGCTTGGAGCGATAATCGAAGCGGGACTGTATGCACCTACGGCAATCGGCAGACAGCCGTGGAAATTCGTCGTGCTCCAGAATCAGGAGGATCTGGATGCCCTGACGCTGCTGAACGTGCATTTCCGCAAGGCGCCGGAGACCATGAAGCCTTATTACGGGGCCCCGACAGTCATCGTCGTCTTCGGCGACAAGGGGGACGAGCCGTTTTATGAATACGACTGCACGCTGGCCCTCGGGAATATGATGAACGCCGCGTTCGATCTGGGGATAGGCTCCTGCTGGATCTGGGGAGAAAAGCAGATGTTCGAGACGGAAGAGGGCAGGGAACTCATGGAGAAGTGGGGACTGTCAGCCAATCTGGGCGGCGTGGGCGCCATAGCTCTGGGCTATCCCGACGGTGATTTCCCCGAAGCTGCCCCCCGCAGGGAAGGCACAGTCATCATCCGCAAATAAGCGCTTGGGCGGAAAGCATCCGCAGTTTTCATCCCGGAGGCATTTATGACTAGATACGAATTGGAGACCCCCCGATTGGTATTGACCACATCGGTACCGGAAATGGCTCCGGCTATCCTGGAGCTGGAAAGGCGGAACCGGGAGCACTTCGAGCCCTGGGAAGACAGGCGGCCTTCGGACTTTTTTACCCTTGATTATCAGAAAAGGCTGATAAGGGATGAAAGGAAGCTGCGTGAATCCGGGGAAGGCATAGACTACTGGATATACTGTTCGGCTGACGGCATGCTCATAGGGAAGGCGTCGGTATTCTGCCTGGTGATGGGCAATCTTTCCAACTGCATGCTCGGCTATAAGCTGGATAAGGATTACCAGGGACACGGGTATATGCATGAAGCCCTGGAGGCCATCATAGACAACCTTTTCAACGTAGTCGGCATCCACCGTATCGAGATCAACATGATGCCCCGCAACACAAGGTCCGTCAGGGTCGCCGAAAGGCTCGGTTTCGAACGCGAAGCGCTGAGCAGGGCCTTCATCAGGATCAACGGCGTATGGGAAGACCATTACCGCTATGTGAAAATAAATGACGCGAAATAATGAGATTTTAGTTGATAAAACTAAATTTCATGATATACTGTATTGCATCCTTGGGGAGATGAATGCTCCCCCGGAAGTCCATAAGGAGGTGAAACATGAATTCTTACGAAACAATGTTCATCGTGAACCCGAACCTTACCGAAGAAGAGAATGACGCCGAGATCGCCAGGATCCAGGCCGTCATCGAAGAGGCCGGCGAGGTCGGATCGGTGGATAAGTGGGGCAAGAAGAAGCTGGCTTACCCGATCATGAAATTCGAGGAAGGCTATTTCAACATCATCGATTTCAAAGCCGAGACTAAGATCCTTGCTGAGCTTGACCACGTATTCAAGGTCACTGAGAACATCTTAAGAGGCATTTACGTACGCAAGGAAGACTGAAAGCTTCCTGAGGAGTGAACTGAAATGATCAATAAAGCGATGCTTATCGGCAGGCTGACGAAGGATCCGGATGTCAGGGAAACGGGCTCCGGCCAGAAAGTGGCCTCATTCACCATAGCCGTTGACAGGAACTTCAAAAACGCGAACGGCGAAAAGGAAGCGGATTTCATCCCTGTCGTTGCATGGAGAAAGACTGCCGAACTCTGCGAGAGATATCTTTCCAAAGGCAGGATGGTGGCGGTCCTGGGCCGCATACAGACCAGGTCCTACGACGGGAACGACGGGCAGAGAAGATATGTGACGGAGGTCGTGGCCGACGAAGTCCAGTTCGTGGATTCGAACAGGACCGGCAGCGGGTCATCTTCAGGCGGAGAGAACTACAACAGCACGGCTTCCCCGGATTCGAAATTCGGGGTGCCCATGGACGGTTTTGAAGAGATAGATAATCTCAATATGCCGTTTTGATTAGAAAAGGAGCAATGAAATGGCTGACGAAGTAAAGGAAAAGAAGACTTATCAGAAATCTGATTACAAGCGCAGGAAGAAAGTCTGCTACTTCTGCGAGAACCATATCGAGCATGTCGATTATAAGGATGTGGCACTTCTGAGAAAATACGTGTCGGAGAGGTATAAGATCCTTCCGAGAAGGGCGACGGGAACATGCGCCCGTCACCAGAGAGAGGTCACAGGTGCGGTCAAGCTGGCGCGCAATATCGCCCTTCTGCCCTACACCACGACCTGACCTGTATCTGAAAGCTCGAGCCGGCCGTTATGCGCCGGCTTTTTTGGTATAACGATATTCATGAGTAACGATTCCAAGGAGCAGGTATTATACTATAATCGTCATATAGGGCATTAGCCCGGAGGAGACTGAATTGAAATACATAGAGAAGCTTCGCTACAAGCACCCGAACTGGGGCATACCAAACCTGATGATGCATGTGTCGATACTGACAGGCATCGTTTACGTCATGGCTTACGGATTCGGTACGAATATCCAGGAGTTCCTGTTCCTGAACAGGGAACTCGTGTTCGCCGGCCAGGTCTGGAGGCTGATCACCTTTATCTTCATCCCTCCGACTCCCAGCCTTATCTGGATAGCCTTCACCCTGTATTTTTACTACTGGATAGGCTCGTCTCTGGAGAAGACCTGGGGCACGTTCATGTTTACCGCATTCTATGCCCTGTCGCTGGCGGGGACGGTCCTGGCGGCGCTGGTATTCGGGGGAAGCTACGACGGGTTCTACGTCAACCTCTCGATGTTTCTGGCCTTTGCCTATCTGTATCCCGAGGTGGAGGTGATGATATTCTTCTTCATCCCCGTGAAGATCAAGTATCTGGCATGGCTGGACACCGCGTTCCTGATCTTCAGCTTCGTGATCGGGGACATCGCGACGAAGCTGTCCATCATAGCCTCGCTGACGGGTTTCCTCGTCTTCTTCGGCCGCGACATATATCAGACAGCAAGGATGTTCGTATTCAGGATAAAAAATAAAATCACACACAGAGGTCTGTAATGAAGTTTTCATTGCCGAAAGGCACAAGAGATATCCTGCCCTCGAAGATCGGGCAGTGGAAAGAAGTATGTGAAAAAGCCGCCGCTCTGGCAGAGCGGTTCGGCTTCAGCGAGATAATCACTCCGGAATTCGAGGATACAGCATTGTTCGAAAGGGGCGTGGGCAAAGGGACCGATATCGTGACCAAGGAGATGTATACCTTCTCGCGCTCGCCTAAGGAATCCTATACGCTGAAGCCCGAGGGGACCGCGCCTGTAATACGCGCATACATCCAGAACGGCATGGGCAGCCTTCCGCAGCCGGTAAAGCTCTTCTACATCACCAGCTGCTACAGGGCGGAAAACCCGCAGAAGGGAAGGCAGCGCCAGTTCCACCAGTTCGGGGCGGAAGTGATAGGCGCGGCTTCGCCTGCCGCAGACTGCGAGGTGATATCCCTTGCTGATACTTTCCTGAAGATGATGGATGTGGGGGAATACAAGCTGAACATCAACTCGGTAGGCTGTCCGGAATGCCGCAGCGAATATTACGCGCTGCTCAGAGCTTTCCTGGAAGAGAGGAAAGACCGGCTCTGCGAAGACTGCGTATCCCGCATGGAGCTGAACCCGATGAGGGTCTTCGACTGCAAGAACGAGACCTGCCAGGCCGCGCTGGCGGGAGCGCCGCTTATGCTCGAACACCTCTGCGATAGCTGTGCGCAGCACTTTGAAGGCGTAAAGGAGGCGCTTGACGCTTCGGGCATCGATTACGTCGTGAATCCCAGGATAGTAAGAGGCCTTGATTATTATACCAACACGGCATTCGAGTTTATCCCCATAGAAGAAGGCACGGCGCAGTCCACCCTGTGCGCGGGCGGGCGCTACGACGGCCTGTGCGAACAGCTCGGCGGGGAGAGCACTCCCGGAGTCGGCTTCGGGCTCGGCCTGGAGCGCCTGCTGCTTGCGGTAGGGGAACAGGAGGCAGCTCCTCCTTACTGCGACCTTTTTGTGGCTTCGCTGGGCAAAGAAGCACTTTATAAGGCGCTAGGCATCAGACAGCAGCTCATCCGCTGCGGGTTCTCTGTCCAGACGGATATGATGGGCCGTTCTCTCAAAGCGCAGATGAAATTTGCAGATAAGATCGGGGCCGCAAAGGTGCTGATGATCGGCGAGGATGAAATGGCCAGGGGCGTCGGCACGCTCCGGGATATGGAGACCAAAGAGCAGGTCACAGTTCCCCTGGATGACCTTACGGCTTTGACCGCAGCCTTAAAGACCGAAAGATGAAAGGGACTCTGGTAAACGCCGCAGCGGTCATCCTCGGCTCTTTTATCGGCCTGATGCTTAAAAAGGGTATCCGGGAATCCTGGCAGGACGGGATAAACAAAGCTCTCGGGGCTGCTGTCATCGTCATAGGAATAAACGGCGTCATCGCCAATATGTTCGCTTATTCTGAAGGCAGGCTTTCTTCTTCCGGCGAATTGCTGCTTGTCGCCTCGTTGGTCATCGGAACATTATTCGGTGAGGTATTATCGATCGACGGAGCTTTGGCGCGCCTCAGCAGCAGGATAGAAAAACGCTTTTCCGCGGGAGGCTTCGCGGCCGGTTTCATGAACGCGTCAGTACTATTCTGTGTTGGCGCGATGGCGATAGTAGGCTCGCTGAACGACGGGCTTACCGGAGACGCCACGACCCTGTATGTTAAAAGCGCGCTGGATTTCACTTCGGCGGTGATCATGTCTTCCGCCATGGGGATAGGAGTACTGTTCTCATTCATACCGGTGCTGGTGTACCAGGGGGCGATATCCCTTTTCGCCTCCGGCCTGCAGGGACTCCTTGCCGGAGAGCTTCTGGACCAGGTCTGTACCGTCGGCTACACTCTGATACTGTGCATAGGCATGAACTTCTTTTTGAAGGAAAAGATCAAGACAGCCAATATGCTGCCGGGCGTACTGATCCCGGTGATCTACCACTTCGTGTCATTACCGTTCAAATAAGTCTTATTTTGGAGGACTTCTGAGAGGAAACATGAAATCGATCAGGCAGGTCTATAAGATAGGGAACGGCCCTTCCAGCTCCCATACCATGGGGCCGAAGAAGGCTGCCGAGTGGTTCCTGCGTGAGAACGGCTCAGCCGGGCATTTCAAAGTATTTCTTTACGGCTCTCTGGCCGCCTCGGGCAAGGGACATATGACGGATAAAGTCATACTGGAAGCTCTGCCGAGCGGCAGGGCCGAGGTCTTCTTCGACAGGGAAAAGACCGATATCCCCCATCCCAACACGATGGATCTTATCGCTGTTTACCAGGAGGATAAAGAGGTCAGAGCCCGTGTCCTTTCCATCGGCGGGGGAGACATAGAAATCATAGGACGCAAATCGCTCTCGCCCAGGGATATCTATCCCCAGAAGAGCTTTGCGGAGATCGCCGGATACTGCAGGGAAAACAATCTGGACCTCGCCCAGTTCGCATTCAGCTACGAGGATGAGGACTTCAGGGAGTATCTGGAAAAAGTCTGGGAGACTATGGTCGCATCCATAAAGGAGGGCCTCGCAACAGACGGAATACTGCCGGGAGGACTGGAGGTATACCGTAAAGCGAAGCGCCTGTATACTTTTGAAGATGCCGGGGAAACGCCGGCGATGGCGGAAAAGAGATACGTATACTCCTACGCTTATGCGGTAGCGGAGCAGAATGCTTCGGCCGGGGTGATCGTGACGGCCCCCACCTGCGGATCGAGCGGCCTGCTGCCCGCCGTGCTGTATAACGCCTATATCAACGAAAACCATCCCCATCATCAGATCATAAATGCACTGGCTGTCGCCGGTGTGATAGGCGCGCTGATAAAAGCCAATGCATCTGTCTCCGGTGCCGAATGCGGCTGCCAGGCAGAAATAGGCAGTGCGTGTTCGATGGCTTCCGGAGCGCTGGCATATCTAAAAGGCATGGATATCGATCAGATCGAATATGCGGCGGAGGTCGCCATGGAACATAACCTGGGGCTCACGTGCGACCCGATACGCGGGCTGGTGCAGATCCCGTGCATTGAGAGAAACGCTGTGTGCGCCATGAGAGCAATAGACTCCGTCGCTCTGGCAAAGTATATCACCCATACGCATAAGATATCACTTGATACGGTCATCGAGACGATGTACAAAACAGGTATGGACCTGTCACGTCTTTATAAGGAGACATCCCAGGGAGGGCTTGCCGTGGCTTATACGGAAGAAGCGATAACATCCGCTAACAGCTGAAGATCCGTGTCCGCAGGAATCACCTGATATCTGGCAAGTCCGGCAGAGATGGTAATAGAAGAAAGAGAATTGTTGTAAGTGAACCAGCTTTTGAAGGACCTTACCATTCATTGCTGCAATATCGGTATTTCATCAAAAGCTGCAAGATTCTATCAAGTTTATCAATCTTCAGCGAGAATACTCCCGCTTCTGTAAGCGGTGAGATGAATCGCACCAGTGGCTTGCTGAAAGCTGAGCAGTGATTCTGAGTGCTTAACAAACATTGCCTGAGTTCTGCTTTCTCTGTTCTTTTTGACAT
>JAFZLL010000044.1 GCA_017551505.1 Eubacteriaceae bacterium
CATAACCTACGATGCGTCCGATGCAGGCAAGACCTATACCTATACGATCGACGAGGACGGTTTCGGAGACGGCTGGACAGGCTCCGGAAGTATTACAGCGACTGTAGTAGTCACCGACAAGGGGGACGGAACGCTTGAAGCAACAGTCACCTATTCACCGGAAGACGCAACGATAACGAATACCTATAAAGCAACAGGCGAAGCTACCATCACAGTAACCAAAGTCCTTGCAGGTGCGGCATGGCCGAGTGGAAAGACTCTGACACTGACTTTGGCAGGTACTGATAGTGCGCCGATGCCTGAAACCACGAGTGTCAATCTGACAGCTGTAGGTAGTGTAAGCTTCGTACCTATTGCGTACACAGAAGCAGATGCAGGCAAGACATATACTTACACGATCGACGAGGACGGTTTCGGAGACGGCTGGACAGGCTCCGGAAGTATTACAGCGACTGTAGTAGTCACCGACAACGGAGACGGAACGCTTGCCACAGAAGTCACCTATTCACCGGAAGATGCGACGATAACCAATACCTATGTAGCGACAGGTACGGCAGAACTGGAAGCAGTTAAAGTACTCAAAGGACGTGACTGGATGGATGGTGAGTCATTCACCTTCACGTTAATGGATAAGAATGGCGATAAGATCGAAGAAATATCTGTAACCAAAGGTAATGCTGATGACGTTAAGTTTGAAGCTATTACATATACGGAAGCAGACGCAGGACAGACATACACTTACACTATCAGTGAAACGGGCGATTTGCCGGCAAACGTTGTCAATTCCGGAGAAATTACTGTAAAGGTTGAAGTCACTGACAATGGAGACGGAACGCTTGCCACAGAAGTCACCTATTCACCGGAAGATAAGACAATTACTAATACTTATACTCCCACTCCGGTGAAGGCACAGATTGCTGTTAACAAGACAATCAATCCATATGTAAGCGGATCTGATAAGACATTCACCTTTACACTGACCCCTGTTGATGATGCTCCGATGCCGGAAGGCAAAGATACTCTTTCTGCAGAGATCACGACAGAAAACGGTAACGGTAGCATCTCCTTCGACGAGATTGAATATACCAGCGCGGGAACATACCAGTATACCGTTGTGGAAAAAGATGAGACTGCTCCTGGCTGGACTTATGATACAAAAACGTACAATGTGAAGGTCACGGTAACGGATAATCCGGAAACAGGAGAACTGAGTGCAGCCATTGCGTATCCGGAAGAAGGTCAGACAGCTGTTGATGTAGTAAATGAGTTCAGTGAAGAAGGCACGGAAGTCATACTGACTGTACATAAGATTATCGAGGATCTATCCAACAGTGCAGAGGATGCGACTTTCACATTCGAATTAAGGGATTCAAATGGAGAAAAGCTTCAGGAGAAGCAGATCACAACAGAGAACTTTGAAGGAGAAATTGAGTTTGACCCGATCGAGTACACTACATCCGGAACCTATAACTACACTATCGTAGAGACAGGCACGGCACCGAGTGGCTGGACTTATGATACGAAAGAATACCCGGTTGTTATTGTAGTCAGCGACAACTTTGAAACAGCAATCCTTGAGAGTGCCACCGAAATCGACGGAGAGACAACGACAAAACTGACAATTACCAATACATATAAAGCAGCTGAAACCGAAGGTACGATCAAGGTAACGAAAGCCATAACTGATAATTCAGGAAGCGCACCAAACGATGTAACATTCACGTTTACATTGGCAACTACGGATGGCTCCCCGATGCCAAGCAGCGGTAAGAATACAACATCGGTAGAAGGTACCGGTGAAGCATCATTTGATCCGATTCCCTATGACAAAGCCGGAACATATAACTACACGATCACAGAGACCAACGATGCACCGAACAGCGCCTGGACTTATGATACGAAAGTATATAATGTCGTAGTAACCGTATCGGATGAGAACGCCGTGCTGAAAGCAACTGCAGCATATGGAGAATCTTCTGACACAAGCTTGACGATCACTAATATTTATGATCCTGAAGATGCTAAGGTGGCACCAAAGGCCCGTAAGGTCATTGATGACAAGTCAAACAGCGCACCTGATGAGACCTTTACCTTTAAACTGTCAGGACCTGACGGTTCTGAAGTTGAAGTCAAGACCCGTGAGAACGGCGGATATGTGGAATTCAGCGAACTTACCTTCGATAAGGTTGGTGATTATGAGTACACTATTCAGGAGGTTGAAGGATCTACTCCCGGCTTCACCTATGACACGGATGAACATAAATTGACTATTACAGTCAAAGATACAGGCGACGGAAAGCTGACAGCAACTATCACATATGAGGACGCTGACGAAGAAGGAGAACTCATCATCACGAACGTATATAAAGCAGATCCGACAAGTGTTGAGTTAAAAGTAACTAAATATCTTGAAGGCAGTGCAGAGTATCTTGATCCCGAAGATGTTGCAACATTCACATTTAAGCTGGCGACTACGGATGATTCCCCAATGCCAGATAATGATACCGTATCAGTGCAAGGTGCTGGTGAAGCGTCATTTGAAGCAATAACCTATGAGGAAGTCGGAACCTATAGTTACACTATAAGTGAGGTCAACGATAAAGTCGATGGATATGAATATGACGAAACTGTGCACATTATTTCTGTAGAGGTTGTTGATGATGGTGGAAAACTGTCCGCTACATGCATGATTGACGGGGAGGCCCAAACAGAGACTGGTGCAGAGTTTACTAACTCCTTCAGTTTCAGTCCTGTAAAACTTGATCCTCCTGTGGAGAAGGTAGTGACAGGCGACAAACCTGCCCCGACAGTTGATTTCCAGTTCACAATGAAAGCTGTCAGCAATACAGCAGGATATGAAGTAGCTGAAATGCCGATGCCTGATGGCTCCTCCGATGGTTCAAAGACGATGACCATCACTGGTGCAGGTTCCAAGGAGTTCGGTGAAATCGAATATACAATTCCCGGAACATATGTATATGAGATCACAGAGGAGAATACAGGTGCAGCTGATTACACTTATGACACATCAACGTATACTCTGACAGTGGATGTGACAGTAGAAGGAACAGAGTTGGTACTCTCAACTACCTGTACAAAGGATGGTGAGGAAGCTGATGATATTGTATTTACCAACGAGTACAAGAAAACTCCGCCACCTCAGACCGGTGATACATTGAGCATCGCACTTTGGCTTATACTTACGGTTGGATCAGCGCTCGGCGCATCTGCACTCGTAATGCTCCGCAGAAGGATGAGAATGAAGAATAGGCTTCTGCGTAACCTCAAGTAATACTTAGTCTAACAAAAAGATGAGCAGTCAGTTAGCTGCTCATCTTTTTTCTATGTATCCGATTGGAAAGAAGCAAAGTTAGTGTAAAGAGTAAGGTCAGTCCAAAATTCGGTGTTACTTTTTGTATATGGGTTTATGGAACCGTTTTTAGAAACTGCAGATTGGCTGTCAACGTTTTAGATTTAGATAAGTAAATAATCAGGAAAACTGATTTGAAAAGGTTACAAAAAAAAACTTGATTATTATCGAGTTAGCAGAGTATAATTCGATAAACAAATAATACAAATACTGTTCAGGTGCCTTTGTGTAATGCAGAGGATAATAGGGAACCGGGTGAGAACCCCGGACGATCTGGTCACTGTATATGGACAGCTGCTGCGCATCATGCCATTGCCGTAAGGCGAGAAGGCGCGCGGGGCGTAAGCCGAAGTCAGGAAACCTGCCTGAATGGAACGATGAGTATCTTCCAGAGAAAGTAGCTTGTCTGAGAATCGCAGCCACGTATTTGCGTGTGGCACCAGCAGAAGTGGATCAGCCGCTTTCCGAGGATGAAGGAAGGCGGTTTTTAATTGGAAAAGATAGATCATTTAGCACAGGTACAGGACTACTGGGATCAGAGGAGCCATGGTTTTTCTGACGCTATCAATGAAGAACTAGACAGCCAGCTCGGGAAGGAGTGGTTTGACAGGTTTTCAGAGCTCTTCGGGAAAGAGCCGCTGGATATCCTCGATGACGGAGCAGGCGCAGGATTTTTCTCCATGATTCTTGCCTCTCTGGGACATAAAGTGACCAGTATCGATTATTCGTCCGAAATGGTCGAATACATAAAGGCCAATATGGAGAACCGGAAACTGTCGTGCATGGCATACCAGATGGACGCACAGGCTCTTGCATTTGAGGCTTCAAGTTTTGATGCTGTCGTTCAGCGAAACGTAATGTGGAATCTTGATCACCCGGAGATCGCATATTCCGAGATATATCGGGTGTTGAGACCGGGAGGCATATTCTTCATAGACGATGGAAACCACTATCTTTCCGCCCACGATGAAGAATATGCGAAGGAAGCCGAAGCGCGCAAAGCTCAGTTTGAAGCCATGAAGAAATCCGCAGATGTTTCTCCGGGAAGCCATTACAAGCACAATCCGGAAAATGTGGATTTCAGCATTATAGAAAAGATTGCAGTTGAACAGCCTCTGAGCTTCCAGAGAAGGCCGCAGTGGGATCTGGATCAGATGATAAGGCTGGGATTTAAGGACATATCCGTTCAAATCGACGGTGAAGGGCTTCCGAAACACTTTTTGATCGTAGCCCGAAAGCCGCGATAAAGTGTATATAATGCTGAGGCCTTATATATTATTAAATCAAACAGAAATGGAGGAAAAATGAAAAGAAGATTCAAACCTGTTCTTGCAATGCTTCTGGTGATTATGCTGCTGCTCTCATCATGCGGAAAAGCAAAAGAGCCTGAAGAAGAAAAACACCTGAACGTAGCTATCTATTGGAACGCCAACGTCAACCCGTTCAACGGATGGGGCGGCTGGTGGACCATGCGTTACGGTATCGGTGAAACGCTTTTGACGATGGACAAGGATATGAAGCTTGTGGAGTGTCTTGCAGACAGTTACAGCATCGAAGATGACGGCACGACATTCAGATTCCATATCCGCAAGGGAGTAAAGTTCTCCAACGGAGCAGAACTGACGCCAAAGCATGCGATAGAGTCCATACAGAAGACTGCTGTAGAAAACAGCAGAGGATATCAGCTTAAGCTGGCTTCGGCGGAAGTAGACGGTGAGTACGCAGTATTCCATACCACCGAGCCTTATGCCGCATTCATCTATGTCATCACCGAACCAATGTGCATCGTAGTCGATACCGATGAGGATATGTCGAATTATGATTTCTATCCTATCTGCACCGGTCCGTATAAGGTCATCGATCATGTTCCCGATGAAAAGTGGGAGCTTGAAGCCAATGAGTACTATTGGAAAGGTGTAGCTAAGATCAAGTACATCACAAACTACAATATTGCGAGCGATACGAGGATCCAGGCTCTTATCTCCGGACAGATAGATATGGCTTATTCTCCGTCTACTGCAACACTGCCCCTGATGGAAGGACACAGCAACCTAAAAAGGATTGATGCCTTAGGCACAAGAGAGAATGATATAGCGATCAACTGCAGAGAGGGAAGACCCACCGCTGATAAGAATCTCCGTCTTGCTCTTGCTTATGCTCTGGACAGAACGGTGCTTGCACAGGTCTCAGGAAACGGGACGGCAGAGCCTCTCGCAAAGTGCTTCCCAGACAGTACAGGATATGATCTGAGCAATGTCAAAGCCCCGGATTACGATGTCGAAAAAGCAAAGGAGTATCTGGAAAAAGCCGGATATACGCAGAAGAACGATGAAGGATACGTCCTTGATAAGGACGGAAACGAGCTGGTCCTTAAGATCCTTCTTTCCAGCAGTTCCAACACGGCTGTATTCGTATCCATGATAGATATGTGGAAAGTGGTAGGAATCCATGTTGAACTGGATCCGATGGAAAGTGTTTCCGACAAGAGAAAAGCAGGTGATTTCGATATTCTCGGCAATGCCGGTTGGCAGACGATGAACAACGGCGACGGACAGTCCTACATGACAAACAGATGGTCCGACGCCGGAACGGATAACTATTCCGGTTATCATTCCGATGAATTTGAGGCGATCATGGTCAAACTCAACAACGCTTTTACCCCTGAGGAAAGAGCAAAAGTTTTCGGAGAAGCAGCCCAGATAATTGCCGACGATTGCCCGGCCATCTTCTTTGCTGCAACAGCAAACTATGACGTTATCAACACGGATAAGCTCAACGATCTCGATATCTATCCTATCGATTACTACGTAATCGATAACACTTGGACGATGAAATAATACTTATTTTATAAACTCCTTGATTAAGGCGGCAATGCCCCCGGGAAACCCGGGGCAGCTGCCTTGTTCATATTACCTGAATGATTTTGACTTCTTTTATTCTAAAAGGGAGACGTCTCGATAAACCTATTAGGGGTGATGCCCTTTGGAAATAGCATTTTGTTTGAGAAAAGGAGCGAGATCCCATGTTTAAGCAGGTCAAAGACAGAATGATATCTCTGCTGATAATCCTCATAGGATTATCAATACTTACTTACGGACTTCTATATCTGCTTCCTTCCGATCCAATCGAAGTCCTCATTGATTCATTGGGTCTGCCTCACGATACGGAGACCATCGAAAGATTGAATGAGGAATACGGATTTGATAAACCCTTCTGGGTACAGTACTTCAACTGGCTCAAAAACATATTTCACGGAGATTTCGGTTATTCCGTCAAATACAGTCAACCGGTAAATCAGGCATTGTGGCGAAAGCTTCCCAACACCATCAAACTCGCCTGCAGCGCCTTTGTTATGATGATCATCATTTCTTTTCCGCTCGGCATTCTTTCAGCAGTCTATAAAAACAAGATTGCCGATTACATCATAAGGTTCATGTCGTTCATAGGTGTGTCCATTCCGTCATTCTGGTTTGGAATGATGCTGGTCTATCTGTTCGGCGTGCAACTCAAATGGCTTCCGGTTGCAGGGTTTACGTCCTTGAAAGGCCTTATAATGCCGACACTTACTCTGGGTATCACGAATTCTGCCTACTACATACGGCGTATCAGGGCCGTTATGGTGGAGCAGATGTCAGAGGAATACATCTCTGGTCTCAAATCAAGAGGGCTGAGTAAGAAAAAGATAATATTCAGACACGTTTTGCCCAACTCGCTTCTTGCTGTCATAACCATGCTGGGCATGTCATTCGGGGGCATGCTTGGAGGCACTATGATAGTTGAGACTGTATTTGGATGGAACGGAATAGGATCCGCGGCAATGGGTGCAATCACAGCAAGGGACTATTATCTTGTCCAGGGGTATGTGCTCTGGATGGGATTTATATACGTGATCGTTAATCTGGTCGTTGATATCTCATATCAGTTCATTGATCCTCGTATTAGAAGGGGGATGCAGGTGAAATGAAGAAGATGATGAAAAAGCCGCTGAGCCGGTCCAGGATAATAGCCAGGATCAAATTTGCTGTTGCTTTGTTGTTTACGGTTCTGTTTATTTGTTTTTCATTATTTGCCAGCTATCTTGCCCCTTATGACCCATTGGAAACGCATTACGACCATATGCTGGAAGCTCCAAGCAGCAGATTTATCTTCGGAACCGATCAGCTGGGAAGAGATATTTACTCGCGTATCCTTTATGGAGGGAAAACCTCGCTGCTTATCGCATTTGCGGTCACGGGAATCGTGTCTTTCATCGGTATTCTCATAGGCACGGCTGCAGGTTATATGGGCGGAGTCTTTGACTCGCTGCTTATGAGATTCTGTGATACGCTGATGGCTTTCCCCGGCTCTATATTTACCATCGCGCTGGTCAGTTTTATCGGGACCGGTGTTACGAACATGATCCTTGCCATGTGCCTGACGAGCTGGACAGGGTTTGCAAGGACAAGCAGATCTCTTGTTTTATCGATAAAAAACAATGTCTATATAGAACAGGCAAAGATGGGCGGAGCTTCTGACTGGAAGATCCTGATGGTATACATCATACCGAATGTCCTTCCTGCACTTCTTGTAAATATATTTCAGAGCATCGGGAGCAAATTGCTGACGATCTCGGGCCTGTCGCTTCTGGGCCTCGGATCACCTCCGCCCACACCGGAATGGGGCTTTATGCTTTCCGAAGGGAAAAACTTTATGTATCAGGCTTCGTGGATGCTTACTTTCCCCGGTCTTATTATTCTGATCAATGTCGTTATCTTCAATTTTTTAAGCGACAGTATCCAGGATCTTATGAATCCGAGGGAAAGCGTCTGGTAGGAGGACCCAGGGATGAGTTTGCTTGAAGTAAAAAACTGTACCATAAAATATCAGAACGGTACTTCTGCGGTAAGCAATGTATCCTTCAGCGTTGAACAGGGTGAGATAGTAAGCCTTGTGGGTGAGAGCGGAAGCGGAAAAACAACGATGATCCGCGCCATTCTCGGTCTTCTCCCACCGGGAGGAAAAGTCACTGAAGGTGAAATAATCCTTGACGGCAGGAATCTGCTCAGCCTGTCCGAGCGTGAACAGGAAGAACTGCGGGGAAAAGACATTGCCATGATATTTCAGGATGTCGGCGCGTCGATGGACCCGATAAAACTGATAAAAAGCCAGTATATAGAGGCAATAAGGACTCACGAGAGGATCTCAAGAGAAGAAAGCTACGATAAGGCAACCGATATGCTCAGGCGCATGCACCTGACTGATGCAAACCGTGTCATGGCATCTTATCCGTTTGAATTATCCGGCGGCATGAAGCAGCGAGTCGGCATAGCTATGGGGATGACTGCGCAGCCGAAGCTCCTCCTTGCGGATGAACCGACCTCTGCGCTCGACGTTACGATACAGGCTCAGGTGGTCCATGAACTTAAAGAACTGCGCGATAAATACGGAGCGACTATAATCCTCGTTACCCATAATATGGGTGTGGCATCGTATCTTTCCGATAAGATAGGAGTGATGAAAACGAGTCGGATGGTCGAGTTTGGGACTAGGGATGAAATAATACTCGATCCGAAGGAACAATACACCAAGGATCTGATCGACGCAGTCCCGAAGATGGGAGGTAAACGTTTTGCCAGATAATGCAGTGTTGCTTGAAATAAAAAACGTATCTAAGGAATTCCCTGTAAAAAAGAAAAAGCTGTATGCGGTTTCCGATGTCAGTTTTACCTTATCGAGAGGCGAAACTCTCGGACTGGTCGGAGAGAGCGGATGCGGCAAAAGTACGATTGCAAAAATGATAGCAGGGTCGCTGCCGGTTACTTCGGGTTCAATAAAGCTGGACGGCGTGGATTACACGCATATGAAGAAAAAAGAATTCGCCAAGTTCAGACGCGGTATCCAGATGGTTTTTCAGGATCCATTGAGCTCTTTCTCGCCGCGCATGCGAATAGGTACGTACCTGTGCGAGCCGAGGGTCAATTACGACCATGTTTCAAAGAATGAAGCCATGGCGGAAGCCGAAGAACTGCTCGCTAAGGTCGGCCTTCCGGCAGAGTTCCTTATGCGTTACCCCCATGAGCTTTCAGGAGGACAGCTTCAGAGAGTCGCGATAGCCAGGGCGATCGCTATAAGCCCTAAGATTCTGATATGTGATGAGGCAACTGGTGCGCTGGACGTTTCTATCCAGAATCAGATTGCACAGCTTCTTGTTGAACTTGTCGAAGAGAATAATATAGGCTGCTTGTTTATAGGTCATGATCTGGCGCTGGTAAGAAGTGTCACGCAGCGTGTCGCTATAATGTATCTTGGAAGAATAGTTGAATTCCTTGACAGTGAAACGCTTCAGGAAGAATACATGCATCCTTATACCGAGGCGCTGCTCGATTCGATATTCGACGTTCACTGCGATCAGGATGAAGATATAAAGCTGCTTACCGGAGAAGCTCCAAGCCCGCTTGTGGTCCATAACGGGTGTCCGTTTGCTCAACGCTGCGAATACTGCACAGAACAGTGCAGATGTCAGCTTCCCGAACTGAGCCATGTCAAGGGCACTCATTATGTTGCCTGTTTTAATCCTTTGAAGAGGTGAAGAAATGCAGATAGCTGTTTACGGGAAAGGCGGTATTGGAAAATCCACCGTAAGCGCAAATCTTTCGGCGGCCCTTGCGGCTCTTGGAACGAAGGTCCTTCAGATAGGCTGTGACCCTAAGCACGATTCGACCAGACTGCTCCATCACGGGCAGAGGATAACTACAGTCCTGGATTACCTTCTCAATACGTCGCCCGATGATCAGAAGCCGGACGACGTCCTCGCTGAAGGATATATGGGAGCAGGTTGCATAGAAGCCGGAGGCCCGAGGCCAGGTAAAGGCTGTGCGGGAAGAGGAATACTAACGTCATTTGAATTCCTGAACAAACACAGCGTTTTGGATCCATATGACGTCGTGGTCTACGACGTTTTGGGAGATGTGGTATGCGGAGGTTTCGCGGTGCCGGTGAGAAAGGAATATGCGCAGGGCATATTCCTTGTTACCAGCGGGGAAGCCATGTCCATATATGCGGCCAACAACATACTCCACGGAATAAACAATCTTGATCCTGACGGCTCAAGGATAGCCGGTATCATCTACAATTCCAGAGGAGCCGGAGATGAAAAAGAAAGAGTCTATGAGTTTGCAAGGGCTGTAGATCTTCCTATCTGTCTTTCACTGCCCCGCAGCGAAGCTTTCCTTAAAGCGGAAAGAGAAGCAAAGACCCTGACAGAGATGGATCCGGGCTCCAGGGAAGCGGAGCTTTTCACGGGATTGGCAGAACATATACGGGAAGGTCTGCAGCTTTACCCGGCCAAGCCTCTTTCCGAGGAGCAGATGGAGCTTTTCATGCGGGGAGAAGGTCTTGGATCAGATGCCGGATTACAGAGTCGGACAGGACAGCAAAATGAAATCTCGGCTTTCGGAGACTGCGAGGCCTGCGAAAAAGCAGGCACAGATAAGGAAACTGTGACCGGTGAACAGAGAACCGATACCGCCTCAGAAAACGTACAGCCATCAGGCACTGCGTCAGTCCCCAAAAAAAGAGCTCTGTCTGATCCCTTCAGCAGGGTGCCTCTTTCCGGCTGTTCATACAGAGGTGCGGTGGACCTAGCGGTACATATCAAAGACGCTGCGGTCCTTGGCCATGCGCCTAAGAGTTGCACGAGCTACGCGGTCAACGGACTAAGCTCCTACGGCAGGAACGGGCTCTTCTCAAGAGGAATTATCTATCCTTCATTTATTCCTCAGCATTTCGATAATACCGATATAGACATAAGAGACGCAGTTTACGGAGGGGCAGAGCATTTCAGGGAAAAGGCTCTGGAGCTTGCAAAAAAGGGAAACAAGTATATAGTTGCAGTAACATCATGCATACCTGGCCTCTCAGGCGACGATCTGGAACCTGTAAAAGATGAACTCAAAGCAATGGGCGTCGATATGTATATAATCCATGCTGACGGAGTGGAAGTCGGCGATTACAACGACGGCATGGCCTTTTGCTACAAAGCGATAGCAAACGAGGCAATCAAACCTGTCGAAAACGTCGATAAAGAATCCATAAACATCGTATACGAGCTCAACTGGTCGCTTAACACTCAGGACAATTACGAAAAGATAGAAGCTCTCCTCAAAGCTATGGGCATACGGGTCAACTGCAGGTACCTATACGATACGACCATGGAAGAGATAAACGGCTTTCTGAGAGCGCCCTACTGCATCATGGCAAGGGAGGATAAGCTGGGCAGAGAGATAAAAGAGCTCTTTGAAAACAAATACGGCTGCAGTTTTATAGCAGACAGCTTCCCGAGAGGATTTGGGGAGACAAGGGATCTCGTCACGAAGCTTGGTATTCTGTATTCAAAGGAAAAGGAGGCTGCGGTCCTCATAGAAAAAGGAACCAATGAGTACAATGCTGCACTTAGAAGCCTAAGGCAGTCTTTCGAAGGTATCGACGTCATGGCCTTCCTGGGAAATTCTTCGCCCTGGGTAAAGGAGCTCCTGCAGGATCTTGAGCTGGATCTGAAATACGTTCTCACTCCGGAAAACGAAGCGGATAATCAGGGCTGGACGTACAGATTCTCTGAAGCTTACGGAAAAGACAGAGAAGAGTTTTCAGCAAAAGCAGAGAGAATCAGACCGAAGCTGATACTTACCACGGATCCCTCCATTCTTTCCAAGACTCCGGAAGGGTCTAAAGTCATCATGCTGCCCCGGTCCATAGGGACGGGCTTTACCTCCGGAACGGACGAAGCATACAGATGGATAAAGAATATGGGAACGGAGTTAAAAGGCAGGTGGAAAAATGACAGATCAGTATTTGAGAAGTACTACTGCTGACTATATCACAGGCGCAATATCAGCCTGCGAAGGGATCAGAGACAGCGTAGTCCTCATAAACGGCCCTCACGGCTGCAAGACATACTACGGCTTCGGAACAGGGCAGTCCGCTATAAACGGTCAGGCTCTGCTGGGCCTTGGGGGAGATTTGAGGTTGTCGAATGCCATGGATGACAAGCTCATCAGAAGCCAGTTCTTTACCGGATCCCCTCTTATTCCCGCAACGAACCTCAGATACGAGGACTTCATTTTCGGAACGGCGGAGCAGCTGAGAAGAGCCCTTAATGATATACTTTCCGAAAGGCGCTATTCTCTCATATCCGTAGTGCAGGCTCCCGGCACATCTCTTCTTTCAGAATCTCTCGAATCGGATATTAAGGAGATCTCTAAGGAAACAGGCATTCCCTACCTTTATGTGGATGCTCCGGGACTTTCGGAAGACATGTTTACGGGATACGACGAAACCGTGCTCGCACTTATAAAGAAGTTCGCATTGTCTGCAGATAATTTATCCGGCAATGAGCACCCGTCCGAACATTCCCATGGCAATGTTTCCTCAGTTCCAGGGCGGAAAAGGCCTTCTGTAAATCTCTTCGGTCTATATACGAGAAGCCTGCATATGGACGGTGACCTTGAAGAGATGACGAGGCTCCTTGATCTTTGCGGAATAGATATAAACTGTGCTGTAGGGGCATTCTGCTCAATGGATGAGCTTAAGGATCTTTCAAAGGCGGATGCCAATGTCTTTTTGGCTGAGGAGAGGTGCAGAAAGACAGCCGAATATCTGGAAAAAGTCTCAGGTATCCCATCATTTAACTTCGGTTGCGTGCCGGTAGGCCCCGATCTTACGGAGGAGTACGTAAACGGCATTTCTTCTCTTCTCAAGACCGATTGCAGTGCGGCTCATGAAGATATTGAGGAAACAAGATCGAAGATCTTTTATTATCTCGCAAAATACCTTGGAAACAGCGGCTTCGGAGGAACTTTCAGGTATGCAGCTGAAGGAGAACCTTCACTGCTCTTTGCATATGCCGATTATCTTTCCGGATATCTGGGCATTGCCCCGGAAGTCCTGCAGCCCCGCTATGACCTTAATGGTGCAGGAATGGAAAGACTGAAAGATATACTCGGAGAACTCGGATGCAAGGACGTTCTCGAAAAAGATATCACCAAAGTCAAAGACGTCGTCATACTCGGAAATGCCAATACGATAGCCCAGGTCCTTGCCTACAGCGGCAACGTATACGGCATAGAGACCGAAATACCGAGTTCGGGGTATATAAACGTGGTGCCAAAGACCCATATGGGCTGTAAAGGAGCTTTATATCTTTTAGAGCAGCTGCTCAATGCAAAGAGGCTGCTTTCCGCATGGGATTAGTCATCGAAATATTTTTCATATAAGGCGGAAAGAAAAAAGGCCTATTCGTATCTGGTACTGCGATTAATAGTTTTTTAAAAATAGTGGGCTTGTTATGCCGTCCACCGGCAGAGCACTGATAATTAAAGGTGCTTATTGACAGCATTTCACAAGACCATAGAAATTCCAAGAATTGATATATCAGAAAAAACGGAAAACAAATCAGGGCTCTATTTGCCGGTTTAACAATCCATACGGAGATTTTCTCAGCTGAATACTCGGATATCACCGTATGGATTCTTTTATTGTCTCATCAAACAGAACAGCCCCAAGGAATGTGACCGTATCGGGTCCGCTGTTGTAATGGATGCCGGAAAGCTTCGCCATCCTCCCGATATCGAATCCATAGCCCTCCAGTGAATGATGAAGGCGCTTCGGAAAGCGGCATGGCGCATCCGGCCATGTGCACTCCTCACATCTTCCGCAGCCCTCGTTCCCAAGAAGAAGATAGTTTATCCCGGCTCCATCCATCAAATCATCGAAGATGTCTTCATTTCTTTTGAAGTCTCGCATCGCCTGGCCCATTCCTTTGAAATCGAACTTGTCCTTAAGATTGAATTTTTTGTTGATAAGAAACATCCTGTCGTATTTTTCACAGCGTTCGCGGCATTCTTCCAAAGTGCCCACGGCAGGAGGGCACGCCCAGGAACGACCGTAGCCATGGCATCCGTTATCTTCGCAAATTGTCCGTATGCTTCTGTCAAAGACCAGATCCGATATATTGATCTCCCCGACTTCCGTAAATCCTGCTTCGATCAGTTTAGTCTTTATGAATTCAGCGTTATCCATACCATGCTCCGTATGTTTATACAGTAATAATACTACGCAGACGATACATTAAGAATAAGGCAAAAACCGCAAAAGAGAACCTGCACCTGACATGAAAAAACGGGAGCCTTACAACTCCCGTTCGGATAGCATTCCGTTATTCGGATATTATTTGTTGTTGGCGTTGCCTGCTCCGCCGGAAAGGGTCCAGTGGCGGTAGCTGCCTGCTGCATCGTGGGTCTCGCGGGCTTTCTTTGCGGCTTCGGTGTAGAGGCCGTATTCATGCTCTTTGAGGTTCTCGGTGTAGCTGATATCGGTGTGCTTGTTCCTGGGCAGGGGAACATCCTGTTCGCCGGCCAGAATATCCTGTATCGTGGCAACGTTTACAGTATGAGTGGTGGTGCCGTCCTTGACTGCTACTGCAGCAGCAACTCCTGCGGCCTGTCCTGTGCCGACGCACTGCGGGATCAGGTTCACATTGTCGATTGCGATCTTGTCGGCGGAGATGTGGCGTCCGGGTGCAAGGAGGTTATCGACTTTCTGAGGCAGTATGGCACGGTAGGGGATCTCGATAGGAGCGTTGTCATTCAATGTATCGACTGTGCAGTGCCATGCGATAGTATCGTCAAATTCCTTCGGGAAGGCCCAGTCATTCGAATCGATGACGTATTCGCCGACGATGCGGTGGCTTCCTCTGGTGCCCAGCTGCGGAGCGATATCGTAAAGGTAAGCATCCTTGAATACTTCGGGGCACATCTCGCGGTATGTCTCGACGACCTGACGGATCTTCAGCCTTGTCTGCATTTCGGTATCTGTCTGGTCTGCGATCTTTGAGCAGTCATGCTTGGGCTGCCAGTTGTTCATCCAGCTGACATCGTCTGTCGGTCCGCCGATGAGGCCGGCTCTGAAGCCGTGGATCTCACCGATCTTCTGGCCGAGAGCCATCGCTTCTTCTCTGTGGGTGCGGCTCCATGCGCCGTATGCGGCTCTGGAGAATCCAGCGATACGGTATACGAGTGCGGTGGAAGAGCAACGGCATTCGTCATCGATGGCGGAAGATGTGGGAGCTCCGGAGAGACGGCAGAGATCTGCGTCGCCGGTGGCGTCGATAACGACCTTTGCGAGGACAGCCTTGCGGCCTTCCTTGGATTCAAATATGACGCCTTTGCATACGTTGTTTTCCATAATGGGCTTGCAGCCCCAGGAGTGATACATGACTCTGATGGAATCTTTCAGCTCGTCGAGCATCACGTCCATCTCGATCTTCATCTGGTTGGGCTCGAGCATGAACTCGTGTTCAATGCGGGGGGGATTGCTGCGGGCGACTCCGCAGACTCCGCCGTACTTGGCGATCATAGCGGGATCTGTCTCGCCTGCAAGCTCCATTGGAGGTCCAACGACTGCTCCGGGGATCTTGGAAAGTCTTGTGTACCATTCTTCCTGCAATCCGCGGACGTATGTTTTTTCGTGGAATGAGAGGCTGGGGATGAGCAGGACGTAACCGCCGGTTACATCGCCTCCGCAGTATCCGTAGCGTTCCATAAGAATGACATTCTTGCATCCCGCACGGGCTGCAGCCACAGCTGCTGAATGTCCGGCAGCACCGCCGCCGACGACCAGTACGTCGCATTCATCGTAAACGGGAATGGTCGTCTGCGGTTCGATATAGGTCTTAGCGCACATTTTTCGTCTCCTTACAATAATAGAATAGTTTGTGCTTTATTATATGAAGTACAAAACCATATTAACAGATTAAAATTTGATTGGCAAGGGTTTGAGGCTTAAAAGCGAACGTGTTTGGGCTCTATAAGGTCAAATAAAAAAGGCGGAGCTGAGCTCCGCCTTAATCGTTGATTGTTTAACTGGATACTGTTTAGAACAGTCCGCTGACTTCTCCGGTATTGACGTCGACGTCGACACGGCGATATGCCGGGTCGGATCCGGTTCCGGGCATCATGGAGATGGTTCCGGACATCGGGCACAGGAACTTGGCTCCGCCATACTCGAGAATGTCGTGGATCTTCAGTCTCCATCCTGTCGGGACACCCTTCTTGGTCTGGTCGTCGGACAGCGAGAGGTGAGTCTTGACCATCATTGTGCAGTAATCAGCATACTTGGGATCATTCTCGAATCTCTCTGCCTTTTCGGTGGCTTCCGGTGTCCAATCGACGCCGTCTGCTCCGTAAACTTCCTTGGCGATGAGGTCGACTCTCTGTCTGAGAGGCATTTCGAGAGGATACAGGAATTTGACTGTGCCGGTGGATTCTTCGCAGGCATCAACGACGGCCTTGGCCAGATCGATGGCGCCTTCGCCGCCGTACTGCCAGTGGTTGGACATGGCGCAGCGAACGTTGTTCTCCTTGCAGAGTCTCTCGATGAGCGCGACTTCGTTATCGGTGTCTGTATAGAACTTATTGATGCAGACAACAGGAGTGATTCCTGACTTCTTGACGGTGTTGACATGATGGAACAGGTTCGCGCATCCCTTTTCGAGGAGCTCGAGGTTCTCTTCCTTGTATTCTGCCGGGAGAGGTACGCCGGACTTGACTTCCGGTCCGCCACCGTGCATCTTGAGGGCGCGGATGGTTGCGACGACGACAGAAACGTGAGGAGCAAGGCCGGAAAGACGGCACTTGACGTTCCAGAACTTTTCGAATCCGATGTCGGCTCCGAATCCGGACTCTGTGACGTGGTAATCGAAGAGCTTGAGTCCGAGTCTGTCGCCGATGATGGAGGACTGTCCGATAGCGATGTTGGCGAACGGTCCGGCGTGGATCAGTATGGGCTGTCCTTCAACGGAGTAGCACATTGTCGGGTTGATGGTGTTACGCATCCATGCGCACATAGCTCCATCGACTTCGAGGTCGTGAGTGGTTACGGGGTTGCCCTTCTTGTCGTAAGCAAGAACGATCTTGCCGATACGCTCTCTCAGGTCTGCGAGGTCCCTGGAGATGGAAAGGATGGCCATGAGTTCAGATCCGACAGCGATGCCGACCTTGGATTCCATCGGGAAACCATCAGCTTTGCCGGGGCCGCCGATCTTGATGTGTCTGAGGCCCTGAGCGCAGAAGTCGAGAACCCATCCGAATTCGACTCTGTTGGGGTCGATGTCGAGTCTCTTCAGGCCGCTCTTGGCAAGGCGTTCGTCGGTGTAGTTGTTTTCATGCTGCATACGAGCATTCAGAGCTACCATTGCCAGGTTGTGGGCGTTCATGATATCGTTGATGTCGCCGGTCAATCCGAGGGAGAATTCGGTCATCGGGATCAGCAGGGCGTTTCCGCCGCCTGCTGCGGTTCCCTTAACGTTCATCGTCGGGCCGCCGGAAGGCTGACGCAGGCATCCGCCAACGTTCTTTCCGAGTTTGCCCAGTCCTTCGATCAGTCCGAGAACTGTGGTGGTCTTGCCGTCTCCGAGCGGAGTCGGGGTGATGGCTGTAACTTCGATGAATTTTCCGTCGGGCTTATCCTTTAAGCGCTCCATGACTTTGATGAAGTCGATTTTCGGGGTCTTGCCGTAAGGAATGAGTTCTTCCTCAAGAAGGCCTAACTTCTGACGGAAGGTGTCAACGCTGGGCAGCTTTGACATAGCGTCCTGAGCTATTTCCCAGTCTTGAACTTTGGTAGGATCAAGCATGATAAGAATTTCCTCCTATTTAATATTTTTGCTTGTGTTATTGCAACGCGTCCGAATGAACCGAAGCGTCGTTTGTATGGCTGAGACGGAATGCGGACGGACATTAACCGCTCATTAAACTCGCTCCGATTTATAATAGCACAAAGCTATCCGAAAAAAAATATAAATCACTTCAACTTTATTTTGATTTTATCCGCAAGATGCCGCATATGCAAAAAACAACTGAAAAAAACAGATTGCGCATAATGCAAGGGCTTTGGATTCGCTTTTTTATTCAAATTGATGAGGGCGGCCGGTTTGTCCCGGAAAACATGTACGCTGCAGGCCGGAAAACAACGGCATGTGAATGACAGTATCATGAGGATAACCTGTTGAAAAAAGACCGGAAAAGGCATATTATGGTAATAACAAGCGGAAATCTGCGTGTCTAAGAGCCCAGTTCAAAGGTTTCCGCTGGAAAGAGGAAATATATGCAGCAGGAAAATGAGGTCACAGGATCCGTAATCAGCGAATCCGACAGGCAGAAAACTATTGTCAGGACGAGTCTTTTAGGCATACTGGCCAATATCTTCCTGGCATCTATAAAACTGGTCACGGGTCTTGTATCGCATTCGATAGCCATAATCCTGGACGCAGTGAACAATCTGTCCGATGTTTTGTCTTCCGTTGTGACGATAGCAGGGGCCAAGCTGGCAGGCAGGAGCGCGGATAAAAAGCATCCGTACGGCTACGGAAGGCTCGAATATATGAGCGCGATGATAGTGTCTGTTATCGTTCTGTATGCCGGTATCACAGCTTTTACGGAATCCGTAAAAAAGATTATATATCCCGAAACCCCTGACTATTCTGTGATCACTCTGGTTATCATCGCCTCGGGCGTAGCCGTAAAGATTATCCTTGGGACATATGTCAAGAAAATCGGAAACAAGGTTAATTCCGGCTCGCTATCCGCCTCCGGTGCGGATGCCCTGTCCGACGCCGTACTTTCTTCCGCTGTGCTGGCCTGCGGTGTCATTTTCGTGGCGACCGGCGGCAGGGTAAGCCTTGAGGCCTTCGTGTCTGTGGGGATCTCGCTGTTTATTGTCCGTGCCGGTATCGGAATGATAGGAGACGCCCTTAATTCAATCCTGGGACAGAGAGTGGATGCCGCGCTTGCCCGCAGAATAAAAGCCATTGCTGCGGAAAACAAGGATGTGATCGGGGCTTACGACCTGATGCTCAATGACTACGGACCGGACAAATACATCGGATCCATCCATTTGGAAGTTCCCGATACCCTGTCGGCAGGGGATATCGACAGGGTGACCCATGAGGTATCAACCGATGTCTACGACAAGACAGGCGTCATTATCGCCGCCGTCGGCATCTATGCAGTGGATTTCCGCGATGACGACGAGGCGAAGATGCGTGATGAGGTTAAAAAAGTGGTCATGGGCTATGACCATGTGCTGCAGACTCATGGTCATTACGTCGATCTTGAGCATAGATTCATGAACTTCGACATGGTCATCGATTATGACTCTGAAGACCGTGTCGGTTTGTTTGACACCATCAGGGAAGACCTGGAGAAACGCTGGCCGGACTTTACTTTCCGAATCAATCTGGATCCGGATATGAGTGAGTAAATATGGTATATAAGTAACTGTTCCTCAAAAAAAGAAGCTGCGGTGTTGCCGGCGGATAAGATACCTGCAACACCGCAGCTCTTTGTGTTTGTGCGGATTCTTATTTCAGGTAGTAATCGAGGCCATAGTTGTAGACCTCTTCCTGTTTCCATTTGTTGACCTGTGCGATCGTCTCGTCTCCTGCCGCACCGAGGGCTCCTCCGCAGAAGGCCCAGCAGCCGCCGGGACCAAACGTGTCGATAGCGTTTCTGACGGATGATACCACATAATCCTTATCGATTTCAGGCCATGTGTCGGGCGGTACCCAGTCCCATCCCCCGCATATGACGAGTTTGCCCTTGTATTTCTTCTGGATGCCCAGCAGGTCGTTCTCCGTTTGAGCGGGATCCCAGTACACCACGCCGAAATCGATCATGTCGTCTATGAAATCTTCGCAGCGTCCGCAGTTGTGGAACTGGATGGGGATGCCGCGCTTGTTGGCAGGCTCCGCCAGCCTGATGTATGCAGGCTTGAGGATATCCCTGTACATCTCCAGGGAGACAAAGGGCTGAAGTTTGCTTGCGGTGTCGTCCAGAATATAATAGATGTCGGGATTGAAATACGCCACTGAATTCTCGATTACCGGCATCAGGAAATCGATCATGTAATTGAGCAGCTCCTTGCATTTCTCCGGTTCCTCGTACAGAGCGCACAGGCCTTCGGTGAAGCCCATGAAGGCCATAAGCTGCTGGAAGGGCATGAGAGAGCATCCCAGGACGACGGCATGGCGGTCGCGGTCTATCGGAAACTGGGGATTGTTGTACGCTTCATGCGCCATTTTTTCCCAGTCTACTTCCGGCATTTCCGGAGTCTTGATGTACTTGTCCCAGTGAGTTATATCCTTGAGTATAAACTCGCTGGAATCCGGCAGGGCAGCGTAATTCGTGGAAGCGGAGGAGCGGTACGGTACGCCCCACATGTCCTTTCCGGGGTTCTGACCGAAAGCCTCGCTCCTGAATACACGGGCTCCTACCATCACTGTCGGGTGGCTGTCCTTGTATCCGGGCATGCCCATCGTGTAGCTGACGATAGAATCGGGCAGTTCGCCGCGGCCAAGCTTCAAATACGCCTCTTTAGGGGTTTGATCTGACATTTGTTTCCTCCTTGAAATAATGCAATCGATCTGCTTTTGCGAGAATTATCCGTCTCGGCTTCAGCAGATATCTCCTGACAACAGCGCCGGGAGGCAGTGTCTCAGGACTGGCTGATATATATTGTAAATCCATTTGTATATCTCATATTAAATTAAACAACATCTTTTCAATTATTGCAATATGTTGCAGAGCGATATGCAAAAAATAACATCGATTGACGGAAGCGTGCAGCGACAATGCCGGAATGGATGCTGCAGTTCGAAGGAGTTCCGTTGCAGCAGGACAAAAGCCCATTTTATAAGTTTAAAAACAGATTAATATCGGCAAAGCACTTGACAGCAATGCTCGTGTGTGATAGATTAATAGCATCGGTTAGCACTCACCGTGCATGAGTGCTAACAAAGAGAGGTTGCCATGAAAGACAATGACAGGAAATTCGATATTCTGTATTCCATAATAAGGGATTATATCAAGACAGCAGAACCTGTTGGCTCCCGCACGATAGAAAAAAAGTACAATATCGGAATCTCCTCGGCAACCATCCGGAATGAAATGGCTGACCTTGAGGAGATGGGCTATCTTGTCCAGCCGTACACTTCGGCGGGAAGGATCCCCTCTGACAAGGCATACAGGCTCTACGTCGACAGATTCATGAAAAAGGTGGATGTCGATTCCTACATAAAGGAAGACGTACGCAACCTTTACAGGCAGTATTTCGGCGAATTGGAAGAGGTGATGAACAAGACGGCGCAGATCCTCACCAAGCTGACCAACCTCACCAGCCTAGTGTCGACCCCGAACATCTCGGGGCTGAATATCAAGGATATCCACCTTATACACATCGAGGATGAGAGGGTCCTCCTGGTGGTCATAACCGAACAGAGGATCGTCAAGAGCGCCGAGATAAGGCTGAGCGGGATACCTACTGACGAGATGCTTGAACATGTTGCCAATTTCCTAAATCTGTCGATCAAGGACATGATGACCGAGTTCAGGGCTTCCGATTTCGCCAGCAGGGTGGACGCGCTGACTCCTGGCGAGCAGAAGATTGTCGGCGAGGTAGTGAATACGATAAAGCTGATATTCAACAGCGAAGAAGACAACCGGGTCATTTCCAACGGCGTCACAGAGATATTCCGGTATCCGGAATTCCGCAATGACATGGACAGGACAAAGCGCTTCCTGGAAGCCATCCACCGCAAGGACCTCCTGAGCTATCTGTTCAGCACGGTCCAGGATGATTCGGTCAGTGTGCGGATCGGGGAGGAGAACGGGATGGAAGAGCTGTCCAACTGCTCCGTCATCAGCGCCACCTATAAGATAAACGGCAGGCCTGTGGGCACGATCGGTGTGGTAGGCCCGACGAGGATGGACTATGATTACTGCGTTTCCGTCATCGAAACTTTGACGAATGAGCTCACCAATCATTTGGATGAAACCATAGGAGGAGGCAAGTAAAGTGATACCTCAGGAAGATAATAACGAAGAGAAAAAGACCATGCAGGATATGACAGAGGAGGAACTGAAAGAAGAACAGGATCTTATTCAGGAAGTTGATGAAGCGGCTGGTACCGATGAAGAAACCGCCCCCGATGAGAACCGGGAGGATGAGCTGAAAAGGCTCACCGATGAGGCTGCAGAGCTGAGAGACAAGTACACCAGGCTTTACGCTGATTTCGAAAACTACAAGAAACGCGCTGCCAAGGATAAATCTTCAGCCGTAGAATACGCAAAGGTGCCTGTGTTCGAAAAAATGCTGCCTGTACTCGATAACTTCGACAGATCATTGAATTCAGGTACTCCGGGCGACCCTTTTTACGACGGCGTGGCACTCGTTTCGCGCCAGCTCAGAGAGATTCTTTCCGCGGAAGGTCTTACTGAGATAGAAAGCATCGGCAAACCATTTGATCCGGTCACGATGAACGCAGTGATGACGGATAATGATGAGGAGAAGGATGAAGATGTAGTTACAGAGGAGCTGCAGAAGGGCTATCAGTACAAGGACCGAGTTGTGCGCCCTTCGATGGTTAAAGTAAACAAGCACTGATCAATATAGAGAATAATCGAAAACGGAGGGAATTATATATCATGTCTAAAGAAAGAATCATCGGTATCGATTTGGGTACCACAAACTCATGCGTGGCTGTAATGGAAGGCGGCGAGGCAGTCGTTATAACCAATGCCGAAGGATCGCGTACTACCCCGTCGGTAGTGGCCTTTACCAAGGACGGTGAAAGGCTTGTCGGGCAGACCGCAAAGCATCAGGCCGTGACGAATCCTGACAGGACGATCTCCTCGATCAAGAGGCACATGGGATCTTCATATTCCGTCAATATTGACGGCAAAAGCTACACGCCGCAGGAAATATCCGCTATGATCCTGCAAAAACTTAAGAAGGACGCCGAGAGCTATCTTGGCGAGACTGTGACAAAAGCCGTCATAACCGTTCCTGCATATTTCTCGGACGCGCAGAGACAGGCTACGAAGGATGCCGGCAGAATCGCGGGATTGGACGTCCTGCGCATCATCAATGAGCCGACAGCTGCATCTTTGGCATACGGGCTCGATAAGGGTGAGAGCCAGAAGATCATGGTCTACGACCTGGGAGGTGGTACCTTTGATGTCTCCATCCTGGAACTGGGCGATGGAGTCTTCGAAGTTCTGGCTACCAACGGAAATACTCACCTCGGCGGCGACGATTTCGACCAGAGAGTCATGGAATACCTGATCTCCGAGTTCAAGAACCAGACCGGCGTAGATCTTTCCACCGATAAGCTGGCAGTTCAGAGATTAAGAGAAGCTTCCGAGAGAGCCAAATGCGAGCTCTCAACGATGACCACGACAAATATCAACCTGCCCTTTATCACATCAACTGCAGACGGCCCGAAGCATATGGACATTACGCTGACCAGGGCAAAGTTCGAATCCCTCGTCTCGGACCTCATCGAAGCGACGGCCGGACCGGTAAGGAAGGCTATCGAGGACAGCAACCTTACAGTTGATCAGATCGACAAGGTCATCCTTGTCGGCGGATCTACCCGTATCCCTGCCGTGCAGGCGAAGGTCGAGGAGCTCACCCATAAGGAAGCATTCAAAGGCGTCAACCCTGATGAATGCGTTGCGCTTGGGGCGGCTATCCAGGGCGGAGTCTTGGCAGGCGATGTCAAGGACGTGCTGCTGCTTGACGTTACACCGCTGTCCCTTGGAATCGAGACTCTGGGAGGTGTCTTCACAAGGCTCATCGACAGGAACACCACGATCCCGACAAAAAAGAGCCAGATATTCTCGACAGCTGCCGATAACCAGACGGCGGTAGAAATACATGTGCTTCAGGGCGAGCGCCGTATGGCTGCAGACAATAAGACCCTCGGCAGATTCCAGCTCACCGGCATCCCGATGGCTCCGAAAGGGGTCCCTCAGATCGAGGTCACATTTGATATCGACGCCAACGGCATAGTGAACGTTTCCGCCAAGGATCTGGGCACTAACAATATCCAGAACGTGGTAATCAAGTCCACCACGAATATGAGCGACGCAGAGATCGATCGTGCCGTTAAGGAAGCCGAGCAGTTCGCTGCAGAGGACCAGAAGAAGGAGGAGCTCATCACTGCCAGAAACGACGCTGACTCCGTCATCTATCAGACAGAGAAGACGATGAAGGAAAATGCCGATAAAGTTTCCGATGCCGACAGGCAGAACGTTGAGAATGCCGTAAGCGAGCTCAGGAACGTGATGAACGGAAACGACGCTGCGGCTATCAGAGCTGCAAGCGAGAAAGTCAGCGAAGCGTTCTATGCGATCGCGCAGAAGATGTACGCTCAGACAGGCAATAACCAGAGCGGTGACGCTGCCCAGAATATGGGAAGTGACCCCAATATGGGCAATATGGGCAGTAATCCCGGTACAGGCTCCGGCAATGACGACAACGTCGTAGACGCTGACTTCACAGTCGAGGACTGACAGGGGACGCAACTGACCGCAATACATACAGAAATTCGATTCTTTGAGGGGGAGACTGCACCAGTCTTCCCCTTAAAGGGGTACAGGAGGCAGGAGAACCATGGCCGAGGATAAAAGAGATTACTACGAGGTATTGGGCGTTGACAAGAACGCTTCAGCCGATGATATAAAGAAAGCATACCGCAAACTGGCGATGAAATACCACCCGGACCGCAATCCCGGGGATAAGACCGCTGAAGCCAAGTTCAAGGAGATCAACGAGGCTTATCAGGTCCTTTCCAATGAGGATGAGAAGGCAAGATATGACCAGTTCGGCTTTGCGGGCGTTGACGGTTCCCAGGGAGGCTATGACGCCGGAGGCTTCTCAGGCTTCTCCGGTTTCTCAGGCGGGGATTTCTCCGATATATTCTCAGACCTCTTCTCAACTTTCGGCGGCGGCGGTGATTATTCCGGTTTTTCCGGGTATTCTTCCTCAGCAGGTCCAAAGAAGGGAAGCGACCTTAGGGTCAACCTTACGATAACCTTCGACGAGGCCGTATCCGGAGTGGAAAAGAGAATAAAACTGAACCGCATGGAGGCCTGCAGCAAATGCGGAGGCAGCGGGGCAGCGCCGGGGACGAGCCAGAAAACCTGCCCGAAGTGCCACGGTACCGGTCAGGTGAAGACATCGTCCCGCACTATACTGGGCATGATGCAGACCGTAACTACTTGCGATCAGTGCTATGGAACAGGGCAGGTGGTTGAGAAGCCGTGCCCGGACTGTTCGGGCAGCGGAGTCACGAAGGCGACCCGCACGATAACCGTGAATATCCCTGCGGGAGTGGATACGGGGAATATCCTTACGCTCCGCGGTGAGGGAAATACAGGAGCCAACTCTGGAGGCAAAGGAGACGTATTTATCGTGATCAACGTAAAGCCTCATGAGTATTTCAGGAGAGACGGCAGCGACATCTATCTGGATATGCCGATATCGATGGTCTCCGCGGCTCTCGGCTGCGAGGTCAGGGTTCCCACCATAGACGGCTTCGTTAAACTCAAGGTGCCTGAAGGCACGCAGTCAGGTACGGTTTTCAAGCTGGGAGGCAAGGGTATCAAGCAGAACGGCGTTCTGAACCGCGGCAGAGGGGATCAGTTCGTTACCATAATCGCCGAAGTCCCGAAGAAACTGAATATGCGCCAGAAGGAGGCACTGAAGGAATTCGATTCCATTACGAATACAGACGATTACGAGAAACTGCACCGTTTCAACCAACAGATAGAGAAAGCGGCAAATAAATAACTCGTATGTTGCATATCGGAAAGTCATGCGATACAATACTGTGCAGGATTTATTATGGAGGTAAATGCAATGACCATAACAAAGGACATGTTGCTTGCTGAAACCGTTCAGAAGTGGCCCGAGACGATACCCGTATTCATCAATTTCGGTATGGGATGCATCTTCTGCGAGGTCGCTGATTTTGAGACCATAGAGGAAGGTGCTTTGGCACACGAGATCGACGTGGACGAACTGATGAAGGGCCTTAACGAAGCGATAGCCTGAGGTAAGCGTAAAGATAACAAAACATGCCGCGCTGCAAAGCGCGGTAGATTTTTCTAAAGGAGAATGCCATGTTGTCAAAAGAATTCGCCCTGACTCTGTCAGACAAAGAGACCTGCCTGAGATATCTCAGCGGCTGGAAGGACAAGTTGGTGCGCCGCCTCACTTTTTTCGATGAGAGCGAGTACGGTGCCGGAGTCAATATCTACCTCCTTTCCAAAAAGAGTTTCGAAAACGCTCCGCAGGCATTCTGCGCCGGATGGATGAAACAGTTCGTATGGGAAGAGGATTACGAGAGCGATTTCGATTATACCGAGGAATTCGCCAATCAGATATATGCCTCTTTTGCAGAGGAGACGGAACGCTATATCTATGAACCTGTGGATGAGACTAAAGTGCGCGGTATCATCGCCGACGGCGTTGGAAAGATCGTTGAAAAGACCCGCAGGGAGCAGCTTTCGATCAAACATCCCGAGAACGTGGGATTTCTTGAGAGGAGCGGAAGCTATGTAGATAAAGTCTATACGGTCAACAATCTTGCCATACTGAAAAAGAATGAGAAATACCTCGAAGGAGCGATCCTTTCCAGTGAGAGAGGTGCGGGCGGCAAGATATACCGTGATATTTTCTTCGAAACGGATCTGAAATACGTACTGATTTTGGAATGAGGCTTGATAAACGCCGCCTTTAATGATATAGTGAACGTTGTGCCCTTGTAGCTCAGTGGATAGAGCAGTGGTTTCCTAAACCATGTGTCGGAGGTTCGACTCCTCTCAAGGGCGCCACCTGAAAATCAACGAACGTCCGTTTCACCGGACGCTCGTTTTGTATAGGGATTAAAGAGATGATAGGATCCATCGACAACGAAAACACCTGTCTGGCCGGGAAGATCGCCTCACTCGCGGAAAAGGAAGGCGGAAGGGCTTTTTATGTCGGAGGCTGTGTCAGAGACCATCTAAGAGGCGTTCCCGTAAAGGATATAGATATAGAGGTGCACGGGATCACGCCTCAGAAGCTGGAGGCGATCCTCGACACTCTGGGACAGCGCCTGAATATCGGAGCTTTTTTCGGTATCTACGGCATCAAAGGCTATGAAGTGGATATCGCCCTGCCCAGGAGGGAAAAGAAGGAAGGGGAAGGACACAGGGATTTCTCGGTCGAGGTGGATCCCTTCGCCGGAACGCTTTCGGCTGCCCGCCGGAGGGATTTCACGATCAACGCACTTATGATGGATATTCTGACCGGCGAGATCATCGACCATTTCGGTGGTATCGAGGATCTGCGATCTGGGATACTGAGGGCTGTGAGCGCCGACACATTCGCAGAAGATCCGCTGCGAGTGCTCAGAGGAGCGCAGTTCGCTGCGCGTTTCGGTTTCAGGCTGGATGATGAGACTGTAGAGATCTGCCGCGGAATGGATCTGGCGGCTTTGTCCAGAGAGAGGGTCGAAGGGGAGCTGAAGAAAGCAATGCTTGCCTCACACAGACCTTCGGTCTTTTTCGAAATACTCAGACAGTGCGGAGCACTTTTCCCGTGGTTTACGGAAGCCGAAGCGCTCATAGGCGTCAGACAGGATCCCAGGTTCCATGCGGAAGGCGATGTCTGGACTCATACGATGATGGTGATCGATGAAGCGGCGAAATACTCAGGGAGCGTATCAAACCCGTTCGGTTTTATGCTTGCCGCGCTGACGCATGATTTCGGGAAAGCGGTCTCGACCACAGAGACAGGCGGTGCTGTTCATGCCTACGGCCACGAGGAAGAGAGCGTTAGGATCGCCGCCGTTTTCATGGACAGGCTGACCGGCGAAAAGGAACTCAGGAATTATGTACTGAACCTGACAAGATACCATATGAAACCGAACACTGTAGCCGCAGACAGGTCTGCCGTAAAAACGACAAACAGGATGTTTGACGAATCTGTTGATCCGGAGGCGCTCATTTATCTAGCCACCGCCGACAGCCTCGGTAAGATCTCCGAAGGGATGTATGTTTCTTACGAGGACTTCCTTTTCGAGCGGTTGGAGATATATAGGGAATACATGGCTCGACCGTACGTGATGGGCAGGGACCTTATCGATGCGGGCGTGCAGCCGGGGGAAGATTTTTCGGAGCTCCTGTCGTATGCCCATAAGCTGAGGCTTGCAGGTATTCCCAAGGACGAAGCCTTAAAGCAGGTGATCTCCAGAGCGAGAAAGGGAAGGGAAAAGGGAAAAAACAGCTTGAGTCATTGAATCCCGCCTGTAACGGCGGGATTTTTGCATCCTTTAGGCATATGCCTGCCCTATGCTTAGAGAGTCCCAAACTCACACAACCTGATCGATACGGGTTTCTGAATCGGGCATTCAAGCTGTTTTCAGCCTGCTTTTTCCGGTGTTGAAAAAACGCATGGCGTGATGTATAATTTTATATTATAAATACTTACGGAAGGAGACGAAGAGATGGACTGTGAAGCGCTGGAAGAGAAAAAGAAGATAGACGAAATCATCGATACCGTTAAAATGTACCATCCCGACACGGACTGCTCCGTTATACAAAAAGCCTATCTCTTCGCGAAGGAGGCTCACGACGGGCAGAAGCGCCTTTCCGGTGAGGATTTTATAAACCATCCCATTGAAATAGCAAGGATACTCTCAAACCTTCAGCTGGACGAAACGACAGTCTCGGCAGGGCTCCTGCACGACGTTGTCGAGGATACATCCATCTCGCTGGACGATATACGGGAAGGCTTTTCCGATGAGATTGCTTCCCTTGTGGACGGGGTGACCAAGATCAACAGGATCAAAGTCTCCGGCGAGGACGAGGAGCAGATCGAGACTTTCCGCAAGATGTTCGTTGCCATGGCCAATGACGTGAGGGTCATCATCGTAAAGCTTGCGGACAGGCTGCACAATATGAGGACACTGGCTGCGATGACCAGGGAAAAGCAGATCAAAAAATCCAGGGAGACTCTGGATATTTATGCCCCTATCTCTTCCCGCCTGGGTATTTACCGCATCAAATGGGAGCTGGAGGATCTGGCATTTAAATTCCTGGAACCTGAAAGCTATGCTGAAGTTGTCGAGCTTGTGGCCAGTGAAAGGGAAGAGCGTGAAGAGTATATCCGCGGAGTTATTGAGATTCTTTCCGAAAAACTGACAAGCGAGAATATACAGCACGAAATCTCCGGACGTCCGAAGCATTACTACAGCATCTATCAGAAGATGGAGAGCGGTAAAGGCATTGATGAGATATACGACCTTATGGCGATACGCGTCATCGTAAACAAGATCGACGACTGCTACGCCACCCTGGGCTGGGCGCACACTTTGTGGAAGCCGATCCCCGGGCGCATAAAGGACTATATAGCCATGCCCAAAGCCAATATGTACCAGAGCCTGCATACCACGGTAATGGGACCGGGCGGGAAGCCTTTCGAGATACAGATACGTACCGTAGAGATGCATATGATCGCTGAATACGGTGTCGCTGCGCACTGGAGGTATAAGGAAGGTAAAGCCGGTCCTGACGGCCTGTCCGAAAAACTCAACGGCCTGATGAACGAGATCAAGGAGCTCGAACAGGACAGCGAGGACAGCGGGGACTTCGTGGAGAGCGTAAAGACAGACCTGTATGACGACGAAGTCTTTATCTTCACCCCGAAGGGAAAGCTCATCGAACTGCCTGCCGGGGCCACACCGATCGATTTTGCGTATCGAATACATACTGATGTGGGGAACAGCTGCGTCGGATCCAAGGTGAACGGTAAGATCGTGCCTTTGACCTACAAGCTGCAGAACGGAGACAGGGTGGAGATCCTTACGAATACCTCCTCAAAAGGACCAAGCCGTGACTGGCTGAACGTGGTGGTCTCCCCTCAGGCAAGGAATAAGATACGTGCCTTTTTCCGCAAGGCGGATAAGGAAGAGAACATACTGAAAGGCCGCGAGCTTTTCAAACGGGAATGCAAACATCTCAAGACCGAGATCACCGAGGATATGAAGCTCAGATACGAGGACTTCATCAGATCCCGTTTCAATGTCGCAAGCTGGGATGATCTGTACGCCACGATAGGCTACGGAGGTGTCAAGGCGGGATACGTGATCCAGCGGATAAAGGCTAACTTCACCCACGATTTCGCCGAGGAATCGGACAGGCCCGCGCTCGTGAAGGCCCCTACGAAGGGAAAAGGCGCATCCGTGCATGTCCAAGGGCATTCCGATCTTGAAGTCACCTTCGCCAATTGCTGCAAGCCCGTTCCCGGAGACCAGATCGTCGGTTTTACGACCAGGGGAAGGGGCATCACCGTGCACCGGGCGGACTGCGTGAATATCGCGAATACCAACGAGCCGGACAGGATCATCGCGGTCAACTGGATAACCGAGAACGTACAGTCCGACAGCTTTACAGCCAACCTCATGATCCGCTGTCTCGACAGGAAGGGCCTTATCGCCGATGTTTCGACGATCATCGGAAACGAGGGCATCAATATTTCGTCTTTCAGGACTGCCGCCTCAGGGGAGGATGAGATCAGGATGAATATCGAGATCGTCATATCATCTGTCTCTCAGGTACAGTCGCTCGTTAATAAACTGGGAAGTGTACCCAGCGTCCTCGCTGTGTACAGGATATGATATGGAAGAAGTAAGAATACCCGGGCATATAGCCATAATCATGGACGGCAACGGGCGCTGGGCGAAAAAACAGGGCCTTGCGCGCGGCTACGGGCACAGGGAAGGCATGAAGCCGGTGAGGCGTGCTGTTGAGTTCTGCCGCAACAGGGGCATAAGCTGCCTGACAGTCTTCGCCTTTTCCACCGAAAACTGGAAGCGTCCCGCAAACGAAGTCGGCATCATCATGGGCATCCTGCGGGAATACCTGTACAGCGAGACTCCGGAGCTGAACGCGAACGGTGTCAGGGTGCGTTTCATCGGTGATACTTCCGTCCTTCCGCAGGAGTGCAGGGAGGCGATCTATTATTCGGAGAAGACCACTGAGAAAAATGATTCCCTCACTCTCAATATCGCATGCAATTACGGAGGACGTGCTGATATCCTTCGGGCAGTGAAGGCTCTGGCCGCAAAAGCCGTGCAGGGGGAGATAGACCCTGAAGAACTGACCGAAGATGATATATCGGCTGAACTATATGCCGCAGACTGCCCGGATCCGGATATGATAATACGTACCGGCGCCGAAAAGCGCATTTCCAACTTCCTCATCTGGCAGGGGGCATACAGTGAGCTGTATTTTACCGATAAGCTTTGGCCGGATATTACGGAGGATGATCTGGAAGAAGCTGTAAAGTGGTACTCGGAAAGACAGAGAAGATACGGGGGGCTTAAATAATGAAGCAGAGAATAATTACTGCGTCCTGGCTCATCGCCATAATCGTTGGGGCATTGCTTTTGGGAAAGACAGCGCTGGCTGTACTTCTAGCGGTATTCTCTCTGGGAGGTGCGTATGAGCACAGCAGGTTATTGACCGAGGATAAAAATCCTGTAAAAAACTCTGCACTTATACTTGCGGATCTTGCCGTTCTCGCAGTTGCATATTTCGCCCCGCGTTATCTCTTCGACGTATACATAGCCGCTGTGCTGATCCTCTTTTCGGCCGAGATGATGGTAAGGGAGCCACACGCCGACAGGTGCGCGATCATGGTATGGGGGCTTACGTACACAGGGCTGTTCATGGCGCTGGGCATACGTCTCGTGCTCCATGAACAAGGCTACTACGTGATCATCCCGGCAGCGCTCTCATGCGCGTCCTGCGATAATGCGGCATATTTAGTCGGAAGCGCTTTCGGAAAGCACAAACTCACTCCGATCAGCCCGCATAAGACGGTAGAAGGTGCGGTCGGCGGCTTCTTCGGAGGCTATATCGTCTTCGCAGCCAGCTACTTTTTCGCCGGTCAGGCCGATATCCCCAATAAGATGCTGTTCTATTTTGCCGGTGGGATCATTTTCGGCATCATCGGGCAGTTTGGGGATCTGGCGGCCTCAATCGTCAAACGCAAATACGGCGTAAAGGATTACGGGACTGTTTTCCCTGGCCACGGCGGTTTTCTGGACAGGTTCGATTCCTATCTGTTCGCATTTGCCGCGGCGTATGTCTATGCCGACATATTTATGGGATTATAAGTAAATCATATACAAGAGGTATATATGAATACGGTGTTAACGATACTGGTCTCACTCCTGATTTTCGGTTTTCTGATAATGACTCATGAGCTGGGCCATTTTATCGCCGCCAAAAAATGCGGAGTGACTGTAGAGGAATTCTCCGCGGGTATGGGTCCGCTGATCGCCCAGAAGAAGATAAATGGCACTGATTTCTCTCTCAGAGCGCTGCCGATCGGCGGATTCTGCAAGATGAAAGGCGAGGATGAGAACGATGACTCGCAGGGATCCCTGTACTCCGCTTCCCCATTGAAGCGCATAATAATCCTGCTTTCCGGGGCGGCTATGAATCTGATCACCGCAGCGGTGCTGTTTTTCGCGGTCTACTGCATGACCGGTACGGATCCGACCACGACCCTTGCAAAGGTATCTCCCGGATCTCCCGCGGCAATGGCCGGTCTGGAAGCAGGTGACACCATCATCTCCATCAACTCTTCGGTGATCAGTGAATGGGATGACATAACCGCTCTTGTGAGAGACGGCGGGGGAGGGGAAGTGACCGTCGTGGTCAGAAAAGCTGACGGAACGGAAAAATCCTACGATATAGTCCCGGAATACAGTCCCGAGGATGATGCCTATCTCATAGGCATCACTCCAGTGATCAAGACGAATGTATTTAAGGCGCTGCGACTGGGAATCTCAATGGTAGGCACTTATATCGTACTCATCTGCCAGGTCTTCGGCCAGCTGTTCTCCGGGAAAGCCGGCCTGGAGGTGTTCTCCGGACCGATAGGGGCAGCCGCGGTCATAGGGGAGTATATGAATTACGGTATCACCTATATCCTCTCCATCGCCGCGTCCATCGCGGTATCCTTGGGCTTCTTTAACCTGCTGCCCGTTCCTGCCCTTGACGGCAGCCGCGCTCTCTTCGCATTATATGAACTGATCTTCAAAAAGCATATAGACCGCAAAACAGAAGGCATAATACATACCGTCGGATTCATCATCCTGATGGCCTTCGGCCTTGTGATCGCCTTCAGGGATATAATAAATCTAAGGAAATGAAAACCAGAACGATAGATGTCGGCGGAGTAAAAATAGGAGGGGGAAATCCCATCACCGTGCAGTCTATGCTGACAGTCCCTCTGACTGACACCGAAAATGTCCTCAGACAGATCAGCGATCTGGAAAATGCCGGATGCGAGATCATACGCGGTGCTGTGCCGGATCAGGCTGCGGCTGCGGCTCTGAAGGAGATCATCCCCAAAATGAAGGTGCCTTTTGTGGCGGACATACACTTCAACTACCGTCTGGCGATCGCTTCAGCTGAAGCGGGAGCCGCAAAAGTGCGTATAAATCCCGGAAACATCGGGAGTGATGATAACATTAGGAAGGTCTGCGAGTCCCTGATATATCACTGCATTCCTGCGCGAATCGGAGTAAACAGCGGCAGCGTGGAAAAAGAGATCCTGGCCAGATATGGAGGGAAAGTAACAGCAGAGGGCCTGGCTGAAAGCGCAGCGAAGAGCGTAAGGACTTTTGAAAAATACGGGCTTACCGATGTCGCCGTAAGCATAAAGGCAACAGACGTTCCGATGACCGTAGAATCCAACCGTATATTTTCCGCCCGTTATGACAACCCGCTTCATATCGGCATCACCGAAGCCGGCGCTGATGAAGAAGGCATGATCTACTCGGCTGTCGGGATAGGGTCGATGCTGATGGAAGGCATTGGGGACACGATAAGAGTCTCTCTCACAGGCGACCCTGTGAATGAAGTGCGTATCGGCAGGGAGATACTGAGGGCATGCGGCTTAAGGCACGAAGGCGTCCGGGTCATCTCCTGCCCGACTTGCGCCCGCACGGATGCAGATACCCTTTCCATGGTGCATACCATAAAAGAGGAGACGAAGGATATCACAACTCCGATGACCGTAGCTGTGATGGGCTGTGTGGTAAATGGGCCGGGTGAGAGCAGACAAGCCGATATAGGAGTGGCGTGCACGGGCAGCCGCGGTGTGATCTTCAGAAAAGGCGAGATATACAAGACCGTAAACAGGGACGATATTGTTCCGCTGCTTCTGAAAGAGATCTTTGAAATTGAAAAAGAAAAAACCGCGCTGTAAAACAGCGCATAAAGACAGACAGCAGAATATAGAAAAGCAGGATTATTTACATAACGGAATCCGAATAGACATCTGAGACTTTTTCATTGCGGAAAGCATTGTCATTCAGTCGTTTTTGCGATGTCCGTATTGCCCCCGTGGTCGGCAAAATGCTGCCAGAAACCGGGGAAGGCTTCGTCCATGGCCTGTGCGTGGGAAACAGAGATCGTATCGGCGCTGATATAGGCCAGAGGCAGGGATGCTGCCGCTATGCGCCAGTCGCCTCCTGTGTCGATGATGCCTCCGGGGAGCTTTTTCCCGCCGGCCAGTCCTTTTATCATCAACCTGTCATAAAGTGCCGCGCAGTCAGCACCGGCGTCCTGAGCCATCTGGCATGTGAGCCTGAATATTTCCCGGGAATTATTGCCGGGTTTTTCCATTGATATGCAGCAGGCATCAGTGCTGCGCGCACAGAGCGCAGTGAAGATCGGCATCAGATGCGGCATATCCGACATATCGGCGGCAACGCTCTTTACCCTTCCGGTAAGCGCGATTCCCTTTAGCCGGGTTATGCAGGAAAGACCCGCCTCCTCCGCCAGGGATATAAAGCGGGCACACCAGTGGGATCTCTCCGTTATATCCGTTACTATCAGGTCAGGGTTATAGATGGACAGAGAGAGCCAGAGGGCGCATATCACCTCGTCCTTTTCAGGGTCTCCGGTCACTTCAGGGCGTACCCAGCCTTTCAGCCTGCCTCCGCCGATGTGCAGAATCATGGATGCCTCCTTTAGACTCATTATAACAGAACCCATGTCATCTGCTGCAGAAAAAGAATCCTTTGTGTTATAATATATCACTATATCACTGTGCGAGGTTTACGATGCCAACCGTATGTATCAATTATGAATGCGCAGCCAAAGCTGCCACATTTATCAAAGATGATGATACCAGGAAGAACTGCGAGGAGCACAGCGGCCTGTTTGCGCTTGGAGCCGTAGGTCCTGACATTTTCGGTTTCTACGATGTGTATGCACGTGATAAGGATAAATGGATCGCTTCATTGGTAAGTTCGGCTTCCTCCGCTCTTCCGGATTTTTTGTCATTCGCTTCAGATTATGCCGGAAAGCTACCTATGGCTGAAAAGAAGGCCGCTACGGCATATATCTGCGGTATATACGTTTACTTTGAGGTGAGAAGACAGATCTATCCATACCTTGCGAGCCTGAGCTTAAAGGACGGCAGGAAAGAGGAGAATGTACCATCGGATTACACCTGCGTTACTGCTGACGTCACTTTCAGCCGCCCTGACGAGGTAAGCAGGGTCCTGAACGGTATTCCCGCCGCAGACCTGGACGTCATCTCGGGGCTGTACGGCAGGTTTTTCGAGAAGACCCGCCGAGAGATAATTCCCGATGGAATGCTCGTCTCTGCGGTCGAAAGGCTTTCGGAAGCCCTGACGAAAAAACGCCCTCCTATCGGTGCCAAGGGTGAATACTATTATGCATCGGCAGACGCTGATGAAGCGATGCTTAACGAAGCCAGGGAAAAATGGCAGGATCCCTTCGGCAGCGCAGGCTTCTCGAAGCTCTCATTAGGCGACCTTGTAAGGTATGCGGCTAAAGACGCCAGTGTGTGGATAGCAAGACTTGCGTTGTAATCGAACCGTATATTGTGGCATTTCCCGGGAAATTAGGCGACATTTTTAATTGACAAGACAGTAGGTGCGATGTTAAAATGAAGCGTCTGAATCAGGCGCTTATTTTTATGCGCCTAAATAAGACGGAAAGGAGGACAGCATGCCGACTATAAATCAGATCATCCGCAAGGGAAGACACGATATGGTCTCCAAGACCAAAACACCGGCTCTGAACCACAATCCCCAGAAGAGGGGCGTATGCACTGTCGTCAGGACAGCTACCCCCAAGAAGCCGAACTCCGCCATGAGAAAGATATGCAGGGTCAGGCTCACCAGCGGTATCGAGGTCACGGCCTACATTCCCGGTATCGGACACAACCTTCAGGAACACAGCGTTGTGATGATCAAAGGCGGAAGGGTCAGGGATCTGCCCGGTGTCCGTTACAAAGTCATCCGCGGAAAACTGGACGCTACCGGAGTTGCGAACAGGCTGAAGGCAAGAAGCAAGTACGGAGCCAAGAGACCCAAGGCGAAATAAGAAAATTTGTGAGTTTATATTATCACTTTTGATATATAAAAGCACAGACGGCAGGAGAAGACCTGTCGAGTACCCACGAATGAATACTATAAACAGGAGGGAAGCAAAGTGCCGAGAAAAGGATCGGTCCCCAAAAGGGAAGTACTGCCGGATCCGATTTATGGCAGTACAGTCGTCGCCAAGCTGATAAACAACATCATGCTGGACGGCAACAAGGGAACCGCACAGAAGATAGTTTACGGCGCATTTGACATCATCTCGGAGAAAACAGGGAAAGATCCGCTGGAAGCCTTCTCCGAAGCGATGAACAATGTGATGCCCGTTCTGGAGGTCAAGGCCAGGAGAGTCGGAGGATCCACATATCAGGTTCCTCTGGAAGTATCCCCCGCAAGGCGTCAGACCCTAGGACTGCGCTGGCTCGTGAACTTCGCCAGGAACCGCAGTGAGAGAACGATGACACAGAGACTGGCGGGCGAATTGATGGATGCCATGAATAACACAGGCAATACCGTCAAGAGAAAGGAAGACGCGCACAGAATGGCAGAGGCCAACAAGGCTTTTGCGCATTATAAGTGGTAACAATCAATGGACGAGAGGACCGAGGAGCTCACTAATCTAAGGAACATCGGAATAATGGCGCACATCGACGCAGGTAAGACCACCACCACCGAGCGTATTCTTTTCTATACCGGAAGGATACACAAGGCGATGAACATCGATGACGGCGCCACCCAGATGGACTGGATGGAAGAGGAGCGCGAAAGAGGCATCACGATCGTGTCTGCCGCTACCACGACCCATTGGAATCACAATGATATCGATTACACGATTAATATCATCGATACCCCGGGACATGTGGATTTCACGGTGGAGGTCGAAAGGAGCCTGCGCGTTCTGGATGGAGCTGTAGCGGTTTTCTGTGCCAAAGGGGGTGTTGAGCCCCAAAGCGAGACGGTCTGGAGACAGGCGGACACATATCACGTGCCAAGGATCGCTTATGTTAACAAGATGGACATCATGGGCGCTGATTTTTACCGCGTCGTCACGATGATCAGCGAGCGCCTCGGAGCTAATCCTCTGCCGCTCCAGCTGCCGATAGGTAAGGAATCCGATTTCGCAGGTCTTGTAGACCTGATCGAAATGAAGGCATACTACTATGTCGATGAAAAAGGCGTGGATGTGGAGGTACGCGATATACCTGATGACATGAAGGATATCTGCACCCAGTACCATGACCAGATGCTGGAAGCGGTCTCCGATTACGACGAGAACGTGATGGAAAAATACCTCTCGGGAGTAGACCCCGAGGAAGGAGAGCTGAAAAGGGCCATCAGAGCCGCCTGCCTGAAAGGCGACCTGATCCCGGTGGTGTGCGGCTCTTCCTTCAGGAACAAAGGCGTTCAGAAAGTTCTGGATGCCGTCTGCGATTATCTGCCGAGCCCATTGGACGTGCGGCATGTGGAAGGCACTGTCCCAAAGACAGGCGAGACAGTGACCCGCGAGCCTTCGGACAGTGAACCGTTCACAGCTCTCGCATTCAAGATCCAGCAGGATCCTAACTTCGGAAAGCTGGCTTATACGAGAGTATATGCGGGAACACTGAAAAAGGGGAGCTATGTATACAACCCAGGCAAGGGCAAAAGGGAGAGAGTTTCCCGTATATTGAGGATGCATGCCAACGACAGGTCGGATCTTGACGAAGTCAGGACAGGCGACATAGTAGGGCTGGTCGGATTGAAGGAGGTCTCCACAGGAGACACCCTCTGCGCTGAGAACAAGCCCATAGTGCTGGAAAGCATGGTCTTCGCCGAGCCGGTCATATCGGTTGCTATCGAAGCAAAGACCAAGGCCGGAGAGGAGAAGATGATCGCCGCTCTCCTGAAGCTGTCCGATGAGGATCCGACATTCAAGTTCAAAACCGACGAGGAGACGGGACAGACGATCATCTCGGGAATGGGCGAGCTTCACCTGGAGATCATCGTTGACAGGATGCTGAGGGAGTTCAAAGTGGAAGCCAACGTTGGCCGCCCGCAGGTGGCTTACAAGGAGTCCATCACCGAGCTTGCGCACGAAGAATACCGCTATGTCAAGCAGACCGGCGGCAAAGGACAGTACGCCCACATCATTTTCGACGTTGAACCCAATGATCCCGGGGCGGGATATTCCTTTGAGAACAAAGTGGTCGGAGGAAATATCCCCAAGGAATTCGCCGAGGCTGCGAACCAAGGCATGCAGGAAGCTCTTGAATCCGGTGTCCTGGCAGGTTATCCGACACTGGATGTAAAAGTCACTCTCATCGACGGCACTACCCATGAAGTGGACTCCTCGGAGATGAGCTTCAAAACAGCCGGAGCCATGGGCATGAGGGAAGCGCTGATGAAGGCAGGTCCCGTACTGATGGAGCCTATCTTCAAGATAGAGATAATCGTACCCGAAGAATACTTCGGAAGCGTGCAGGGCGACTTCTTGCAGAGACGCGGAAAAATCGACGGCATCGAGGTCAGGAACGGGGCACAGGTGCTCACAGGCACAGTCCCGTTAGCCGAGATGTTTGAATACACCACAGCACTGCGCGGCCGCACGCAGGGAAGGGGAACGCATACTATGCAGTTTTCTCATTATGAGAGGGTCCCCCAGAATATTGCGGACAGACTGCTTGGTAAAAGGACAAAATAAATTACCATATAAAAATAAACAAGGAGAAAAAAAATGGCTAAACAGCATTTTGAGAGAACTAAGCCCCACGTAAACATCGGGACTATCGGACACGTTGACCACGGCAAGACCACTCTTACCGCCGCTATCACCAAGACCCTTCATGATAGACTGGGACTGGGCGAGTATGTTGCCTTCGAGAATATCGACAAGGCTCCTGAGGAAAGAGCAAGAGGAATAACGATCAACTCCGCTCACATCGAATATGAGACCCCGAACAGACACTATGCTCACGTTGACTGCCCGGGACACGCCGACTACATCAAGAACATGATCACCGGAGCCGCCCAGATGGACGGAGCTATCCTCGTA